>DLSM01000010.1:63797-151648 GCA_002500135.1 Christensenella sp. UBA7862 | reverse complement strand
GTCATTTGGGGTTCTCCTTTTGTCAAATCATGCCATTTATTTGGGTTACTTTTCATAACCCCTCAACTTTTAGGCAAAAAATTCACTATCTGTATAAAGTTTAAGATAAATCATATTTTTTGTCAAATAAAATATTAGGTTTTTAGATTTTTTTTTGCGGGGGCGACAGGCAAAACGAAGTTTTGTGGCAAAATCTCTCGATTTTGCCGAATTTTTCAAAGAAAAATTCGCTGTCGCCCCAAAAAGTTGTGGACAATATGACAAATCTCTGTTATAATAACAATGAAATATGGGGGTATAGCTCAGTTGGTAGAGCGTTTGAATGGCATTCAAAAGGTCAGCGGTTCGAGACCGCTTATCTCCACCAAAAAATCTCAATCACTTTTGTGACTGAGATTTTTTTTATTTATTCTTCTTCATCTTCATCTGGAAGGTTCACATTGTGATACACATCTTGCACGTCATCAAGGTCTTCAAGTGTATCAAGAAGTTTCTCAAAAGTTGGGAATTGATTTTCTGGAAGGTCAATGGTGTTTTGTGGAATCATTGTAACTTCTGCTGACACAAAGTTAAGGCCTTGCCCTTCAAGTGCTTCTTTCACTTTGTTAAAGTCGCTTGGAGCGGTGATAATTTGAAAGACATCTCCGTCATTTATCACATCTTCTGCTTCCGCTTCAAGGCACATGTCGATAAGTTTTTCTTCGTCAATATCTTTGTTTTCAAGAATCATAACACCCTTGTTATCAAAAAGATAACTCACACATCCCACAGCCCCCAAACTGCCGCCGTGCTTATCAAAAGCGTGTCTGACGTCACCAGCGGTTCTGTTTTTGTTATCTGTTAAGCATTTGACGATAAGCGCACTTCCGCCAACGCCATAGCCTTCATATGTAATTTCTTCATAGTTCACACTGCCAAGTTCGCCACTTGCCTTTTTGATTGACCTTGTTATGTTGTCATTTGGCATATTGTTTTGTTTTGCCTTTGCAATAACTGCACGAAGGCTTGCATTGTTGTTTGGGTCTGCCCCGCCCATTTTAACTGCGACAGCGATTTCCCTGCCTATTTTTGTAAAAATTTTCCCTCTTACGGCATCTGCCTTGTTTTTTGTTGCTTGAATATTGTGCCATTTTGAATGTCCTGACATAGTTTTAGTTCTCCTTAAAATAATAATCTTTCATTTCGCCCGCATCTTCAGCCTGCGTGCCACGTGACTCGCAAATAATCACTGGTTCCAGTTTCAATTTTTTCAAAACTTGTGCCAGTGGTGGAAATTCCGGTCCATAATCTCTATCTTCAAAAGTTAAGTGCTTAATCTCACCCTTCGGTCCGTATTCTATTTTTGAAAAGTGGATATGTACTTTTTTCACCTTTTCATAGCCAATTTTATCTATGAGAAAGTTAAAAATTTTTTCATAATCTTCCGCTCTGTTCAAACTGCCTTGCGTCAAAGCATTTATATGCCCAAAATCTAGCGTTGGCACCAAGTAATCGGCATAGGTGCAAATTTCGCCCACTTCCTCATAAGTTCCAAGTTGTTGACTTTTCCCCATTGTTTCTGGGCAAAGCAGAAAGTCAAAGCCCAAGTTTTCCGCATTTATGCGTTCAACCAGTTTTTTCATATTTTCGTTCAAAAGTTTTACTGCCTCACCTCTCGGCAGTCCGCCGCAAGTCCCTGGGTGAAAGACACATCTGTGTCCGCCCATAATTTTAAGATATTTCAAACTTGTGATGATATATCCAAATGATTTTTCAATCATGTTTGGGTCTGGGTTTGCAAGATTGATATAATATGGCGCGTGGACGGAAATTTCAATTCCATTTTCCTTGCACTTTTCTCCAAGACTTTTTGCCATAAACTCACTCAGTGAAAATCCCCTTGAAAAGGAATATTCATAAGCCGTAAGCCCCCTATTTTTCAGCCAGCCTGGAGCATCAAGACTGCTTTTGAAGCCTTGGTCATAAAACAGATTTCCGTTGCCCGATGGTCCAAATTTTATCATCTTTTACTCCTTTAAAAATAAGTTTTCACACTAAGCCAGCCGTCAAGGCGGGTTTCGCCTAGTCCAACAACTTTGTTTTCATTCCACACAGCCACATCATTCAAACCACATTTACCCACAAATTTTGCATATTTTATGCCATTTCTCAGTTTTGTCAACTCCTCTGCACTCACATCAACTCTCGTCAGTTCCGCAAGCACTCTTTCAAGTGGCAACAAGTGCAATGAAATCTCATCGTAAGATAGTTTATCAAATTTTACGCTATTCTCCAACAAAAATGGACCACATTTTGTCCTAACGAGTTTTGTCATTGTAGCAACAGAGTGGGCTGCCCTTGCAACGTCTCTTGCTAGCGAGCGAATGTATGTCCCCGCACTGCACGAAATTCTAAACCTAAACACACCCCGTTCCACTTCGTCCAAAACGTCAAACGAATAAATTTCCACTTCACAAGGCTCAAGTTCAACTTTACCTCCATGCCTTATGATGTCGCATGCTCTTCTGCCCGAAATTTTCTTTGAAGAATATTTTGGTGGCAACTGCTTTATTTCCCCCAAAAAGTTTTCTTTAATTGCCTTTTTCAGTTGTTCTTTGGTTGGAATAATGTCGCTTGTTTCCACAACTTCGCCTTCAAGGTCAAGGGTATCCGTTTCGCTCCCAAAAGTAAATGTCGCAATGTATTCTTTTGTCTTTTTGAGATACAAGTCAAACAACTTTGTCGCACGTCCAATGCCCAGTGGCAAAACCCCTTCCGCCAAGGGGTCAAGTGTTCCCATATGCCCAACTTTTTTCTCGTTAAGCAACTTTTTAACTTTCACCACCACATCACTTGACGTCACCCCACGTGGCTTATCCACCACCAAAACTCCAATCATTTTTTCTCCTATTTCATTTGCTCAAATGTTTTGAACATTCATCTAAGATTGCTTTTTGCATTTCTTTTGCACTTCCAAAATATTCTCCACCCGAAGCGTTTTTGTGCCCACCGCCGCCAAATATTCTGGCAATATTTCCAACATTTATATCCCCAACAGAGCGGAAATTTAGGTGAAAATAGCCCTTTTTCTTGCCAATCGCAACAACAGTTATCTCACAACCATCAATCCAATCAAGTGTTTTTGGGCAGTCATTTTCGTCCCACACTTCTTTGTATTTTTCATACTCTTTTTGCTTTATAGTGGTCAAAAATATTTTGCCATTAAAATAAGGTTTTGTGTTTTTTAAGAACATTTTAAGGAACAATGGATAATCTTTTCGCTTTTTTCTAAACGAGTTGAAGTTCACTTTGTCCATGTCTGCCCCAAGGGTCAAAAGAGTGCTTGCATGGTTTAGGCTGTCGCTCGCTGTTGGCGATGGAAAAAGAAATCTGCCCGTATCAGCCGTTATGCCCGCATACAAAAGCGTTGCCATTGTGCCGTCAATTTGAACGCCCAAAAGTGGGATAAGTTCTGTCACAATGTCACTTGCACTGGCACAAGTTGGGTCTTGATAAGCACAGTCGAAAGTGTATTCTTCAATTTGGTGGTGATCAAGGCAAAGGCGTATTTTTGCATTGTCAAAATATGTTTCAAAAGAGCCAGTTCTATACGCAGCACAGCCGTCAACAAGGCAAAAAGTTTCATACTTTCCAAGTTCGTTTTTGTCGTCACACAAGTTGACTTCAAGAAATTCAAGTCTTTTTGGCACTTTGTCTTCGCAAAAAATTGCTGTACGTTTGCCCAGTTTTTCAAGAGCAAGTTTCAACGCTCCGCACGAGCCTAACGCGTCCTCATCTGGGTTTTGATGACAAAACAGTGCGACAGATTTTGCCGCCAAAAGTTTCTTTGCAACTTCGTTTAGTTTTTGTTTGTTGATTGCCATTTTATCTCCTATTGTAAAAATGAATGTATATATTTATAAAAATTTAATGCCAAGAAAATCTTGGCACAAATTCACTCGCTCTGACTGTCGTCAGTCTGGTTGCTATATGTTATATTTTTAAGAATTTTGTTAATCTTGTCACTATAGTCTTCGCTTGTATCAAGGACAAAATCGAATGTAGGCATCATTCTAAACTCGAGTTTGCCAGCAAGCAACTTTTTAATATGACCTTCAGCCTTTTTAAGTGCGACAAGCACGTCTTTTGGATCGCCCGAGCCATACACACTGACAAAAACTTTTGCATATTTTAGGTCACTTGAAAGTGACACTTTGGTGACGGTGACCATATTTTCAAGAATTCTTGGGTCGCTGAGGTCAAATGATATTATTTCGGAAAGTTTCTTCTTTAGTTGAGAGTTTCCCCTTTCAATCCTACTGTTCATTTTTCACCTCACGAAAATATTTGTTCTTTGACGATACATTCAATAATATCGCCCTCTTGGACGTCATTAAAGCCGTCAATCTTTATGCCACATTCATATCCAGCAGCAACTTCTTTTGCGTCATCCTTGCCACGTTTTAAGGTTGCAATCTTGCCTGCAAAAATTTCTTTTCCGCCACGAGAAACTTTAACAGAGGAATTCCTGACAATTTTGCCGTCTGTGACATAACTTCCAGCAATAGTTCCAACGCTGCTAATTTTGAACAATGCCCTTACTTCCGCATGTCCCACAACTTTTTCTTCAAATTTTGGAGCCATCATAGATTTTGCAAGTTTTTCAATGTCTTCGATTGCCTTGTAAATGATGTCATACTCTCTAATTTCAACTTTATTTTGCTTTGCATAGGTTGAAATTTTGCCCAAAACTTTTGTGTCAAATGAAATGATAATTGCATTTGAAACTTTTGCAAGTTGAATATCATTTTCGTTAATATTTCCAACGCCGCAAGAAACAATTTCCACTTTGACTTCTTCGTTTTTAATTTCGCCCAAACTTTGCTTTAGTGCTTCGGCAGAACCTTGACTGTCTGCTTTTATAAGAAGGTTTAGAGTCTTCATATCTTCCTTAACTGGAGTTGCCAAGAATTCGTCAAGGCTAACGCCTGCACCATGTTCAATTTTTTCTTGCGCCATTTTAATTCGACGTTCTTCAATAACGTTTTTAATCAACTTTTCGTCAACTGCTTGAATTGTGTCGCCCGCTTTTGGCACGCTGTCAAAGCCCAAAACTGAAACTGGAGTTGAAGGTCCTGCTTTTTGAACATTTTTGCCACGGCTATCGACCAATGCTCTAACCTTGCCAAGTGCAAAGCCCGACACGATACTGTCGCCAATTTTAAGAGTTCCGTTTTGAACAATAATGTTTGCAATAGGTCCTCTGTTTTTGTCAAGAGTTGCTTCAATGACAGTCCCCACTGCGTTTCTATCCTTGTTGCATTTTAGTTCTTGCATTTCTGCAACAAGCAAAATTGTTTCAAGAAGTTTGTCAATGCCTTGCCCTGTGACAGATGACACTGGGACAATGATTGCATCGCCGCCCCAATCTTCTGGAAGGACTTCTTGTTCGGCAAGTTGTTGCTTAATTCTATCAATGTCAACATTTTGCTTATCAATTTTTGTAATTGCAACAATCATTGGTGCTTTGGCTTCTTTAATATGCTTAATCGCCTCAATAGTTTGAGGTTTAACGCCGTCATCACCAGCAACAATAAGCACTGCCACATCTGTGATTTCTGTGCCACGCTTACGCATATTTATAAAGGCTTCGTGTCCAGGGGTGTCGATAAATGTTATGTCTTCGCCATTCCAATTTATTGAATAAGCGCCGATAGATTGTGTAATGCCACCCGCTTCGCTTGTTGTGACGTGGGTCTTTCTGATATAGTCCAAAAGTGAAGTTTTGCCGTGGTCAACGTGACCAACAATAGTGACGATTGGCGCACGTTTTTCTGTGTTTGTGCCGTCATCAATGGCGTTTTCCTTCAATTTTTCTTCATATGTTTTTTCAAGTTTAAGTTCAAGGGTTACACCCAGTTCACTTGCCACAAGTTCGGCTGTTGCAAAGTCGATTGGACTGTTGATTGTGGTCATAATTCCAAGAACCATAAGTTGTTTTATAATTTCCGTAACTGGCTTGCCGATTTTTTCAGAAAGCATTTTGACAGTTAGGTTGTTTGTTGTGATAACTGCGTTTGTAATAGGAGCAGCGATAATTGGAGCAACGTCAACTTTTTGTTTTTTGAGTTTAAGTTTTCTAGTGACCATTCTCTCTTCAATGTTTGCCTCTTCAATAAGTCCACGACGAAGGAGAGATTTCTTGTTGATTCTCTTTTCGTTGTCCACTCTTTCATTTGATTTTTTCTTATTGCCAAACGCTCTTTCCTTTGTTGCAAAGGCTGCAGTTGCAGATTCAAGTTGAGCATTTTTTCTTGGTATAATGCTTGTCAAAGCCTTATTTTGTGCTCTAACTTGCCCATTTGGACCCATTTGAGGTTTTGCAAAACGATTGCCGTTTTGATTTTGCCCAAAAGGTCTGTCAAATGGTCTTTGACCTGCGTTTTGACCGAATGGTCTGTTATTTTGTCCAAATTGCCTTGGCTTGTCGTTACGCATTGCATAATTATTAAATGGTCTAAGCCCGCCACCATTTTGCCTTGGTGCTTGATTTTGCATTTTTGGCTTGTTTGCAAATCTGTCTTGACCTGCAGCTGGTCTATTTTGCATAACAGGCTTTGGTGTGGCTGGTGCTGGCTTTGGTGCAGGGGTTTCAACCTTAACTTCAACTTTTGGAGCAGGTTTTTCTTCCACAATAGGTTTCTTTTCTTGAACTGGCTTTGGTGCTTCTTTTTCTTCCAAGGTGCCACCAGTTGATTTTTCAAAAAGTTCGGCAAAAGATTGCTCGGAGTCTTTTTGTTGCACAGAAGAAAGTCTTTTTTGTGCTTGCGCACGAAGTGCCTCTGCCCTTGCCTTGTCTTCTTCCTCTCGGCGAACGACATTTGCCCTATCTCTTAAAGCATTAAGCATGGTGATTGCTTGTTGTTTTGCCCTTTTCACTTCACGAAAAAGTGAAGGCACAGAACCTTCTGAGCTTAACTTGCTAAGCGACTTTATGTTGTTTACATTTTGTTGTTTTTCTTCATTGCTCATTCGCTAAAATAAATCTCCCTATCTCTTCATAAATCTCTTGTCCAACATTTTGCTTAAATGCTCTTTGCAAGGCTTTGGACTTTTGTGCTTTTGCAAGACAATCTTTGCATTTGCAAATATATGCTCCACGACCGTTTGCTTTGAATGTTTCGTCAACAAATATTTCACCTTGACTATTTTTCACAATTCGCAAAAGGTCGTCTTTTTCTTTCATTTCCCTACACGCCACACACATTCTAAGTGGCTGTTTTTTTGGCATTTTCTACCTCACACAAATTATTCTTTGTCTGTCGTTTCTTCATCCACAGTGTTTTCTGCTTCAAGTCCATTTTCTAGGTTAAAAAGTAATTCCCCGTCAAGTTGTTTTGCAACCGACTCACTCTTAACGTCTATTTTCCAACCAGTAAGTTTGACTGCAAGTCTAACGTTTTGTCCGCCACGACCAATGGCAAGTGAAAGTTTGTCATCTGGCACAACTGCTCTTGCGTAGTTTTGTCCTTCAAGGGCATAAACCGTCAACACTTTTGCTGGGCTTAGGGCACGAGCGATATATTCAAGTGGATTGTCAGAATATTCCACAATATCAATCTTTTCGCCGTTAAGTTCGCTGATAATGTTGTTAATTCTCATTCCCTTGTTGCCAACACATGCACCAAGTGCATCAAGATTTGGATTGTGGCAAACGATAGCAACTTTTGACCTATATCCAGCATCTCTTGCGATATTTTTAATTTCAATATCTCCCGATTTAATTTCTGGCACTTCAAGTTCAAAAAGTTTTTTCACAAACCCTGGGTGACTTCTTGAAACTTGCACAAAAGACTTTGAATATTCCTTAAAATCTCTCAAGTTTTTGACATAGACTTTAATTCTTTCACCTATTGCATAGTTTTCGCCTGGAATTTGGTCTTTCTCTTGCATAACACATTCAAGTGAACTGCCTGGAATTTCAACATAAACAATGTTATTTTCAATTCTCTTAATAAGACCAGTTACAAGTTCGTTTTGCTTCTCAGAAAGTTCGTTCATAGCATTTTCTTGTTCCACTTCACGAAGTTTTTGAAGAACGACTTGCTTTGCAATTTGTGCCGCAATTCTGCCGAAATTCTTTGGAGTAACTTCTTGTGAAATTACGTCGTCAAGTGCATAAGACTTTTTGATTGCCTTTGCGTCTTCAAGTGAAATTTCCTTGTCTGGGTCTGTCACTTCTGCAACAACTGTTTTGTAACTGTAAACTCTTATGGAGTTGTTTTCTGGGTTAAGTTTTACGCTGGCACTCATAGCCTCACCAAAGTTCTTTTTGTATGCAGATGTAAGTGCTGTTTCAAGTGCATTCACAAAAACCTCTTTGTTTATCCCCCTTTCCTTTTCCAAATCATCGAGTGCTGCAAAAAAATCCTTGTTTACCATTTTAATATTTTCTCCTTAAATTTAATCTTTCATATTAGAAGTCCAAATGAAGTTTGCACCCAGCAATCATTGTCTTTGGGACTTCAATTTTTTCCCCTGCCACATCAAAAGCGACTATCTTTCCGTCAAAACTTAAAATCTTGCCTTCAAATTCTTTTTTGTTTTGCATTTTTTCAAACAACTTAACGTCAACGTCTTTTCCAATGTTCCACTCAAAATCTTTGTCCGACTTTATTGGTCTATCCAGTCCAAGTGATGAAACGTTAAGAGTGTATGGCGTGTCGCTCGTTGGGTTTATCTCGTCCAAAACTGGGTCAACCGCTCTGTGAACTGCCTCGCAATCGTCAATATTCACGATGCCCGACTTTTTCACAATGAACAAAGTTAAATTCATGCCGTTTTGCTTTTTTGCATATTCAACTTCATAAAGTTCACACCCACATTTTGCGACAACATCTTTCAAGTTTTCTTCAACAATAGATGCAACAGTTTGCTTCAACTTTTCCCTCCATTCTATAAATAGCAATTAAGAGCGGTCAAGCCACTCTTAAAACTACACATTTTAAAGCATAATTATTTTAACACAACAATTTACAAATATCAAGCCCCAGTGTCACTTTTTTTCACATTTTTTCAAAAATTTATCTCTATTTTTCGCCTTTTTGTTGCGAAAACTCATTTTTTGCCCAAAAATGTCATTTTATTGTCTTAAAACTCCTTTAAATATGCCACTTAATTGCAACTTTTCCATTCCAAAAAAATCAATACAATTTTAAGAACACTTCAGCAGTTGCAATAACGTCATTTAAGGCTCTGTGAGCGTCAACAAGGTTCACGTCAAGAAATTTTGCAACAGTCCCAAGTTTATAGTTCTTAAGCCCCCTCAATTTTTGCTTTGCCATAAGAAAAACGTCCAAAACCGGGTTGTCAAAAGTGATTTTACTGTTATTGCCCGCTTTTTGCAAGAATAGGTTGTCAAAGGCAATGCTGTTATATCCAACAATAGTGCAGCCTTTGCAGAAAAAATAAAAATCGGAAATGAGTTGACTGATATTATAGCAATGTGCGACCATTTCGTTTGTAATTCTATTAACTTTTGTTGCGTCTGGTGGGATTGGTCTTGAAGGACGCACAAGTGTCGTCCAAAACTCGCTAAACTCGCCATTTTCAATTTTCAACGCACCAATTTCAATAATTTCATCACGTGCTGGGTCAACACCCGTTGTTTCAAGGTCATAAACAACAAATTTCCCTCTTTCCACTTGTTCAGACAACTTTCTTTCAAAAAATAAGCTTGTTTGTCTTTCACTTGTGTATTTTTGTGGTCTGACAAAGCGATAATCTGTAATTTCGTCTTGATTTTCCACTGTTACAACTTCATTTTTGTCTGGCAAGTCGCAAAGAGAAATGTTTTTTATGGTCATATCAAACCCGCCATTAAATTTTGTAATTTTCCCCTCAACAACAACTGTATTGCCATTTGAAAGCAGGTGCATTTTGTGATAACCTTCTTTGCTTGGAAACACAACGCAATTCATTTTTCCCGTTTCGTCTTTAAGTTGCAAGGAAAAATATGGCTTCTGAATTGGCTCTTCTTCGCCATTTTCATTGACTTTAGTTCGCTTGCTTTTAAAAGATTTTTCTGTAAGGAAACAAATCATTCCGCCCAAAACACAAGTGTCATACTCCCTATTTACGCTCTTTATGTAACGTGGAGAAAGTGTAATTTCTTTGCCTAAAATAACTCTTTTATTTTGCACAAAATATTTGTCGTGACTTTGAGCAACAAGGCTGTCTAAGTCGCTTTTAAGCCTAATTTCTCGCAGTCTATCTTCAAGCATTTGGTCGCTATTTATTTTTTTTTCAACGCACTCAGTTTTTATGTCAAACTCTGTGCAAAAGTTTTGTTTTAGGTCGTTCTCAAGATTTCTAGCAACGCTATTTTTCTCAAAATAGTCAACCAATGATTGCTCCATTTTTATGGTTATCTCAATTGGGAAAGTTAGATTTATTACAATATCTTCTTTTGACAAGGCTTGCGACACAATGGGGTTGTTTTTTGCAAGAAATTTCTGCGTTTGCTCCAAAATAAGTGGTGCTTCAATAAAACTTTTGTTTATTCTAACGTTCACACTGCAAGGGGCGGAGATGTATTCCCTCACCACTCGTTCAATTTCCAATTTATCGTCATCGGTCAAAGTCTTTTCGGCGGGATAAATAAACTGGATATTACAACAATTTTTTGTAGCATCAAAAAAAACCTGCTTCAGTCTGATAAAACTGAATTTGTCGCAAGTTTTTTTGTTTATATAATTTAAAAATTCTTGTTTTGTTGCCATGTATATATTTTAAAGCACAAAGTGTAATATGTCAACTATCAAAACGAAGGCTAACAAGAAAACAAGTCCAAAGAAGTGAATATTTGCTTCAATTTTTCTATTTATTGGCTTGCCACGCACACCTTCTATGCCCACAAACACCATTCTTGCTCCGTCTAGTGCTGGGAATGGAAGAAGGTTGAACACGGCAAGATTTATTGAAATTAGTGGGAACAAAAGAAGCAAATTTGCCATATTTGTGTGAGCAACTTGAGCCATTGTAACAACTGTTGTAACTGTTCCACCTATGTTCGAAATGGCAAGTTGACAAGTTATAAGTTGCCACAAAATTATAAGAATTTTCCACGCCCACTTAAAGCAGAACACAAACGACCCGCCAAGTGCCTCGAAGAAGCCATATTTGTAGTTTGCTGTGTTAATTCCAATAATGGCAGATTTTAGTGTCAAATCACTGTAATTTTCTGCCGATTCTGAAGTTGACTCGATAAGGAATGTTTTTCCAAGTTCGGGTTCTTTTACAAGATAGCCGTTTGGAGTTTGCTCGGCATTAAAGTATGCAACTGGCACTCCATTTCCGTCCAATTTTGCAAGTTGATACTTGCCCACAAGTTCGGAATTGTAAATGATTGTGTAATTATAGTTTTCGCCGTCAAGTGAATATTTTTTCGCATAAGTAAAACCTTCTACAACTTGGCTTGGAACGTTATCCCACACTTTCTTTGAAACAACAATATCCTTATATTCCCCATTGCGTTCCACTGTTATTGTAAAGTCTTCGTCATAGTCATATTGTGTGATGAGTGTGTGAAAATAATTATCATAAACAAAGTCAGTTTTTGTGCCATTTACTGCAGTTATTCTGTCCCCTTCCATAAGCCATGTTTCAGCAGTGGCTGAGGGTGGAAGATTTACTTTTGCCACGACTACATTGTCTGCATAGCCAAAGCACATGAGGAAAATGACTGACACAAGAAGTGCTGACAAAAAGTTGAAAAAAGGTCCCATGAAAAGCACGATAAGTCGCTTCCAAACTGGTTGAGAGTTGAAAGAGCCTTCTTTTTCGCCCTCTTCGTCTTCGCCGTCAAAAGCACAATATCCGCCAAGAGGAACAAGTCTTATTGCAAACTTTGTTCCGTCTTTCATGTTTTTTTGAAACAATGCTTTGCCAAAGCCAATGGAAAATTCGTTAATTTTAAACTTCAACAATTTCCCTGCGGTGAAATGCCCAAACTCATGCACAGTTATCATAACCATAAGCACGAGAATAGCTATGGCGATATACAAAACCCAACTAAAAAAACTCATTCTTTCCCCTTTTGCCTATATAATATTTCTATTACACAACAAACAAATTAACACAAACCATTGTGTTTAAAGTCATATCAAATTAATTTTTTACAGAAAATCAAAATTTATTAGCCAAACAAGAAAAGCAAGCAAACAAAGACATATGGAGTGGCATAGATTATGCTGTCAAGTCTGTCAAGCACGCCGCCATGACTTCTGAACAAGTCGCCAGCATCTTTAACACCCGCTTTGCGTTTGACGGCAGATTCAAAAATGTCACCAACTTCGGCAACCACTGCGCCTACAAGACCAACTATCGCAAACTCCCAAAATGCGACTTGAGAGAATACATCTTTGTAAATTGCTCCCGCCACAAAATAGACCAAAATTGCACCTAAAATACCGCCTAAAAGTCCAAATAATGCACCAGAAATTGTCTTTTTTGGGCTGATTTTTGGGCAAAGTTTTTTGCCACCAATCCATGTACCAAAGAGCATTGCAAAAGTGTCTTCAAGGCAGCAAATTGCAAATATAAGAATTATGCCAACAAGTCCCATTTTTGAGCCTTCTGTGTTGGCAGAAAAGCCCACAAGTCCCAACTCTTGACAGTGGTTGAGCATAGACATAAATAGGAGCATTACGCTTGGATACAATATTGCGAAAAGAGTGTTGTTAGATTTGAAAAAAGCAAATCTTGTTGTGGACATTCCCACCGCTTGGCGGAATTCGTCTTTTTCTGTGTCAGATTTAAAAACAAAGGCAGAGCCCAAGAAAACTGTGAGATACACAAGACCAATAACCACTGCTTCACACACAAAGATTAAGATTGCACTAAGTGAGCAAAGATACCCCACCACTGCGGTTAAGAATATTAAAGTGGTGGCAATTTCTGGCACCCATTTGAAACATGGCATGCCTGACTTTAGTTGCAGGCGTGCAAACTCAACTGTTGCAAAAAGTGCAAAAGTCAAAATGATTGCGTCAAACACATAGGTTGAGAAATAATCAACCACGAGCATTGCACATAGTGCCAGTGTGAGTAAAAGCCCAATTTTAACTTTATCTTTCATTTTTTTATCCTTCTTTCATGTAGTCGTCATAAGTTATCCACCAAAATTCACACATTTTTTGAAGAAAATTATCTAAATATGTTGAAAAATGTAATTTTAGTGGTTTGAATGTGTTTTAAAACATCAACTTATGCACAAATTTATCACATTTTGAGCAAAATTTCAAGCCTTTTGCTCTTTTATTTTGCCAAAACGTCTATCTCGGCTTTGGTAAGCCACAATGGCCTCGTCAAGTTCCTTTTCCCTAAAGTCTGGCCAATGGGTCTTTGGGAAATAAAGTTCTGCGTAAGCCATTTGCCACATCATAAAGTTGCTAACTCGCATTTCCCCGCTGGTTCTTATCACAAGGTCTGGGTCTGGAAGTTCGGGTTCGTCAAGATATTTTGCAAAAGTTTTTTCGTCAACTTCGCTAAGTCCCTTTGCCAAGATTTTGTTGCACGCACGCACAATTTCCGCTCGCCCGCCATAGTTTAGGGCAATGTTCACAACCATGCCTGTGTGTTTTTTTGTTTTTGAAATAAGGTCTGAAATTTCGTCAACCAATTCCTTGTTCACTTTGGCAATTTTTGAGTAGTCGCCAATCACGCAAAATCTTAAGTCAGAGTCAAGATACTCTTGTTTTTTCTTTTTCAAAAGTTCTAGGCAAAGGCGGAAAATTTCGGTGACTTCCTCGTCTGACCTATTCCAATTTTCGGTGGAAAAGGCGAAGAATGACACAACTTTTATCCCCAGTTCCCTTGCGTGACGAACAATGCAAGACAGCGAGTCAACGCCAATTTTGTGTCCATAAGTGCGAGGCATGCCACGTTTTTTTGCCCAGCGTCCATTGCCATCCATAATAAACGCCACATGTTTTGGCATGCGTGTCATATCAATTTTTTCTTTTTTCTTTTTAAAAAACATATTATTCCTCTTACACTTCCATAATTTCTTTTTCTTTTGAAGTGCAAAGGTCGTCAATTATGCCGTTGTATTTGTCAACCATTTTTTGAACTTTTTCGTTTGCAGTTTCAAGTTCGTCTTTGGTCAGTTTTTTGTCCTTTTCAGCGGCTTTGAAAACTTCCAAAATATCCTTTCTCAGCCCACGGACGGAAATTCTTGCTTCTTCTGCAAGGCTGCGAACTTCTTTTGCAATTTCCTTACGTCTGTCTTCGGTCAAACTTGGGAACACAAGGCGAATAAGTCTGCCGTCATCTGTTGGAGTTACGCCAATGTCGCTGGACATAATTGCTTTGTTAATTTCCTTAACAGTGGATATATCCCATGGAGAAATGACTATCATTCTGGCTTCTGGCACAGAGATGTTTGCCATTTGCGAAATTGGAGTCATGACGCCATAATAGTTGGCACAAACTTTGTCTAACATTCTTGGGTTTGCCCTACCCGCACGGATAATGGAATAGTCATATTTCATGCGGTCAATTCTTTTGGAAAGGTTTTCTTCAAATTCCAAAAAGTTAATATCAAAATCTTCTAACATAAATACCTACCTTTATTTGATACAATATATCTTACAACAAATTTTGAAAACTGGCAAACAAAATGAATAGAGAAAAAAATATTTTTGCAAAAAAATATCGAAAACTTGTATCCAATTCCCTTTGCCAAAAATTGCCATGCAACAGTAGAGCCAATTTGCACAAAATAGTTTTGCAAGGAGGTAAAATATGAACTGTGATATGTTGCTTGGAATAATGCTTGGGGGCATTGCAGGGGCAACTGTTGTGGCACTTTGCAAACCAGCGCAAAATGCCGTAAAGAAAACAGCAGAAACCTTGAAAGAAGAAACCCAAAACATTATCCAAAAAGCAAAAAGCAAGTAAGTCATATCTCTTGCAAAGAAAAAGACCTTTCAGCCCCACCCTTCCCACGGGAAGAAGCGACAATCAAAAGGTCTTTTTTATTTACTTCTTTGTCAAGGTCACCTTGCTGCTTGCTGTTGAGCATGCAACAGTTGTCCCGCTGGTTGCCGTGCCAACGGTGCTATAAGGTCCCGCACTGCCATTGTAGAATGTGCTGGCGGGCAAGTCTATTGTGTAACCACTTCGCAAATTGTATGGAAGGGTTAGCGAAGTAAGTTTGTTACAATTGCTAAGCATAGATGATAAAATAGTGCAAAATTGCAAGTTAAAATTGCCAAGATTTAGGCTGGTTAAACTTATACAACCGATAAACATATTACCCATTTCATACACTTTACTGGTATCAAAATTACTTACATCAAGTGAAGCCAATTCGAAACATGAATTAAACATACCTACCATTTTATTCACTTTGCTTGTATCAAAATTATTTACATCAAGTGAAACCAATCTTGTACAATCTGCAAACATATATGACATAGTTGTCACATTGCTTGTATCAAAATTATTTACATCAAGTGAAACCAATCTTCTACATCTATAAAACATAAATGACATATCTGTCACATTACTTGTATTAAAGTTATTCATGTTAAGGCTAACTAGATTTTCAAGATCAGCGAAAAATCCATTACAGCTTTTAGGAGCCATAATCGTCCCTGCAGAGTATATTACAATTTTTGATTTGTCACTTCCCCAGTAGGCTTTTACATCACTAAAGTTATTGTCATCAACATAGGCTGTTGTTGAAGTCGCACTATTCGTGCCAAGTGACAAACTGTTTGATAGTCCACTTATCTGACTTGCGTCTTTTGTGAAAATAATTGACGTCGTAGAGGTCTTTAAATCGTCTTTTCCGAGGCGAGTTTTCCAGTCTTTACTAAGAAAGGCTACCCCCCCCCCGTGGTGGTTGTGAGCGTGAATTTGAAGCCATTTGCAGTGTTTGCGGTATAACTTCCCTTAAGGCCAGAAATGATTTCCACAAGCATATAGACTTTGCCAGTTTCTTGATAGCCCAAGGTTAAGGTTTGATTTGCAAGTGCAGAATAATCCACCCCATTAGATTTTATTTGGCTGGCGAGGTTTGAAAGGCTGGACGAGGCGAGTGAGCCAAAATAATATTTTCTTGTCATATTTGAGCAGAGTGAATTGTCTGTAAGTTTGATGTTAAGATTGAAAGTTGACATTAAGTTTTTGTTCTTAAATGTGAATGTGAATATGACATATGAACTGGTCATATCATTAAGCACCAAGGCAGAGTTGCTGGCGGTGAGTGTTTTTGTTGTTTGAGAGTCTATGTAAGCGAAACTTTGCCCGCCCGAGGTGAAAGCAGTTGCCGAGGCGTCTTTCTCCAGTTGATAGGTTGCACTGGCTTCGCAGACGACATTTGGTGCTGCTGTATATCCAACTTCAATGGTAGATTTTAGGTTGATTTGGGTTGCAGCCAAGGCGTAAAAAACCATTGCGACAGAGGCTGTCACAATAAGAACTGCTGTGAGTATCAACGAAAAAATCTTCTTTTTCAACCTTTTTCTCCTATCTTTAGTCTTTTGATTTATGCCTCAAAATATACAATAGATTATAAGATTTATGTCGAATTGT
Organism: Christensenella sp. UBA7862; assembly: GCA_002500135.1. GTDB lineage: Bacteria > Bacillota > Clostridia > Christensenellales > UBA1242 > UBA7862. The sequence goes on along the minus strand of DLSM01000010.1, from coordinate 135,067 downwards.
CAAGCGATTGAATGTTATTTATGAAACTAAACTTGAAATTGTTGCACCAACGCCACTTGAAGTAGTGCTAAGATAACTCGCATCTGCATAAACTGATGTTATCTTTACGCACACAGCAATGTAGCCAGTTGACTGGGCGTTTACTGTAAGACTTATGTTTTTGCCCGTGGTTGAGGACTCTGTTTGAGCCAAAGTTGGCACGGAGGTTGTGGAGGCGTAGTATGTAATTGTCATGTTTGTGGAAGTTGAACCGTCTGAAAATGCAACTTGCATGGCATATCCGCCGCTTGGGTTTTTGTTTTCAAACTTATACACGAAGAACAGTTTGCTATTCTCTGGTGACAAGTCAACTTCTGCACAAGAAAGAGTTTTTGAAGTTTGCCCCATGCCTGGAGTGAATACAAGGCTTGTTGAACCGTCTGTGGCAGTTAGGTTGCTTGCTGTGCCGCCGTTTATGCTATATGTTCCAGAAACTGTTGCATAGACATTGTCGGCAGAATAAGTTACTGAAAAAACTGACTGCACTTGCTGAGTTGTTGCGGCGAGGATAGAAAAAGCCATTGCAACAAAGCCAACAACTGCCGTACATAGCATAAATATTGCGATCATCAACTTTCTTTTTGAACTTGCGACTGCCATTTTCCCTCCTTCAAAAAACTAAAGTTTAAATTTTACATTATTCGACTTACATAGGCATTTTAGCATTAAAATCAAATTTAATCAACTAAAAATTTCTTTTTCGACATATTTTGTTAAGTAGTTTTCTTCTAGTCCAAAATGTTTGCACACGTCCTCAAGTTTTCCGCTTTCGCCAAAAGTCTTGAGAGTAAAAACATATTCTTCCCTTTGAGCATATTTGTGCCACACGTTATCGCTGCTTGCTTCCACACAGATAATAGGCTTTGTTCTGTCCAAAACTTTATCTTTATAACTCTTTCTTTGCTTGTCAAAAACTTCCACACAAGGCATGCTAACAACTCTAACATTTATTCCCTTTTTTGCAAGGTTATCCCAAACCTTTTCGCACAAACTGACTTCCGTCCCCGTGGAAACTAAAGTTGCAACATAGTCTTTTGCGTCACTTAAAATATATCCGCCATAAAGTGCCTTTGAAAAGTTGTCTTTCATCCCACAAACTGCACTGCGGGAAATTAAGATTACGCTAGGCTTTCTTCCCTCAAAATGGCACTGCAAACTTGCCAAAAGTTCTTCCTCACCGCATGGGCGGAAAACATTTATATTTGGCATTGCTCTGAGTGTTGCGATTTGCTCAATAGGCTCATGCGTTGGGCCGTCCTCGCCCACCAAAATGGAGTCATGAGTAAAGATATATAGTGCTGGAACATTCATCATTGCACTAAGTCTTATTGCTGGTGTCATGTAGTTTGCAAAAGACATAAAAGTTGAACAAAGTGCGGGTAGTCCACTTAACAAAATTCCGTTGCACACAGCACCCATGGCGTGTTCCCTTATCCCTAGCATAACATTTCTGCCCGTTCTGTTATCCACACAGAAGTTGCCACCGTCCACGACATTTGTTTTGGTTGAAGGTGTGAGGTCAGCACAAAGACTTAACATAGGGACAATGCCATAAACCTTGTTAAGCACATTCCCCAGCACTTTTCTGCCGTCAAATTTATCCCCCGTTTTTTCTATCAATGTTGAGAGTTCCACCACAGGCGAACTTATCATATTTTGATACTCTGCATAATCTTTTGGAAATTTTCTTCTGTATTCGTCCATGTTTTCGTTATACAACTTCACTTCCTGTTGTTTTAGCGAAAGGATATTTTGCATTTCTTCTTTTTGTGCATCACTTAAAGTCCAATCTGGCACAAAATATCCAATATTTTGACGTAAATGTCCAATTTGCTCTTTGTTTAGTGGCTTCCCATGAACTGCTGCTGTCCCTTCAAGTTCACTGCCGAAGCCAATTTTTGTTTTGACAATTATGATATTTGGTCTGTCACTTCTTTTGGCTTGCAAAATGGCGCTGTCTATTTCTTCCACACTGTTGCCGTTTTCCACTTCAAAAACATTCCAACCCATAGAAATAAACTTTTGTTTTACATTTTCCCTATTTGAAAAGTTGGTTGAACCCTCGATTGTAATGTCGTTTTTGTCATACAACAAGATAAGTCTGGACAATTTTTGTGTGCCAGCGAAACTTATTGCCTCTTGTGCCACACCTTCCATAAGGTCGCCGTCACCAACAAAGCAATAGGTGTAGTGGTCAATAGGACTTAAATTCCCATGGGCGAATTTGCCCCTCAAATATTCTTCTGCAACAGCCATGCCAACTGCCATGCCGACACCTTGTCCAAGTGGCCCCGTTGTGGCATCAACACCTGGGATGTCCACCTCTGGATGACCCTTGCACTTTGAGCCAAGTTGCCTAAAACTTTGCATATCTAAAACAGTCATGTCATAGCCAAAAAGATTTAGACACGCATACACAAGTGCGCTTGCATGTCCTGCGGAAAAGACAATTCTATCCCTATTTCCCCACTGTGGATTTTTGCAATCTCTTTTGGCATCTTTAAAAATGGAAAAGGCAATGGGTGCCCCGTCAAGGCAAACCCCTGGATGCCCAGAACCCGCTTTTTCAATTTCAAGGCAAGATGTAACTCTTAAATAATTAACCAATGTTTCGTTCATTTTTCCCTCACATTTTACATTTTTCTACATTTTTCGCATATCTACACACAATTTTACTATTAGTTTTTGCAAAAATCAAATTTTTACAAAAGAAAGTTGTCCAAAGCTTTTCTCGTCCTTTTGTAAGCCGTCAAATAGTCTGCCGAGTCCACCTCTACCGTCAAGTCGCACATTTTCTTCCCCAAAACTGTCCTATCTTCAAAAACAATCAATGCGAGTTTCTTTTCGTCACTTGACATTGTTTTGTCCTTGTCAAGAAGTTTTTTGAAAGCGGAAAGAGATAGTTTTAAAAAAATTGTTGTGCCATTTTTTTTGAACTTGTCCGAATTTTCCCCTTCAGAAAAAATGGAATATGGCAAATGGATAACAGAATTTTCATAACTTGCAACATCGCCCACAATTTTTGCTTTTTGCTTGTTTAGATATTGCACGCCACAAATTTTCTCAATTTCTTCTTCATTCATTAAGTTATATTTTACAATTTCCACCAAATCGGCAAGATACATATCAAAATCGTCAGCCAGCCGTTTTGCAACAGATTTCGTCATCTTGTCATAAAGTCCAACAAGGACAATATTTGTTTTCAAGTTGAAACCTCCTTTGTGTGTTTCAAGAAATTTTTTTCATAAGTTTTTGCCAATAGTCCTTTAAGATAAATTTCCCTATTTTGACTTTCGACACTTTAGTTTATCACACAAAAGGTCAATAAAAAAATAAATTGATTGATTTTTCTCCACTTTTTTTCGACATTCTTCGCACTTTATTATGCCGCTTGTTTGTAATTTATCATGTAGTTGAAGATATATTGTTGCGCATAGCCCGAAACTTCCCTAAATATCTGCAAAAAATATTTTGAAATCTCCTTATCAGTCCTAGGTTTACTGCAAAAAAGAAGATAAGCCTTTCTTATCCAAGTATCCACTGGAAAACTGTCACTTCGCCCAAAGCCAAAAAATAGTATGCAATCTGCCACCTTTCCGCCAACCCCTTTAAGTTCCATAAGCCGTTCTCTAAGGTCACTTGTTGACAAATTTTCCATATTTTTTATGCTATATCTATCTTCTTGCAACATTTCTATAGTTTTAACAAGATATTCACTTCTATAGCCCGCCCCAGCAGCAGCGAAGTCTTCTTTACTAGCACTTTTTAGTGCTTGTAATGTTGGAAAAGAATAAATCTTATCTTCAAGTTTTTCTCCAAACTTAAAAGATATGTTGTTTAATATTTTCTTAATTCTTGCAATGTTGTTATTTGCCGAAACAATAAAACTAATTATGGTTTGAAATGGGTCTTGATGCAAAATGCGGATGTCTTTTCCGCCAGCAAAATACCTGTCAAAATTGGGATAATATTCCTTAATTTTAGCCCTAATTTTGCCATAATCTGTGCCTAAGTCAAAATAGTTGTAAAAGTAGTCAACGTCACTTGTATCAATAATTGTCTTATTTCCACAAAAAGTTATGTGTGCCACCTTATCCATGCTTGTGACTATGTATCTGTTGTGCCTTTTGTAAAAACTAAAAACTTGCCCACATTCCAAAATTTGCTTTATGTCAAAATCGTCTTCGCTTTCAACAATAATTCTGTTTTTCTCTTGCAAAACTCTCATTTCTTTTCCCTTTTGTAAAATGATACAATAAATTACACAAATTTACAACAAAAATCAACGAAAATCATGTTTCCCAATTTTTGTATTAATTGTTATTTCCCGAATTTATCCCCATCGCACCCAGAAAAGTTTTTCAAAACTGAAGAGGAAAATTGAGTTATCTTTTTTGCCTTTTCCTCATAGTCCATGTCGGCATAGTCCTTCATTTTTTCAAGCAGGTTTTGGAAAGAATAGCCCTTATTCCCCCAAAGATAATTCGCCAGCGAGCCAGGGATTGGATTAACTTCATTAAGATAGACTGTTTCTGTCTTTTCGTCCATCAAAAAATCCATTCGCACACAGCCCTTCATTTTAACCGCCTTAAACATTCTCTTTGCATAAATTTCTATCCTATTCAGTATCTTTTTTGAAACGCTTGCTGGCACAATTCGCTTTTGCGATTCCATGCCCTTGCCGCCACCAAGATATTTGTTTTCAAAAGTTAAGAAATCTTTGTTTGGTGTCACTTCTTCAACAAGAGAACATTCGCACATTTCCCTTGTCCCAAGGCAAGCGATGTTGAGTTCTCTTAAGTTGCAAACTGCTTCCTCGCACAGAACTTCTGTGTCAAATAGGAAAGCAAAAGTCACCGCCCCATGCAACATCTCCTCGTCTTTGCAAAAGGTTATGCCAATGCTGCTGCCAAGATTGTTTGGCTTTACAACTATTGGATAATTAAGCCCCTTAACCCGCTCGGCAAGGTTGCTTGCAGAAATATTTTTGTCGTCTGAAGATAGCAAAATGCCCTTTGCAACAGGTATTTTTTGCTCTTTTGCTAGAACTTTGGTGCAAAATTTGTTCATGCAAACACCGCTTGCAAAACTGTCACAACTGGAATATTTCACCCCAACACAATCAAGAAGCCCTTGAACAGAGCCGCTTTCGCCCATTCCGCCATGAAGTGCAAGATATGCAAAATCTACCTTACATAAAAGTTTTGCCTTTTTGCCCTTTATGCAAAACAAATTGCCACCCGCAGCAAAAAACACTTGCTTCGCCTTAGAGAAGTTTTGTTCTTTTGCAAAATATGTAACATCCCAAAAGTTTTCGTCCGTCAAGAATCTCCCGTCTTTTGAAATGTATATTGGAATAATATTGTCCCTTTCCCTATCCAAATTTGCAAGCACTTGCGAACCCGTTATAACTGAAATATCATGTTCAACACTCACCCCGCCAAATAACACCACAACATTCTGTTTCATATCTTTCCCGTCCTTTGGCTTTATATATGAAACAGCCCGCCAAAATGTTTAGAAAAAAGACTAGAAGGTCTAGTCTTTTAAAAAGTTATTTATTGTGCTTGCTCTTAATGCAAATGATACACCCTGAATAACATCATTATTCCTATCTTTTAATCTAAAACTGATAATTCCTAGCGCCTTTCCACTTAAATTAAAAACAGGTCCACCACTGTTTCCTTCATTTATCACAAGGCTTGTTTGCATAGTTTCAATCTCTTGACCATTATAAACAATACCCCTTCTATTACTGGAAACAACACCAGTAGCAAATGACAACCCAAACCCACTAGGGTTGCCTATTGTAAAAATTGTTTCTCCATTAAGGACATTTTCATCAAAGACAAAATATTTTGTATTTTCCCTTTCTATTTTTATCAACGCCAAATCATCTTTTTCACTAACTTTTAAAATTGTTGCGTCAATCCATTCTTCTTCAGTTGCAGTTCGCACTTTTATCACACCATAGTTTACATTAGATGTTAAATCTCTAACGACATGCCTATTCGTTAAGATTGTGCCATTACCATCAATAAAAAACCCAGTGGCATATCCCCAAGCCTCTTCGTCGCTTGAAGACTTAATTTCAACAACTTTCAGTATATTTTCTTCAAAAACTCTATCCGTGTCCACTGGTGTTACATAGAAAATTATAGCCATAATATTCACAATAAACAGCAGCCCCAAAACGATGTAATTTATAATTAAAGTTCTTTTTTTCAATTAAATACTCCTTTATCATAAAAGCACAATCCTCAAGATAATAAATTCAAAACTTCTTTAACATCAACAAGTTGTTCAAGTTGCCTTTTATATTTAAAACGGTTAAAGCCAAACATAATACTTATAAGTTTGTTGTTACTAAATTCAACAACAATATAGCACTCTTTTTCAAGTCTAGGGATATAGAACATTTCTCCCTCGAGATAAAAACATTTCTTTGTAAAATTATGAAATTGATTTTTAACTTTCTCTTTTTGATTTATATTATTGATTTCAATATTTCTAATCAAAAAACAATTATCATAAACTTCTTGTTCACTAACTTCCTTCGCATTAAAGCAGTTCACAAACAAATCTTTTATGTTTTCTTCATTATAAACGCCATTGTATTTTTTTATTATATTGTTAAATTCACTTGCTCCGTTATTACTCATATATTGTGTAAAGAAAGGGACAAATGAATATAATTTATCAATTTCACTTTTATCAAAATCGCACTGGAATTCGTCAGGAATAAAGATTTCTCTTATTGTGTTATCTTCATAATAACTGGCTATGATAAAAACATTCTCTTTCCTATCAAACACATAACAAACATATCTATCACCCTCGTTTATTAAGCAGTTTGATATTTCAGAAATATTTTTAGAGTAAAACAAGTTAGGAAATCTTTCAGAAGCATTTTTCAAATTTAGAAACTTGCTTGCCTTGTAATTTTCACTCATGTAATCCGATAAGTCATTTATCTTTTTAAATTCTTCCATAACACCCTCACTATTTTCTAACTGGCAAACCAAAGAACGAATGAGCAGAATTGTTTACTCTAATATAACTATGATTTCTAAGCGTATGATAATGATAAAATGAAAATGGTGAAATCTTGTGGCACTCTGCCACGTAAGGAACATATTGCTTGCTCATTTCATCTTTTCCCCCTGGGACAAATCCCGCCCCTTCAACACATCTTTCGGCTGTTGATGAGAATGGTGACCAAACAGAACCGCCTCGTTTTATCCAATTACGTGCGTTTTCATAATTTGTAAATTTATACATAATTGGAATAAAGCCTGCCCCAGTTATAGTTCCACACAACAAATAACAATCTTTTCGATTTTTTGCCACTTCATATATTTCCTTAGCCAAAGCCTCTGTTAAAGAAATTGTTCCAGCCAAGGCTATTGCAGTTATCTGTCCAAGCATAAGTTTAATTCTTTCCCAGAAAGAAATAACTCCGTCACGAACTCCATCAACCAAGGTTTTAATATCATTTGCAATAGTTTTTGCATTCACAGCGACAACAATAGTGATTGCTGTAACAACACAAACTGCTATAATCTGTTTTATAGTGAGCGTTGCAATAACAGCAAAAAGTGCAAAACATTCATTCATATTGTCTTCATTTAGTTGTGTAAAAACATCAATCTCATTCCCATCTTGATCAATAAGAAGGTATCTATCATTTACTTCATCATACCTTGTACTAAAAGATTCTGAAACAGTTCCAACACTTGTCCCATCAACAATTATATTTTTCTCTATAGTAATTTCATCTGTATTTTTGTTAATTTGTGAGGCATATTTTTCCTTTACCTCATCATTCTCATAACTTGTATTTAACAAATTATATTTATCAACATTAATCTCACCACAAAAGCCAATATAATCATCATTTTCAAAAGTTTCAATACTATCAAACTTTTCTTTTAGTTCTGCGGCTTTTTCTTCATACGATAAGGTGCCAATTTCGCTAACATCCACATTTCGGACTGCGATTTCTGTTTTTGAGTTTATGTATCCTGACATAAGAAATGATAAACTCACAATAATTGCCATAAAGATAGATACAATTATTGCTTTCTTTTTAAATAATTTCATATCCCCCTCCTTGATATTATAGGAATTTTACCATATTTTCATCTATTTGTCAACCCCTAGAAAAAAGACTAGAAGGTCTAGTCTTTTGAGGTTAGATATAGTTGTCTGGGAGGTCGTTTTCAAAGAGGATTGTGTCACCGGGGGCGAGAAAGTCTTTCATGAGTATTTTGGCTTGGTCTAGGGTTTCGGCTTGGAAGATATTTTCTTCCTTAAAGTTCTCGCTGTCAAGACCTGCTTTAATTGCTTCAAAATTCACTTTGTTTACGATAATTACAAAGTCAGATATTTTTGCGATTTCCGCACCAAAGGCGAAGTTTTCTTCATATTCTTTTTCTCCCAGTTCCACAAGCCCTGGAGTTATAACAACTTTTCTACCCGGAAGTTTGCTCAACACATCAAGAGCGATTTTGCTGCCACGGACATTTGCGTTGAAGGAGTCGTCAAGGATAATGTTTGTTGGAGTTTTTATAATTTCAAGTCGATGTGGCACTGGTTGCAAGGACTCAATTCCAGCAATAATTTGTTTGTCGTCAAGGTCAAGGCATTTTGCCATTTTGACGCAGAGTAATATGTTTTGGACATTGTGTTCGCCCAAAAGTTTTGTTGAAACTTTATACTCTTTTTTACCCATAACAAGGGTAAATTTTGTGCCATCTTGGTCAAATGTAATGTCTTTTGCGGCAAGGTCTTTGTCTTTTCCAACAAGATATTTTTTCTCTAATTTTGTCCATGAATACATGTCGCAAACTTCGCTGTCAAAACCATTAAACACACAAGTTCCGTCACTTGGCAAACTTTCCACCAGTTCAAATTTTGTTTTCTTTATGTTATCCAAAGATTTAAATGTCAAAAGGTGTTGTGGTGAAATTCCCGTTATTATTCCATATTTTGGCGAGATAAGTTTGCAAAGTTTTTTGATATCTCCCTTGCTCCTTGCCCCCATTTCGGCAATAAGAACTTGGTCTAGGTCTGTAAGATAGTTGTTCACCACTTTGCTAAGTCCCGTTTGGGTGTTAAAACTTTGAGGGCTCATACAAACTTTGTATTTTTGAGATAGAATTGTGTTCAAGATGTATTTTACACTTGTTTTCGCATAACTTCCCGTAATGCCAATTTTAATTAAGTCTTGGCGTTTGACAAGTTTTCTTTTTGCACTGTGAAGATATCTTGCAACGATAAGTTTTTCAAGTGGAAGCATTATTATATGCACGATAGGAACAATAAACACAACAAATGCAGGCACAAAGCACAAGGCCCCGAACTTTACAAAATTTAGGTGTTGAAATGACGCCCAAACGACTGCAAACGAAAACAAACTTACGAAAATGAACATTGCAACATTAAGTCTTGTCATGCGGGTGGTGTTTTTAAGTGGAATTTTCTTTGGAGCGTTGTAAAGGGCTTTTATGAAGACGATTGCAAAATAGAAATAAAATATCAACCCGATATATGAATATAACGCTTGCTTGTGATAGACGTTGAAAAGTGCATTCGTTACAAGTACGCAAAAGCCACTGAGCAAACTTAAAAGCACCATTCTTAAAGCATAACTCCACTTTGTTTCCCTAAGCCAACTGAAGTAGCCTTTGAGTTTGTAGCCAGAAAGTTGGATAATTTGAAAATATTTGTATGAAGCAAAGCACATAAGCACTCCGTTTAGGAGCGATAGGACAATCGTTATATACAAATGAATGTTATCAACTGCAAGAAAATTCATTTTCACCTCGCTTTATTTTAGCACTATTTTTTGTATATTCAAACCAAAAGTTAATGATTTTATATTTTTGCCAAAAAAGATTGCATTATTTTAAGAAATTTGCTCGCATTTTGAAGATAAGCAAAGTGGTCGCCGTCTAGACTTATAACTTCACAATCTTTTATATGTTTTTTAAAGATTTTTGTCCAGCGAAAAGGGGTTGCTGTGTCATCTTTTCCCCAAACAAGAAGTGTTGGGCAAGAAATATTTTTGAACAAATATCTTTCATCATAATTTACAACATTCCTAAAAGTTTGTTTCATAATAGGGGAAAGATTTTTGTATTCCTCACTTCCCTTGCCCAAAAGTTTTGACTTTGATAAAAGTCCGCATTTGCATAAAAACTTTTTAAACTTATATATCCTAATTTTGCATTTTGTTTTAAAACTTTTTTGATTTATCCCCGCACAGCCAGTGAGAAGCATTCGCCTAACAATATCAGTTTTTCCAGCCATTTGAAGGGCGACCCTGCCGCCAAAGGAATGTGCTACAATGTCACATTTTTTTGCCCCAATGTCTTTTAAAACTTGCAAAACACAATTTGTATATTTGTCAACATCCCAAGGAGTGTCAAAACTTCCAGATTTTCCAAATGGCGGGAAGTCAATGAGGACGCATGTGCGATATTTACTCATTTTCTTTGCAAAATATTCAAAACTTTTTGTGCTGCCACCCCAGCCATGCAAAAAAACAAGGGGAGTGCCTATCTCCCCCGTTTTTAATATTTCATAGTTTATTTCTACATTCTCAAAATAACATTTCATATTTTCAAAAACATCACAAGGGCGTCATTATCCTTATAATATTTTTTTCTAATATTTGTTACTTCAAAGCCAATTTTTTTGTAAAAAGTAACCGCTCTATCATTTTTTTCATCAACTTCAAGTGACAAAGTTTTGTAGTCATTATCCACGGCAAACTTTTTTGCTCGCAAGACAAGTTTGCTTCCAATTCCTTGTCCCCAAAGTTCTTTTCTGACGGCAACGCTAACTATATTTTGGTCGGTGTCGCAAGACAAAAGTCCAATATAGCCTACAACAAAATCTCCTCTTTTTGCAACAAAATATGTTCTTGTTTTTTCCTTAAATTCCGCCATAAAACTCTTTTTTGACATTTTGTCAAGTTCTGGCATGACGGCGTCTTGCAGTTCAAACATATCTTCTGCATATTTTTCTTCAAAAGGAACAATTTGTGTATGTTCTTTTTTCAAAAGTTCTTCTTCCGCTTGAGAAAGAGCCATATACACTGGTTCAAGTCTTTGAGCGGGAACAAAGTTGTTTTGTTTAATCTCCCTTTCAACAAAGTTAATGTAATCGTCTGTGCTTAAAGCAATTTGTGGCAGAGTTTCTTCCCCAATTTTGCCCATGTTGAAGCCAAAAAGATTGTGAGTTTTTGCAAGTGGCAAAACTTCTTCATTTGGGCAAACGGACTTATGGAGTTCACCTCTTTCTTTCTTTACAAGATAAACTTTTTGACTGGTGCATTTTATTGCGGCTGCTTGCCCGTCTTTTAGTTTTTCACCCAAAAGTTCAAGCATATTTATGCCGATAACCTTTTTGTCGAAAACTGAACAAAAGGCTTTGACTGTGGACACTGCAAGCCTTACACCCGTAAAAGACCCTGGCCCCACAACAACGCCAAAAACGTCTATATCTTTTGAAGTTTTGCTAGTGTTTTTCAGCAACAAGTCAATTTGTGGCAAAAGTGTTTCTTGGTGTTTTCCGCGAAGTTTTTCTGCTTGATACACTTTTCCCTTATCTTTTAAAATAGCAATAAGTTCATCTGAACTTGTGTCAATAATAAGTTCCATAATTCCTCTTTAAATTTGCTCAAAAGCAATGGCTCTGCTGTGTTTGCCGAGTTTTGCGATTGAGATTTTTTTATAGTGTTTTGGCAGATAATTTTTCACATTTTCTGCCCATTCAACAAATTTTATAGCCTCACCGTCTGCAATCATTTCTTCAAAGCCAATGTTTTCCGCTTCTGTTTCGTCCTCAAGCCTATACATATCAAAATGATAATAATGCCCATTTCCCGTTTTGTATTCGTTGACCAAAGTGAAAGTTGGGCTTGTAATTTTGTTCTTTACACCAAGTTGTCCCAAAATTTCCCTTGTGAGGACACTTTTGCCAGCCCCCAAGTCACCTTGCAAAACTATTATATCGCCATTTTCTATGTAAGGCAAAATTTCTTTTGCAATGATTTTTGTTTGGCGAAGTGAAAGTGAAATTTCAAACATCAAAAGTCTATCTTCCTTTACATCTGGAAGAAGTTTTTTGCCTTTTATTTTTACAATTTGAAATGCCACCACTTCCACAATTAGGAACAAAAACGCCAAACAAAACACGCTGATAAGAACCCAAAAAAATATTTCACTTGCATTCATTTTTTATTCTTTTCCTTTGTTTGTTCATTTTGAAGTTTTTGTTGTTTTTGGATGTCGGATAAAATTCGTTTGTAAGATTGCACAGAGGCTTCGCCCGACATGAGTTTGTCAAAACTATAGTGATTTCGCTCGTCTTTTGTAAACAAGTGAATAAAGACGTCATAATAATCAAGCACGACCCATTCGCTCATATTAAAGCCTTCTCTTTGCCAAAAAGAAAAGTCACCGCCAGAAGTGTTTTCCATAAGAAAATCTACAACTTCCCTTATGTGTGCTGTAGAATCAAGTGTTGCTACAATAAAATATTTTACAAAGTCCTTTGCTTTTGAAACGTCACACACGACAATATCGCTTGCTTTTTTTTCGTCAAGAAGTTTGCAAAGTTCAACAACTTTTTCTGGGTATTTGCTCATAAGTCCTCCGAAATTACATTTATGCTATTAGCATAACTCAAAAGCAAAAAAAACACAAGCAAAACAAGAATATTGTAGATAATTTGGTCAAAAATTGAGATATGGAAAATGTAAATGTAACAAAAAAGTCATATAACTTTAAAGAAACGCTCGCAAAATTGTTCAAAAAATTCTCTCTTGCAAGACTTCTTGATTGGATATTTTTCAATTTATGTATTTTTCTATTTCTTCTTGCGTGGATAAGATTTGTGACAAAATCTTTTGCCACATCGGTTGCTATTTCTCTTGTAATTTTGGCGGGGCTAAATGTTTTAAGGTACGCTCTTCGTGATAAAAGGCGTCCCGCAACTTCTCAAAAACAACTGCTGGATAACACAAAAGATTTTTTTATAAATTATATGTCACTTTCTCAAAAAGAACGGACAATGCTTGTGGGCGAAACACTTGGCAAGCGAGTGAAAAACAATTTGTATTTGAAGGAAAATACTCTTACATTTGTTGCACTTGAACAAAAACCGCTTGACATATCTTTGGCACTATCTCACGCAAAATTTGCCCTAAAAAGTGAGGTTAATTCGCTTATTATTTTGTGCCAAACTTGTCAAAAAGAAGACTTAACTCTGCTGCAATCAATAAAGAATGTTAAGGTTGAAGTTTATGTTTTTTCAAAGGCATATGAATATTTTTGCAAATATTCCACCCCACCAGAAATTGAACTTGTAAGCGTTTCACAAAACAAAATTAAATTTAAAGAACTAGCCAAGGAAGCCATTGACCCGCCAAAAGCAAAAAAGTATTTTTTAAGCGGACTTTTGATATTTTTCTGCTCGCTTGTAGTTAGATATAATTTTTATTATGTTTTGATGAGTTCTGTGATGTTTTTCTTATCAATTTTATGTTTGGCAAAAAAAAGGACTTTACAAAAGTCCTCTTAAAATTTTATTGATAAAACATGATTTTTGTTGTTAGGGTTATATTTGTAAATAACAATTTTTCTCCCAACAATGCCAACGCAGTCACATTCAAGTCTTTCGCTAATTTCGTTCGCAATGGACTTTGTGTCGCTGTCGCAATTTTGAAGCACGGAAACTTTTACAAGTTCACGAGCAGCAAGTGCGTCTTCAATGCTTTCAAGGCAACTTTCGCTAAGACTTTCCTTCCCCACAAAGCAAACTGCTTCTTGAGTTGAGGCAATGCCCCTTAAAGTTGCTCTATCTTTTGATGCTAACATATTCTCTCCTTATTCCACAAATTCAAATTCTACACTGCCAATTTTTACAGTGTCACCGTCTTTGACACCTTTTTCTTTTAGCATATCAATTATGCCGTCATTTTTAAGACGTTTCCAGAAATATGACAAAGACTCATAATCGTTGACGACAATTCCACGAGAAATATTTTCAATAAACCCGCCCGAAAGTTCATAGGTATCGCCCGACAATTTTTCGATGTTAATTGCCGTTTTGTCTTGTTCGTCAAAGCCAAACTCTTCCACATCAACTGGCACTTGAGGCGGCAAAGTTTCAAGAGTTTTCCACATTTCACGCACAAGTTCTTCAATGTTTTCTCTGCACAGTGCCGAAACGCAAATAACCTTAATTTTGCTATTGTTTAATCTATGCTTAAATTCTTCAACAACAAAATAATCTCTTATTTGGTCAATTTTGTTAAGCACAACAATTTGTGGCAATTCGCCAAGAACCTTGTTAAATTTTGTAAGTTCTTCGTTGATTGTAAGATAATCATTGTATGCTTGTCTGCCGTCTGCTTCGGAAATATCCACCACATGAACAAGCATACGAGTTCTTTCAATGTGTCTTAAAAATTCATGACCTAAGCCCTGTCCTTCGCTTGCTCCTTCAATAAGCCCAGGAATGTCTGCCACAACAAAACTGTGGTCATAATATTTCACAACGCCAAGATTTGGGCTGAGAGTTGTGAAGTGATAGTTTGCAATTTTTGGCTTTGCGTTTGAAATAACAGACAAAAGTGTGCTTTTGCCAACATTTGGAAAACCAATCAAGCCAACGTCTGCAAGGACTTTTAGTTCAAGGGTGACGGTGTGTTCTTTTGTTGCTTCACCCATTTGAGAAAAGTGAGGTGCTTGACGTGTTGGTGATTTGAAGAACTCATTGCCTTTTCCGCCGTCACCGCCACGCAAAATTACATAGTCCTTGTCAAGATAGAACAAGTCCGCAATAACCTTGCCCGTTTCGGCGTCTTTTATAATTGTCCCTTGTGGCACTTTTATAACAAGGTCTTGTCCACTTTTGCCGTTGCAACTTTTTTTGCCACCCGGTTCACCATTTTGAGCCTTAAAATGCGATTGAAAACGGAAAGCAACAAGATTGTTCAAATCTTTTGTCGCACGAAAAACAATGTTCCCGCCACGTCCACCATTGCCACCGTCTGGCCCGCCATTCGGAATTCCCTTTGCACGTCTAAAAGAAATGGCACCTTTCCCGCCATCGCCTGCTTTAATCTTTATATTAACTCTGTCAACAAACATATCTGCCTCCAAAATTTAACTTTCTACATATATTATACAACAAATTTGACAATTTTCTAAACATTTTTACACATTTACTTTTTATTTGGTTCAAATTTATTATTTTTTTAGATTTTAATTAGAAAATTCACTTTTTGCCACTTTTTTACGCTTTTTTTGAGCAAAATAAGGACATTTTGTCTTAAATTCGCAATCGCTGCACGCTGGCGAGCGTGAGGAACAAATGTATCTTCCAAAAAGCACCAAAAGATGATGAAATCTGCCCCACGAGGACTTGTCTATTTGTTTTTGAAGCGAAAGTTCACATTCAAGAGGTGTTTTGGCATTAACTAAAGCCAGTCTGTTTGAAACTCTGAAAACATGAGTATCAACGGCAATGGCTGGCACGCCAAAGCCCACATATAGCACAACATTTGCCGTTTTTCTGCCCACTCCAGCAAGACTTACTAGGTCTTGATAATTATTTGGCACTTCGCCAGAAAATCTTTCGCACAAATCTTTTGCCATAAGGATAAGATTTTTCGCTTTATTTCTATAAAAGCCACAGGAGTAAATTTCTTTTGATAATTCGTCAACATTTGTGTTTGCCAAATCTTGAGGAGTTTTGTAGTGCTTAAACAAGTCTTTCGTTACAATATTTACACGCTTGTCCGTACATCTGGCTGATAAAATCACTGCCACAATTAGTTCAAAATTGTTGCGAAAATCAAGTTCACAACTTCTATCACCAAATCTTTGTAGCAGTGTTTCATAAACTTCTTTTGCTTGCATTTTTCCTATCCTTTGACAAAGTTTAGCACAAAATGTGTGTTTAATCAACCTTATTGTTGCACATAAGAGTCATTTTGCATGAGATAAATGCCGCCGAAAGTCCAAAATTGCCTTCGTGACAAAATTTGTTTGCAAATATTAAGTGCGTTTGCATCAACTTTAACGGAAATTCCGCACGACACAGCAATTTGCCTTGGGGTGTTTACAATAGTGCTTTTAACTCCATAAGACGACAATATGCTGGCAAACTTCATTGTTTCGCTCCTTGCCCTAAAGACCACAAGATAATACATTTTATTCCCTCTTTTCAGACTTTTTGAGAAAGACCCATGAAACATCTTTCTCTCAAACCACTATATTATCTTTTTCAAAATAATGTTTATAAACACAACAAAACTCAAAAACACATAAAATGTTTTGAGGTTGAATATGAAAACTATTTATCTTGACACCCCAGCCACCAGCCATTACAAGCCAAAATGTGTAAAAAGGGCTTTTTTGAAATATCTTTCCTTAAGTGCCAACCCCGGTCGTGGCGGTCACACGCTTGCCGTCAAAAATGCCGCCATGATTTGGCAAACTCGTGAAAATTTGGCAAGACAATTTGGAAATATTGAGCCAGAAGATGTAATTTTTACAAAAAATGCGACTGAAGCGTTGAACATTGCAATTCTAGGTCTTTGCAGAAAAAACAAAGGAAAACACGTCATTTGCAGTTGTTTTGAGCATAATTCCGTTTTAAGACCTCTTCATCACCTTGAAAGTTTGGGTGAAATTACGCTGACAGTTGTTAGCCCAAAAAATAAAAAATTTATCACCGCAAGCGACATCGCCTCGGTCATAAAGAAAAATACTTTTCTTGTGTGTTTGACCGCTATTTCAAATGTAACGGGCAACAGAAACAATTTTGAAGATGTGGGAGCATTGTGCTACAAGAATGGAATATTATTTTTGCTTGATGACGCACAAGGTGTTGGACACATAAAAATAGATATGAAAAAGTCGCACATAAACTTTCTTGCCTTCTCTGGGCACAAAGGATTGCTCACTCCGCAAGGCATTGGAGCATTGTGCATAAATTCCAAGATCTATCCCGCCCCAATAACTTTTGGCGGAACGGGGACAGAAAGTGAAAATCTGTTACAGCCAACTGTTCCACCTGAGTGTTATGAAAGTGGAACAGTTGCAAGTCCGCTTATTGCAAGTTTGTCTGCGGGAGCAAAATATATTGAACATCATTTTGATAATCACACAAAAAAAGTTGCAAAGTTGACACAATATATGATAAGCAAATTGCGAGATATTAAAGGAGTTAGGATTTATTCAAATCTTGACAACACATATGGAGTTGTTGCATTTTCCGTTGCGGGCTTTGACTCCATTGAAGTGACAGATTTTTTGAGTGACAAATATCACATTGCCTCCCGTGGTGGGCTTCATTGTGCCCCGCTTGCACACAAGTTTTTGGGAACGATGGAAAGTGGACTTACTCGTGTGGGAGTAGATTTCAAAAATTCTTATCACGACATAAATGTGCTTGCAAAAGCCATATCAGAACTTGCCAAAATGTCGCAACTTAAGTGATAATAGCAAAAACAGCACCAGATAAGTGCTGTTTTTGGTTGTAGAATATATACTTTTTGTGCCAAGACAAGTTGTGAGATTATTTTCTTGGATTTCTGATGTTTGCTTGTGCTGCTGCAAGACGTGCAATAGGAACACGGAATGGAGAGCAAGAAACATAGTTAAGTCCAACTCTGTGGCAGAAGTCGATTGAACTTGGGTCGCCGCCATGTTCACCACAAATTCCAAGGTGAAGGTCTGGGCGGGTACTTCTTCCAAGTTTTGCTGCCATTTCAACAAGTTTGCCAACGCCTTCTTGGTCAAGACGTGCAAATGGGTCAGATTCATAAATTTTCTTTTCATAATATGAACCCAAGAATTTGCCAGCGTCATCACGGCTGAAGCCAAAGGTCATTTGTGTTAGGTCATTTGTTCCGAATGAGAAGAATTCTGCTTCTTCAGCAATCTTGTCAGCCATAAGTGCAGCACGTGGAATTTCAATCATTGTGCCGACTTTATATTTCATGTTAGATTTTGCTTCTTTTATAAGTTTGTCTGCAGTTTCGCAAACAATTTTCTTGACATAAGCAAGTTCTTTCACTTCCCCAACAAGTGGAATCATAGTTTCTGGAACGATATTCCAGTTGTGTTTTTTGCTGACATTGAGAGCAGCCTTTATAACTGCAGTTGTTTGCATAACGGCAATTTCTGGGAATGTAACTGCAAGTCTGCAGCCACGGTGTCCCATCATTGGGTTAAATTCATGAAGAGAAGCAATAATTTGTTTTACTTGAGCAACAGTTTTGCCTTGAGATTTGGCAAGAAGAGCAATGTCTGCTTCTTCAGTTGGCACAAATTCGTGTAGAGGTGGGTCAAGATAACGAATGTTAACTGGAAGTCCTTCCATTGCTTCGTAAAGTTGTTCAAAGTCACCTTGTTGCATTGGTTCAAGTTTGCTCAATGCTTTTTCACGTTGTTCAAGAGTGTCAGAGCAAATCATTTCTCTTATTGCAGAAATTCTGTCTGGGTCAAAGAACATGTGTTCTGTTCTGCAAAGACCGATGCCTTGTGCGCCAAAGAGTTTGGCTTGTTTTGCGTCTTTTGGAGTGTCGGCATTTGTTCTGATTTCAAGTGCTTTATATTTGTCAGCCCATGCCATAATTCTGCCAAAGTCGCCGTCATTTGTGTTCGCTGGCACAGTTTTAATTTCTTCGCCATAAATCTTGCCTGTTGAGCCGTCAATGGAGATAATATCCCCTTCATGATAAGTTCTTCCAGCAAGGGTGAAGCATTTGTTCTTTTCGTCCATTTCAATTTCGCCGCAGCCAGAAACACAGCAAGTTCCCATGCCACGAGCAACAACTGCTGCGTGAGAAGTCATTCCGCCACGAACAGTTAGAACGCCTTGAGCATAGTGCATGCCTTCAATGTCTTCTGGAGAAGTTTCAAGACGGACAAGCACAACTCTTTCTTTGTTTTTGCCACGAGCCACTGCGTCTTCAGCTGTAAACACAATAGCCCCGCACCCTGCCCCAGGAGAAGCAGCAAGCGCTTGTGCCACTGGTTTTGCATCTTTCAATGCTTGTGGGTCAAATTGTGGGTGAAGAAGGCTGTCAAGGCTCTTTGGGTCAATTTGCATAAGAGCTTCTTGTTCTGTAATCATTCCTTCGTCAACAAAATCGCAAGCAATTTTGAGTGCTGCACGTGCAGTTCTCTTGCCGTTTCTTGTTTGAAGCATATACAACTTCTTGTCTTCTATAGTGAATTCCATATCTTGCATATCTTTGTAGTGTCCTTCAAGAGTTTTGCAAATTTCTTGGAATTGTGTATAAACTTCTGGCATAATTTCTGCCATTTTTGCAATAGGCATTGGAGTTCTGACACCAGCAACAACGTCTTCACCTTGTGCATTCATCAAAAATTCGCCCATAAGTTTCTTTTCGCCAGTGGCTGGGTTACGAGTGAAAGCAACACCTGTGCCACTTGTTTCGCCCATGTTTCCAAACACCATCATTTGAACATTAACAGCAGTTCCCCAGCTGTATGGAATGTCGTTTTGCATTCTGTAGTAGTTTGCTCTTGGATTGTCCCATGACCTAAACACAGCTTTAATTGCTCCCATAAGTTGTTCCTTTGGATCACTTGGGAAATCTTGCCCAATTTTTGCTTTGTATTCTGCTTTAAACTCATGTGCAAGTTCTGCAAGGTCACTTGCTGTGAGTTCTGTGTCAAGTTTAACACCTTTTTCCTTTTTCATTTTGTCGATAAGTTGTTCAAAATATTTCTTGCCAACTTCCATAACGACATCGCTATACATTTGGATAAATCTTCTGTAG
The DNA here is from genome assembly GCA_002500135.1 of Christensenella sp. UBA7862. GTDB lineage: Bacteria > Bacillota > Clostridia > Christensenellales > UBA1242 > UBA7862. Next base: position 115,191 of record DLSM01000010.1, on the reverse strand, counting down.
CAGTCCCATGCCCAACGTGGATTGCCAGATTTTTTGGACAAGACTTCAACAACTTCTTCATTAAGTCCAAGGTTCAATATTGTGTCCATCATGCCAGGCATACTTGCCCTTGCACCGCTTCTAACAGACACCAAAAGTGGGTTTTCTTTGTCGCCAAACTTCTTTCCAGTAATCTTTTCCATTTTGGCAATGTATTCCATAATTTCCTTTTGAATTTGGTCATTGATTTGACGACCGTCTTCATAATATTGCGTGCAGGCTTCTGTTGAAATTGTAAAGCCTTGTGGAACTGGAAGTCCAAGATTGGTCATTTCAGCCAAGTTAGCACCTTTTCCGCCCAAAATTTCTCTCATTTTGGAGTTTCCTTCGCTGAATAGATAAACGTATTTTTTTGCCATTTATTTTTCTCCTTTAAAAATCACAAAGAAAATTTTATATATTTGTCCCCAATTTGTCAACAAAAATGACATAAAAAATAGGGTTTAAAGCCCTATTTTTTCAAATTATTCCCAATTTCTTACAATTTAGCCGAATCTATCTTAATTCTTCACGCAACTTCATCCAAAGTTTGCCAAGTTCGTTTCGTCCATCTCTATTTGGTCCTATCCCCCAAAAACTATCTTTTGGTGAATCTTCGCAAATAAGCAAATCACCAGTTTCAAGCAATTTCTTCTTTACATATGGGTTTTGTGCTAACTTAAGTCGCAACAACTTCTCCATAACTTGAAGTTTGATATCATCCCAATTTTTGCATTGCTTATCCTTGTTTGCATAGGCAATTTTTTGTGCGTCATGAGCGGAATAACAATTTGTTATTTGTTCAGCAATTTCTGGTGCTGTTTCCAAAAACTTGATTGCTTGATAAGCGTGTTCCACTGTGCAATATAAAGTTCCGTCAACCAGAACTCTGAAAGACGAAAAGTTGTCAAAAACAAAGAATTCCCTTGGATAAAATCCAATAAATTCATCCATCTTCTCCGCAAGCCATGGGTCACGATACTGTTCTAATTTTATCATAATTTATCTCCTTTGATACATTTCTTCAATACTTGCCACTTCACTATTTTCAGCATATCTTCCATTTTTAAAAAGATATTCTAATAATCTTCGTCTATCTTTATTAAATATCCCAAGTTCATCTAAATATAATGCATTGCTTTCCGTTTTTATTTTTGTGTAAGGGCTTGTAAAAACCAATCCTTGTATATAGTCAAAAAATTTTGTTGTATCAATCGCTGAATCTTCAGCAATCATCTGGTTTACTCTGTTAATTGATGGATATCTTACAATAGTTATATTGTTTATTGGAATATCATTTGTGAATAATAAATTGATTATTGATTGCAGTGTTTTCCCAGACAAAACATTGTCATCTCCAAGTATATTGTATATCCTACTTGCTTTGTCCAAATTTTGAGTTTTTAACTCTTTATTCAAATAATCTTCTGGTTTTCTATCTTTATACTTGCTCTGTAAAATAATTGCTGACATTGAAATCTCATTATTCAAAATTTCATTTGCAATAAATGGCAACTCAAGTCCCCCATAAGTAGCTCCTATAAAGTTGATTTGCTTATTTAATACCTCGGGTTTTCTTCTCTTTATTTCTTGTAAAGCATAGTTGACTGCTATGTAATTTTCTATAAAGTTATCAATTTCTCTATAACTTCTAAAAGACTTATCTAGATTTACACTGTTCTGTCTATCAAAAATAGATTTCACATCAGACAATAAATTTTTGGCAGCATTTCCAACCGTTTCGTGAATATCACCTACAAATGAATCATCTAACTTGTCAGAAAAACATAACATTTTCATGTACTTTTCAATATTTTGACAAGACAATGACCACTTGCTGATATCCTCGTTTTCCTTGTTGTCTGACAAACCTAAAATTGAACTCTGCTTATCTGAATAATTTATTATACTTGAATTCAACATAATAAGTGATATATTTCTAACATTATCCAATACCCCCAAGAGCAATCGCCTACTATTCACATCAACATTTTTTACCTCAGGAAGAACTTTTAGAAAATTATCCATGAACAAAACATTGTTTTTTGTCCATTCGTAAACCATATTTATATCGACTTTTTGTGATTTACCCTTATTTGTGAGAAAATAATAATATGTATCAGCACCACGAAGCATCTTACCTTCATCAGTATCCAAACAATAGGTCAAACAATCCTGATCCCTAGTTTCAAAAAGATTCTTTAGGGGATTTGAATTAGGTATAAGTTCCCATTCCCAATCTTTAAAAAGCACACCACCTGCTCTTTTGTCAAAAACACTGAAACAATCGCCATTTATTTTAAAAACATGTTTAATTGAATTGCTTATACCATACCTAACAATGTTTTTATATGCATTAATTTGTCTTTCGGTTTCAGCCAATTGTCTAATATAAGACGACTTATCTATATTATGAAGTGTAACCTTTGGGATATCATTCTTTTCCAATTATACATATCTCCTATAATCATATCAGTTATATTATACAGGTTATCAGTTTTGCCGTCAAATAGATTTCACAATGTTGTAATTTTTTTAATCTTATGTTAAATGCTTTAATTATGATTTGTGAGTTAAACAACTTTACAACTTCGCTGAACTTAAGTGGATTTCAAACTTGTTACAAAGGTTGCGGCTTAGGAAGGTGAAGGTGCGTTCGACAACTGCATTTGGCAGGCGGACGGTGGAAAGTTTGCTTTCTTCGGTGGTGGACAAAATTTTAAGTGCGGAAAACACCCCACCGTCAAGTTGTTCACAATTTTCATTTTTGCACGCATGGCAAAGAAGTTCGCCTGTTGTGGTGTCAAAATACACTTCTTTCATAAATGGGCTTCTGCAGTTTGCGCAATGGGTTGCACTCATTCCAAAGCCTTCGTAATTTAAAACATTCATAATAAACTTGCTAAGGAGCAATTTTGGGGAAGTTTGCGAGTAATTTATTTGTTTTATAGTTTTCAAGGCTTCCAAAAGAAGTTTTGGATAGGACTGATTTTCAACACATATCTTGTCACAAATTTCAATAACGGTGCATGCTTCCTTATATTTTTCAAAGTCTGACAAAAGTTCAAAAAATGTGTCAACTGGGTTCACTCCAACAAGCACCCAACCCGCCTTGCCCTGTTGCAATTCAAATTCACCAAAACAAAAACTTTGGCTATAGGATTTTAGTTTGCTTGTAGGTTTTTTGACGCCACGAGCGGTTACTAAAATTTTGCCCATATCCAAAGTTAAAATTGTGAGTAGTTTATCGTTCTCTTTGTAATCAATGGCTTTTAAAACAAGCCCCGAAACTGCTTTATCCATTGTTAATCTCTTTTTTTAATTATCTTTCAAGTGTAGGTTCTTCTTGCTCCAAGTTGTTATTTGTTTCAAATTTTTGATTTTCCAGTGCTTCAACATAGGCGTCAAAAACTTCGTCTGTGCAATAATGCTCATGAGTTGTTGGGTCTTCGCCCGTAAGATATGCAAGCACAGTTACACCCCAGCCATATTTGCCCATTAAGAAATTTAATGTTTCAACACAGGCTTTGCTTTTACTATTATTCAGTTTTACTTTTGCAAACGCTTCTTCAATGTTCATTGTGTCCCCCTTGCGTGCAAGTTGCATCATCAGCACTAGAATGTTTCAAAAAACAAAATTTATTCCTACAACTCGTTTATATTATAACCCAAACTATCCAAAAACTCCAAATTATTTTTCCAATTTGGTTTAACTTTAACAAAAATATTTAGCATAACCTTTTTTTGGACAATTTTTTGAATAGTAACACGAGCGTCATGCCCAATTTTTTTGAGCATAGTTCCTTGTTTGCCAAGGATAATTGCTTTATGCGAATTTTTGTCGCAAACAATATCAACGTCAATATCTATCAAGTTTTCGTCTTCTTCAAATCTTTGAGTTACAACGGCTATGCCATGTGGAATTTCCCTATCGAGATAGTAAAGTGCTTTTTCCCTAACAATTTCCGCCACCAAAAAGTTTAGTGGCTTGTCTGTATATTCGTCATCGTCAAAATATTTGTTTCTTTCGTCAACTTCTGGAAGAAATTTCTCCACCACGTCAACCACTGTTTCAACATTTCTGTCCTTTATGCTTGAAAGTGGAACAATCTCGCACTTTGTTGCGAATGGAGATAATTGTTGCAATGTTTTAAACACCACTTCATCGCTCACAAGGTCAATTTTGGACAAAACAAGCACGACAGGGATATTTTCCTTGTTATATTTTTCTACAAGGTCAGTTTCCACTCTATCTACGCCTTTTGTTATGTCGCAAACAATAATAACCGCATTAACGTCACTCACTGCCCCTTTTATGCTCTTTTGCATAAATTTGTCAAGACCAGTTGAAGTTTTGTTTATGCCAGGGGTGTCCACAAAAACAATTTGACTGTGATCACTGTTGTATATCCCCAAAATGTTATTTCTTGTTGTTTGTGGCTTTGGCGAAACGATTGAAACCTTTTCCTTGATAATTGCGTTTACAAGGCTGCTTTTGCCCGCATTGGGCTTGCCAACAACGGCTACAAATCCACACTTAATTTTCACTTTTCATCTCTCGTTATGTTATATTTTTTAAGCACTGCTTCCTCTAAAGCTCTCATAACAATTTTGTCGTCTTCTTCCATATGGTCATAACCCAAAAGGTGCAAGAAGCCATGCACAACAAGATAGCAAATTTCCCTTTCAAAACTGTGTCCATATTCCTCAGCATTTTTCCTTGCAACGTCTTCGCAAATAACAATGTCACCAAGCATAAGGTGTTTGGTTTCTGGGTCAATGTCGCACCTAATCTCTGGGTCTTTCATATTGATTTTTTGAAGTGGAACAAGGTTTAAGGTTGGAAATGACAAAACGTCCGTTGGCTTGTCTATGCCACGAGTTTCCTTGTTTAATTTTTGGATTTCGTCCTTGTCCACAAAACTAATGGCCACTTGCACTTTTCGTTGATTGAATTTTGAATATTTGTTTGCAGTTTTAAGCAATTTTCCAATAAGTTTTGTAAAATTCTTTGACAATGCATAATCGTTTATTTCAACTTTCATAATGTTTCCTTTGTTATGAAGAAATTTCAATTTTAGTTCTAAAACGGCTTATCACCAAGCACCCGTTTTCCGTTTCCAAAAGTTCAGTTTCTTCTTCAATATTATCCAGAAGTTTTGCTTCTGATAACATATTATACAACATTCTTTTGTTTTCTTCAACCACTTTTTTTATATCCATATCATCTTGTGGCTTTTGTGTCAAAAATTGACTTATACTCTGCTCCACTTTTGCAGTAAATGTTGCATGTGCGGGAATGTCAATTTTCGTTTGCCCTAGCATAACAAAATTTTCAACAATGCTTTCACCCGCCTTTGCTGTTTGACCTTGATGTTTGACCACTGTTCCGCTGGTGCAAGAAATTTCTTCAATTATCAAGTCGCAAGGTGCAACAACGGGCTTGCCCGCACTTAAAGATTTTTCCGCCTCAATTTTTTCATAGACATTTACAACCAATGTCCCGCCACGCACAACGCATGAAGCAAAACTTATCTTTGGAATGTTTGATACAAGCACCCGCTCCACTTCTTGCGTGTCATAACTTCCCCGCATTTTCCATGTGTCAAAGCCGTTTTGTTTTAAGACGGAAACAATCTCATCTTCGCCTACAGTTGTTTCGCCAAAGACTTCAATTCTGAACACAAACATTTGCGAAAACAAAAGAACAGCCACGCAAACAGCAACAAAAATAGTTAGTGGCACATGGCATTTTATCCCACGGAAAACACGCTCATAAACGGGAATTTTCTTTTCCACCACTTCCATGTTAAGAAGCGAGCAAAGGTTCAAAAACTTCTTTTTCTGTGCCAAAGCAACTTCCACACAAAATTTGTCATGCGAAAGTTTGACAAGGCTGTTTAAGGATATATTTCTCCTTTCAATCTCGCTTAAAAACTTTGGGAAGTTTAATCCCACAACTTCATAAGTCGTCATATATCCCCCACTTTTATAAACTAATATGTTATTTTTTTTTGAAGGCTCCCCATTGTAAGGGGGAGTGGATTGCGTTAGCAAGACGAGGGGGTAGTCCAGTCTGAATTACTACTCTATTGTAATTTCTACTTGACTACACATTTATTTTAACAAATCTGAAATTCTGCAATATCCCCAACTACCATAACGCTTTCAAGATTAAGGTTTTTAAGTTTCAAGTTTTTGCCACTAACAACCGCCATGCCCCGCTTAAGTTTTACTTTTACAAGTTCATTTGACATCTCAATTAACTTGGTCTTGCCTTCAATCATAACAACCTTGCCACCAAGATACAATACCCTGCTGCTCCCCACCACAACACTTGGGTCAACCCCCGAAACCTTTGCAATCTCCTCTAAAAACGAAACCATTATCCCCCCAGCAAAAAAAAATAATATAACAAGCCAAAACCTATTATATTATTTATATTTTTCTTCCCCATCGTTTATACTATCAACCAAAAGAGCATTGGTGAGTGTATAGGGTGAAGTTACTGAATTCAAAGTGATAAATTGTATAATCCACTACATATCCAAAATTTAAGAAAAAATAATATGTTTTTGTTTCTGGTGCAGTAAAGGACATAATCGCTTTTTTACTCGTGCTGGGTTGTATTGGATAAATCGCTATGTGTTTATCCAATTGCAGATTCTCACGCCCCTCATTCCAAAACCAACCAGCATCTATTTCTGATGCGACACCTGCAAACATTGCTCCATTCCCACCATGTTCTATATCGGTTGGGGTGCCAAAGGCTGGAGTAACATAGTCGAATGTAATTGAATAGGTTTTGTTGGCTTCCAAACTTATTCCGATGTAGAAAATCTCCCAATAGTTTGTGCCAGTAAAGTCAAAAACATTCTTATTTTGGGACATTGTATAATTTGATAAACACCCAAAGGTTATAGAAGAGTAACTCCAATTTCTCATATCAACGGGAATCCCATCATTCCATTCGGCGACTAGGGTTTTGTCGCATGGGGTGGAAAGGACTGATTCTGATGTTACAAGGGCTTCTTCATACCAACCGTTGAAGCTATAACCCGGTCTGCTGGGCAGTGGCAAATCGCCGTAAGTATCACCAAGTTTTACTTGCTTAGAGGATACCCCCCCCCCCTGCATTTTCGAAGGTTCCGCCGTTTGGGTCAAAAGTAATTGTGTAGTATGGGACTGTATATTTGACAGAAACATTGCTTGAGGAACTTTGATGAGTTGCCCCATAAATAATGACGCCAAGGATAGCCATAATAAGGGTGTATAGGACACAGATTGTTATTTTATTTTGCTTGTGATAAAACCTATTAAGCCACAACACAAATCTTTCCCTTTTAGTCATTTTAAAATTCCTCCATAGTTCTATTATTCTCAAAAAGTGTAGGATATATGTTAAATTTTGTCAAGAAAAAAATTCCCCATTTCGAGGAATTTTCCATTTATTTTGCTTTCTTTGCAGTTTCTTCAACCACTGTGACATATTTTTTGTCGCCGTGTTTTGTGATAAATTTCACCTTTCCGTCACGAAGTGCAAACAATGTGTAGTCCTTTCCAAGACCTACATTGTCGCCTGGGTAAAATTTTGTGCCACGTTGGCGAACAATAATATTGCCAGCAAGAACGTGTTGACCGTCACCACATTTGACACCAAGTCTTTTGGCTTGACTGTCACGTCCGTTCTTTGTGCTACCACCGCCCTTTTTGTGAGCGAACAATTGCAACTGAATAAACATCTTACTTAACCTCCAGTTCTATAAAATCTGAAAAACCTTCCCTCAGGTCACTTATTCCACACATCATTGTGTTTAAGATTATATTTGCATCGTGTCTTGCTTCTTGCGAAATGTTTTGTGGGAGAACGAGTTTAAGATATCCCCTATTTTCGTCCCTTTTTAGTGAAACATTTATGCCAGCGACCATCATAAGCCCCAAAACTGCTGTTTGGACAATGCTGGATAATGCACTGCACACAATGTCTTCGCCGTTCACGCCATAATCGGTGTGTCCGTCACATTCCAGTTCCACGATTTCATCATTATTTTTAGTGACCGTAATTTTTGTCATAAAAATTAAACTCTCTTTATCGACAATATTTTAACTCTGGTGAAAGGTTGTCTGTGACCTTGTTTCTTTCTTTCATTCTTCTTTGCTTTGTATTTGAAAACGATGATTTTGTCTTGTTTTCCTTGAAGAATGATTTCTGCTTCACACTTAACCTTGCTCAAAACAGGTTTGCCTGTTTCAAGACCTTTTTCGTCTGACACGCAAAGCACATCGAGATTTACTTTATCTCCAACATTTCCGTCAAGTTTTTCAACATCAATAAACTTGCCTTCTTCTGCCTTATATTGCTTTCCGCCAGAAAGAACGATAGCATACATTTTGTTTTCCTCCTTATCCTCCAAACTCGCTGTTAAGGTGAAGCCAGAAGCCCACTTTTTAACCTTTTCCATGCGGATACCGCCACTTTACCACACTTTTTATCACTTGTCAAGGGATTTGTGAGAGATTTGTTTTAAAATACATTTTCAGTTCCAAATTGCTGTTGCAACAACATCAAAGTCTTGATAAATATAACTATTTTTATTTGCCACAAATGTGTTATCAATAGAAACGTAGCTTATTGTTCCCTTAAAATACTGATAATAATCTACTTCTGGAGATGAAGTATTATTGCCCGCCTCAGCCCCAACAAATATCCCATTGTCGGGATAATATTTAATGTTTTTTGAGCCAAACTTTGTCCCATTTGCCACAAGTTCATCGTCTATATATAATTTTAAATCTTCGCCATTAAATATGCCAACGAAAGTATGATATCCACTTTTTAGTTCAGATGTCTTTATGGAAGAAAATGCACGATTGTAATCATTGCTACTACTATCATATGCAGCAAATAAAATTACATCTTGCTTTGCTTCAATAGCCCAGCCACCGCCATTGGTGCAAGAAATCATTGACATTAAAGAGAATTTTGACCAGTCATTCATTGAAGCCCTTATTGTTATAGCTATCTTACTTTTATACTTATATGCTTTCCCAAGTGAAATATAATTTGACCCATCAAAATTGGTTCCTGTTATTAAGTTAGCTCCTATATTTTTTGCTTCGTCTATTGTGCTATTTTCTATTGATACATAATCAACCTTTCCCGTAAAAAAATAACCATAAGGAGAAACTGTATTCGCTTCTGCTTCAGCTCCAACAAATATTCCATTTGATGAATCATATTTTATTGTAGTTGAAGCATTTGCACTTGTCCCGACCAAAATTCCATCAATATACAAGCGTGCATATGAGCCATCAAAAGTCCCAATAAATGTGTGATAACCACTGGACATTTGGGAAAAAGTTATAGAACTATATGTGTGTATATATGAATTTGTCTTTTCACTCATAAAAGCAAATGAAATATAGTTGACAGCATTATAGTCAATCTCATTACTCAACGACCACCCACCCCTTTCAGTGCAACTGATAAGGGTGGTTTTTTTTGTACCAAATTTCGTCCAATCATCCATATATGCCCTGACTACGACAGTGAACTTGTCTGTGAACATATAGTCACGGCCGAGTGCGATAAAATTTGAGCCAGTGAATGTTGTTGGCTCAATTAAATTTTTTCCATAATGCCAGCCCGCAAAGGTGTGCCCCGAGTAGGTTGGGTTAAGTGTGCTTGGAAGTGATGTTGTTGTGCCGACTTCCCCAGCATAAGTTGGAGAAAGTGAGTTTGATAATGTCCCGTTGTTATAGTCAAATTTAACTGAATGTCCCCATGAAGCGGTTAAGGTGTGGTCTCCTTGGGTCAAGTTTTTGGTTGTTGATGTGACAAGTTCATTGCTGTATTTCCAACCGACAAAAGAATAACCCGTTTTTGTCGGAACAGGCAAATCACCGTATAAATCGCCTAATTTAACGGTCTTTTGGCTGGGAGATACCCCCCCCCCCCGCTGGGTCAAAAGTGACGGTGTAAGAGGGTCTAGAATACCTTACAGACACATTTCCTGTGGCTCTTTGTTGAGTTGCTCCGAAAATGATAATGGACAAAAGAACCATGACGAGTGTATAATTTACGCACAACATTCCAACTCGCACTTTATCCCAAAATCTCATTTCCACTTCTCCCTTTATCGTCAAGTTTTGCCTCATATTCTAAAATATTTTCTGTAAAAATTTTAAAATATATTGCTCAAGTTGTCAAGTTTTTGATAGATATTTTTTAGCAACAAATTTTAATAAAAGGCACTGGCTCTGTTTTAATTATTCAATTTCTGCACAAAATATGGATAAAATGGGGGGGGGTAGAAAATGGAGTTAAGAAGCAAAAATGGACTTGATGAAAAGGACTCGGTGGGAAAGATTACGGGGTTTTTCTTGTTTAGGAATATTGTAAACGGATACAATGCCGACAAGGAAAAGCCAGAGGAAGAAAGAAAAAACATCAAAAAATATGGCAAGTTGTCGCTTACACTGTCCATAATTGCTCTGCTTGTGTCGGGGTGTTGCTTGATTGCAAATCTTATGGAACTTGATGTAATTGGAATGTCATATGTTTTGATGCTTGTTATATATATTTTCAGTGGAATTGTAATTTCAATTATCCTTGCAATTTATGGCTTTGTGTTTGGCGTTATGCAATGCAGGCTCAATCGCAAGTCCATTGGAATTATTGGCATAGTTTTGTCCGTTTTGGCGGTTGTATGCTCGCTGTTTTTGATTGTTGTTATGATTGTTTAGGTGCTTTGTTTGCACTGCCATAAACATCAATCTTGTGTGCGACAATTTTTGAAATTTCGTTCATTCCGCTGGCGAGATATTTTCTGTAGTCAATGTTTTTGTTATTGTTTTTAATATCTCCCAAAATTCCCTTCAAATAAGAAATTCTAAGGTCGGTATCACCATTTACTTTGCAAATGTGCATACCGCATGCTTTTTGAAGGAATGGTTCTGGAATTCCCTTCGCTCCACGAATATCAACCCCAAGGTCATAAAGTGCGTCAACATCACTTTTCTCCACTCCGCTTGCTCCATGCAAAACAAGTGGAACATTTGGAATTTCCTTTTGAATTTGTTCCAAAATATCAAAGCGAAGTTTTGCGTCACCAGAATATTTATATGCCCCATGTTTTGTGCCGATTGCTATTGCAAGGCTATCGACACCAGTGCGTTTTACAAAGTCTTTTGCTTGCTTTGGAGAAGTGTAAAAACTGTTTTTATCTTCAACTTTCAGTTCGTCTTCTATGCCAGCAATGGAGCCAAGTTCCCCTTCAACAAACACTCCCTTTGCGTGTGCATAATCTACAACTTTTTTGGTGATTGCAACATTGTCTTCATAAGGAAGCATTGAAGCGTCAATCATCACCGAGTCGCAACCTGCCTTAATTGCTCTTTTTGCCATTTCAAAAGACCTGCCATGGTCAAGGTGAAAACTAACTGGCACGTGGCAAGTTTTTCTCGCAGCCTTAATGAGGTTTTTGAGATATTCATCACCCACAAAGTTCATTGCACTTTCAGAAATTTGGCAAATAACGGGAGAGTTTTTGCTCTCTGCCCCAAGAATAATTGCCTTTAAAACTTCCATTGTTCCAAAGTTAAAAGCACCAACGGCGTATCCATTTTTAAGTGCGTCAGTCAACAAAAATTTTTCCATAATTTACTCCTTTATGCCAATATTTTACATTGTTTTTTAGAAATTGTTAAATAAATATTCCCATTTTTGCAAATTTTCTTAAATTTTGTTTTCTTTTTTTTTAGAATAAGTTATACTTTTAGTATGAAAATATGTTATTTTTTTCCAATATTCAAAGATGTTGACGCAAAAAAGTTTTTTGAGGAATTTTCAAAAAGCGAATTTTACAAAACCCACATAGATAGAAAAATTGTCTTTGCTTGCGAGAACTCCGATGACAAAAACTTGGCTTATATTAAGACCATTCCAAATGTAACGCTCAATGTTTTTGAAAAAAGATTTAGTTATAATGACGCATTCAAAACTTGCCTAAAAGACTTTGACGGCGATGTTTTGCTTCTTGGTGACTGTGCTTTGTGTGGCATTGACACTGTGTTTGAAATGTGTCTTGACGAACACAAAAACGGAGCGGATATTGTGCATTTGGCAAAGAGTTTTGGCAAAGCAAAAGGCTTTTTTGCAAATCTATGGTCAAATTGTTCCAAACTCTTTTCTTCCCTTGTGGCAAATCAGAAAGACAGCGGGAATGTCCTGTCTTTGGGACTTTACTCTCGTGATGTGGTGGAAATTATGCAATCACTCCCCGAAAAATCTTGCCTTCTTAAAAATTCAAACTCACTTGTAGGTTTTCAGTCAAAAACAATCTTCATTGACGGCGCAAGCGAAACATACTCGCCAGATTTTCATCAGAAGTCCTCTGCCTTGAGGAGTGCTGTTGTATCCAACATAATATTTGAAGTTGCACTTGCTCTTATGATAACATTCGACATCCTGTTCCCCGCTCATCAACTTGCAATAACTCTTGTGTCTGTGTTTTTTATGATAGTTTCACTTTCCGTTTGTCTTATGATGGTTTGCAAGCACTTTTTTGACTTAAGAAACACTGGCGAAGTGATTGAATGCTCAACATTTGAAGAAAAATCTGCAAGTAAAACTCAAAAACTTGAAAACAAAAACACTTTATCTGAAAAAGCAACTAAAACTAGCAAAAAGACCGTCACTAAGAAAGAAAAAGTGACAAAAACGACTTCTACAAAAGCAAAAACGGTTAAAAGCAACACAAAAAAGGCGCCAAAAGCGACCACTTCCACAAAAAAAGTGAAATAAATGTGTAAAAGTTTGTTTTAAAAGTTGGAAGATGGACAGTCTTTGTTGTATAATACAGTCATCAGGGGAAAATATCCTTGTTGTATTCTACTGTTAGGGGGAAAATATGAAAACAAAAATTGGAATTAACGGATTTGGCAGAATAGGAAGACTTATCCTTCGTGCCACAATGGGAAGAAGCGATGTGGAAGTTGTTGCAATCAACGACCCATTTATCTCGCCAGACTATGCGGAATATATGCTCAAATATGACACCATTCACGGGCATTTTGACGGCAAAGTTTCGCACACAGACACTCACCTTGTTGTAAACGGCAAAAAAATTAGAATGTATGCAGAAAGAGAGCCAAACAACATTCCTTGGGACGAAACGGGAGCAGAATATATTGCCGAAGCCACTGGGAAATTTACAAAACTTGAAGACGCAAAACTTCACTTTGCACATGGAGCGAAAAAAGTTATTATCACTGCCCCAGGCAAAGACGGCGTGCCAATGTTTGTTATGGGCGTAAATGAAGACAAATATCAAAAGGATATGAATGTTGTTTCAAACGCAAGTTGCACAACAAACTGCCTTGCCCCACTTGCAAAAGTCATCAACGACAAATTTGGCATTGTGGAAGGACTTATGACAACTGTTCACTCTGTAACTGCAACACAACTCACCGTTGACGGACCTTCAAAGAAAGATTGGAGAGGCGGTCGTGCTGCGACATATAATATTATTCCAAGTTCAACGGGGGCTGCAAAAGCAGTTGGCGAAGTTATCCCAGAACTTAAAGGAAAACTCACTGGCATGAGCCTTCGTGTACCAACACTTGACGTGTCTGTTGTTGACCTAACCGTCCGTCTTGCAAAACCTACAACTTATGAACAAATTGAAAAAGAAATTAAACGCAGAGCAAATGGCGACCTAAAAGGCATTTTGGGCTATACAGATGACCCAGTTGTGTCAAGCGACTTCATAACAGACCCAAGAACCTGCATATTTGACGCAAAAGCAGGCATTATGTTAAACGACACCTTTGTCAAACTTATGGCATGGTATGACAACGAATGGGGCTACTCCAACAAAACCGTTGACCTTATTGCCCACATGGCAAAAGTGGATAGAAAATAACCCACCCTTGCGAACAAAATATACAAGCAAAAAGACTGGAATTTCCAGTCTTTTTTGCTATTCGTCATACAAATAAATCATTTGAACTTGAATATCTTTGTATGTTCCGTTATAAGCACTCGTGGCACGAATTGTGAATGTGTAATACATTCTTTGTCGTTCTTTTGTTCCGTCACTGTCAATATACGAAACACCAGACAAATCATGATGCAACCAAATAGTAGAATTTGTTGTTTCGCCAGTTACTTTGTTCGCATTTTCTGTTTGTTTTGTGTGGAATTGGGCATCAGATGTGCTACTCTTTACATATCTCTGATTTGAATAATCACTATCATAACGTATAACTTCAAAATCACTTACACCTGCCTTTATACTTAAATTGGTGCATTGCAATGTCCACTTGCCTCCACCGCCACCAAGATTAAGTTGTATCCATCCTGCAGTGTAAGTGCTTGTACCTCGAGGGACGGAAATAGTATATGAAGTTGCAGTTAAAGTCGTTGGAATGGCAGTCCACTTGGCATAAAGTGTTGCACCGCCGTCTGTTGTCCAGGTTTTAAGACCTGTGCCAGATGCATTGTAGTATTGTGTTCCCGAGCCATTTGTGCCAGTGTAGTATCCGCCAAAAGTATAGCCGTTTCTGGTTGGAATAGAAATGTTTGGAACAGTGGCATTGTATGTTGCTGTTGCAGTTGAAGAACCACCACTTCCGCTTTGACGGTCAAGTGTTAGTGTATATGTTTTTGCACTTCTTGTCCAAGTGGCATAAACATAAATTGACGAATAATATGTTCCGCTCATTGTCCAAGAGGAAGAAGTTGAAGTTATTGTTGCAAGCAGAGTTCCGTTTGTGGAGTTACCCGAATAAATTTTTATATTTGTTAATGAGTAGTTATATCCCGTGGCACTGCCGCTTGAAGAGATTGAAATGCCACTCCCGAATTTTCCACTTGAGGGGACGGAAATGCTTGAGCCAGGGAGGTTTGTTCCGCTTGTTATTGTGTAAGATTTAGCACTCCAACTTGCAGTCAAAGTTGTGTTGCCGACTGTTTTGTATTGTGTCCCGCTTGACACAGCTGAACTTCCCGCAAACCAACCCGAGAAGTCATAGCCCGTTCTAGTTGGAGTTGGAAGAGTGCCATAATTGTCACCAAGTTTTATGTTTTTGCTTGCAGTGTCACAAGTCCCACCATTTGGGTCAAAAGTTGCAGTGTAAGTTGGGCGATTGTAAGTTACAGTCACATTTGAAGAAGTCCTTTGAGCGGTCGCACCGTAAATAACTATGCACAGCAACGCCATAACAAGCGTGTAGTTTATGCATAACATCCAAACTCTAGCCTTCTCCCAAAATCTTCTCATTTTTCCCCCTAAAATATTATCTGCATAAAGTTTATTTTTAACACAGCAAAAAGTCAAGAGAAAAATGCAACAATGCCATTTTACATACTTTTTTCCGATATTTTATACTATATTTACTTATTGCCCTTTATGTAATTTTGCATAATTGTAAGAATTGATTGTTTTTCGCTTGCAGATAGATATTTCCAATTTTCAAATAATTCTTTTGTGTCCGAATTGACTGCTACAATTTGTTCACCAGATAAATCGGCAAAAAATTCTGCTAGTGTTATTCCGAATGCATCACACACGCTTTGAAGTGCTGGAATAGTAGGGATAGTATTCCCGCTCATCCAACGAATAAAAGTCTGTTGAGAAAGACCAGTTTCTTGACTTAACCTATAAAAAGTCCACCCTTTTGCAACTCTCATCATGTCAATTTTTCTACAAATGTCCATAATCAATTCCTTTATTTAAAATAGTTACCTTTCGTTCACTATTATAATGTTAAATTCGGTTGCAAATAATTCCTTGTGGTTGTATAATTACTTCACTATTGTAAATTAGTGGGGTGTTATGAATAATACAGTTTGTTTTGCGGGACATTCGTTGGAATTTAGGTGTGTTGGGGTTCAAGATAAGGTGAAAGAGGTGGTTGAGGGGCTGATAAAAGAAGGCTACACGACTTTTTTTGATGGCAACAGGGGTGCGTTTGACAATTTGTGTGCAAATGTGGTTGCTGGGCTTAAATTTAAGTATCAAAGTGTGAAAATATATCGTGTTGTGTGTTCTGTTCCGTCAAAAAAAGAACAAGACAACTTAATGCCTTGTTTTGATGGGTTTGTTTCGGCTGGGCTTGAAAAGGTTTATCCAAAACAGCTTATTTTGAAAAGAAATAGGTGGATTGTTGATAACAGTGACGTTGTTGTATGTCACATCGAAAACACGTGCCGCAGCGGTGCTAGCAAAACAGTAGATTATGCTATCCGCTCTGGGAAAAGAGTTATTTATGTATAAAAAACTCCCGTCTGGGAGTTTTTTACATTTCATGCTCAGGGGCTTGTTTTTGAGAGAAGTGTTTTTCAAGATATTTGATTTTGTTCCACTTCATCTCCATATAGCGATAGACTTTGTTGTCGAAACGTTGTTTATGCCCTTCAAAGTCTTCATATTTCTCGTCAAAATCGTCAGTGGAGCCGATGTTTGGGCAACTTTCAATTTTTTTGATAAGAACACACTCTGGAAGAGTTCTAAGTTCCCTTTCTGTTCTTGTTGACATAATTCTTGATTGAAATTGTCTGTATTCTTTTTGAAGTTGTGGGATATAACTAGTTAGATAGTCGATATATTCTTGCCCATGTTTTTTTGCCAAAAAGTCCATCCACTGAAACGTCCAATCGTTAATAAATTTTTCTTCGCCAGTTGTAAGGTTCCTTTCCACTTGCCAAAATCTGCATGGCTCAATCTTCCACAAAGTTGTCAAATCGCCATTTCGTCCGACCATAAGAGAAAGTCCCTTTTTGCCCTCGAACGTTGGAAAATTTTTAGCGGATTTGATAAACGAGTTTTCAAGCATAAATTCTGATACATCTTCACTGTTAAAAGACCAATTTGTCATAATTCACCTCATTACATAAAAATTATACTTTTGTTTGAAGATTTGTCAAGACCCAATTTTTTGTGTAAAGATGTATAAAATTTTTGAAACCTGCCAAACTAACTATGAAAAAGGGGGCTATTATGCCAAAAAGTCAAAAGGAAATGAACACAAATTTGCTTATTGCATTGCATCAAAACATTCAAACTGCAATGCAATCTATAAATAATGTTATGGAAAAGGTGCAAGACAGCAAACTTAAAAGAGAACTAAAAAAACAGTTTAAGAACTATGACGAGTTCAGCGAAAGTTGTGAGGACTTGGCGCAAGTCATGGACATTGAACTGGTGAACAACGGGTTCTTTAAAAAAGCAAAAATGTGGTTTTCTGTGAACATGGCAACAATGCTTGACAAATCAAACAGAAAAATTGCCAGCGTAAACATTTACGGCACAACAATGGGCGTAATTGACCTAATGAGCGTTCTTTCCGACTGCCAAAAATGCAAGCCCGAACTTGTCTTCTTTGGCAAACGACTTTTGGAACTTGAGGAAAGTAACATTGAACGCCTTAAGCCATATATCTTAGTGGAAAACAACAAACCGGGCAGCGAAATAGCAGAACACGGCAAAAACTCTGGCGCACTTGAAAATGACCACGACAAAGACGAGCAATCTTCCCCAACCCACAAACTCACAAAAACCGCCCCTCACAACAAATCTTACAACGAAAAGAAGCCAGTGAAAAATAAATAATAAATGTGTGAAATTTGTAACATTCTATCATGTTTGCAAAATCTGATAAAATTATAAAAACAAAAAATATAGCAAAAAACTCCCAAACGGGAGTTTTTTTATCCTTTTGTGGCTTTGATAATTTGTCCGATTTCGTTGCTTAGGATATATTCGTTTATTTCCTTTATGGTTAGGGCTTCGGACTTGTTTAGAGCATAAATTTTGCCATTTTTGGTTTGACGGGAAAGGTCATAAAATCTTATTTTCCCCAGTGTTGTGCCACAATTTTGATTTGTCATTGGCACTCGCTCAAATTCCACAGTTGTAATTAGGTTTAAGTTTTTGTTTGCTTTAAACAATGTTCCAAATGTGCCACGGCTATCTAAGTCCGCCACCTTAAATTTTAATTTTTCCAGTCTTGTAACAAACAGTTGTGCATTGCAGAACACCCCCGACAGAACATCAACATAGTTGCAATTTGCAACACTTTCGTCTGCTCTGTAATGTGGGAAGTTCATTTGGTCGAACAGAGGCTCAATTCTGCCGTTTAGTCTGCTGGCATAAAGTTCTGCATCAAGTGGTTGCAAAATAGCAATTGTGTAGTCGTCAAGGTCGTCAAGCACATTGCCTGCTTCATGCACAAGTCTATCGTCATGGAAAACGCAAACTTCGCATAGTTTATCTTTTTTGTATTTTCCCCAATAAAGGTGTTGCGAAAGGAAATTTAGAAGGCAGTTGTTTACAATGCACTTGCGGAAAGTTGCGAGGTCATATCCTCTAAACTCCATAAAACTTGTCCACAATCTTTTGCGTTGTTCCTTAACTTCCTTTTCAAGTTGTTTGAGATATTTTTTAACATTTTCGCCTTGACATTTTTCTTCACCTTTAAGCCTTGCTGGTTTGCCCGTTGCACTATTATATATTGAAATTGTGCAATCGAGGTTGATTTTCGCAAGCAAAATTCTTGTTCCAATGTCCAGTTCCAAATATCCGTCTTTGTCAAAGCCGAATGTGTCTGCAAGTTTGTCCTTAACTTCTTCAATGCTTTGGCTGCTTCTATCCGAAAAGTTCTCAAGTTTTTGTTCAAAATATTTTTTTTGCTTTGGTGAAAGGTTTTCCTTTTGCATTTCCCTCACAACATAAATTGTTCCCTCATGACCGCTGCTTGCAAGCATATCCACAAAATATTTTGCATTTGTCGCCATGTTTTTGTCAAAAAGCCAAAGTTTCAAACTTTCTGTAATTTCTTTTATAAGTGGCATGGATGCAAAAACCGCGACAAGCCTCATTGCCCATTTGCTGCACAAGAATTTGCCCTTTAAAAAAGCAACTTCCCATATGACATCACAAAGCCTTTGAAGCACATCTTTGTCCACATATTGAAAATACTCTTTGTAGGCACTTAAGTTGGAGTCAATTTCTTTTGACTTAAACGTTTCCATAACGTATGTCAAAATTCTGCCATTTGTGCCAGTGTTGTCAAGTCCATGCTTGTCATAAAATCTTTTAAGCCTAACGCCATAAAGTCTTTCTTGAATTTGAGGAGTGGTTCTTTCCACTTCGCTTAAAAACTCACCTTCTGTTTCAAACATTCTAAGCGTTTCAAAGCCACATTCTTTTTCAAGAATTGTTGCAATTCTTGCGTTTTCAGTTGTTTCATAAAGCGTCTTTAACTTTTCTTTAACTCGTCTATCTTCTTTTAATGAACACAAAAGTTGAACAGCTTTTGGTTTTAGGTTTTCTTCATTTCCCGACAAGATTTCTTCCAAAATGGCTAACGCCTCAAGTTTATGCATGGCAACTGCACGCTTTGCAAGCACGGCGCTGCCATTCTCGCCCGAGATGTATTCCATAATAACAGCTTTCAAGGTCTTTTGCATATTTGATGACGCATATTCCTTTATGCCCTCTTTGTTGTCAAGTCCCAAAAGTTGGGATATAAACTCATCATCTTCGCCGTCTTTCAAAAAAACATCAAGATATTCTTTCAGTGGTTCTTTGTAATAAGACATTCGTGACCCCGCCTCACTTGCAAAGATTGCGAGAAAGAAAGGTGTGTATAGTCTTCTGTCAATGGCACAATATGTAACAATCTCTACAAATCTATCGAAATATCTTTCATTTATTGAATATTCCTTTTTGACACTTCTATATTTGCAGTCGCCAACTTGTTGCAAGAAAATTCTATTTAAAAACGCACAAAGCCCTTCATAATTTTTGGCCTTAAGTAAAAGTTCCACAAACTTTTTAAGAAGCCCTCTATAGTCATTCAGTTGCAAAATAGCCTCGCCATAGTCCGCCACTGCTTCGGGGGTAATCTTCCCTTGTGACATATATGCTATGGCACTTCTTTCAAGCGTTTCCCCATCACCCATATTAAGCAAAAAATAATTGACCATTTGGTCGGAAAGCATTTGAGGCAAAAAGGCGTCAAAGAATTCAAAAGTGTATTTTTTCAAATCGTCAACATTTCTAACATATTTCATTTTTTTATCCCCTTACAGAGATATTTTAAAATATTTTGAGAAATATGTTAAGCGAATTTGCACGCTTTGTTCATAAAATTTGGCATTTTTTGCACTAAAAAGTGGCTTTAGTTAAATTTTATCCCCAAATTGCGTCATGAAGAGTTGTTGTAGAATTGTTATTTTCCAAAAGTGTTCCTAGGTCCTTTTCGTTGATATTGTCCACAAAATCTCCATTTTTGTCACAGACATAAAGGTTGAGAAAACTTGCCGAATCAATGTACTTGCAAAGTTTAAATAGTTTCACATCATCTCGCACATAAAGGGTTTTGACCTTCAAGACGTTTTTATCCTTTTTGACTTTTGAAAGGTTGAAAAAACTGTAAGATAACTTTTCGTCTTTTTGTGAAAAGCCAGTGAGAAGGCAAAATATTACAAACAAATAGGTGAAATTGCCATGAGAAATGTAAAAACTGAAAATGAACAGCAAAAATAACATAACACACAAAATGGCACTTGAAATTTTGCAAATCTTTGAAGCCTTGTCCCGTCCAAATATTTTGCTTGAACACGCATGAAGCACCCTTCCCCCGTCAAGTGGAAATGCAGGTAAAAGATTAAATATTGCCGTCACAAAATTTGCATAACAAAACAAGTTTGTAACATTGTATGTCGCTGGAAAAAGCCACCAAATTGCAATCATTCCCGCCCCCAAAATGAAGTTGCACAAAGGACCTGCGATTGCAATTTTTATCTCGTCAACTGGGTCAAGAGTTGTGGAATTTAGATTTAGGCAAATGCCAAATGGAATAAGTTTTATATTCTGAAGATTGTATCCCAATTTTCTTGCAGCATATGCATGGGCATATTCGTGAAAAATCATAACAACAAGATAATTCACAAACAGAACTCCTTGCCCAAAATAGACAAGTGTCGCTGCAAACACAAGAAATAACGGGTGGATTTTAAACTTTATTTTGCCCATTCCACTTCACTTATTTTTAGCATATTGTTGTTTTGAAAGACATAAACTTTGCACTTCTGCCCCGATGTTGTTGAAGCAATTAGGCTTCCGCCCGCCACTTTATCCCCCGTTGAAACACCAAGCGAAAACACACCTACATATCTTGACTTGTATCCTTTTGCGTGGTCAATTTCAATGTATTTTTGATTGTCCAAAGTCCAGCCCACTGCACTCACTGTGCCATTTGCAACGCTTGACAAAACTCCGTCAAAATCATAACACAAAAAATCGTCTGACGAAGAAGTGTTTTGTTGCATTGTAGGCAGTGTAAACTTAATAACTTCATCTTTTTGAGGTCTAGTCATGCCAAAAAAATAAGACACAAAAGACACTTCACTTCCGTCATCAAAAAGGTCGGTTGTTGGCGTAAAACTGGTGGCT
The DNA here is from genome assembly GCA_002500135.1 of Christensenella sp. UBA7862. Classification (GTDB taxonomy): domain Bacteria; phylum Bacillota; class Clostridia; order Christensenellales; family UBA1242; genus UBA7862. The sequence continues at coordinate 93,709 of DLSM01000010.1, read as the reverse complement.
ATGGACTTTAAATTATCCATAATCATTCCACCCGCACTGCTCCCCGCTCTGTCGCACACAACAAGTGCAAGAAAAATGAGAGCAATGATAAACAATGTAAGATATTTTTTGAAAAACCCCCATGTATTTTTAAGTATTTTTTTTGTTGAAACTGTTTTTATTACAATCTTTTTCATACAAAATTTTTATGCCAAAAGTCCCAAAAATATGTAAAAAAATGCTTAAAAAATGCCCATTTTTGCATAAAAAAATGATAGTTTAAAAATATGTGGGACGTTTCATTCGTCTTGCTCCAACGTCAAGGTTGAAGTGATATTTGCCGTCCTCGCCCACAAAATAACTTATAGAAATATCTTCTAGGCTCATTTCAAAGTAGCTATCAAAAACAGAAAAGATGTCACTTTTTAAAAGATTTAAGAGCGGCTGCGACACTCGCTCTTTATCATATTTCAACATTTTTTCTATTCTCAAAAGTGATTTTTGTGCAATTTTCATATTTCACCTTTTATTTAACTTTTTTGAGTATCATTCGTTTGAAAAAGCCAGTAAAGCCTTTATATTTTTCCGTGCAATCAAAGACCTTCGTTGTTTCGCCCAATATGTTTTTGGCAAGAAGCGAAAATGCTTCGTAAGAATTGCATGCCCTGTTGACTGTTCTGCCCACAGAAAGAAAAGTTGTTATTGCATCGTCCTCGGGAATTATTCCAGATAGTCTGGCGTCTAAGATTTCAGAAATTTTTTTGCAATCAAGCATTTCTTTATCCAAAATCATATCGCCTCTTACACGATTTATAACAATGGAATAGTCTTTAATGTTAAAATTCCCTAGCATAAGAAGGACTTTGTCGGCATCTCTCAGACTTGACAGGTGTGGCGTCACAACAACTATCGCCTCATCTGCCCCACACACTGCACGTTTAAAGGGTTCATCAATGCCCGCTGGGCAATCAATAAGCACAAAGTCAAAATAGTCATTAAGTCCTTCGATAACTTTCCTTACATTCTCGGCAGTGACTTGTGATTTGTTGTAGGAATGGGCAGACGGCATGATAAATAAATTTGGCTGATTTAGGTCTTGCACCAAAGCTTGTTTTATGCGACATCTGTTTTGAATGACGTCAACAATGTCAAACACAATTTTATTTTCCACCCCAGTTACAACGTCAAGATTGTTAAGCCCAATATCCACATCCACAAGGCACACACGCTTTCCAAGTTTTGCAAGTGCTACGCCAAGGTTGGCACAAATGGTTGTTTTGCCAACGCCGCCCTTTCCACTTGTAAGAACAATTTTTCTTGCCATTTTCTTCTCCTAATGAAATTTTAGCAACAAAAGAAAAAAAGTAAAACCGCATTTGGTCTTACTTTTTATTTTCGACAAAAAAACAAAATTTTAGTTTTCTTCCTTAACCTTTTGAAGCATGTTATAGTCGCTTAGCAACTTTTCACTGCCCAAAACAGTTGCAACTTCTGGGTTGTCAAGCACAAACACGCTTAAGCCCAAAATCTTTTTAAAGAATGTTTCTAGCCCCGTTATTTTTGCTCCACCACCACACACAACAATGCCAGACTTTCTAATATCTTCCACCACTTCTGGCGAACAATCTCCAAGGAATGCTTGAATGAGTTGTGCTATTTTGAAATATGCTTCGCAAATTGGCTTTGTTATATCCCTAGCATGCACAATTGTTGTTATTTGAGAATTGGCAGACGCTTCTTGCACAACAACCTCAATGCTGCTTGTGTCTGTTTCATAAAGCGAGCCAATTTCGCACTTAATTTTGCCCGCCAAATTTTGATTTATTATAAAATTTTTGTTGTGTTGAAGTTCAGAAACAATAAGCCTATCCACATAATTTCCACCAACATTTACACTGCAAGCGGAGATTATCTTCCCATTTGTAATGCACGCAATTTCTGTCCTTCCGCCGCCGATGTCAACAATGAGATTTGCTCTGTTTTGAGCAAGATATGGGCTGCCGGCAAAACTGGCACACACACTGCCATAAACAAAGTCAATTTTGGCAAAGCCAACGGCAAAATACATTTTCTTTATGTCGTCATATTCTTCTTTTTTAAGTCCAACTGGAAGGCAAGCAATAACTTTTATCGCAGGCTTAACAAAGCGATATTTAACAATTTTTCCTAGGAAATATTCCAAAATCTTTTGCGAAAGTGACACATTTTTGACAATGCCGTCAACAATAGGTCTAACAAAAACTTCATCGTCAGAAGTCTTGCCATAAAGCCTTTGTGCTTCAAGTCCCATTTTAACAACTTTCATATTTTTGCCAGAAGTTTGAAGAATTGCCAAAGTTGGCTCACGCAAAACAATTCCGCTGTTTTTCTTATAAATTGTTGTGTATGAACTTCCCATGTCAATACACAATTCATAACTTAACATAAAAACCTCTCTATTTTACAAAACTTCAAGGGTCTTTTTATAAACTTTTCTGAAATCCTGCCCAACTTTTGCAGTTTCCCTTATTTCTATTGATGCGTCCATAGTGACGATTGTTTTCATAATAACACTGTCGCCCAAAATGTCGCAACTGACGTCTTGAACAACATTTCTGTGGCTCTTGTCAAGTGCTTCTGCAAGGCGAACAATAAGTGCAAGTTTTCGCATAGCGTCCAAATCTTCGTCTGTTAGGATATCTTTATATTTAATCCATTCTGCAAGGTCAAAATCACTCAAATTTTGACACGCACTCACAAATGATGCCATTACAATTTCTCTATGTGTCACGCCAAACAATTCTGAGTTGAGAATGATATGAAAACTATTTTTCTCGTGTTCATAGAATTTTATTCTTTGCCCGCAATCGTGCATAGCCGAGGCAATTCTTAGAATTTTGATATATCCCCTTGGCAATTTGTGGAGGACTTTGAGTTGTCTGAACAAAATGAGTGACAAGTCGTTGACTTGCTTTGAATTGCTGAATTCTCCGTCATGGAATGTGCGGATATTTTCAAGGCTGTATCCCAAAAGGTCACTTAGAGGCTTTTCAATTATCCCTGGCATAACGTTTCCAAGCAAAAAACCCATGTTCATGCCACGTTCGGACACTGTAACCTGCTCAAATTTGCACACGTCAAAAATTGCTTTTGTCATGCAAATTCCCGCAGCAAAAACGTCTGCACGTTCGGAAGATATACCCTTAACTTTCTTTGTTTTGTCAATGTCAAGTGTTTTTATTAGTTTGAAAATATCGTCAAATTGAGCGTTTGTCATTGAATAGTTGTGCGCGATGTCAACTGGATATTTTCTGAGTTTGCGAGAGAGTTTGCCAGCGTTTAAAAAGGCATTGCCCACGCCAACAAAACTAAATTCTGGGTCAATATCTCTAAGCCAATCAATTTCTCTTACGCTGTCGGCAAATTTCTTGACCATAAGGTCACAACCTTCAGCAACACTTGTAGCCCCTTCCAAACTTTTTGCCACCTCATAAGAGCCAAATGGAATGACCACTTGATTTACGATATTTCTTCTGTTATATTGCACAATTCGGGTTGAGCCGCCACTTACATTTACAATAACGCCTTTTGGAATGTCAAGGGTGTTTATAACCCCACAATAAAGGTTTGAAAGTTCCTCTTCTTCTTCAAGAATTCTAAACTTGAAGCCTGTTATATTGTATATTTCATCCAAAAAACTGCGATAGTTTTTAAGTGTTTTTAGAGAGTGAGAGCCAACGGCATAAATATTTGTAACCTTGTTCACTTCACACATCATTCTAAACATTTTAAGAACGACCAAAGCCTCGCTGCTTCGTGCCATTCTCAAAAGTCCTTCCCCGTCAAAGTCGTCAACAATTTTGACAGGTTCGCTCATATCTTGAAACACAACATAATTGCCTTCTTGATTGAGATATGACAATGTAAGATTTATTTTTGTGCTTCCCAAATGAATAACTGCTAATTTTTCCAAAACAAAAACTCCTTTGCAGAAAACTGCTTATTTTTCAATCTTGATTGCTTCCACTGGGCATATGCCTTCGCAAGTGTGACAGCCGATGCAAATTTCGTCATCAATATGCGACTTGCCGTCAATCATTTTTATTGCTCCAACTGGGCAAACACCTTCGCAAGCGCCGCAGCCGATACATTTTTCTTTGTCAACCATTTTTCTACTCCTTATCACATTGTATTTTACACGAAGTTTTGAAAGTTGTAAAGAAATTTTGCGTCAAAGCAAGCAATTTCTAGCAATAAATATTGAAAAATCTTTAAATTTTGGTCGAAGGCAACTATTTTAAGCAAAATCAACCAAGTTTTGCCTTCCACTACAAAATATCACACAAATAAAAATTGTCAAGAAAAATTTTCCTTGACAACATTTATTTTAAAATATCTAGGCCTATTTTGAGTGATATTTTTTAAGATAACACACCAGTTCCACCGCTCCCATAATAAGCAAAAAAGCCCCGAAAGTTATCTTTAAAACGTGTTCATCAATTCCCCTAACGCACAAGGCGATAATGACTGCAAACGGCACTGCAACGCACGAAAATATAACCGCTGGGAAGACGTCCACAAGCCCGTTTCTTATGTTGAAAATGAGGACAATAAACGCCATGACGACAAAGGAAAAAACATTTATAAGTTGAGCCTCTTTTTGCCCAACACCAATAAGAGATAATAGCGGAATAAGCACTGTTCCGCCACCAAGTCCAAGCGCGCCCATAAGCCCCGTCACAAGCCCTAAAATTACAAACACAATCCACATTTTTTCACCTTTCTAGTTTAAAAATTTTACTTTTTGCAAAACATCTTAAAAGAACATCTTTAGCCCCGAAGCAATAAGCACAAGGACGAAGAGAAAGTTCAGAAGTCTGTTGTTAATTTTCTTGAGAATGAAACTTCCTACAAGCCCACCAACAAGTGAGCCTATTGTGACAAAAATCCCAACATCTGCCTTAAACGGCAAGGAAAATAGATAGATGATAAGTGTTGGAATACTCACAATAGACATCACCATAACTGCCGTTGCGTGAGAAGATTTGTCCTCTAGTTTGAGTAGGCTTTTGAAAATTGGTACACATAACATACCTCCTCCACCCCCAAAAAGTCCATTTATTATGCCAACCAGCCCTGCAAACACAAAAAAAATTATAGTTTTTTTCTTTTTGTCCATAATTCTATTATGTTAATTTACTAGAAAAATATTTTATATAGTAATAAATAACAAAAATTGATTGCATTTTTTGCCCAGTTATTATATAATGCAAGAGTTATGAGTTTCAAATTAACTCAAAAAACAAAAAAATGAGCCTATTTTGGTTCAACAATATTGTATAAGAAGGTCATTTATGAAACACAATCTCGGAAAAACTAAAAAAGCACTTGTAGCACTTGCACTTTCTGCAACATGTGTGCTGTCTGGCGTGCCAATGCTCAGATACTCTCATCCAAGCGTGCAAGCAGCATACTATCAATCTGTAAAAACCGACATCATTAAAAATGGAGATTTTAAGACTAAGACAGATAGGGGCGAAAACTTCCCTGCGTCTGTTGACGGCAACAACTGGACAGTTTCTGTACCAGAAGATGTTTCATGCGGTGTCATTGACACCAGCAGTTCAAACAGTTATGGGCTGACAAACAAGCCAAAGCCATCAACAAACATTTCTGACCCAGATAACTATATCCTTATGTTCCGTGGTGCAAGCAATGCAACTGGGCAAACAAGTGGATATGTTACAAGCGACTCTGCAACCCTTGAAGCGGACAAGTTTTATGAAATAAGCGTGTATGCAATGACACAAGGCAACGGCTCTGGCACAATCTATTCCCCAGAACTTGATATGTCACTCAACGTCACAACAAGCGAATGGAGCAAATATACTCTTTATGTTCAAACAGACTCATTTGAAGCAAAGAGTTTCACTTTGCAGCTAAAATTTAAAAAAGGCAATGATGCTGGCGCTGTGTTCTATGACCACATTGTAGTTTCGGAAGTGGCGGAAGCAGATTATCTTGACGCAGCAAACGCTGGCACAAGTGCAAAAAAGAGTTTCCAAAGAACTGCCCTCACCTCTTTTAAGAATTCCGACTTTGAACAAGACCTTGACTTTTGGACAGTGGAAGGTGGCAATGGTTTAAGCGACATTTATGTAAACACAAAAGATTATATCAACTCACAAATAAATTCAATTTTTGAAACAACTGGCAACAATGCAGACGTCTTTGACGGAAACGCATCAACGAGCAAATCTCTGTTTTTTGTAAATAGTGCTGCTGTTGCAGAAGCAAAAACAATTTCATCAGTTACAGACGACAAAGACAATGCTAAAGACAACACTCTTACAATTTATCAACACGGGCTTTACAGATTGTCATTTGTTTTGAAAACAGGCGGTGAAACATCTGGACTTACAGCAACCCTCACCCCAACAAACGAAAAACTTGCTTCAAAAGCAATCTCACAATCTACTCTTAAAGGTTCTTCAAGCACAGACGCAAGAAACGGCTTCTCTGTTGTAAGTTTCTACATCAAAGGCAGCAGCGAAAGTGACGAAAAAGTTTCTCTTAAGTTGTCACTTGGAACAGAAAAAGGCTGGGCTGTTGTGGATAACATTGTTCTTGAGGCTGTTACTTCAAGCGAATTGTCTTCAAAAACTTCTTCATCGAACACACTTGATTTGTCCAGCATGGCAGACACATCAAACATCAAAAACGGTCAATTCAATTTTGCAACTATAGATTCCCTTTCAAACAGTTACACAATCGGCACAGACGGCTCAATAGTTATGAATTATCCACTCGTTCCAACAAGTTGGACAGTTTCAAAATCAACTTCCGAAACACTTTCAAGCGGAATTGTTAGAATTGGACACTTCCTTGCTGATGGGTCAAGAAATCCACAAGACAGATACAGCACAATAACAAACCCAGGCGCAAACTATGCTTTCTACAAAGATTTCTACAATCTTAACAAAGGCGACTATGCAGAAGACACAGAAAATGTGCTTATGGTCAGAAGTTCAACTGCAGAAGACGTTTCCTACACAAGCAGTGCAGTTACAGTTTCTTCAAACAGCAATTCTAGTCAAAGCAAAGTCACCTTCTTTGTGGGCGTAAGCACTTATAAAAACGCAAAAGCATATGTGAAATTTGTGGATAGCAATAACAAAACTATTGCAATCTTCGACAATATCAACACAAATGGCGATTGGAAACAACTTTACTTCTATCTTACAAACGGCATTTCATCAACAGATGTAAAAATGGTCGTTGGCGTTCATGGAAGTTCAAGCGAAGCACAAAGTGCATTCTTCGATTGCGCAGGCTATCTTGCTTCTGAAAAAGTTGTTGCAAATTCAACAAGCCTTTCAGTCAACCTTTATGAAAACAAGTTTGACACAGCAAGAATGGACGGAAATAAAAGGTCACAAGACGCACTTGGATTTGACATAACAGAAATCTCAAACAAAAATGAATGTTCAGCAAAAATTTACAACAAACTTGACGACCCAGACCTTCCAACAAGAAAGTCATCAACATCAGTCCTTACACTTCATAACACATTTGAAAACAGTTATCAAACCCTTGCAACAAGTTACACCTATTCCCTCAAAAAAGGAAGTTATTACAAATTCTGTGCATGGATAAGAACTGATGAACTTTCATCAGAAGGTGCTGGCAGAATGGAAGTTGTTACACTTGACTCTGACGGGAACATTGTCGTTGACGAAGAAAACACAAATGTCTTTAAGAAAATTGTTACCCCAGAAGTGGAAGAAGATGACGAAGAAAATGGCTACAAACTCTACACAATTTATATCCTTGCAGAAGCCGATCAAAATGTAAAACTTCTATTCTCTCTTGGAACTTCTGACGAACCAGCAACTGGAAAGATGTACATTGACAGTTACACAGTTACAGACGTTGACTCAAGCGAATATGTCGGCAAAACTTCTGACGATTACACAATTGTTTCCAAAGTGGTTGAAAAAACTGACGACACAACAACAGACGACACAACAACAGAACACTCACATTCCTCAGATGTTAACATTTGGATTATTGCTTCTTCCCTTCTTCTTGTTGTAGCACTTGGCTTTGCAATCGCAGGATATCTCCTCAGACGTGTTCCTAAAAAACAAAAACATGAGAAGACTAAGAAAGCAGAATACAAGAAATCTCCAAAAGCAATCAACGAAAAACAAATTAAAGCAGAACTTAAATCTAAAAGAGAAAACAGCCTTGAAGGTCTTAATGCTCAACTTGCTTCCCTTCAAGAAGAATATGACAGCATAAAAGCTGAGTATGATTCAAAATCTACGGGTGACGAAGCAGTTGACGGAAAACTTTATAGCGAATATGCCAAGAAACTTAACAAAGTTAAAGATAGAATGGAATATTTGCAATCTGCAGTAACTTATCTTCAAAGCAATCAAAACATTAAATCAAGCGAAAGGTCAGAAATCAAAAGCAAGAAAAAGCAAGTTGAAAAAGAATTTAACGCTTTGAAAAATCCTAAAGAAACAAAAACTGAAGATAAGCCACAAGGCAAAAAGAAAAGATAAAATCTGATACAAAAAAATCTCACAAAACTGTGAGATTTTTTTATTAAATATTTTTGACATAACTTCTGCGTCTTTTGTGTTGAATGTAGTCAAACACGCTCCATTGTCCTTGAATTCTTGTGTTGTCTTCAAGCATAAGATTTGTTTCGGCATATTCAATGTTCTTTTCAATCATTCCATGAATAAGATATGACACAATCATAGCGTTGACGCCTTTGTTTTGATATTCCGGTCTGATTGCAATAAGCCCCAGGTCAATGCTCTTTGGCTTTTTAATTTGCTTCAACATTCTGAAAATTCCAAATGGCAAAATCTTTCCTTTGCTCTTGTTGACTGATTCTGAAAGTGATGGAAACACAAGCCCAAATGCAACAAGTTTCCCTTCCTCATTTGTTATCCCGACCAAGAAATCTTTGTTCAAGATAAGTCCGAATTGAGAAATAAGCGAATCTTTCATTTTGTCTGAAAATGGCACGACACCATAAAGTGGCGAATACGCTGCGTCCAAGACATCAAAGAATTGGTCTTTGTAATTATCCACAAACCACTTTATGCTTGGGGGAGTAACAAGATTGAGTTTATATCTCTTTGCCACTGCCTCTGCAATTCTATCCACTCTTTCATTTGGTTCTTTTGGTGCAAAAATTCTATATTCCACCCAGTCAACCTCTTTCTTAAAGCCATTATCTTCAATAAGCTTGCCATAGTAGTCAAAGTTGTATTGCTCCTCAAAAGTTGACATTTGGTCAAAACCTTCAATAAGCAATCCCTCTCTGTCAAGGTCGTTGTAACCCATTGGACCATGAACTGTGGTCATGCCCTCTGACTTTGCCCAACTTTCCACTGCGTCAAACAATGCCTTTGCAACTTCCCCGTCATTTATGCAGTCAAAACGCGAAAATCTTGCACGTTTTTCTTTCACTTTTTCATTATATAATTTTTGGATAATGCCAGCAATTCTGCCAACAATCTCGCCGTCTTTGTATGCCAAAAAACATTTGACCACGCAATCATGATAGGACTCATTTTTGTCTGGGTCAAATTTATTTACTTCATCTATGTTTAAAAATGGCACAAAATTTTTGTTGCCCTTATAAAGTTTGTGTGGATAATTTACAAACTTTTTTATATCACTTTTTGATTTAACTTCTTTTATTGTTATCATCTGAAACCTAACCTTGATGTTATTATAACATTTTTCGGGCGGGCTTTGCAACTATATGAGCAACTGTTGTCCAACAAATATGAATAAAATGTTATTTTTTTCTTTAATTTCTTGCACAGTTGTGCCAAATCTTTGGGCAATCGAACTTACTGTTTCGCCAGGAAGCACTGTATGAACTCTGTTTGTTTTCCTATCAACAATGACAAACCCGTCATCTTCTCCCAAAATCGCCGCTTGCGGGACGCAAAACTCTTTGGCAACCTCAAGTTTCGTTTTTCCCACAATTTTCACCACTTCAAACGGCAAAATGTCAACTTTTTTAACTTCACTCATTTTTTTTCTCCTTTTTTTCATTCTAACAACATCTAAATCGTAAATATATTTACATATATATATTCAATAGGAGAAAATTTTGAAAAAACTTTTTAAAGCATTAGCAGTTATCACATCATTTTCAGTGCTGACTCGGGCACTGGGGTTCTTTTTTAGGATATTCCTTTCCCGCATGGTGGGGGCGGAGGGCTTAGGAATTTATCAAATAGCCTTTTCCGTTTTTATGGTTCTTGAAACATTTATTTCAAGCGGACTTCCACTTGTTGTCAGCAAAAAAACATCAGAACATGAAACAAAAAATGATAAAAAAGGCAGTTTTAAAACTGTTACTGCAGCACTTTTAATTGGGGCTTGCACGGCTCTTGCTCTTTGCGGAATTGTGTTCGTTTTCAGGAATCTACTTTCAACAATATTCACCGACACCCGCTGCACAGTAATTCTTTTAATTCTTTTGCCATCACTTGTTTTTTCCACAGTATATTCCATTTTGCGAGGCAGTTTGTGGGGCAAAAAACAATATTTCTGGGTATCACTAACTGAATTCATTGAGCAAATTGTAAGAATTATCCTCACGGTTTTGTTCCTTGCGGTTCTCAGTTTCTCTCTTGAAAAAGTCTTCCTTGCAGGCATTTCTTACACCATTTCTTGCGTTGCTTCAAGCGTGCTTGTTTTGCTGTTATATCTTAAACGTGGTGGTGGGTTTGCCAGTCCCAAAGGGCTTGTAAAACCAATTATAAAATCGTCACTTCCAATAACCATAGTTCGAGTTGTGTCCAGCCTACTTACGCCACTTATTTCTGTTATCATTCCGCTTAAGCTTGTAAGCGTTGGCTACTCAAGCGACCAAGCACTTGCAATTTTTGGCGTTGCAATGGGCATGACTTTTCCTCTTTTATACGTTCCCTCAACGGTTATCGGAGCATTGTCCACAACACTCATTCCAGACTTGTCTTCCGCAGTTTTTACGCAAAATTATGATGAAATCAAGTCAAAAATTCACTTTTCAATAAAGTTCGCAATCTTCATTTCTTTTATATTTATCCCACTCTTTTTCTCACTTGGCGGGCCTATTGGAATGTTTTTTTACAACAACGCCGACTCGGGATATTTCTTAAGTTATTCAAGTTTTTTAGTTCTTCCCATTTGCCTCAGCGGTGTGACTGTTTCGTGCCTAAATGCCCTTAATCTTGAGGTCAAAAGTTTTGTGAATTATCTTGTGGGGGCTGTGGCACTTGTGTTATGTATAGTCTTTCTTACAACAAAACTTGGGGTTTTGTCACTTGTTTGGGGTATGGCTTTGTGCCTTGGCGGTGCGAGTATTCTTAACATTGTTATGCTTAACAAATTTTTAGGCGACAACTTTTTCAATCTCAAATATTTGCTTCTAACAATTCTATCTTCCCTTGCAAGCGTCATGATGTCCCGCTGGGTTTATAACCTTAGCAAAAACATCTTCCCAATGTTCGTGTCTCTTGCTATGTCCTGCATAATTGCAACAATTTTCTATCTCATTTTTGGGCTACTTTTCAATCTATTCAAATTTTCCTTTGCAGACTTCAAAAAAATTACAATCAAAAAGAATTCCGTCAAACAAGCCCAAAAAGACGCATAAAATTCGCAAAATTGTAAATATTTGTGCATATGATAACGTTAATTTTAAGGTCTTTAATAATTTATTTGATTGTTCTTTTTGCTGTCAGAATTATGGGCAAAAGGCAAATTGGCGATATGCAACCATTTGAGCTTGTAGTGACACTTATAATTGCCGACTTGGCGTGCATTCCCATGAGTGATGTTTCCATTCCGCTTGTTTTTGGCATAGTTCCACTTTTAACACTTGTTGTGTTGCATCATGGATTTACACTTCTAAACAGAAAGAGTATTTTTTTCAGAAAACTCATAAACGGCAAGCCGATTATCGTTATTGACGGTGACGGCATAAACTACCCAGCCCTAAAACAACTGAATATGACGCTAAACGACCTAACCGAAGGACTTAGAGGGTGTGAGTGTTTTGACCTAGCCGACGTGGCATTTGCCATTGTAGAAACAAACGGAAATATTAGTGTACTTTTGAAATCTACAGCCAGTCCAGCAACAAGTGAGCAACTGAAACTCACCCCAGAACAAAGTGCGTTAAACTATGTTTTAGTAAATGACGGCAAAGTTATGGAAGAAAATTTGAGTGAACTCAAACTGTCACAGAATTTTCTCCAAAAACTTATGAAATCTCAAAAAACTAAGAGCGTGAGTGATATTTTAGTTTTGACAATAAACAGCAACGGAAATGTTTATTATCAAGAAAAAAATAAACCTTGCAAAACTTTTATGTGCGAGGTGAAGGAATGAAAAGAAATATTTATGTTCTAATTCTTATTGCAATTCTTGTTGGCGTGTGCATATTGGAAGAACTGCTTTTAAAGTCCACCTACACCACTTTGCAAGGATACTCAAACGAATTAACCGTACTTTTTACCCAAAATAAAGAGGAATTAAATGCCAAACAAGTTGTAAGCAAGTTTGACGAAACAAAAGTCTATTGGGACAATCAAAAAAAATATATCACCTATTTCACCAACTATGACAAAATAAGAACTATTGACGAAAGTTTTATAAAACTTGAAGAAGCCCTTGACGACAACGACAAGTCTTTAGCTCTTGAAAACTTGTCAATTATAAAAGCTTCCGCCGACTCGCTTCACTACTTTATGGGCTTTAATATAAACAACTTATTCTAGATAGTTAGTCAAATACGCCGCCAAAAATTAAAAACAAAATAACAATTTCAAGAAGAAGCACAAACATAATTGAATAGAAAAGTTTTGACTTAAAGACTTTTGCAAAGAAGTTTGATTTCTTGCGTTTTGAGTTTCTGAAATATTTTGAGGAAATCGGTCTGACGTAAATTTTCTCATTAGTCTTTTTAGCATAACTTTCTGTTTTTGGCTTCTCTTTCAGCGGTTTTGAGTGCTTACGCTCAAATTTACTTGGAGTTTTGTTTATGTTGTGGATAATGTCATAATCCATTCTTTTGACGGGATCACGCAAAGTGCAATAGGCCTCAGAGATACTTGCCATATAACTTTCTGCAAACTTTTTGTCGCCAACATAGCGGTCCGGGTGATACATTGACGCAAGCGAAATAAACGCCCGTTTAATTTCCTCTGGCGTTGCATTTGGCTTTATCCGTAGTATCTCATAAAAATTTTCCACAATTCATTGTAACTCATTTTTACTTTTTTTGCAATTCTTTAACTATATTTATAAATAAAATCCCAGCAAAAATGTTGAGATTTTATTTTTTTATATTAAATTGTTATTAAAATACGCCGAAATTATTGAGTAAAAAACACTTTGAACGTTAAATGAACAAAAACAATAGGCTAAAGTCATTTCAAAAGTTTTTTAAGGAAAAGTCCCGTTTTGCTCTCCGGAACTTTCGCAACATGCTCTGGCGTTCCGTGTGCGACCACTTCTCCGCCCCTATCTCCCCCATTTGGGCCAAGGTCAATGATGTAGTCGGCAATTTTTATAACATCAAGATTGTGTTCAATAACAACAACTGAATTGTTTTTGTCAACAAGTTTTTGAAGAATGTTTACAAGATTGTTGATGTCATAACTGTGAAGTCCCGTTGTAGGTTCGTCAAGAATATAAAGCGTTTTGCCAGTATCCCGCTTACAAAGTTCGCTGGCAAGTTTAACTCTTTGTGCTTCACCGCCACTAAGAGTTGTGGCACTTTGCCCGAGTTTAATGTATCCCAAGCCAACATCATAAAGGCTTTGAACTTTGTTTTTTATTGAAGGCAAATTTTCAAAGAATTTCAAGGCTTCTTCAACACTCATTTCAAGCACGTCACTTATACTCTTACCCTTATATTTCACCTGCAATGTTTCCCTATTATATCTCTTGCCACGACAATATGGGCAAGGCACATAAACATCTGGCAAAAAGTACATTTCAACTTTTTTCTCGCCGTCACCTTCACAATTTTCGCACCTGCCGCCTTTCACATTAAAACTAAATCTGCCGCTTGTATATCCACGTTCTTGAGCGTCTGGAGTGGAGGCAAAAAGGTCACGAATAAGGGTGAACAGTCCGATGTATGTTGCGGGGTTGCTTCGTGGTGTTCTGCCGATTGGTGATTGGTCAATGTTGATAACTTTGTCAATCTGTTCAATGCCTTTTATGCTTCTATATTTCCCTTCTTGCAAACTGGAATGCATAACTTGATTGGAAACTGCTGGGAACAAAACTTCATTTACAAGGCTGGACTTGCCACTTCCGCTAAGCCCCGTGACAACTGTTAGAACACCTAGTGGAATGTCAACTTTTATATTTTTGAGGTTGTTTTGCCTTACGCCAGATAGGGTCAAATATCCTTGTGGTTTACGTCTTTTCTTTGGAATTTCAATTTTGAGTTCGCCCGTAAGATACTTTCCAGTAAGTGACTCTTTGCACTTCATAATGTCCTTTGGCGTGCCACAAGCCACAATTTTACCCCCAAATTCCCCAGCTTTTGGGCCAAGGTCAACAACATAGTCCGCACTTCTTATTGTATCTTCATCATGTTCAACAACAATGAGAGTGTTGCCGAGGTCACGAAGTTTTTTCAAGGAATTGAGTAATTTTTCGTTGTCATATTGGTGAAGTCCAATGCTTGGTTCGTCAAAAATATACAAAACGCCCACAAGTCCACTGCCAATTTGAGTTGCAAGTCTTATTCGTTGTGCTTCGCCACCGCTTAATGTTTTTGCCATTCTGGCAAGGGTCAAATAGTCAAGTCCAACATCACATAGGAATGACAATCTTGCAATAATTTCTTTCAAAATTGGCTTTGCAACTGCTTCGTCTTGTGGCTTTATTTTAAGATTCATGCAAAAATCTCTAAGTTCCATTGCACTCATTTCAGTCAAATCGCTTATATTTTTTCGCCCAATATACACCGAAAGCGCCTTTTCATTTAACCTTTTGCCGCCACACTCGCTGCAAAGTGAATCACGCATAAGTTTGCTATATTCTTGTTTTGCATATTCACTTTTGCTCTCGGCAAAGCGACGTCTAATCATTGGCACAACGCCTTCCCAACTGCCCTTATAACTGCCCGAAAACTTTGAATTTGCATATGCAAGATCTAGTTCCTCGCCGTTATTACCATAAAGCAAAATGTCCATAACTCTTTTTGGAAGCGACTTTATTGGCACATCAAGACTAAAATCATATTTCTTTGACAAAGCATTCAAATACATTTCGCTAATTGAAGAGATTTCCATTGCCCAACTTGCAATTCTCATTCCGCCTTCTCGAAGTGTTTTGTTTGGGTCTTTAATAAGCAGTTTTTCGTCAATGTCTGAAACAAAGCCCAGTCCGCCACATTTTTCGCACGCCCCAAATGGACTGTTAAAACTGAATAGTCGTGGTGAAATTTCTTCAAAAGAGAAACCGCAATCAGCACAAGAGTAGGAGTTGTTGAAGAGCAATTTTTCATCGTTAATTTCAATGGCAACAAGTCCAGAAGATTTTTTGAGTGCCACTTCCACACTTTGCGAAAGTCGGCTTCTGTTTTCTTCCCTAACTTTAAGCCTATCCACAACAACACTAATTTCGTGTTTTACATTCTTTTCAAGCTCAATTTCTTCATTCAAGTCACGAATTTCGCCGTCAACCTCCACACGAGCAAAGCCGTCTTTTCTTAGTTCCTCAAAAAGTTTGGCAAATGTTCCCTTTTCGCTTCTGACAATAGGTGCCACAACAACCACTTTGCTGCCTTCTTCGTGTTCCATAACATTGTCAACAATGTTGTCAACAGTGGTTGTGGTTATTGGCTTTTTGCAATGTGGGCAATATGGAGTCCCCAGCCTTGAAAAAAGCAATCGCAAATAGTCGTAAATTTCCGTCACAGTTCCAACAGTGGAACGAGGGTTGTGCGAAGTTGTTTTTTGGTCGATTGAAATTGCGGGAGAAAGCCCCTCAATTTTTTCCACATCTGGCTTGCCCATTTGCCCCAAAAACTGTCTTGCATATGATGAAAGCGATTCAATAAATCTTCTTTGTCCCTCGGCAAAGATTGTGCCAAAAGCAAGGGTCGATTTTCCACTTCCGCTAACTCCGCTGAAAACAATTAACTTGTTTCTTGGCAGAGTTAAGCTTATATTTTTAAGATTGTTCTCCTTTGCCCCATAAATTTGTATTTTATCTTCCATTTTTCTCCTCTAATCAGTTGTTTAACATCATTTTTAGTTCGCCAATTCTATCTCTAAGTTTGATTGCACTCTCAAAATCAAGGCTTTTGACACAGTTTTCCATAAGACTTTTTAGATGTTCAATTTCCTTTGAAACGTCTTTTCTTGAAAGTTTGCTGTCGTCTGTCTTTTTGGTTTTTGAAGTGATTTCAAGCGTTGATGAAATGTCTTTTATGATAGTTTTTGGCGTAATGTTGTGTTCTTCGTTATATTGTTGTTGAATTCTTCGTCTTTCGTTTGTAATATCAATGGCACGTTTCATAGAATCGGTCATTGTGTCGGCATACATAATAACTTTTGACTCGCTGTTTCTCGCTGCACGCCCTATTGTTTGGATAAGAGCAGTGTCACTTCGCAAAAAGCCTTCTTTATCTGCGTCAAGAATTGCAACTCGCATAACTTCTGGAATGTCCAGCCCTTCACGCAAAAGATTTATGCCCACAAGCACGTCAAAAACACCCCGCCTTAGCCCATTTATTATATCAAGCCGCTCAAGTGCGTCAATGTCCGAGTGCATATAGCGTGTTTTTATCTTGAAACTTGTCAAATATTCGGTCAAACTTTCCGCCATTTTCTTTGTTAATGTTGTTACAAGAACTCTGCCACCAGCATTTGTCGCAATGTTAATTTCTTCAATCAAGTCGTCAACTTGATATTTCGTTGGGCGGACTTCAACCACTGGGTCAAGAAGTCCCGTTGGTCTTATAAGCTGAATTGCAACATTTTCCGCTCGCTCCATTTCATATTTTGCAGGTGTTGCGGAAACATAGACAACTTGATTTAGTCGTTCATTAAATTCATCAAAGTTAAGTGGTCTGTTGTCAAAAGCCGATTGCAGTCTAAAGCCATAGTTCACAAGCGATTCTTTGCGTTGGTGGTCGCCATTAAACATTCCTCTAACTTGTGGCAAGGTTATGTGGCTTTCGTCAACAAAAAGCAGAAAATCTTTTGGAAAGTAGTCCAAAAGTGTAAATGGTGCTTGTCCGGGTTTTCGCCCGTCGAAATATCTGGAATAATTTTCAATCCCGCTGCAATAGCCAATTTCACGCATCATTTCAATATCATAACTCACTCGCTCTTTCAGCCTTTGTGCTTCAAGCAATTTGCCCTGCTCCAAAAACTTTTCAACTTCTTCATCTCTGTCTTTTTCAATGTTTTTTATGGCTTTTTGCAATTCTTCACTTTTGACGGCATAGTGAGTTGCTGGAAAGATAGCCACGTGCTTTAGGTCGCAAATTGTCTTTCCTGATACAACATCAAACTCGCTAATTCTATCCACCGTTGTGTCAAAAAACTCAATTCTGATTGCCTTTTCATTGTAATTTGACGGAATTATGTCCAAAATGTCGCCCTTTATTCTGAAAGTTGACCTTTTGAAGTCCACATCATTGCGTTCGTAGCGAATTTCAATAAGTTTTTTGATAAGGTCTTGCCTATTATAATCTTCGCCAAGGCGAATAGATATGCTCATGTCATAATATTCTTGTGGCGCCCCAAGTGCATAAATGCATGAAACAGATGCCACAACAATAACATTGTTTGATTCCAAAAGTGAACAAGTGGCAGAGTGGCGAAGTTTGTCTATTTCGTCATTTACAGAAGCGTCTTTCTCAATATATGTGTCACTTTTTACAATGTAAGCCTCGGGCTGATAATAATCATAATAGGACACAAAATATTCCACACGATTGTTTGGGAAAAACTCCCTAAACTCGTTGCAAAGTTGCCCTGCGAGAGTCTTATTGTGTGCCAAAACAAGGGTTGGTTTGTTAACTTGCTTTATGATATTTGCCATTGTGAATGTTTTGCCACTGCCCGTTACACCTTGAAGGACTTGTTCTTTCAGTCCCTCGTTTATGCCACGAACAATACTTTCCACTGCTTGTGGTTGGTCGCCACACAATTTGAAGTTTGAATGAAGGTCGTATGCCATAAAACTCTCCTTATGATGTATTATATCACTATTCTCAAAAAAAACAACCTTTTGAACATATGTTTTTTTTGTCTATGAAAAATTTCTTTATGGAACTCAATAAATAAAAAAATCTCCCAGTTTTGCCCGAGAGATTTTTTATTTTAGACTTAATTAAGCTTCAATTTTGTCATTCTTCTTGTTGTCAACTTTTTTGCCTTTCTTTCTGTTTTTGGCAATCTTTGTGCCTTTGATGAAGTAAAGCACAACGCCAGCAAGAACGATTGCAGAGATAACAATAAGAATTGTTCCAATTATTGTTGTCTTTTCAGATGTTGTTGAATCTGGAGCAACAACTTTAAATTGTCTTGACCATGTTTCCTTGTTGCCTGCTTTGTCTGTTGCTGTAAATGTGATTGTGTAAGTTCCAGCAGACTTAAAGTCAAATGTCAAGTATCCATTGTCGTCAGATGTTGAAGAAACTCGTGAACTATTGCCGTCAGTGATTGTTACGCCAACTGTATAATAGTGATAAAGCACTTCGCTTTCGTCATCTGGGTTTTTGTATTCTTTGCAGTTAAAGCCTTCAATTCCAGCAACGTTATCTTTCAAATAAACGTGTTCGGAATCATAGTTGCTTTCTGAGTAAATTCTTGCATTTGTGTTGATTTTCAAAGTTGTATTTTCGCCAAGCACGAAGCCAGAATCAAGAATGTTTTTGAGAGTTGAAGTCAAGATGATTTGTGGAGCTTCAGTGTCGCCAACACGAATTGTGATTGTTCTTTCGTTTTCAGCCTTGTTGCCATTGAGGTCAGTTGCTGTGTAAGTGATTGTATAAGTTCCTCTTGCATCAGGTGTAAATTTGAACACATCGCCGACACGTGTGAAGTTAAATCTGTCTTTTCCGTCTTTCAAATTGCCTTGCATGTCATATTCATATTCACTCTTGTTGTCGCTTCCCTTTGTTGGAGCAGAGAGTTTGATTGACCCTGTTGCACCGAAAATTCCGCCTTTTGTGACTGTTGAATTTTCTGGTTTTTGGTCAGCAACTGTGAATGTTGGAATAGAAACTTGTGGGAAAGAAGTTGCAATATCTTCTTCAGAATATGAGATTTCGTCAGTTGTGTCACCAATAAGATTGATAACTGGTTTCAATGTGTCTTGAACTTTAACCGTAAATGAACTCTTTGTCGAAGTGTTGCCATCTTTATCTGTTGCAGAAACAGAAACTGTGTAAGTGCCAACTGCTTCTGGAGTGAATGTTCTGTTGAAGTCATTGCACCATGAGTTAACATATTTTCCGTTTTGATCTTTAACTTCAAAGTTCAAAGTAATTTCGTCTTCTGAAGATTGATTGTCAGTAGCCACAATTTGATAAAGGTTCAATGTTTCGCCAAGTTCGATTGTAGCGTCACTATTGTCAACGCCAGAAATAACTGGAGCTTGTTTGTCTTTTGCTTGAACAAGGACAACTGAGTAAGAAACTGTGTTTCCGCCTCTGTCTTGAAGCATATAAGTTACAGTATAATAGTTTTCTTTGTCTGCATTTGTTGGGGTGAATTTAATTCCTGGGAATGTGTATTCATATTTTCCGCCAACTTCTTTAATGACCAAAGAGCCTCTTTCTGAATAGTCATAGATGTTGCCCTTTGAATCTCTAACTTCTGCATAAACATAAGCACTTGAAGTGTTGTCTGTGAATTTCACGCCGTTAACTTCAATTTCTTTAAATTGTTCAACTTCAACTGTGTTTTGGTCGAAGATAGTTCCCGTTTCATTAACAAAAACAGGTGCTTCCTTGTCGTCAAGGTTTTTAAGAGAAATCTTGTAACTTGCCATTGCAACTGATTTGTCTTTTTCTTCATCTGCTTTGGCGTCATAATTGTCTTTAAACCAGTTCAAAATAAGTTCTTCTGCTTGAGCTTTTGTTGCGCCAGCAAGAGCAACTCTGTTTGTTTCATAGAATTTTGAACCATAGTTCATGACATATGCTCTGATTTCAAAATTTCTTGAAGTTGTTTCTGCTGCAAGGTCATACAAAGTCTTATTTGTTTCGCCAACTGTTTCATTCATTTTAACAACAATGTTAGATTTGCTGTCGTCAAGTGAAAGTTGGTGATAAGTTACATTTGCGCCGTTTGTAACAACTGCATAGTATCTGACAAGTGGGTTTGTTGTTTGGTTGTCAGAGATTTTTGGAACTGCAATTTTGAATTCTTGGTCTTTTGTAACATTGTTTACAGTAGATTTTCCATAAGTTACAGTTGGTGTGCCAAAGTCAACATCGTCTTCCACAACTTCAAATGTATAGGTTCTTGAAGATGAGTTGGAGTTCAAAGCCTTGTCAGTTGCGTTAAGTGTCAAGGTGTATGTTCCCTTTCCAAACACTTTTTCGTCAATCTTAACAAAAGCAACTTGAGAGTTCTTTGCACGCATATATTCGTCATTTTCAAATGCTGTGCCGTCTTGTTTTGTAAATTCATTGTTAACAACTTTAAAGCCGTTTTCATAACTTACATCACTAAATGTGACGATGTCATTGATTGTAGAGCCAGTTTGTCCAAGAGTAAAGCCCGAACTCGTTGCAGTTGAACCATCTTGTCTTGTAAGATAAATTGTTCCAGAAACGTTGGTTGAAGTCGTTTCGCCTTCCTTTGTGGACTTAAAGGTTTTGTCCTTTGATTGGATAGAACGAGTGATTGAACTTATGCCGCTGTTGTCGCTTGCATAGATTGCTGGAACTGCGATTGTGTCGCCAATTTTGACCTTTGTTGGAATTGAATAAGAATAATCTGTAAGGTCTTCAGTGTCCATATCGCTTGCAAGTCCGTTAAAGCTTCTTGCGAAAGAAACTGTTGGGGACTTTCTATCTGTAATTGACACTTGATAGTGGTTTGGATAATCTGCATTGTCGTCATCTTCCACAGTGTTGCCATAGAAGTCACGAACATTGTAGTAGATTTCATAAGTTGAGCCAGTTGCTGCAAGTGGGATAAAGTAGAAGCCTTTTTCGTCCTTGCCCATTGTAACTTTGTCAACTGAGTATCCGTCTTTTGTCTTAACTTTAACTGTATAGTAGTAGAAAGCGTTGACAGAAGATTTGTTATTTTTGAGGTCAACAGCACTTACTTTTGGAAGATATGTCTTTTCGCCATATTCAAGGTCTGTTGAAAGGAACTTTTTGGCTGGGGTTGCACCAAGTTCCACTTCGGAGTTGTCATAGGTTGACTTTCCTTCAATTGTTCTTGTAAGATAAGTTTCTGGTTTTGCTGGGTTTGCAGAATCGTTGTTCATGCAAAGTTTATATTGAATACTGTTAATTCCCTTGCTTGCATTAAATTCATAAGCGTTAAGGTCATAAGCAACACCTTCAGTTGTAACTTTTGAAGCGTCAACAAAGTTAAGGGCAGTCTTTGTGCCAGAAATTGTTGCATTTGTTTGATTTCCCGCTTCAACATACAATCTGTAGTTTGCATTGACTTCTGATGCTTTCACTTTTCTAACATAGTAAGTTTTGTATTCAGCATAAGTATTTTGAACTGTGTCAGAAAGAGAAACACTTGTCACATCGCCAAGTTTAAGTGGGCTTGCTTCTGTTGCTCTGCTTTCATATTTTGCAACATAATAATAGTCTTCGCCATTTTCAGCAAATTTGTCGCCCAAAACGATGTCGTCTGTTACAAGATTGCCCTCTTTATCATAAACAAGAGGAAGCCCAACTGTAACTTTTGCACTTGTTTCAACAACTTTAACAGTTGATGGCATAACTGTTGCAGAGTTTTCCACCATTTCCATTCCGTAAGTTGTCTTTTGAACAGAAAGTTCATAGACTGGTGAACTTGTCCAAGTGCCTGCAGCGTTCTTAACATAATATTGAACTTTGTAAGGTCCTGCGATTGCTGGAGTAAATTCAAGTTTCTTTGATGTTTCGTTGTAGGAAACTTGCCCTTCGCCGGCAGTTGTGACTATTGTTTTGCCATAATCGCCTTGTGTTGAAACTGCCTTGTCATATTTTGTAAGTTTTACGCCATATGGGTTTGTGATTTCAGCATAAAGTTGGTCATCTGTTTCAAAACCTGTAGTAGATAGGTCTTTAGCAACTGCTACGTCTGCAACACTGCCCTCTGCTCCAAGGTAAGGCAAATCTATTTTTGTGCCTCTCTCCAAATTTTCTGTTGATGGGAAGTTGCTAACAGTAACAATTTTTCCTCTGACAACTGAGGAATCTGTGTTTGTGTTTTTATTTTCCCCAACGGCAGCATTAACTGACCCGAATGAGAAAAACGCCTTTGCAAAGTTTGCAACAGCACTCCCAACGCAAGCAAATCCTGTAACCACAGTCATAAGCCCAGCAGCGAACAATTTTTTAAGTCTCTTCATAAAATTCTCTCCTAAAAATATATTTGTCAAACAAAAAGTATGGAAACATTTGTTGACTTGCCCCAAAAAGTGGCTAATTTTGCAAAAAAATGTAAAAATTGCAATCAAGCCAAAAGATTAAAGCACGGTAATTTTATAACAAACTTAAAGATATGTCAACCGTATTTATTAAGTTGTTTGCAAAAAATTTTATTTGTCAACATTTCTATCATTTGCACAAAATTCCAAAATATGTAAATTTTCCAAAAATTTTCCAATTTATGGGAATTAGTTTTTCAAAAAGTCAATGATATTTTATTTTGATAAAAATCCCATTCTGTGATAAAGTGTGGTATAGAGGTGAACAAAATGGAAATTGCAGATAGCGGGTTAAATGAAATTTGTTGCAGAAGTTTTTTGCCAGAAAAAGAAACTGAGCAAGTGCTTATAACTTTGCATGGTTTTGCTGGCGACAAGGACAGTTCCACAATTTATGCTCTTGCAGAAGAACTAACAAAGAGTGGAATTTTGGTTTTTGCTTTTGACTTACCAAGTCATGGAGCGGACAAGGACACTTTCCTTCTTAAACTTTCAAAATGCTTTGAATATGTGTCAAGCGTTATCCAATATATAAAGGACAAATATAACGGCAAGCCTATCTCTTTCTTTGCCACAAGTTTTGGTGGATATCTGTTGTTAAATTATTTAAGAGCAAATAAAATAGATTGCAAGCATATTATTTTAAAATCTCCAGCAATATTTACGGAAGATGTTTTGCAAGAAAATATTTTGAATGAACATGGCTATTCCCCATGCGACTTAAAGGGAAACATTGACCTTGGCTTTGAAAGACCTCTTTTAATAAATAAAAGTTTCTTGGAAGAATTAAAAGAAAATTCGCTAAAAGATTGTTCCTTTGACAAACACATTGACATCATTCAAGGTGACATGGACGATGTTGTGTCGGTTGTGGATAATGAGAAATATTATAAAGAACATTTTAGGAGTTATAATCTTTATTATATAAAAAACGCCGACCACCGTTTCAAAAACGCTGGCGACCTTGAGAGGGTTGTAGAAATCGTAAAGGATATTTTTAAAAAGGATAATTAAACGCATGAAAAAGCGGAGATTTGAAGTCCCCGCTTTTTGTTTTGTGTGGCTATTAGCAGTTTGTGTTTCCACAACTTCCACCGCATGCACTAAGTAAAAGTATCAAGAGAATAAGTGTGCAAACGTCAATGCATCCGTTCATTCCATTTCCGCAATTCCCGCAAAGAAGTAACAAGATGAAAATCCAGCAACAATTATTTCCGCCAAATGCACCGCCACCACAGCCGTTTCCAAAAAAGTTCATGTGTATCTCCTTTATTTTTTTCATTTTGTATGATTTCCCTCTTTGCACCTTGTCTTTCTTTTGGCTCAAGAAGAAAAATATGTAGGTCTTTTGTGCTTCCAACTTTTTTCTTTTGCTTCTACTTCATATTATTATGTAAATTTCTTTTTGGTTACAAAATTCAAAAAAATCTCAAAAAAATTTCCCCGCACACTTTTCATGGAAAAATTCCTATAAGCATACAATTATATACATGGTTATAACAAATTTTTGAATATTTTTTATACTAATTACAAAAAAATGTTTGTTTTCTAGGCAAAAGATGTTATAATCATATCATCAAATAAAATTTTATCCGTTTTATGGGGAGATAGAAATGGAGATTTTTAATAGTTGGATTGTTCACAAATATATCGCTCATCGTGGGCTTCATGACGACACCCACCCAGAGAACAGTCTTTCCGCTTTTCAAAACGCAATAGACCACGATTATGCAATAGAACTGGATGTTCACCCAATAGAAGACGGCACGCCCGTTGTTTTTCATGATGACACGCTAAAACGTCTTACAGGTCATGACGGCTACATAAAGAAAATTAAAAATGTTGAAGAACTAAAAACTCTTAACCTTATGGACACAGACGAGAAAATTCCAACACTTGAAGAAACACTTAAATTTGTTGACGGCAAAGCTCCTCTTCTCATTGAAATTAAGGACTACAATACAAACAGCCGCTTTGAACAAAGAGTTTATGAAATTCTTAAAAACTATAAAGGCGATTATGCAATTATGAGCTTCAACCCATACACGCTAAAATGGTTCAGACAAAACGCTCCAGAAGTTTTGCGTGGGCAACTTGCAAGCATGTTTAAGGGCGAAAAGATTAGTCTTTTAAGACGACTGGTTCTAAGAAGCATGGCGCTTAACAAATCTCACTCGCAGCCAAACTTCATTTGTTACAAATGGGACGAAGTGCCAAACAGATATATAAAACGCTTCAAACAACTTCCCCTTCTTGTGTGGGCAGTGCCAAATCAAGCAAGTTATATGAAAGTTGCTCCACATTGTGACAACATCATATTCGAAGGCTTCTTGCCTCGAATTTAACACAAAAACAGTGACTAAAAAGTCACTGTTTTTTTGAAAATTTATATTTATTTCAACAAATCTTTTTTCCTAATCATTCCCTTTTCTCTGCCGTTGTTTTTTGGAATGTAATATCTTTTGTTTTTTAGTTTGTTTGGAAGATATTGTTGTTTTACATATCCCCCAAATTCGTGTGGATACAAATATCCGCCCGTTTTATCGTCATTTATGCTAGGGTGATTTTTCAAATTGTTTGGAACGGCGTCATCCTTTGTTTTTTCCACATCATCATGAGCGGCGGACATCGCAAGATACACAGAGTTTGACTTTTCCGCTTCGCAAGCATAAATTATCGCATGAGAAAGTGTGAGCAAACACTCTGGAATTCCCAGCTTTTCACATGAATACATAGCACAACACGCAAGGAGCAATGCATTTGAATCTGCCATGCCAATGTCTTCGCTGCAATGAGCAATAAGTCGTCTGGCGATAATCTTTGGGTCAATGCCCGCAGAAATAAGCCTTTGCGAATAATATAACGCCGCATCACTATCGCTTCCACGAATACTCTTGCAAAAAGCACTTAAGAGGTCATAATACAGCCCACTATCCATGCTAAGCCCCATTTTGCCAATGCTTTGAGTTGCGATTTCTTTGGTTATGACAATTTTCTTTTGCTTATTTATATTTGTCGTGGACACAGCAAGTTCAAGCCCGTTCAACGCTTGCCTAACATCACCACCGCAAGCCCAAGCAAAATAGTCAAGCGCGTCTTTGTCGCACTCAACCGGCAACTTACCAAGTCCACGTTCTTTATCTTTTATTGCCCTTTCCAACACTTCCACAATGTCTTTTGGTTCAACTGGCTTAAACTCAAACACCCTACACCTTGACACAATGGCCCTTGTCATGCTGGTGTATGGGTTTTCAGTTGTCGAGCCAACAAATATAATATGTCCTTCTTCAATGGCTTGCAAAACACAATCGCTTTGAGCCTTGCTCCAACGGTGACATTCGTCAAGAAATAAGTATGTCCTTTTGCCAAACAGTTCAAAGTCTTTCTTTGCTTCTTCAATGCACGCCTTTGCTTCCGCCACACCAGACGACACAGCATTAAGCGTGACCATTTTGCCCTTGCTTTGAGTGGCAATAATATGAGCCAAAGTTGTTTTGCCCGTCCCAGGTGGTCCAAAAAAAATGCAACTGCCAAGCACCCCTGCCCTAATTGCTCTATCCAGCAACATATTTTTGCCAACAATGTGTTTTTGCCCCACAAACTCCTCAAGAGTTTCTGGTCGCATCCTTTCCGCCAGTGGCTTTTTATCTCTAAAATTTGAATAATATTCCATATCTGTATTATACAATAATTTGAAAATAAAGCAAGAGTTTATTCCCTTGCTTCAAAAAGTTTGTTTGTAATAAGTTCCTTAAGTCGTTCAATGCCAGTATTGTTTTTCGCACTAATCAAGACTGCGTCTTGTGGCACTTCAAAAGGTTTTGAAATTTTATCCACTTTGTTATACACAATGATTTGTGGAATTTTATCCGCCTTAATTTCCTTTAAAACGTCATTCACCACTTCCATTTTGTCCTTGTAATCTGGGTCAGAAATATCCACCACATGAACAAGCAAGTCGGCGTCTGCGGTTTCTTCAAGAGTTGCATTGAACGCTTGAATGAAAGCGTGTGGAAGTTTGTCAATAAAGCCAACAGTGTCCACAAGAACAACCTTTCTATTATCCCCCAGCCAAAGCGTTCTGCTTGTGGTGTCTAAAGTCGCAAAAAGAAGATTGTCGGCATAAATCCCCGCCTTGGTGATTGTATTCATAAGCGTTGACTTGCCCGCATTGGTGTAGCCAACGATAGCCACTTGTTTAACTTGATTTTTCTTTCTTTCACTTTTTTGAACAAGCCTTTGCGACTTAATTTTCAAAATTTCTTTTTCAAGTTTTGTAATATCGTCCCTAATCTTTCTTTTGTCAGTTTCAAGTTTTGTCTCACCAGGTCCACGCATGCCAACACCAGCACTGCCAAATCGCCCCGCACTGCCCGACACACTGGCAATTCGTGGGAGAGTGTATTTAAGTTGAGCAAGTTTAACTTGCAATCTGCCTTCATTAGTTGTTGCCCTGCCCGCAAAAATATCTAGAATAAGCATCGACCTATCCACAACTTTTGCGTTTACAATATTCATAATATTGTTCGCTTGCGAGCCAGTAAGTTCAGTGTCCACCACCACAACATCAGCCGACAACTCCTTCACCATGTTTGCAATTTCTTCCACCTTTCCGCTGCCGAGCAAAGTCGAAGGATTTTTCTCCTTAATATTCTGCCCCGTTTCGCCCACAACTTCAAGCCCCGCCGTATGACAAAGGCTGGCAAGTTCCTCAAGGTCCTTGTCAAAATTCACCCTTGTTTCATTCCATGCAACCGCCACCAAAATGGCTTTTTCTTTTTTCTTTTCCGTTTCTTGAACTTTCATAATATATATTATATCACATTTCCCACAAAAATGAAAACATTTAACGCCGCTTTTGCATAATTTTGCAAAAAATTAACTATCGTAATCATATTGAACTTTATTTTTCTTTTCACCCTTAAGATTGATGATAAACCCATTCTCTACTTTGCACCAAAAATCTTTGTGTCCGTCTGGCAAACTTTCCCTAATCAACTCATCCGAAGTCTTTCGATCTTTTACAAGTTCCAGATCTTTAATTTTTATTCCAGTACAAATGTCATCATTCAATTTAAAAATATTCTCTTCATGCTTCATAAAGTCTTCATCATACACTCTTTGGTCTTGAAAGCAAACATAAAACTCATTCCACCTTATGTCGGCGTCGATTATTGTACCAATCATCCCTTTTGTAATGCCTTCTTCTTTATAATCATCACAAATAACTCTAACATCATCTAGTATTTTCATAATATCACTTCCATATAATTTTTTGCAAATACTCAAAAAAATTATTTGTTTATTACTTTCAAATCCTCAATTTTAACAGAAATACAATCTCCGTAGAAATTTCCATTTTCATCAATTCCTGAAAAATCTACTTCAATGTAATCTTGAACAGCATTATTGTCCATAACACATCCGCAATCACCCTTATGCACCCCATACTGCGAATATTTTTTATCTTCCACCAAAAGTTCCACCATGTCATATTCTTTTATCTTAATAGGTTGCAAGGCGTCTTTTGCTTTCTTCCTTAGTGTGTCAAGATTTGATTCTAACTCCACTTGAATGTCTGTTGGAAGATTTCTTTTCTCTACAACTAAATCGCTATTCCTAATATTCACAATAACAAATTCCCCAACGTTATGTGGGTTAAAAAACATAACATCAGAAGCAACTCCACCTTCTTCAATAACAATTCCATGCATGCCCACCGTCAAATTTTGTCTTTTATATTCACTATCATTATTCAGTTTTATTAAATCAAATTTTTTCATTCTACCCACCTCGCAAATGGAGTAATGTTTTTTATTTCACCCTCTGGGCATAATCGCCAACCGGAATAAAAAGCAGCCCCTTTTAAAATAATTTTTATTGACAACCTTTGTCCATGTCTATCTAAACTATTTAATAAATAATCCCCGTTTAAATATCTACTAACCGCCTGTCTGCAAAATTCTTTTTGTAAGAAACTTGAATCATCGATATCAAAGCCTAAGCTGTGAAATATTCTATTCTTCCCTTTTGAACCCTCTAAATCTTTAAAAACATATTCAGTAAACTTTCGCAAATCACATTCGGCTCTCGCCTTATTTTTAACTCTTAAATATGAAACATTCTTCTTTCTACAATCACAATTTTCATGCAAAGGTTGCATTGGCATATTTGTTGCACATAAATAGCAGCCATCTAATGCCGTACATTTATAACAGTGTCCAAATGTTACCATTAAATTCCTTAATAACTCCCTAAACCATTCTGGTTTATTTGGAATCATAAAATGATCCCACTCTATCCAACTACTATAAACGATCTCTCCTTTTTCACTAATGCTAACTAAATTATCGAATACACTCATATAATATCATAACTCCTTTTTTTATGCAAAAGGTTGAGAAATAAAATTTTTCTCAACCTTCTTTTTATTTTAAAATACATAATCCTAATTTTTCTCCTATCAAAATATAACGCCCCGCATAATATCACCTCCTTTTAATTTTGCATAATCTTTTGGCGGCATGCAAAAAGGTTGAAGCCCCCTAGTTTCTTCAACCTCTCAATTTATTTTATCATGCCAAATTGCCCATTTCAAATTTTGGTGACATAAATTTTAATTTTTTTATGCTGTTTTAATTTGTCCGTCGTCGGTGGTTGTATAATTTGTAGTTTCGCCAACATTTCTTGTACCAGAATCATTTTTTCCAAAGTACAGCGAGAGTTGATCACTATCAATAAAGCCATTTTTATAGTGATACGCGTAGCCCCATGTTTCACTGGTTATAGAAATAAGCCACCCGCTCCAGCCAGCTAGGTTATGCACTGAATCATCATTAAATTCAGTTGCAGGGTAAATATCCACATTTCCGCCTACAGCCCAACAAACGAATGTTGCTGTGTTAACTCTTCTACGTGCTTGAATATTCCAATATCCGCTAATACCCATTTGCTTTGCAGAAAAAATATTAGGCTGCGGCAACTTATTCAAATGCACAACTGTACTTGTTTGGACATAACCTCTGTAATGCTCTCCACCAGTTGGATAAACACGAACATACAGAGTTTGGTCACCTTGGGAGGTCTTTTCCACAAGACTTGCTCCATTTGACCAGTTGGAACCGTCCCAACTATACTTGTATGTCCTTGCAGTCCCGCTTGCATTTTTCGTTGTGTTTATTTGCACAACACGTTTGCCACGTCCACCGCTGCTATCTTGCAACGCTTGTGTATTAACAAATGTTGCACCGGCACTTGAAGGCAAGTCGGGC
>DLSM01000010.1:0-63671 GCA_002500135.1 Christensenella sp. UBA7862 | reverse complement strand
CAAATCTGTTCCACTTGCATATGTTGTTCCGCTTCTTACATATGTTATGTTGCACGTCCCACTTGCATAGTCTTGGACTCCGCTTGGGTTGTAAATATTTAAGTCACTTGTATAATAATTTATGTTCCAATCTGCCGTCAATGTTCTATTACCCACCACTGTGTTCTTTGATGTATTGGTAACATAGTAGGGTTCAAAGCCAGTCTCTTCTGAACCAAGTTCAAGTTGTATATTTAAAATGTCAACATTGATTGATTGTGGTGAACCAAACCTTGCCAAACGAACTGCCAGGTATGGCTTGTCTATCAAGTCGTCAGATGACGGAGTGAATGTTAAAACTGAGCGACCGCTTAAATGATTAGGAAATACAGTCCCATATGCAATATCGTGTGTATAATTTCCTTTCGGCCCACAACCCACACTGGGAGCAACAGCATAACTTGTCGTAGAGTTGATTGTATAATCAAAACTTAGTGTGTACGTTTTCCCAGCAATCAAAACGACATCAGTGGCATACTGGATATAATATGTGTTTGTAAATGTTTCATTATGGTCAGCAAGATTTAGCAAATTTTTCCCACGCCAGCCCAAGAAGGTGTAACCAGTTTTTGTAGGCACGGGCAAATCGCCGTAATTATCGCCTAATTTAACGGTCTTTTGGCTGGGAGATACCCCCCCCCCCATCGGGTCAAAAGTGACAGCGTAAGAGGGTCTAGAATACGTCACAGATATGGTTGAACTTGCTTGTTGGTGTGTCGCACCATATATGATAACTCCCAAAATTGCCATGATCAAAACATACAAAACGCAAATCGTAATTTTGTTCTGCACATGATAAAATTTATTCAGCCATAAAACAAATTTTTCACGCTTTGTCATGACAATTCTCCTTTCAAATATTTTATGCAAAGATTGTAAAATATTTAATGGCTTTTGTCAAGAAAACAAAGTATTATTTTTGATAAATTTCGCCCGTTTTTGCGTCAAACAGCACACCCAGTGTTTCGCCGTTTTGGCTGCGAGCCACCACGAAGAAACAAATTGTGTCTTTGTTTTGCGTATCGGACACAACTTTCACAAACACTTCTGCCGAGAATTCTTTGCCCATAAATTTTCCCAAATTATCTTTTTGAACTTTCGCAAATTTTGTAAGGGCTTTTGATGATGTAAGGGTAAATGTTTTTGAAATGTTTTCCAGTTTTATTTCAATATTTGACACGATTAACACTATATAGTCTTCGCCGTTTGAAGGTTTTTCAATATCCGCCACATAAGAGCCGTCAAATGGACTTATTTCAAATGTTCCGTCATACTCGCTTTCGCCAATTTTGAGTTTAAACTTTGCATTTTCGCCCAATTTTTTTGAAGTACGAACGGTTATTACCCCATAGTCAACAAGCGGGTTTGAAATTCCGTCCATGCAAAACGGGTCTTCCCTTTTGCCGTCACAAAAGTCCGCCACCATGTCCTCATTCTGCCCCATGTAGTAATTATCCACATACTCGCTGACATGCATTGACAGTTCTTCTTCAACACTTTTGCACCCAACCACAAAAAGAAAACAAAAAGTTATGACAGCCACCGCCACCACAACTTTCAAACATTTTAAAATTACATTCCTTCTCATACAACAAATGTATGAAATTTTTATGCGTTTGAGAACTTAAGGTTTGCAATTTATCCGCATATTTTCAGTTTATTTAACAGATTGCTTTCCGCAAATTTCGAATTACCTTTCAGATTATCTTTCAAATTATCTTTCAAATTATATGGACAAAACAAATCTAATATTTTAAGATGTTTCAAATTTCAAAAAAACTCTCACTCACACAACTCTTGCATGCGTCTTGCATATTTTCCGCCAAGTGGCTTTGTGGATAAAAACACATTGACCATTTCTTCTGCGTCTTCAAATGTCGTCACTCTGCCACCAAGAGCCAAGGCATTTATGCCGTTGTGAAGGCAGGCTTTTTCCACTTCTTCCTTGCTATGCCCCACTGCGCAAAAAATGTTTTTATGTTTATTAAGTCCAATGCTCACCCCAACTCCGCTTCCACAAAAAGCAATTATTTTCACATCTTGAATTTCTGCATTTTTTTCATTGTTTTCGTTCGAATTTTCATCATTTTTTGGTGAATTTTTGCAAGATAGATTTCCCGTTGCGTTGTCAAAAGCATTGCACATAAGTTTGACAAATTTTGAAAAGTCGTCTTCGCTGTCCACTTCAAAAGCACCCACATCAACAACAGGATAATTTTCATTACACAACTTTTCTTTTATTTTTTCTTTAAGTTCAAACCCGCCATGGTCAGCACCCAAAATTATCATCTTTTACCCCCAAGCATTTTAATTTCATTGCTTTCGCTTGGCACAACATATCCCGCAAAGCCCATATCTTCAAGTTTTGATAGCAATTTGCCAAACTTTTTCGCTCTTTCAAACATTGAAATGTCATATTGATTTTTAAGTCTTTTTGCAAATTCCATACAGTTTACAAAGTTGTCATTGTCATAAATTATTGCCACTTTGTCTTTTCCCAAATCAATAGTTTTGCCCATGTTTTTTAGAATGGAGAAAATGCGTTCAAAGCCGATTGAGAAGCCAACTGCTGGGACGTTTTCGCCAGTGAATTTTCCCACTAAATTGTCATATCTTCCGCCGCCACCAATGGAGCCAGAAAAGTCCTTGCTTTCAATTTCAAACACTGCCCCTGTGTAATATCCTTGCCCACGCACAAGTGACAAGTCAAACCTAATTGAATATTTGCCGTTTGCTAATTTTTCCACTGAATTTATGATATATTCAAGGTTTCTAATTTCTTCCGAATCTTCACAAAGTTTTTTAACTTCATCAATGTTTTTTGGCAAGTTTTCCACAACAGACTTGAAGTTTGAAATTGCTGTTTTGTCAAAGCCTTTTTCCTCAAGCTCCCTCACAACTCCATCGCAGCCAATTTTGTCCAATTTGTCAAAAGAAATGCACACGCTGTCAAGGTCTTTTTGCTCAAATTTGCAACCCAAAAGAACTTGTCTTAAAAGTCTTCTATCGTTTATTCTTATGCAAAATTCACCAACACCAATTTTAAGCAATGCTTCTGCAGTTGTGTCAATAAGCTCCACTTCGCAGTTTGGACTATTTGAGCCAAAAATGTCAATATCGCACTGCACAAACTCCCTATCTCTGCCCTTTTGTGGTCTTTCCGCACGATAAACATTTCCCATTTGAATAACTTTAAATGGGTTTGGCAAGTCGTTTTTGTGTTCGGCATAAAATCTGCACAAAGGAAGGGTTAAATCATATCTTAGCCCAATGTCCGCTAGGTGTGAAAAATCGCCATTTTCAATGCTTGAAGTTAGTTTTTCACCACGCTTTAGCACCTTAAAAATAAGACTAACATTGTCCCCGCCGTCACTTTTTTCTAGGTTCTCAATATCTTCCAAAACGGGTGTATAAATTCTTCCAAAGCCTTGAGAAATATATGTGGATAAAATCTGCCCTTGAAGATAATCTCTAAGTTTGCTATCTTGTGGCAAAAAATCGTTTGTTCCCTTAACCGATGTTGTTTTCATTTTCAATTTCCTTTTTTTGAGTTTTTTCTTTCATCGCAGCACGCTTGTATGCAATTTGAAGTTTTGGCAAATTATAACGCAAAATCATAGCTGGCAAAGTGTTTAAAAGCAAACTTACAAGGGCAACTGGAAGCCCAATGCAAAGCCAATATTTTGGCAATGGAAAGAGCAAAATTAGAAAACTTAGTGGAAGAGTTATGATATGCCCTACATAACCTTTGTTACACTCAATTACAAACCTTCTCAAATATTCCGAACTGTTTGGGTCAACCATTTTTTTCTTGCTAAATCCACCCACAGCACCAAGCTCCCAAACCTTATCTTTCCACTTCTTTATCTTAATTTTGTCATAAAATTTTCGCTCTTTTTCACCCGTTTTAAAGTGGCTATTTTCGTCAAACCACTTGTCTGGCATAATGTGAATAATACCCTCTGCGGCAAGGTTTATAATAATCTCTACAACAACTGCCAAAACAACGACTAAAATTGTCCACACTGGCGAAAAGTTTGCCACCATTGGGTTTAGGAATATGTTGCATGTGGCGATTATTGCCATGGCGACAAGCACAATACTCAAATACAAAACCATAATTTTTCTTCCGTTTTTTAATATTTTTTTGCAATTTTTTGTTATGAAATTCAATGTTTAAAAAGTCAATTCTTTGAAACAATAAATCTCACAACCTTTCATTGCAAAGATATTCTAGCACATTGCTTCAAAACACACAAGTCAAATAAAGACAATTTTTTCTTTGCAGCGATTTATCTGTAAAACAGCAACTCTACGATTTGTAGAGTTGTAAAATTTTTATTCTACACAGACAAAAGCAACAATAGACAACAAAACACAAATTTCTCTTTGACTTTGTGCGTAATTATGCAATAATAACACCGTCAAGCAGAAGTTATTTGACAAATAAATGACATAAAAAAGGAAATTTTAAAAATGAGTTTAATTAAAAAAACATCAAAAATACTTGAAAAAACAAATGTAATTCCAGTTTTCTTTGCAACAGACGACAACTATGCTCCACTTCTTGCAGTTGCTATGTATTCCCTTGTAAAATATTCTTCGCCAAAAAATCAATATAACATTTATGTATTGAACACTGGACTTAGTGAAGAAAGTGTTAAGTCAATTTCAAAGTTTGAAGGCAAAAATGTTTCCATTCAGTTTATAAATGTGGAAGAATATTTGCAATCTGTTTTGTCCA
Source organism: Christensenella sp. UBA7862 (assembly GCA_002500135.1). Taxonomy (GTDB): domain Bacteria; phylum Bacillota; class Clostridia; order Christensenellales; family UBA1242; genus UBA7862. The sequence continues at coordinate 58,888 of DLSM01000010.1, read as the reverse complement.
AACTTCACACAAGAGACTATTACACAATAAGCACATATTATAGGCTTTTCATTCCACGTATGTTCCCTCAATATGAAAAGGTTTTGTATCTTGACTCTGACATTATCATTCTTGACGACATTGCAAATCTTTATAATGTAGATATCAAAAACAATCTTTTGGGCGCAGTGCCAGAGCAGGCAGTGGGCAATGTGTATGAATTTGTGCAATATTCCAACAATTATCTTGGAATTTGTGAAAAAATGTATTTCAATGCAGGAATTCTTATCATGAACCTTAAAGAACTTAGAAACAGCGGATTTGAAGATAAATTTGTTGACCTTTTGAACAAAATTAAGTTTACAGTTGCACAAGACCAAGATTATCTTAACGTTATTTGCAAAGACAAAGTTCACTATCTTCCACTTCGCTGGAACAGAACGCCATTTGGCAAATGCAGCGATGACGAAAACAATGGCATTGTTCACTTCTTCCTAAGTTACAAGCCATGGCACTATGACAATATTCCTTTTGAAAAACAATTCTGGACACTTGCTCGTGAAGCGGGCTTCTTTGACAAAATTCTTGCAATGAAATGCAAATACACAGACAAAGACAAGCAAAAAGACGCTGAAGGCTATGAAAGATTGAAGAAAACTGCCCTTGACCAAGCCAACTCAACTAATCCATTTTGCAAAATGGAATTTGCCAAAGTGACAATCTAAATATTAAGCAATGCAACAGGTTCTCCCCCTTGTTGCATTTGTTTTATGTTATTTTTATTGCAAAATATTTTTAAAAAGATATAATATAAGACAAATAAGAGGCAAAAATTATGGAACTTAATGAAGATAGAAAGAAAATTGTTGCAAGAATTGAAGAGTATGAACGTGAAGGAAAATGGGACATTGACGTGGAAGACGACCCACCCGCCCCACAACTTTTGCCAAACAAAGTGGACTATTTGAACAAAAAATTATCCAGCAAATTTGGGACATGGATAGCCAACAAGGTTGCCGTTAGATATTTTGACAAAGAGATAAAACAAGGCAAACTTATCATTGACAAAATTATTGGCATGGAAAACTATGACAAAGTGGCAAACATGGGTGTTGTTTTGACTTGCAATCACTTCAATATTTATGATAACTACGTTGTGTTTAAAGCCCTTCAAAAAAAACTTGGGAAAAAGCGACTATATAAAGTTATTCGTGAAGGCAACTACACCAACTTCCCCGGCATTTTTGGATATATGTTCAAGCACTGCAATACCCTTCCCCTGAGTAGCAATTATGAAACAATGAAACTCTTTATGAACGCAACAAAAACACTTCTAAACCGTGGCGAAAAGATTTTGATATATCCAGAGCAAGCAATGTGGTGGAACTACAAAAAACCTCGTCCACTTAAATCTGGTGCTTTCAAAATTGCAGTTGCCGCGGATGCTCCAATTTTGCCATGCTTCATCACCATGACCGACAGCGACAAGCCTGCCCCAGACGGCTCGATGTATCAGCGTTACACATTGCACATTTTGCCAGCAATATTCCCTGACAAAACAAAAACTCACAAAGAGCAGGCACAAGAACTTTCCATGCAAAATTATGAGATGTGGAAAATGGTTTATGAAAAAACTTATGGTATAAAACTTGAATACGCAAAAAAGGAAGATTGACAAATCTTCTTTTTTCAATATAATAGAATTATGGAAAAATATTTTATTGCAAAAAGCGAACAGTTTCCGAATATACATTTGGAAACATGTTATGACGAAGAATACAATTTTTATACAACAACAGCAATATCTATGCAAAATGAAAAAATGGGGTATATTACTTACAAATTTATTCCAAAAGAAAGACTTGCATGGCTATGCAAAATTGAAACTTATGAAAATTTTCAACATCGTGGAGTTGCAACTGCCCTGCTTTTATTTTTTGAACAACAAGCCCGCTCCAAAAGATATTTTAAAATTGAAGGCAAGTACTACCCAACCAACGAATTTGCAAAACCATTTTACCAAAAAATGGGCTACCTAGTAGAAAAAGACGGGTATGAACAATTCGTCGGCAAATATCTAACTCGAGAAAACATCATTCCCTTCACCGTCACCGAAATCGCTGCTCCAGAAGGAAATGCTCTTGACAAAAGCCCAGAAAGATAAATAATTTATATGAAAGAAAAGGAAACCCACTTAAACAGGTTTCTCTTTTTTATTACCACATTGAATACGAACTATTGACTTGTTTTAGGGTTGAATTAGTAAGAATTATGGCAACTTTTATAGCCCTCCAACTATCCTCCTCTGCTTCTTCTTCGTTCTCTATAAATCTGCCCGCACCATCGTAACTATTATAAAAAGAAGTTTGTTCTATTTCGGGGCAAGCCCTTAATCTAAAATCAAAATGAGGATATATGTTGCCTACCCCATCATAAAGCACTTGACCTTGCAAATAAGCACTGTCCATTTCGCCATAATTAAACAAAACCATTCCATAACACTTACTATAACCATGTTCTGCTTCTGGGGTTAGTAGAACACTTGCCATAAAACTATACTTTTTGCCCGCTGTTTTATAACCTTCTTCATAATATTGTAGGCTATAATTAATTCCGTATCCTTCCACAGGATAGCGGCTTCTAAAAACATTGGTTGAACTATTTTTATAAATCCATGCAGTTATTTGACCTGTTGGCGAATTATTAAATGAAATAATCTGAACAAGTTTTACCAATCCAAAAAGAGTAGCGAGTGAAACAATTATAATTAATACAATAACTATTCCCCTCTTTAACGCTCGTTTTTCTGCTTGTTTTTTTGCTTCAATTCTTGCATCTTCAGCACGCTTTTCTTCTGGCGACAAACTATTGTACCATTGCCTATACTGTCTTTCTCTTTCTTCTCGTTCTGCTTGTCTTCTTTGGGCTTCTATTTCTCGTTTTTCAGCATCTCTTCTTTTGTTTTCCTCTATTCTATATGTCAAACAATCCCATTTTGCATAAGAATAGCAATAGTCAGAAGCATTGACTCTTTTATTGTAGTAAGAACATCGTTGATTGCAACAAGTTCCGCACGAATCGCATTGAACACTTTCCCCACTAAACCAACCATCAACTATTTTCCTATCTCCCATAAAATAACTACAAGTTGCACATTTTTTATCACTAAACCAAAAAGTACTCATTATTCATCTCCTATTTTAGTAAACCCCAGTTATTTCGATATTCGTCATTCAAATCTCTAAATTTTCTCATTGAGAATTTGCTATTATGAGGAACGCCATTTCTTCCAAGTTTTTCTGACCACTCTTTATGATCTTCTTTTATTTTTTCGGCAACAATTTTACTTGGCACAATGTGATACTCTGGATAATCTTGCTCGTTAAGCGTTACAAAGACATAAATAATGTTGTCTGCAATTAAAGTCTCATTCTTTTCGCTCAAAGTCCACTCTTTCTTCTTGCCTCGTGTGGTTTTTACTTGTATAGCATATTGGTTATTGGTTCTCCTACCGATTGCCAAAATATCAAAGTCTTTGGTATTTGACATTGGAACAGCACAGGTAAAACCTTTTCTCTCAAGTTCACCAGCAACGAAATACTCTCCAGCATTTCCTGTGCTTATGTTATTTCTATCCGTTTCATCTACAACACTTTTCATTTTGTCTCCTTCTCCGCAATAGTCCCTCAACAGTATCTAAACGCTATCCCCCATATGGACAGATAAATCTATAAATACAACATTATTCTACACAATATAAACCAATATGTCAAACATATGAACATTTTTATTTATATTTTTATGTTTTTTTAATAAAATTGGGAATTATCATACTGCAGATATATTTTAAAACAATAGTATCATTTATGCAGGAGATTGTATCATGAATTTAGAACAAATTATAGAAAGAATAAGTCAACTTAGAACTAGAGAAGGCCTTTCTGCAAGAGAATTAAGTTTGAGGATAGGAAAAAATGAAGCCTATATAAATAGGCTTGAGTATAGAAAAAATTTTGAGCCTTCCATTTCAGTTATAAGTGACATTACAGAAGCATGTAACTCATCAATGGAAGAATTCTTTTATTATGATATTGAGCAATATCACATTGATAAAACCATAATTGAATTGCTGAAAAATACTCCAACAAATAAAAAAGAAGCAATAATTGAATTGCTAAAAAAATAATCAAAAAAAGGTCAGATTACTCTGACCTTTTTGGCTCCCAATTCTCTTTTTATACCTATACCAGTGAAACTTCGTTCTTTTTCACTGGCATAAATCTATTTCTCTTGCCTTCTCATATATTAAACACCTATACCAGTGAAACTTCGTTCACTGGTGAGGTTGTCCTTAACTCGAAAGAGTCTTAATGGGATATTCCTCTCGTTTTGATTATAGTTACGGGAATCAAAAAAAGTCAGCATATGCTGACCTTTTTGGCTCCCCGGGTCCGGCTCGAACGGACAACCTATCGGTTAACAGCCGAGTGCTCCACCATTGAGCTACCGAGGAATATTGTTGCAAGGTGAAATTACTTTCTCAATGCTCATATATAATAACAAATACACTTCAAATTGTCAACAGATATTTCAAACTTTTTCTAAAAAATTTGTCATTTTTTATTTTTCTATTCCCCATTTGTGGTTCTATTTGACAAATTGACTCTCTTTTTTGTGGTTTTATGGCACAAGATTGGGATATTTTTGTCTAAAAACGCCTTACAACTTCATTTTTGCGTGACAATTCATAATTTGCTTGTGTAAATTTTCTTAAAATTATTTTGCAAGTTTACCATATTGCTTCAGTTTCTCCGCCACATAGGCAAAGGCAACATCAAATGGTTCTGAAGTGTCGAAATCTACTTTAACAATTTTAAGAAGTTCTGTTGGGCTATTTGTGCAACCAGAACTCAAGAACTTTTTGTAGTCGTCAACAGTTATTTTGCCAGACTTTAAGTTTTCCACAATATTTATTGCGGCAATTTCACCCGTTGCGTATTTATACACATAAAAAGCGTTAAAAAAATGTGGGATTCTGCTCCATTCATATTGAACTTCTGGCAAAATTTTAACTCCCTTTCCGAAGAACTTTTTAACAAGATTTAGATATGTTTCATTCAAAACTCTTGATGAAATTTCTTCGTTATTTTCAACTTTTGAATGAACTTGACTTTCAAAGTCTGCGAACATTGTTTGTCTGAAAACCGTTGCATGAAAGTTGGACAAAAACTCGTTTAGATAGAATAATTTTTCTTTGTCCGACTGGGCTATTTCGCTCATAAATTCGTTGAGCAGGGTTTCGTTGACTGTGCTTGCAATTTCGGCAAGGAAAATTGTGTAATCTGCGTTGGCGACACTTTGAGCGGCGTCCGAATAAACACTGTGCATTGCATGCCCCAGTTCGTGAGCCAAGGTTGATACATCATTGAAACTTCCCACAAAATTTGTAAGCACTCTCGGTGTTTTTCGACTTGCCATTGTTTGATATGCCCCGCCAACTTTATTCTCACTTGGATAAACATCAATCATATGATTTTGTGCCATATATCTTATGTGCCCAACATAATCTTCGCCAAGAAGTCCCAACCCCCTGCACACAAGGTCAAGGGCTTGTTCATAAGCCCATTTGGCTTTGAGTTTTGAAGGGTTGTAATACACATCTGCAAGGCTAATCGCCTTGAGTCCCAAAAGTTTTTTCTTTATTGCAAAATATTTATGTTCCAAAGACAGATATTTTTCAACATTTTCTAGCAAGTTTTTATACACCTTGCTTGACACGTCTTCATAGAACAACGCACAGTCAAGCGCACTGGCAAAATTTCTCGCTTTGGCACAAAAAATATCTTTTTTGACACTTCCTAGGTAGTTTGATGTTAAAAAATTGTTGTATCTGCCATAGGCTCCTTGTAGTTCTTTGTAGGCATTTTCTCTTAGAACTCTATCACTATTTCTTAAATATCTACTTACCAAGCTTTGCCCCATTGGGTGAGTTTTTCCCTTGCCGTCTTTTATGTCTTTAAATTTCAAATCGCCGTCATCAAAGTTGGAATGGTTTTGCGAAAAATCACCAGTAAAACTTGAGGCAAGTGACATGAGCTTTTCACAAGACTCTGAAAGAGTATGAGGTTTTTCTCTTATTATATCTCGCAAAATTTTTGAATAGTCGGCAAACTTTTTGTTGCTTAAAAGCGAGTTCAAAAATGTGTCATCAAGTTTTGTGAGTTGTGGCGTTGCAAAGGACGTGGCGACTCCATATTCCGTGAGCAAGTTTTCCATTTTGTTTTGCCTTGCTTGAGAAATGTTATTTGACACATCAACATCTCTTTTGCAATGAGAATAAATATACATCGCTTGAAGTTGGACATTGCATTTTTCTGAAAGTTTGAAGTATTTTAAAATACTTTCCTCATCAGTCAGTTTATTGTTAAATGCTTTCAACTTGACTATTTGTTTTTGCATGTCCGGAAACGCTTCATTCCACTTCTCGTCATTTTCAAAATAATCTTTAAAGTCCCATTTATATTTTTCATCTATTTCTTGTCGTTTCTTCATATTTTCCCCTTAAAACAAATTGATTACAAAGCCAAGCAAACTTCCAAGAGCGAACAAGAGTCCAACAATAAGCAAATTTTGTTTTACATTTTTGTTAAGTTTGAAAAGCACAACGGTTGCAATACCACAGTTTACGCAAAGCCCAGCCACACACGAGCCGAGTGAAATAATGCCATTCATAAATAAATCGGTGATTGCTATTGAAGCCGCACAGTTTGGAATCATGCCCACAAGAGCCACAAGAATTGGTTGGAAAATGCCCGTTGCTGTCATGAAATTTTGAATTGCTCCGTCACCGACAAACATAATGATAAGACCAATTATTATATTCATAACAAGCACAAAGGCAAAAATTTTAAGCGAATGTAAAAGTGGATGCACAAGAATTTCTTTCCACTTGCTGTGGTCTTTTTCAAGTTCATGGTGGCAGCAGCCATGTATTTCATGCATAGAAAGTTCTTTTTCGTCATGATTATGCCCATTTTCACACAAATTTTCATCGTGTTTTGAGGTGTTTTTTTCTGCAACTAAACTTTCTTCCCCCAATGTTTGGGTTTTATTTTTGTTTAGACTTCTGACAATCACATCGACAACAAGTCCAACAACAACTGCATACACAAATTTTATTCCCAAAATTAAAAACATGCTTGGATATTGGTCGGGACGAGCGAGAAGTAGCGGCACTGCCTCATCAGAAGTTGCAATAAATATCGCCATAAGCGAACCCATTGTTATTATTTTTTTGCTAAACAAGTCTGTTGCAACAACTGAAAAACCACACTGAGGAATAAGCCCAAAGCCCGCACCTGCAATAGGGGCGAATTTGCTTTTTAGAAGATTTGACGATTGATATTTGACCAAAATCTTTTCTTCCAAAAGTTCAATAAGCATGTAGCAAACAAAAATCACCGGCAACAAACGTGCCGAATCAATAAGTGCATCTAATACAACATCTAATATTTCGTTAAACATGCTTAAATTTTACTACAATTCTATAAAATAGTAAAGTGAAAAATTGGGTCTAGACAAGTTGCGACAAAAATTGTATAATTGAAGCATGAAACAGAAATATTTTAAAAAATCTATGTTAGAGCAATTAAAAAACAAGTTTTCGCATGAATTTTCGTTTGAAATTGCAATTTTGCCGCCAGTTTTCAAACGTTATCCATTGTTTTTTCACTTAATGTTCCCTATTTGTAAAAAAATGGATAACAATTTTTCCCGTCCAGTTGGCATTATAAGAATAGATAATTTTGGCTTTACAAAACTTATAAAACTGAATAGTCAAGACTTCTCTCAAAATCGTGATTTTGGAAAAAAATATTGCTACAAAAAGGATATTGAATTTTTAAAAACTTCACTTGACAAACTTTTTGTGTCGCAGCCAAAACTTGCCATCTTAGAAAACAAAAATTACAAAGCAAAATATCTCCCCGTTTTAAAAACTCTTGTTGGTGAAGATTTTTTCAAGTTTTATCAAGAACTTATGTCAAATGAAATAAAGCACACGGATATTCCAAAGACATTTTCCGAAGAGACAAAAATAGAAGTACAAACAAAGCCGATTGAAAACGACCTAAAGTTGCAGTTATCCAACTTTGTAAAGAAAGAAATTGTGCCAGAATTCTTTGGCAAAAGTGCTTATGTTAGAATATGTTTTTATCAAAATTTTGGCGAAATGTTACTCAAGAACTTTTCTGAAGACCAATTATCAGCGGGAAAACTCAAGTTTGAAACCACAAAATGTTACGCAAAAGCGATGAATGAACTTTCAAGCGTTGACGCCGAAACAGACTTTTTGTGCCGACTTATTTTAATTTGCCTAAACGCACTTTTAATTCGAGAAAAAGGTGAACTCTCGCAAAATTATATTGACGAAATAAATGACTCGAGAATGATTTTTAATGATGAAATTAAACTTGTTAAAGACGAAAAAACAAGAAAAAATCTTGAAAAAATTATGCAGAGCATATTAAAAGATTGCGAGAAAAAGAAATCTACAAGTGCAATTTTTGTGGGATATAAAAACGTTTTCCTACAATAATCAAAAAAACATAACAAAAAATAAATATATAGTCAATTTATCCCATTTTTGTGGAGATTGGCATAAAAAAAGGCAAATTTAGTACTAAAACTACTATTTACCTTTTTTCTTATATTATTGCAAAGAGAAAAATTACTCATATTCTAACTGCTTTTGCTTTCCTTTCTTGCGTCATTATAGAAGTCAAACGCCTTCATAATTTCTTCCAAATCTTCTTTTGGGTTCAACGCTTCCTTTAGGTCAAAGCCACTTTCTTCTTCCTCTTCTTCTTGGGCTCTCGCTTGTAGCTTTTTTGGTTGTTCTTCAACAAGTTTGTTAAGTTCAAAAAGGCTATCAAGTTTCTCAGCCCTTCTTGGTTCAAGCCGTCTTGCATTTTCTTTTTGTTCTTTTGGCTTAGCGGAGTCATCATGCTGCTCGTTTGGAATTTTGTTAAGCCCAATCATTTTTGTAAGAAGCCTTTTCACTGGGTCGCCCGTGGTGCTTTCCAAAAGATTTTCCTTTTGCTTTTGAACATTGTTTTCCAGCGAACTTCTGCAATCTTGAATCAACGCAAGTAACTCCTTTTTTACACTTCTTTCATTATAAATATTTTCATCTTTCAAAAGATTTTCCATTTTTGTGTAAAGTAAGTTAAGTTTTTTGGTTTCAAGTTCGTAGATGTTTTTTGAACTGTTTTCAATAAGTCTTGCCCGCTCCACCGCCGACACAAGCGAGGTCATAAGTTCGTTGTCACTATTTGAGGTTATTTTTTCAAGTTGGTCTTTAAGATAGAAAATTCTATCTTTTTGTTCCGCAAGCCTAGACTCATAGTCATAAACAAGCCGCTCGATGTAACTATCCACTTCAAGTTGGCTATAACCTTTTTTAATAATCTTAAAATTAGCCATTTACAGCCTCCTTTTTGTGCGATTTTATCAAAATTGTAACGAGCAAAACACAACCCGTTATTACAAGCAAGACACTTAAAAGTTGTGATGCTCTAAAACTGCCTAGCATTAAACATTCTTTTGGATCTCTATATTGTTCCAAAATTGCTCTTATTGTGCCGTAGAAAATGAAATATCCGCTTGTAACAATGCCATGTTCTTTCACTTTTCCCGTCAAAAGAAGAAGTGTCAAAACGCCAAGCAAGTCCAAAACGCTTTCATAAAAGAATGTTGCCAAGTGCCACACTCCGCCGATTTGAACACTTACTGGGAAAACTTTTAAATAATCGACACTAGGTTCAATTCCATAACAGCAGCCCGCAAAATAACAACCAATTCTGCCTATTGCCTGCCCCAAGAAAAGACAAGGTGCGCATAGGTCACACGCTTCAAGCAAATTATATTTGTGAATTTTACAGCAAAGCAAAACGCCGAGGAAGCCACCAATTACGCCACCATAAATTGCAAGTCCACCATTCCAAACTTCAAATATTTGCCAGAATGAAGAAACGCCATTTAATGCACAATAATAAATTCTTGCCCCGACAATAGCACAAGGCAAAGCATAAAGAGCGAGGTTAATTGGCATGTTCGTGTCGATTGATCTTTTTCTACATATGTAATAGGCGCACAATATTCCCGCCAACATTCCAATGGCAATCATTGTGCCATACCAAGGGACCTCTAGCCCAAATATATTAAAGGTTTGACCACTAAGCAACATCTCTCTCATAATATTTATTATAACTTAAATTTTCATAAAAGAAAATCATTTTTTGTCCAAAAATCAAATTTTATTTCCTTTTTAACACAACAAGGCTTTCAATGTGGAAAGTTTGTGGAAACATATCAAAAATTTCAAATGATTTAATTTCGTAATTTTTGCTTAAAAATACGATATTTTGCTTCAAAGTGTATGGGTTGCATGAAATCATAACGATTTTCTCTGGAAGAGTGCGCAAAATCATATCAAGTGTATGTCTTCCCACTCCGCTTCTTGGCGGGTCAAGTACAACAGTTGCACTTCCACATTGCAAAAGCAATTTCTCCATTTCTTTGTCGCAATCACCATTGATATTATGAAGATTGTTCAAGTTGTTAAGTTTTTTTGCGTCATTTGCGTCTTTTGTTGCATCTCTTTCAATTTCAACAGAGTAAACTTCTTTTGCCCGTTTCGCCATAATGCAACTCAAAAGCCCCGCCCCGCTATAACCTTCAACCACAACATCATCTGAAATCTCTTCCAGAGCTTTTGAATACATTTTTGAAGCAACGTCATCATTTATTTGAAAAAAAGACATTGGTCTTATGTAAGTTTCAATTCCAAGGCGAGTAAGTGGAATTTTCTCCTCGCCATAGATATGTTCACATTTTTGACCAAGAATTTTATCCTTTGAAGTGTTTATACTAATAAAAATCCCAAATTTATTCCCAAAAACATTTTTAAGTTCCTCAATAAGGCTTTTTAAAACATTATAATTAAACTTACGCCTAGCGGCAACACATATGCACACATGTTCACCTATGCTTCGCACAACGATATGGCAAATTTGACAATTTTTTGCGTTTTTTATCCATTTTCTTGCAATTTTTAATACAATATTTATGTTTTCGTTTGCAACAATGCAATTTGATATTTCACAAATATCATGCGAATTTGACTTTCTAAGTCCAATTTTATCACCGCAAACGGCAAACGCAACTTTATTTCTAAATTCAAAATTATTCGTGCTTTCGTTTGAAATAATTTCACCAGAAAATAGGTCTTTGAAATAATTTTTTATAACATTTTTCTTAATTTCAAGTCCGTCTTGTGATTTAACAAACATAAAGTCACATCCGCCACATTCTCCAACATATGGACATTTTGGACATATGCGTATATGGGAAGGTGTGCAAATATTATCTAGAACGCCCTGCATAAAGTTGTTTTTTTGCGATACAATTTCAACATCAACAACTTCATCTGGCAAAACACCTTTGACGCACAACTTTTTGCCGTCAACAAAACTTTGACCTTCGCCGTTTATATTCAAACTTTCGATTTTAATATTGTTCATGTGGACATATTAACATATAAAAATATTTTTTGCAAATATGTTAATAAGATTTATTAAATAACGCCAAGACTTATCATCATTGCCCTATTTATTTCATTCATTTTATATTCGCTAAGTTCCCCTATTTTTTCACGCAATCGGGATTTATCTATTGTCCTAATTTGTTCAAGAAGAACTACCGAATCTTTTTCAAGTCCATACTCTTTCGATGATAATTCAATGTGGGTGGGAATTCGAGATTTGTTAAGCCTGCTTGTGATTGCAGCGGCAATGACGGTTGGACTATATTTATTTCCAATGTCGTTTTGAACGACAAGCACTGGGCGTACTCCACCTTGTTCACTCCCAACAACTGGACTTAAGTCAGCATAATATAATTCCCCTCTTTTAACAATCATACAAAACCCCGCACAAATTTTTGATAATCAAACACAAGCTTTTCTTCAACAATTCTGCCTTCATTCGTTACAGATTTTTTGACCCAAAAATATTTATCAAAATTTCCCCTCACATAAAGTGTATGAGTGCAGACGCAATAATTGTTAATCACAAAAGTTGTGCTATCTTTCATCAAATAATTCCCCCTTTTTGCAAATTTAAACCACCATTTCAAACTTAGTTTGTGAAGCAAAATAATTATTATCCAAATGAAAGATTTAACACATTTTTCATAAAAAAAGAACCCAACTAGAGGGTTCAAAGCTTATTTAAATTGAATTATATGTGATATAAAAGCATATAATCAAATGATTATCAAAAAGGTCGGCATGGTCAAAACGTAAATAAAATAATACGAATTATGAAACAACATTCTTATTTTAAAAACACTAAAAAGCGTCTTATTTTTATCAAAAAAAAGGCTAAAAAAGCATTGTTTTTAATACAAAATACATGTTGAAACTGCAATTTCGTCCGAATGTGCGATCGAAACATCAAGGTCGTTAGGTCCTAAAATTGGCTCAAGTTTTCCATTGATATCGTTGACATAAGGGGCACCATATTCGTCATGCAATATTTCAATATCTTGCACTCCAACTTCTTTCCCAAGCCCAGTCTTTATTGCTTTTGAAACTGCTTCCTTTGCACAAAACGTGCCAGCCATATGCACTGCTTTGTCTGCGAACTTTTGAAAATACTCAAGTTCTTTCGCTGTAAACAATTTTTCTGGATATTTAAAATCTCTAAATCTAACCACCCTTTCAATGTCAATTCCAACTTGAATTTTAGGGTCTTCTTTTCTATGTTCTATTGGTCCTTCAATTTGAACATGTTTTGATATTTTACGCATTTTTACCTCCAAAATATGCAATATTTATATTTTTGTTTAAATATATCTTTTGCTTTAATTATTTATTCCTTTTTATTTGAAATTAGCTTGCGATATACTATTTTTTTTATTATTCAATACATTCATCTAAATCTTGAGATTTATATTTTCTACTTATCGCTGCTGAAGCGACATCTGACGAATATCCATGTGACATAAGATATCTAAACGCCTTTTGTTTTGTTTTCAAATCTAAGGGCTTATTTTTAAGATATTTTTCAAGCACAGGAACAACAGTCTTTTCGTCTTCAGAGTAGTTTTCGATGCTATCGTTTATTATTTGTTCTTCAACTCCTTTATGCTTTAGTTCATATTCAAGCTTCTTTTTGCCACAATTCTTGCTCTTTGATTTGACATAGTTTTTCGCAAACAATTCATCATCAACAAAGTGATATTCTCCTAACTTTTCTAACACATAATCTATAATTTCCGCTTCAAAACCCTTTTTTAGTAGATAATCTCTTATTTGTTTTTTTGTTTTTTGACATTTTGCTATGTATCCAGTGGATTTTTCCAAAGCGACTTGTTTTTCAGTTTCATTTTTCAAATATTCAATGTTTTGTTCAGATACTTGTTGTCCTTCCTTCAAATGATTTCTCATCACTGTTTCAAGTGATAATCCACAAAAGAACTCATCGTCGAGATACAAATTTACCCTATTTTTATTGCGTTTTTGCACTTCTATTTTAGTTATTTGCAATTTTCACCTCGCATAAAATCTCATATTGTTTGCCACCCTTTTGTCCCTTGTTTTACAAGAATTATAATCGCTACTTTTAGCATGAATACTGCATTTTATCAGTTATCTCAAGCGGGACAATTCCCTTCAGCCAAAGATAATTTTCATCTGATAGATATACTTCAAATTTTATATTATTGTCGTAGGACACATTTTCAAATTTAATTTTTCTTTTGCCACATTCTTGCTTTATTTGTGAAAATAGTGGATAATCACATAAACCTTTGTAAAGGGTTTTAAGCTCCACTTGAGTTAAGTTTTCTGTTAGGGTTTGACGGGCTGCTTCCTTGTATGCTCTGCCTAGGTTGGCAGTTCCCAGTTTTACTCCGCCGAAATATCTGACGACAATACACAATGTATTTATAACATCATTTTCCTTAAGCAGTTGTAGAATTTGTGAACCAGCGGTGCCACTTGGCTCGCCGTCCTCACAGGAGCGTTCTATAAGGTCTTTATCAAAAATTCTATAGGCATAACAAATATGTCTGCATGAAGGATGTTTGCCTTTGATATTCGATAAGTTTTTTGTAACTTCATCTTTTGAAAAAACTGCAAAACAAAATGATAAAAATTTTGACCGTTCCTCAACATACTTCCCTTGTTTTTCACTCAAAATTGTGTTCACTTTGACGCCTCTTTTAGTTTCTGCTTGTCCCTGATTTTTCTGAAGACAAACCACAAAAGAGCCAAAACTTGAACTGGAATGGCAAGGATAAATGCTAGCCAACTAAACTCAAGTGGCAGACAAATATAAAAAGCAAGAGCCACTGACCACGTGAGGCAAGATACAAAAATGCAGTTTAACATGTTTGTACACCAAATGCTTGAGAATACTAGGCAAACTATGAATGAAACGGGAATTGCTATAATATAAATTTTCCAACACTCCTCTTTAAGTGCTGGGATGAAATTGAAGCAGATGCAAAAAAGTCCAACGGCGACTAGCCAAACAAGCCCAGTTGAAAGCATAGTTATCATAAGTTGTTTGGTCGAAAAGAGTTTTGTTTTGTGTTTTTCATTCTTGACCGTTGGCATTTCCTCTTCAGAATGTGGACATAAAAAATCGTTGACCGTCACACCATAGAGGTTTGCAAGTTGACTTAAAACGATTATGTCTGGGATAGCCTCGCCGCGCTCCCACTTGGAAATGTTTTTGTCAGAATACAAAAGTTTTTCCGCAAGTTCAAGTTGTGTGAGTTTGCTTGCCTTTCTGAAATGGACAAGGTTCTTTGCAATCACAGTTCTGATTTCATCATTTTCATAGACTTGATTTTGAGTGATATTTTCTTCCATACATTCATTTTAGTATATTAAAAAAAAATATGCAACTTGTTTTTGCATAAATTCTACAAATTGTAGAGTTTGCAATTAAGTTGCATTTCATTTTATTTAAAAACTTGGTCAATAACTCCTCCACCGAGGCAATTTTCTTGTTCATCATAAAGCACAACATATTGTCCTGGGGTTACGGCACGTTGAGGTTCTTTGAACACAATTTTAACATCTTTCCCTTCAACATAAACAGTGACACCTTGGTCTGGTTGTCTGTAGCGGAATTTTGCAAGGCAATCAAAGGTTTGTTTTTCTGGAAGGTGTGGAATCCAGTTAAACTCCTTGGCTAGTAAATAATTGCTGAATAGTTTATCGTCCTCACCTTGATGGACAATAAGTCGATTGTTTTTGACGTCCTTGTCAAGAACAAACCACCTTTCGCCATTTCCGCCAGCCTTTCCGCCTATATTTAAGCCTTTTCGCTGTCCCAAGGTGTAATACAAAACGCCGTCATGATGTCCAACAACATTGCCGTTTGTGTCCACGATGTCCCCTGGGGTGGCTGGAATGTAGTGCTTCAAGAAGTTTTTGAAATTTCTTTCACCAATGAAGCACACACCCGTGCTATCCTTTTTCTTTGCATTGGTAAGATTATATTGTTCTGCAAGTTCCCTAACCTTTGTTTTGGGAATGTCTGCCAATGGGAAAATGACTTGTGAAAGTTGCGCTTGTGAAAGTTGGTTTAGGAAATAACTTTGGTCCTTTGATTTGTCAAATGCTTTTTTAAGTTGATAATATTTGCCAACTTTCTCCACTTTGCAATAATGCCCCGTTGCGATTTTGTCCGCTCCAAGCATTTTCGCATATTCAAGAAAAGGTCCGAACTTAATTTCTCTATTGCACAAAACATCTGGGTTTGGGGTTCTGCCTTTTTCATATTCGCTGAGAAAATGCACGAAAACTCGGTCCCAATATTCTTTTGAAAAGTTGACTGAATAATATGGGATGCCTATTGTTTCGCAAACTCGTCTGACGTCTTCATAGTCTTCGGTCGCTGTGCAGACACCAGTATCGTCCTTTTCCTCCCAGTTGTCCATAAAAAGTCCAATGACGTTGTATCCTTGCTGTTTCAAAAGCAGTGCGGAAACAGCACTATCGACCCCGCCACTCATTCCAACTACAACGGTTGTTTTTTCTTCCATTTTTTCTCCAATTTATTCTATTTCTTCACAGAAATTTAATTTTTTAACATAATTTTTAGGATATAACTAAAAACATAATCAAATTTTTATTAAAGAAGTGTATTTCGCAATGAAATTACTACACTTTTTTGTTCTTAAAACGCTCTCACACAGAAAATTTACATAAAAAATGTTATTTTTTGTGCGATTTTTTTGCAATTCTATCCGATTTTGCTTGCTCAACAAGTTCTTTTGCCACTTCTTCGTCTTGAACAATGTACTCCTCATCTATAGAAACTGGCATTTTGAATGTGTTAAGCAGTATTTGAAAAACGGACACAATCCACATAACAAAGCCCACAGAGCCTGGGAAA
Source organism: Christensenella sp. UBA7862 (assembly GCA_002500135.1). GTDB lineage: Bacteria > Bacillota > Clostridia > Christensenellales > UBA1242 > UBA7862. The sequence continues at coordinate 42,434 of DLSM01000010.1, read as the reverse complement.
ACCATTGCCCAAGCAATAAGTCCCAAATATTTGTTTGAAAAAACAAATTGTGCAAAAGTTGGGGTTAGGCTTATTGCAGTGAAAGCGATGAGTATAAAAAACGAAGCAAGCATGAATAGAAACATTTTATTTCTGCCAACTTTTTGATATTGCAAGCCAAACCAACCGCCAAAAATTGCACACAAAAGCAGTTTCCATTTGTTCACATCTGGGCATTTTGTTGTGTAAACAACTTTGTTTTCTTCGTGATTTTTTAGGGCGACCTTGCCCGCTCTGTTTGTAGCATGAGAAAGTCGTTCAAAAATCAATCCGCACATATCACATCTTGTGTCCGAAGCGAGCAATTTTCTGTCGCATCTGGGACAGCGTTTATATTTTTTTTCCATACAAATATTTTAACAAAATCTGTCCGTCCCGTCAAATGTCCATACAACAAAAAATGCGGGTCACCCCACACTTTTTGCAAAAAATTCGTCTTAATTAGTCTTCATCGTCATATGATGACAAAATGTCGATAATTTCGTTCATTTCGTCAAATGACAATGTATCCAATTTTTTGTAAGCTTCGTGATAGGCTTCCTTCAATTTGTCGGAGCAGTCTTCGTGTTTGTCAGCGATGTTCACCATAACTTGCCCTGCAGTCATCACTTCTTCTCTTGAGGAATATTTTTTGAGTGTCAAAATTTCCTCCAAAATTTTAAAGCTATAATCAATTTCCTTTGCCATAATCTTTCCTCCTATTATTTTAAAGTTTTAGATTTTATTTGCTTGGGGCAAATTCGTCATCATTGTCAAATGAAACAACTTCTTCTTCATCAAGGTTTTCTAGTTCCTCACGAGAAACATATCTTCCGTTGAACAAGAATTTCCCAGAAGATTTCTTTGTCTTGTCTTCTTGTTTTGGAGCAACTTCTTCAGCGTCTTCTTCAACTGTTTCTTTCTTTGTCTTTTTGGAAGAAACTTTTCTTGCCTTCTTAATTGCTTTTTCAAGACGTTCTTGTTGTTCTGCTTCAAGTCTTTCTTTTGCAGTAGGTTTCTTGGCAGGTTTTTGTTCTTTGACCGCTCCTTGCTTGCTATCTCCCATACCCATAATTTGGAATGTGTTTTCTGGAGAAATAATATTTTTATCAGCAAGAGTTATCATATCTTTCGCTTGTTTTTCAGAGATTTCATAGTTTTCTTTTTTGATTGCTGCTGGTGCTTCAATTCCACTTAGGTCAAGTTCTGCTGGCACAGTTTCTTTAATTTTTTCGGCTACTTTTGCAGGTTGTTCAACTTTTTCTTCCTTAACTTCGTGTTTAATTTCTTCTTTAGTTTCCTCTGTCACTTCAGAAATTGTTTGAATGTTTTTCTTCGCTTCCTTTGTTTTTTGCTTAATTTCTTTTGTTTCTTGTTTAAATCTGCTAAGAACCACTTCTTTAACTTCTTTCAAAAGTGCCTTGTTTTTTTCTTTGTCATCTGAAATCTTCTTTACATACCCTGCCACTTCATCTCTTGAAATAAATCCAATTGTTTCTGCATCAATTATAAGTTTTTCAACACTTCTGCAAGCCATAACCTCTGCCATGTTTGGTTCCATTTTTTCTTCTTCGCTCATAGCCTTGCGTGCTTTAGAATTCTTTTTGGTTTCAGATTTTTTGACTTCTTTTTCTTCTTCCAATTTTTGTGGAACAAGTTTTCCCTTTTCCATGTCAAGAATCATTTTGAATTTTGGCTTTTCATCTTGTTGAGGAGCAGGTTCTGCAACTGGTTTTGCAATCTTTTCTGCAGTTTCTTCTGTTATGTTATTCACAACTTTCTCAACTTGTTCTTTTTGGGCTACAGTTTCTTTCTTCTCTGCTTTTGGCTTTGATGTTGCCTTTGGCTCCTTCTTTGCTTTTGGTTCTTTTGCAGTCTTTGCTTTCTTTTGACGAGAAAGTTTTGCTTGGCGTTCAATTTCATCAAAACTTGCGGTTTCTGAAACATTGCCAACTTTAAATTGTTCGATTGATCTTACAAGTGCTTCCACCAAAATTTCATATGCTTGTTGCACAGACAATGTGTCATTGCAGCCATATGGCTTTCTATTTAGTGGTTGTTCTTGTTCTGCTGGAGCAACTTCTTCTTTAGGTTGTTTTTTAACTTCATTAAAGCCGATGTTCGCTTCATATTGTTCTTTCATTGCTTGTTTAACATCGTCAAAATTCTCAAGTTTTGGTTTGTTTTCTTTGATGTATTCTACGTTTGCACGTTCCGCAAACGCAGTTGCAAGTGGGTTTTTGCCAAAGTGGATGTCGTCTTCTTCAACTTGTTCAAAGCTGACATGGAATTTCTTTTCCCAATCTGCCTTCAAGTCTTCAAGATTATTTCCGACATTGAGTTCATATTGAACATTGTCGCCTTGTGCGGCGTCTTGTTTTTTGGAAACTGGTAAGTTGTCAACTGGGAACATAATTCCATTGTTTTTGACAAAGCCAGAACCTACGAAACGTCTTTCACTTATTGGAAGTTCGAGGTCTGGTTCATAAACTTGCATAACGTCATTTTGTTCAACATTTGGGGCATAGGCACGGAAAATTCTCTCTGAACGAGGAAGTTTGTTTACAACTTCGTCACTCATTGCAATTTCTGCAAGGGTTGAAAGCCCTTCAACTTTGTCCATAACATATCCGCCACGTGTTGCAAATTCGTCAGAAATTGTTTTTGCAAATTCAATGTTGTCTATGTTAATTCCGTCTAATTTTGAGAAACTGTATGACACATCACCTATAACCTTGCCATATTCTCTTGCTCTTGCAATGTTTTCTTCAGTTTGACCAGAAAGGCTGTTGTTTTCGTCTTGAGCAAAGATAGGTGCATCTTGATCAAGGCTTTGGTGCAATTCTGGTGAAATTTCTTCCAAAGCATATGGAGCAAGAAGATTGCTTCTGAAAACTTTTGTCAAGTCATCATATGCCACAGCATTACTTGGGATGAAGTTTGATTGAAAATCTTTGCTTCTGTAAGTTGTAAATCTTTCACGAAGTGAAATCCTGTCACCTGCTTTTCTTCTGCCAAGACGCATATCGTGTTTTTCAGCACATTTGTAAATGTCTTCGTCAATTTTTGCAAGGTCTTGTTCTGTGTAGCCCTTATTCAAAATGTTTGAAGCCAAATCATTACTTAGATAACTTTCAGTGATATAGTTGTATGAGAATGCACCATTTGCTTGCTCATTTTGGAAAAGTCTGTCGCCCGTTTCTGTTTTTTGAAAAGCATTGTTAATGTTGCAAGCAGCAGAAATCATTCTCATAAATGATTTTGGAGAAATTGCGTCTTCTTCTTTAAGTCTTCCCTTTGAAGCAAGTTTTGCTTGTTTTTTAATCTTCTTAAGAAGTGGTCTGTAGGTGCTTAGGCTGCCGTCTTCAAAGAATGAGCAAATATCTTCAAAAGATGCTTCACCCCAAAACTTGCGTGGCTTACCTAAAATTTCTTCTGACAAGATTTTTGAGAAAGTGTCATAACCCTTTGTTTTGATGCCCTTGCTGGAGAATTCCATATATTTCACATATTCTTCAAAAGATTGTCCACCACGAGCGCAATCGTTGAAAATTCTTGCACCTTCAAGTTTTTGTTGTGTAGAAAAATCTTCTGGCAAAAAACCAGCCGCTTCTAGTTCGTCTGAAGAAAAAACTTTGTTTTCTGAGAAATCAAGTGAAACTGACTTTGCATATTTTGAAAAAACGTTGTAAAGTGCATTGTCAAATCTTTCTCTATCGTAAACATATTCCATTTTTTATCCCTCACTTTGTTTTATTACACATATAATAGCACACTTTTTCCATACTTTCAATAGGAAATTTATTTTTGTGTTGTTTGACGAAAAAATCGCTAAATATAAGGCAAAAAGGCAGGATAATCCTGCCAAAAACTATGAGAATAATCTCACAACTGTTTCACTTGCCTCAATTTTTACTGAAGTTCTGGAAAGTGCCCCTGAAATTAAGAATGCTTGGCCAACGCCCGCTGTAACGATGTTGTCTTGTTCTTCTTTATTGATTTCACCAGCGTTTCTGTAAAGTTCAATAAGGTCAGTAACGTCATTTGGAGCAAGTCCGAAGATAAATGAATATTGACTTGCGTTAATAATAGCGGTTGATTGACGTTGAATTTCTGGGCTTCCTACGAAGTCCTTGATGTTCTGCGTAATAACAATTTGCATTCCAGAATATTTACGAATACGCTTTGCCATTTGCGCCATAAACTCAAGAGCGATAGGGTGTTTTGGGTTAATAAAGACGTGGGCTTCGTCAACGGCAACAACAATGTGTCTGTTGGCGTGATACTTATCGTTGAAGTCCTTGTTTTTAATAATTTCGTTATCCAAATATTTAAACACTAAAAGCATTTGTGCGTTTGCAATAACTTGGTTACGGTTTGCAAGAAGTGAACGAAAGTTAAATGTAACAAAGTTTTCTTTGGTTGCAATAGATGTTGGGCCGTTCCAAAGGTTACTATTTCTGCCGCCTGTGGCGAATTTTGAGATGTAAGTTTCAACAGTTTGAAGATTTTTCTTTTGATACTCGTCTTTTTCCGTCTTAAGCCTTTCAAGTGTAATTTGATAAAGGTCGTCAAATATTGGGAAGTCTTCTGGCTTAAGTTTTGTAAGCGGAGTTTGAGCATTTATTCCCTTTCTTCTGTAACTTTCAATAATAAGGGCATTCAGAACTTCGAAGGCTTCTGATGGCATACCCGGCAAAATAATTGTAAAGAATTCTTCCAAGAACTGCAAGTGCGTTGAATAGGAGTCGTCCGAGCCGCCTTCGTCTGCGTCAAGGGTTGTCATAATGTGGAATGGGTTAAATCGTCCGCTCTTTGATGAACCTACGTCAAGAAATTTCCCGCACATATTGTGACAAAGTGGAGTGTATTCGTCTTCTGGGTCAAGAACGAAAACCTTTGTGTTGTCGCAGGCTAGGTTTGTAAGAAGTGTCTTTGTGGCGTAAGATTTTCCACCACCAGATTTCCCAATAATCATAACATTACTGTTTGCTCTTTCCCTATCACGTTTGAAGAAGTCAACAAAGACTGGATATTCATTGTAGCCAATGTAAAAGCCTTTTTCGTCAAGCAAAGCACCCGAGATAAATGGGAAAATTGCTGCAAATGTTGTGGTTGGAATTTCACGTTTGTGTTGAGTTACTGTATCAAGAGCAGAAGGGTTGCGACTGATGAAAGCGTCAACTTGTCGTCCAAACATATCTGTATATTTAAAGCCATTTTGTCTTAAAATTGCCCTAACTTCTTTCTTCGCTGAGTCTTCGCAGAAAAGGTGGGTTGTAACTTCAAAAAGTTGTTCGTTATTCTTTTTCAACATTTGAAGAAGGTCGTTCAATGTTTTAAGCTGAATCTCGTTTTCAATTCTCTTACTGCTTTTGTAAACATTGTCCATTTTTCCTTCCATTTCAATGATGGAACGGTCAATTCGTCTTTCACCTTGGTCTTTTGGCACAAGACGGAAATTTACGCACACGTTTGTTCTGTCCAAAAGAAAAAATGGTGCGCCCCATGCGTTGCCAACTTCAAGGGGATAGTCTGTAATTGTAAATGATCTGTATGGTTGTTTGTTGATGATTGTTTTGCCAACTTTAAATTGGATATTTTCTGGCATTGCCCAGTTTGAAAATTGATCTCTTGGAGTACTTTCGAGGTCCCTTTCGTCAAAGTATCTGCCGAAGTTTGCTCGAAGGAAAACTGTAAGTTCTTTATCCCTAAGTTTCTTTGCAATAAGTGGAACAACGGAGTTGCCAAGCGTGTTTACAATGCCGTCAACAGTGGACTCAAGAGCGTCTTTATCCTTGTCATAAAGCACAATGTAGAAGAAGTCTTTGTAAACCTTTTCGTCACGGTTCATTGTTTCCAGTTGCGAAACACGATTTTCAAAAACGTCAGCACGTGCAAGCACTTCTTGTTCGGTCATTTCGTTTTCATATTGAAGTTCCATAAGGTCATCATATTTTTTGTCCTCACCAGTGATATAATCGTCAAACACAAGGGCTTTGCTAAGTTTTAAAATGCTGCCACTTTGCTCGCCAGTTACACGGCGGAGAGCGTTTGCAAATGAGGCAATAACCATTTCTTGTTTTTGCTCGTTCAAAAGCCCAAATTCAATAGGCTTTATCTCAAGCACCATGCCATAATAGTCCTTAAAGTCAATAAATTTATCCTTTACAATGCCTTCAAATGGAATAATTTTCTTAATTTTTGGTTGTTTTGTTTTTTGGTCAACATCTGCTTTGTTATACTTCTTTTTAAATGCTACAAATCGCAAAAGCAGCCCTATTGTCGCATAAACTCTTAAGTCGTCATTTATCTTTAGGAACAAAATCAAAACAAGACACGCCCACGCAAAGGCAATGTATATGTTATATTGAAAGTTTGCCAAAATAAGGACCAAAAGCCCCACAATTCCAAGAACTGCAATAATAATATCTGGCAAAGTTATTCCCTTTGCAAACTCCATTCTAACTTTCGTTTTTCGTGGAATGTATCTAATCATATCTCACCTCTTAAGGCTTCTCCCCACCTTTTGGCAGGGAGAAATTTAACAATACTCTGTTACTTTTTTCTGTTGTTTTGGTTAATTTTTAGCGTTATTTGCCAACTATGAGTTATTTGACATTTTCTTTACCAAATCTTCAATATTTTTCGACAACGAAGCAATACCAGAATTGATATTCTTTAATTCACGATTATTTTGAGCATTAACAGTTTTCATAGCGTTTATAACTTGCTCGCCAAAGCCTTTATCTCTTGGGTCAATCTTAACGTTTTGGGCTTTCTTCTTGCTTTCATCTTCCATTTCTTTAAGCATTTGCTTAAATTTAGCAAAGTTTTTGTCGTCCCTTTGGACATTGTTCTTGAAATCTTGATCAGCACGACTATTTATTGTCTTATCATAATGTTTTGCTATTGTTTCAGCTTTGTCCGCATTAACGGTCATTTTCCCGCCTTCAACATTGTATGCCCCCATTTTATAGCGTTCATATTCTCTAAGTTGACGTTTTGTTTCAAGTTCTTCTTGGGCTTTTTTCTGTTTCTTTAGTTTGTCGTCTTCAAACTTCATTTGTTCTTCCCATGCTTTCTTACGAGCTTTTTCTTCTTTAACTGTATCTCTAAATTTGTTCTCGTCATCTGTTGAAATAACTTTTCCGATTGTGCCTGGGTCCATAAACTTTTCTGCAATCTTCCCTGCATCACCGCTTACACCTTTCACAAAGTCCATTGCATTTTTTGGAGTGCCAGAGAAAAATTTTCTATCTGCAATTTGAGCGCCAACACCAAGTGCGCCAAAAGCAACTTTATTCACAGCCCAGTTTAGTCCTGGAATGTGTGAAATAGCACTGCCAACCATAGAATTATTTAGTTTCTTATGACCAGCTTCCAATGCTTTCACTGTACCACCGTCATTTGCCTCTTTCCAAGCAGCACTTCTCGCAGCCTTGCCAGCAGTTTTGGCATCGTCTTGAGAACGCATCATATTGCGATACATACTCGCATTCTCTGCCCAACTATTGGTCATGTTACCGATAGCGGAATTCCTGTCAGCAATGGCTTTCTCTTTCTCTCTAATTTGTTGTGCATAAATGCCATTAGTTTGTTCTTCCTGAAACAGCTTATTTCTTTGTTCTTCTGGAATATCATCAAAGGAAATAGGTTCATAATCAGGATCGCTTAATTTATACGACTCTTGCTGCTCTTTAAATCTTCTCCTAACCTCGTCGTTAGCCTTTGCTCTAAGCCTTACAAGAGAAACTTCATCATTTTCGTTCATGGCTGTATATTGATTTATTTTATCTCGTGAGGCTTTTTGATCTTTAGCATACTGGTCATGTAACTGACCATACCCCCTTTTTGAATATTTTTCATATTTGCTTTTTCTTTCTTGCAGTTCTTTAACTCTATCGTCATCACCACTTTCTCTCGCTTCTGCAATTTGCTGATTAAGATCGCCAAGAGCTTCTTTTCTGCTTTGCAATAGGCTGTCATTTCTTGCCTTTCTGCCTTTAGCCAAACTATAGCCCGCCTTAATTGCCGCTGCGGGTCCTGCGAGGGCTACACCTGTTACAAGGGCGGCACCTTTGGATGCTGTACCGACTACGCCGGTTGCTTTGCTGGTGAGGTCTTTGCCTTGGACTATCATATCTTCCGTGCCAAGGAAGCCTGCCAAAAGGGCTGAGGCTCTGTTTATCATGCTTACGCCAACATAAATGAAGATAATTGACACAAATGCGTTGTATGTTAGAGCAAGAGGATTTGTATTTGCAAACATATTAAGTGAAGAAACAAGTGGAACGATAGTGAAGAAAATGTTAATTGCGAACACTGGAACTGCAGTCATCGTCAGTTGTTTTATCCAGTTGCTTCGCCAACTGTTTTCTGCATTACCCTTGTCAAGTGGAGCAATGGCCGTTACAACTGGAGCCATTAGGAACAACAAGACCATTTCCAACGCACGCTTTACAAATACCAAAATAAGTTTGAAATATTGCCAAGCGATTGCCACCATTCCAAACAGCATCATAACAAGGTTCATGTTGTTGAACTCGTAGAAATATCCAACAAGCCCCATATCCATAACCGCTTCACCGGAATAGGTCGAAGGACGCCAGAAATATTGTTGAACATCAGGGGTATAGCTAGCACTCCACCCATTAGTATCATCAAATATACCTTGCCAAGTTTTTCTGTTATATTTTTCAACATGCAGTGTGGTTGAGGAAATTTCCATATAATCTACGCCCTCAGCAGGCTTCTCTGTAGTAAAGAAAGAATTTGAAGAATCTTGTGCATTAACTCTGTATAAACGATATGCGTCTCCACCATTTCCCGAACCGACAAATAATCTGTCTATAAATCCAACCAAGCAATTTCTCTGTTCTTGAGTTATTAGTTGAACACTTGGGTCAGTATACGAAGGTCTCTCACCAAAAATAGTATTTTCTTCAGTGTTGTACTCATATTGCAGAACTTCCCAAAGCCCGACGGCTTGTTTTGCCGCTGCTTTATTGCTTTCGGCAGCAATAGCCCTATTATATTCATTCGCAACTGCAGCAATCTGTTCCATATCTGCATTACTCAATTTTCGGCACGCTTGCAGACAACCATCCGCACCAAACCAACCCGCAACATCGTCTGCAGTTATAGTTGTATTGGCTCTACTTTTTTGGAAAACGTCATTTCTTTTACTCAAATAAAAATCGTTATTGCCGATCGTTGCCTCGGTCACTGTAAAAGTTAATGTAGGAAATTGCTTTGCATCAGCAGTTGTTATGTACCCTTCATCTTTTGCAATACCATAAATTATTTGCTTAAAACCGCTCTTTTGATTTATGTAAGCTGTTACAACTGGGACCTGGAAAGTCCACTCATACCACTCGTATCCTACCTCCTTTCTTTCATCCTGCCATATTGAGTCCTTTAAATAATAGCCAAACTTTCCTGCTATGGTATTGCTTTCTGAACGGTCATAATCGCCTAAATTGTTGCAAAGTTGATTTAAAAGATAAGGATCAGAGCCGTAATAAGCTGTTGTTTGAAAGTCAATCTCTAGGGGATATTTTTCCGTACTTACAACTCCCTTTGTGTTTTCAGCACCTTTTTTGTATTTGTAAATAGTCAGTTCCCCTTCTGTAATATTAAAATAATTGCTCATCATAGCAAGAACTGCATCTCGCGGCTTAACCACATCTTCCTCTGCAAAATACACCGCCTCGTCAGTTAGAAGAAAGTTTGCAAAACCGTCATCAAGTGCCGCTCTGTTGGCTTGTTTAGCACCTGCATTAAACATAACATTTGTAATGTAATATTTTGAGTCAGTGTTGAAGGTGTAATAAACCGCTTTTGTAAGCATGTTTGCCCCATACAAACTCGCTATTGATATAACTGGAATAAGAAGAAAGTTTATAACAGATTTAACTGCACGCTCAAGAATTGGAAGTTTAGCAGCGTTTTTGACATCGGTTGAAAATTCGGATTTGACTATCGCAAAAATTGTGAAAACAACAAGCAGTGCAATGCACATTGCAAAAATTGTCCAAAATGTTGTGCGAACGGCATCACTTGTTATAAAGGCATATGTAATATCCGTCCAATTTCCTTCACCACCAACTGTAATTCGTTTTGTCACAGCTTGCCCCTCTACTGTGGAAGTCGCAGTAAGCGTCATTTCCTCAATACCCGCCAACTGCTTAAAAAGGCTTAAAACAAAGTTTATAAGCATGCCAACGCCTGTGAAAATGGCATAAAAGAGATAGCCTATAAAGTTTAAGGCTTCACCTGCAATAGAAGTTACTGTTTGCCACCATGAATCAATATCACCTAGCATATGAGTTAAATTCATTTTTCACCTCTTTAAAGTGTTTTTTGAGTTTTTTGCTAATCTTTTGTTACAATTTCAAGTTTTGAGTATGTTTTCAAGTTACAACTTCATATTTTGATTTCAATTTCTAGTTAAATAACAATTTCAAGTTAAATTTCATGCTGAAATACTAAATTTAAGTTAAGTTACAAGATAAATTTCAGATTTAGGTCACAATTTCAGATTGAATTTCATAAGGCGGATAACTGCGTCTGTTTTTTCGACTTCTTGCCAGCCGTCACCTGGGTTAAAGATGTCTTGAAGCCCCTTGACGATTTCTGGAATATTGTTCATAATTAAAGCACCTATCCACACGGCGATAATGAATGACGCAAAGCCTATTGCAAGCCCCCAAAGACGTTTTTTTGCTTCTTCTGCTTTGCTTGCGTTTTCCGCCTTTGCCATTTGCACACCAACAACAATAACAAGGATAATTGCCAGTGCCATAAGTCCTATAGTTATTGGGATAAGATATGCGTCAAGAAATTTCATAATTTCCGCAACGCCCTTGTAACCTTCTGCTTCCAAATGTTCCACATCAAAACCCACAAGCCAGTGGTCGAAAAGTCCGTTCTTTGGTTCTGAAGCGGTGGTTGCAGCGTCTGCACCAGTTTCTGCATCCAAAAGAGTACCAGTAGTCAGTCCCAAAAGCAGTTTTAATCCAAATTTTACAATTCCAAACAAATTAAACAAGGCTTAATTTCCCCTTTAAATAGATTTCGCCACATTTCGCCACTTTTCTCTGTGTTAAACATAAAAGTTATCCACAACTTACGCACACGAAGTGCAAAAGACTCCTAAAAGTCTCAACTCAATCAAACGCAGGGTCTGTTGACATTTTGTAGCAAATTTGAAGTGCAAATAAGACAACAAAACAGCAACATAATTAGTTTGACCTATTTTAGCATAAAAAAACAAAAAACGCCAATAAAATAAGACATTTTTTGCTAAAATATTATAAATTTTTATTATAGGTTGCTTTTTTGTTCAAAAAGGCTCATTGTAAGCCCATTTTCACTTATAACGCAAAAAGGCTCATGCCAAAACGGCTTGAACCTTGTGTTTTTTTATTGCGTTTCAATTTTCCAAATTACAACCTTGGAAGGAATGAACGGATTGCTGTTTCAATCATGGTTGTTGTAGTTCCTGGATCGGCAACATCATTCTTGTTAAGCCATGTTGGGATAAATGCCATAAGTGATGAAATAATCCAAACTGCAGCCAAAGTGATAACAAAAGCTACTGCAACGTTAATAAGTCTTTTCTTAATATCCCCTGCTTTGCCAGCATCTTCCGCTCTTGCAAGTTGAATGCCGAGATAAACGCACCAAACAACAGCAGCAGCAAGAATGATAATAGTGACTGGAATAAGAATATTGCCCAAGAAAGCAACAATTTGTCCTAACCATTGATTTCCTTCTTTTTGAAACCAACCATTTGAATCATTCAAGACACTCTTAAATATTCCACCGCCATTATAGGTTATTTCGCCGAGCAAACTCAAAAATCTCATTTTTTCTCCCCTTTTATTTAAGTTATAATCATGCTAACACAATTTTTTGCAATTTCAAAACAAATTTTGCATAAAAATCAAAAAAAATTTTATTTTTTCACTTTTGGGGATATTTTTTAACAAAAAACGTGAAAAAACGGAGAATTTTAAAGAAATTCCCTAGAAAATGCAATTTGGCTCCCCATTGTGACATACAAACACACACCACAAACAAATTTAATCAAAATATGTTGTTATAAAAATTTTTAACCACTTGGGTGAATTTATTTGATTGTTTTTTATGTTTTTATTATAATAATATTGTTTTATTGGCGTTTTGGGGAAAATATCTGTATATTTTGCAATGAAATTGAAAAATTGAGATATTTTAACAAAAAAACTGCGATACAAAAATTTTTCTGTCATTTGGAGAACGATATGAAAACTTTAAAGAAACTTTTATTTTTGCCACTCATTTTGCTTCTTTGCTTTGGGGCGGGGCTGGCTCTAAGTTATTATGCCAGCGGTGCAAAGGTTTTTGATTTTTCAAAACTTATGTCAAATCAACTCACAATGCTTCCTGTGGTTATTGGCGGGGGCGGATACATTTTGTATCTTTTGTCAAAAGCGGCAGACACCAAGCCAAAGACCGTTAAGCAAGAAACAAAGACCAAAGAAGGCAAAAGCATTGACCAGTTCTTCGACTCTCGCTGGGTGACGGAAAAGGAACTTAAAACTGAAAAGAAGTTTATGTATACCACTTGGCACCAACTACACACCAGCAAAGACGGAATTTTGATACGAAGTGAAGTTAAGGGCAACAACATGGACATAAATATGTATAGTCCTATTCACACAATGATTATTGGTACAACTGGAACTGGTAAAACACAAAAATACATTGAACCATCAATTCAAGTTTTGTCGTCAACTCAAAGCAAGCCAAGTTTTGTTATCACCGACCCAAAAGGCGAACTTTATGAAAAACACAGTCACAAGTTAAAAGTGGAAGGCTATGATGTAAAGGTTTTTGACTTAAGAAAGCCTTATCAGTCCTCTCGCTGGAACCCAATGGACAATGCTTTCGTGCAATATCACAAGGCACACCATTTGCAAGACGAAGTTAAAACTCACGTGGGCGTAAACCCAGCAGACCTAGGGCTTAAAATTATTGCACACGAATATAACAACGAATGGTATGAATACAACGGCATTGCATATCCAAACAAAGAAGCACTTGACTCTGACCTAAGGTCAAAGCGAGCAGAACTTATTGACGCAGCAGAAAATGACATTGCAGAAATTGCGGCAACCCTATGCCCTATTCAAAGCACGCAAGACCCAGTGTGGGAACGTGGCGCACAAGAATTTATCCGCGGCACAATGCTTGCCATGCTTGAAGACTCAAACGACACAAGACTAAACATGACAAGAGAAAGATTTAACTGCTACAATTTGGCCAAAATTGCAAACTATCGTGACCCAGCGTCAAATGACAACCCTTATGGGCCACTCAGAAGTTACTTTTTAGGTCGTCCACCACTGAGCAAAGTGCCTGCCCTTGTTTCAAGTGCAATTAACAACGCACCAACCACAACAAAGTCTTATATGGGCATTGTTGCAGCGTCACTGGCACTGTTTAATGACAACGGACTTTGTTTTGCAACAAGCGGGACGGAAATGGACTTTTCAACATTTGCCGACAGGCCAACTGCACTATTTATTATCATTCCAGACGAAAAAGAATCAAGACACAAACTTGCGACACTTCTTATTTCTCAACTTTACAAAAAACTTGTTGACATCGCTTCTGGTTGCCCAGGACAAGCACTGCCAAGAAATGTATATTTCCTTCTTGACGAGTTTGCAAACTTGCCAAAAATTGATAAGATTGACACGCTTATTACGGTTGGCAGAAGCAGACACATTTACTTCTCTCTTGTTGTTCAATCTTTCAGCCAACTTAACGCAAAATATGGTGATGATGTGGCTGCAGTTATCAAAGGCAACTGCCCTATTAAAATATTTATTGGTGCAGACGATGCAAAAACTTGCGAAGAATTTTCTAAACTTTGTGGCGAAGTGACCATTGAAAATACTTCAACATCTGAAAGCAAATCTAAAGACGATAAGAGCAAAGACAAAAAGGACGGAACAAGTTACACAACAAGCATTTCCACAACGACAAGACCTCTTATCTATCCAGACGAACTTACACACATTTCAAAGAAAGACGGCACTGGCGATATGATTGTTAAAATTCTTAATGAATTCCCAATCAGGGTCAACTCCACCCCAGCCTACGCCAACCCAATGTATGACCACATTTTGGCGTCAAGCGAATATGTGCCATCTAGGTCACTGGACGAGGAAAGAGTGGCATATAGCATTGTGCAAAGGAATAACATTATTCTCCGTCCACAAATGCCAAACAGACCAATTAACCCATTCTCATAAAAATCAGCCCCACCTCGGGGCTTTTTTATTTTTAAAATTTTAAATAAAAAACTTTTCGAGCAAAAAAAACTCTGTAGCGTGTGTGCCTCCACTTGTAAGGGGAGGTGGCAACGAAGTTGACGGAAGGGTAGTAAAATTTGAGTTACTACTCTCTCGTAATATTGATAGTAAAGTAGTTATTCACATTAGACTACCCCCTCGTCTTGCTAACGCAATCCACTCCCCCTTACAATGGGGAGCCTTCACACAAAACAATTAACATGGGAGGCACACACCTAAAATATTCCTCATTATTAAAATCAATTTCAAAAAAAAGATTATGAAACTTTGTGTTTTTGTTTTGAAGAAATGTCGTATTATGGTATATTATAAATTATATTGAAGTATAGTTGAAATAATATAATTTTTTTGTGGAATAATAACCTTATGAGAAGTCCTTGTTTTTTGAAGTTTACACATATTCAAAAATATATTATTTCCTTGTTGTGGCAGCGGCAAATCGTATGACGGTGGCGAATTAAGTTTTGGCAAAGGTCAAAACAATTTCAATTTTCCGAACGAGGTGAAAATTATGAAAAAAAATAGTTCAAAAGTTATACTTTTTTTGATGCTTGTTGCACTGGCATCTATTTTTGGCTTTGTGGTGAGCAACTTCAGACCAGACGGCAACCCTGTATATGCAAAATGTACCACTGTGGAGTCTAGGTCAAACACCCTTGAATCAAAAAGTCCACTTGTCACTCAAAGCAATGTGCCTTTTGCCATATTCACTGGCACTCAACTTGGGTCGGAATACACCATTGTCGATTACAAGCCAGAATTTGCTACTTCGGGCAGGTCGGAAAACATGGTGGCAAGTTCCATTCCATACATATTCCTTTCTTCCAAAATGGGCGAAACTGTTTTGTATGTAACATTCAACACTCTTGACCTTATAAATGTTTCCGCTCCACCAACTGTTGTGGGGCTTCAAGCACAGATAAGAGTTAAAACTGCAAAGGAAGCGGACCCTATTCAAATTCAATCAAACATTGTTGGTGAAACAAATCAAATGATGACTTTTGCACTTGACCTTAAGGCAAATGAATTGCACTGTCCACAACTTGCTGGACAAACAAGTTCGGGCGACCACACACAAGACGGCGATAACTATCTTGGCGGGGTGAAGGACACAAGTTACAGAACAGGACTTTGGGAATTTGGCATTACATACATGGTCAAATATGAACAAACTCAAACGGCTTACACCCTTAACTTCTCTTTCTATGTTTTGGACTTTGCTGACTATACTCAAAACGACAAACCGCTTACAATCTCAAGCACAAATCAATATATTTTAAATGACATTGACACTGGATATTCAATCTACAACTACAATTACCCTACCCCACCAAAAGTTGAATTTGATGCTTCAAAATTTGCCTTGTCATTTGACTATTCCGCTGGAAACAACTTCTACAATATGGACTTTGTAAGTTTTGAAGAAACTGGTGTGGATAGTGGCATAACTGGAAGAATTACACTTGCTTGCAATAGAAATTCCGCCACCTATGTTATTGAAACCCATAGTGTAGGCGATATGAAATATAAAGCAGTGCTTGACTTTGACGACTTTGAAAAGAACTTTATCATTCCAAATTCCACCGACCTAAGAACTTCCACCATGCAAGGAATCTACAACTTCAATCTTCAAATTGTGGCAAGAGATTCTGACGGCAACTTCCAAGTTTTGGACAACTCTTCCCTAACGCAAGACATTCGTGACGTTCTTTCTTCACAAAAACTTGTTATGTTTGGCTATGACCTAAGATACAGCGAAGACGGCATTGAAAAATCTCTTGAAAGAAGCACTGATAATTCAAATATCTTTACAACAATCGTATCCTACAACTCCACAACAACTGCAGCAGAAGAAACAGTTGACCTTACAAAGGTTGGCAATAGATTTGCCCTTCCAAGTGTTGACGGACAACTAGCCATTGCAAAAACAAATATTGCACCACTCAGATTTCACAGTTTTGGTGCAATGACAAATGGACAAGCAAAGTTCTTGCTTATAAAAGACCAGGCGGTGCTCAACAATGTTACAGAATATTTTATGGGCATACAAGGAACGGGTGAAACAAAACACTCTGTTGAAGAACTTAAAGCACTTATTAACAATGACGGCTCTACATATAACAGATTTTCTGCAATAACAAGTGACGGCATTTGGCTTATGTGGATTGACTACTCTGTTTCTGTGCCATATGCAGACGAAACTAATACGGAACAAACAATTTCTGGCTCACAATGTGTGCTTTTCCAAATTGACAACTCAACAAGAGGTCTTGGAATTCACTCAATAAGTTATGATGACGAAAATGTTGCAACAACTGCCCACACCTTTGGAGAATATACAAAAGACAAGGTTAGAGTGTCAATAAAAGATGAACCAAACGCTTTCTATTCCCCAATTTATGTTCGCTATCGATATGCTGCAGATTACAAAAACTATGGGGCAAAAAATACACTTATCATAAACACAAATGACAGTTATGTTGTTGAGGGTGTGAAATACAACTACTTTGTGACAAATACGGCAAACAACTTCACTTTCCAAACTTCTGGTGCATACAGTGTTACTCTTGAAACAAGTTCGGGCATTGCTATGGGAAGTTATAACTTCAAAATTGACCAAGACGGGTTTGATAATATTGGTGTTTTTGAAGCAATTTATGACAGTGAAACATCTTCCTACAAAAGAGGAACACAAATTGCTTCCACTCCTCTAACTTCCGGAATGTTGCTATATAATCTTTATGTAACAAACAAGCCTTTCACCCTTTCTTGGGCAAACAAGGCAAGCGGTTCTCAAACTGCGTGTTATGTGGCGTATATGAGTCTTGTAAAAGACAGTTCGGCAACTCCAGTTATGCTTGATGGGGCAAATGGCGAAAGATACATTACAAATAATTACAACCTCACTTCCCTTGCCAAAAACATTGAAACAAATTATCAAAATAGCATTGGTCAAACAGAACTTAACGCAAATAGTTATTTTAAGAATGAAGGGCTATATTTCTTCTATGTTTATGACGAATGTGGCAACAGTTTTTCTGTTTGCGTGCTTGTAGATAATTCTTCCCCAGAAATTTTGCAACGCAAGTTTGGAAACGAAACACAAAGCACATTTGATGTTTCGTCAAATCCAAACAACTTCCAAACGGAAAATAATAGATTGTACTTCGGCTCACACAAAGCCATTGGGGTGGCGGCAAATAACTCTGACGATAGCATTGTGATTGCAGACCCAAGATATTTTGCTTCCTATGACCTAACAACTGGCGAATATATTGACAGACAAA
Organism: Christensenella sp. UBA7862; assembly: GCA_002500135.1. Lineage (GTDB taxonomy): Bacteria > Bacillota > Clostridia > Christensenellales > UBA1242 > UBA7862. Next base: position 24,760 of record DLSM01000010.1, on the reverse strand, counting down.
ACAACTTCTCATTCAGTTTCTATAACGATGTTTTATCAAGCCTTGCGGGTTATTATGTTTCTTCCCCAAGTTTGAACTCTGAAACAACTCCAGCGGGAGTTACAAGCCCAAGAGAAAGTTATATTATCCTAAAAAATGATTTGTTGTCATATTATGTAAACGACCAACTTGACGATTCCTTCAATCCAAATACAAAAGAAAACAAGCCAAGTTCGGTGACAGTTATTGCAGTGGAAACTGACGGCATAAAATACTCGGGCGAGAAAGATTATTTGTTTGTTGTTAGGAACGAAAACGGCAAAGAAAGAGCAAGAGAATTGCATGTTAATTTTGACGCTATAAGAGGATATTTTGTTGCATCAAGCAATTCGTCAACAGACAAGCACAACCTTGCAAGAAATGCAGCAACCAATCTTGACCTTTTGAGTTTTGAATTTTCTGTTCCACAAGAGGCAAACACAAGCAAATATTACACAGTTCAATCTTTAACATACGAATTCTATCCATATGTTTACAATATCGCTAGCCCTGACTTCTCCAGCACAGATTATCCTTATGCAAACACTCCAAGCAAAACTGATAGCCTTACAATTCCAACCTCAACCTCTGGCAATTATACAATTTCAAATATCAACACAGAATATGTTTCTCAAAAAGCAACAACCGCTGCTGGAAAATATATCTTGACCCGTATTCTTCGTGGTGGGCCTTATGCAGACGCAAATGGAACCCCTGCCCCATATTATGACAGCGTGAAGGGCGAATATTATGGCGGGAAATATTACTTTGATGACGAAACTGGGACTTATAAGAAGCTATCACTTCTTGAACATGACGAAATTGAAAGAAGTTATACAGTTTATGTTGATAGAAATGGAATTATTGAAGAAGAAAACAGCACAAGAGTAGTTGGCGACAACATTATGATTGTGCTTGGAGATAGTGACGGGTGGCTGTTTAAAGATTTCCTCAAAACGACTAACAGTTATCTTCTTACAAACAGACTTCCAGTTGTTATTGCAGTGCCTTCACACAAATACTTTGTCCAAACAAATTCTGGCTATCTTGCAACAAAATATAACTTTGCAAAACTCAATGTTTCTGTCCAAGATTTGACAAGAGGAAGAACTTATGTCGCAGACGGCATAAACAGCACAGGCTTCTACACTTGCAGCGAACTGGGCGATATGTTTGTGTTTAGGTCAGAGGGAAAATATAAAATAACAATCACCGACAACACTGGCTACAACGACATGGCAACGGGCGAAAGAAATATCTCTCCAAATACACTTGAATATGCCTTTGAAATTAACACCTCTTCCCCACAAGTTGACTTCTATTCATCAGAAACCGACAACACTGGAAACGCCTCTGATACAAGACTTCAAAGCGAATTGGGAAATGACTATAGCATAAACACACAAAACCTTGACGGAAACAACATTTATGCCACATGGAGCGACCCAAGAACACCTTATGCAGCAAGCATTGATAAAATTGAAGTTACAAAAGTTTTAGGCTCAAGTCGTGACAGTCAAACCATTGAATTATCCAACTTTAACAAAAACGAAATAGCAAGCAGCGAAAACTATGACTTTGTGGGAAACAACAACATTAAATCTTTCATAACAAGTTTTGAAATATCCTACTATGGCGGGTCAAGCGAACCTTATGTTTATGACGGGCAAAACTATTACAGATTTACTTACAAACTTTCTTTTGACCTGACTGACGAGGCGACTTATGAAATTGTGTTCACATATAAAAATGCAGACAGTTATGTAGATTCTGACGGTTACAACTTTGCTTCAACTTATTACACTTTGAAAATCGATAGGACAAAGCCAAACACAAACATAGATAACCTCATTGCAAGTGAAAATTTCCTTGACGGATACTTCACAAATAGAAGTGATTTTAAAGAAGAAAACTTTAATTTTGAGCAATTTGAAAGCAAGCCAAGCCCACTTACCTACTCATTTGGTGTTTCAAGCAACTTTATGTTGCAATACAACGCAAATGACACCGCAAACTACTTCTATGTTAGAAAATATGACAAATATCAAAACGGATATAGTTCTATAACTCCAGATATGAAAAACATGAGCATATATTCCGATGTAAGATTTGCTCAATATCCAAAGTTCAGTGAAGAAGGCTTGAATAATGATGTTATTAACATTGAAAACGAAACATATTACAAAGTCAACTATTCAAATTTGACACTAACTCAACAACTCTCCGCTCTATCCCTTGAACCATATGGACACTTTGAAATTATAGAAAAAGACTATGCGGGGAACTACAGAGTTTACACAGTGTACATTCCGCAATCAAATTCCTCAAATGTTTTGCACTTTGCAGGCAAAGACCTAGCGGGAGCAAGCGTATCAAGCACACTTGACAGTGATATTACACTTCGTGGCGGGTTTGAAATGACTTCCCTTTACAGCGACTTTGGCTGGGGTGTTGCAACAATCACCAACGGTCGCACAAATGCGGAAATTGGCAAAATTTCGCTCACTCCGTTTACAAAGACACTTGACAATGCAACAATAGAGGCTTTAAAACAGGAATTCACTGCAGAAGTTATGACGAAGTTTACAATAACTCTTTCAAGACACAATTCCCTTTATGGTGCAGTTGCAAAATCAATTAATATCATTCCAGAAAACACAGACATAAAACTTGACGCACCAGAAATTGGCTCTATCACAAATTCTCAAACAGGTGAAACCTACTATTCCCTAACATTGCCATATTATGACCTTGGAAGTGCATTGTATCTTGACCGTTTTGAACTTCAAGTTTATTCTCAAACTTCAAAGGTTTGGGAGCCTACAAGATATGTTTATTCGGACAAAATAACCGAATCGCAAAAGACAATTCAACCACTTTCAAAAGGCATTTATAAAGCAATTTATCACGACAACTACAACACTGGCGATTATTATTACATTCTCTACATTGGCGAATATTATATCAAATCTGAGGAAGAAATGTTTAAATTCTCGTCAAAAAGAGTTGTAAAAGATGAAGTTTATTACACTGGCGACAATGTTGACGTGACATATGAAGCGAACCTCTACAAAGTGACAGTCAACGGCATACTTTATTCGGGGACAAACAACGAATGGGCGTCACTTAACAGCACACTTGCTTCTTATGGCTGCAAAACATTCACTCTTTATGCAAAACAAGATAGTCAAATTTCAACTTCCTCCCCACTTGGCGACGAAGTGAGTTATGAAATAAACTACTATGACATTTTGGAAGGAACACTTGTCAAAACCGTTAATGTTGTTATCAACAACTATCTTCCAGAAATTATGCTCAAAAACGCAAGTGACGGAATTTCTGACATCGCTTCATCATTGCAAGAAAATTCTCATCAGATTACAAACTCTGCAGTCAAAATTAACTGGGGCGAAATAACTGAAGACAACACTTCCCTAGACGAAGTTTTGTCACAAGGTGTGACAGCAAGATTATATTTCAAAGACACAGACGGAAGACACAAACTTTATGCAAATCTTTCGCAAGGTCAAATTGTTGAAGATGAAAACTATTACAGACTTGACCTTATAAACGAAGTATTTGGAATTTCACGCTCAGTTTACTTTGTTATTCAGCACGGAGAATTGCCTCTATACAGCGTGGAAGCCAACGGGCAGACTCTTTCCCCTTCCCCAGCAGAAAAACTCAATCTAACGCTATCTGGAACGCTATTTTCAGCATATTACAACGCAGACGCCACAGTGGCAAATTCCATAATTAACATTTTGTACAGAGCGATGAGCGAAAACAAGTCTTTGCTCTCACTTGATAACATAACATCAAGCAACAAAACAGACTTTGACATCATCACAAGAAATATGGGTTTTGTAAATGGCGAGTTCTCAACGGGAAACATCAGCGGCACGAATGTTACAAGACTAAATCATTATTACAGCATTTATGACACACAAATTACATTCAACTCCAACATTCAACTTAAAGTTATTGAGTTTAATTTCAAAAACAGCGTGCTTCAAAGTGTTAAAAAATATGACGGCTCGAGTGAAATTCCATCAACAGTTTACACCGACTATTGGACAACAATTTATCTTGTATATTTCCTTGGCGGTCCAATAAGAATTGAACTGTTTGCAACGACAAAAACTCCAAGAACTTCCAACCTTTTGAACAATTCAATAACATTTGGAAACACCCTAATAAGTCTTGACGGACAATTCGCAACAGAAGCGGTGCTTGCTGGTGATGATTTGCTTGACGAAAACGGCAATATGTTTGAAAGTTTGAAAGTAAGTTGGAACAGTCTTGGGCCAGACGCAGCGGGCTTTGGGTCATATTGGTTCAGACAAGGAAATGTTGTTTTGATGAGTGATAAATATGGCGTAGAAAATTATGAGGAATATCCAACAATCACCTATTCAAACGGCACATCAATCTGTTACATTCTTCCAACTGGCGAACACACTCTTACCTTCCGTGACGTTGCTGGCAACACACATCAATTCCAAGGCATTTCGGCAGTTAGAAGTTACAAATTGCTTGTTCTTGACAAAGTGGACTTCATTTTAAGTTACAAGGGACAAACACTCAATGCTATTGATTACGGCGTGTTTAACAACGAAGTTAGTTTGGTTATAAATGACTCATTCAGCAAATATTATGACATAAACAAAATTCAAATTTCTATCACAAGAAACGGCACATCATTTACAAGCACACAAGTATCTGCCCTAATCACAGACAACACCCTAACCTTCACAACCCCAGGGCGATACACCGTTACATTTGACGGCACATACAACGACAAAGCACTTATGAGCAATGTGTATAACTTCACACTCATCTCCTCCACTGCTTCTCGCATGGCGTTTGAATATCCAGAAATTGTGGGCTATCAAATTGAACAAGTTTTGCGTGACAATGAAGACATAACATCATCATTTATGAGTGACGGCAGAGTGAAATCACTATTCATTTCAAGTGACGACAGCAGAAGCGGAAACGGCTCTTACACAGTTACACTTCGATATGGCTCCACCCCTCATCAAACACTTACATTCTCTTTCTTAATAAGCGACTTTATTCCAACTCTCACTTGCAACATTGGCTATGGCGAAACAACAACTGGAAACATTATCATCACATTCAACGCCGATTACATTTACAATCAACTTGGCGATTGTGAAATTAAGATTATGGTGTACAACTCGGACAGCAACACTTTCTATCAATATAACAGAACACCTATCAAAATTGACAAAGACAATTTGGGAACAGCAAGAACACTTACACTTACAGCGTCAAATTCTTACTTCATCCAAGTTGAAACGGCAAATGGAAATATCCTAACAAGTTTCAGAGTAAACAAAAAAGACCCACTCAACTTCTTTGCAATCGTTGCTATAATTGTTGCAGTTATTGTTGTTGTGGTTGTTACAATTATCATTATCAAACTTAGAACAAGAATGAGAGTTCGATAAGAGATTGTGGCGAAAAAACATAAATAAGAAAAAATATCTCTTGCAATCGCAAGAGATATTTTTTATATGATTTTTATATGATTTTTACTCATTTTTTGCATGTTTTTATGTATTTTTATATCATTTAACTAAGTAACTAAATTAATGCAAACAGAATTAACAAAAAACAATATTTAAAACTTTTAGTTATTCTCCTAAAATGTCTTCTTCGCTGATAAATTTGCAGTTATAGTCCACAAGATCTCGTTCAATGTAAGAATACAACTGTCCATCGGTTTCTTTCAAGAGTCCTAGAACTGTTACGCTGGCGCCGTTGTCATAGTAGCCAGCCATTTGCATAATGCCCAAACAAAATGACAATGTTCCTTCCTTCAAGTCCCAAGCAGAGTAGCCATGTGTAAGATTGAAATAGCGGGCTAGTTTTGAAAATTCGCTGACATACACCAAAACTCGTTTTCCCTTTTCTACAAGGCGTTTAATTCTGCTGTACAAGAGTTTTGATGAGAAATAATTTCTTCTTTCACTATCCCCAGCCATTGTCCAAAAGGTTTCATAATCCACTTTGCCATAGTCTTCCAAAACATCAAGCCTTAGGGCAAGTTTTGTTGCTTTTGTTGGCACTTTATCAAACTGTTCAAAGATATCTGCTTCACGACTGACAGTTTTTGTGGAAATCAATACTTTTTCGCCTTCTTTGAGGTTATATTTTCCCACTTTATATATTTCTGGATTGTTGCACCATTGACTTTGTCTAATTTTTGAGATTTTACTGAACCAACGTCGCTCACCCTCACGCTTACTCAAAATATTGTCCGCATTAAGCCAATTTCTATCAAGTTTGTAAGAACATTGCACATAATCTGATGGACGAACATCGTTTGCACTCATAAGACTTGTTGGTAAGAAAACAGATCTTTTTGTTGGAGTGGCGTGTCCACCTGGGAATAGGAACCATCTGTCATTGCTTGCGTCAACTAAATACCCTTCATATTCACCCTCGTCCGGCAAGTCTTCCCCTTCAAAGAAAATAGTCCCATCATCAGCCAATGCTTCAAGTTTTTCTTCTTTGTTTGTTATTTGGCTATAAAACTCTGACAAAACATCAGGCTCTTCCTTTGGCTCAATTTTCACCTCATTCTTTTTGTCAAATGCTGTAAATTGGCTACCTCTATCCTTTGGTGGTCTGCCTTGACGGTTCTTTGGCATTTCAGGCTTCGCTCGCCCATCAAGAATGTCGCAAACCTTTTTGACCAAATCGTCTTTTTTGTAGATGGTTGGAGAAAGAACGCCCACCCTCCTGGCGATGTTACGCAAAACAAAAATACTCGTCATCCTTAATTCTGGTTCAGAATAATATTCCATACTCACCTCACATTTTTTTAAAAATATTTAAATATTTTTTAACATTATACATGTTCTTGTCGAAATTGTAAAGCAATATTACAAAGTATATCAAAAATCGTTTTTATGTTTTTTTATCGGATAAATTTAGAGGTAATTCGCATTTTTTCATAAAAAATCACCATTTTAAGCACAAAATTTGACAAAAATATACCATTTTTACTAGAAATATTACTTCACAAACAAAAGGCCGAGGCATATGCTTCGGCTTTTTGCTTATTCTATTTTTATATCATTTGATGTTTGGTTTTCAGCATTTTGCGTTGTTTGCTCGCTTGCAACTTGCGCTTTTTGAGGTGTATTGTATGCGACCTGAGATTTTGGCACATATGATTCAGTTGGTTTTGCAAGATATGCAAGAATTGTAGCGATAATGTACATGATTGCTGGAATGATTGTAAACACTCCTAGGAACGCTCCTGCACTTAGTGCGGACAATTCCTCTGCTGGAGTTGAAGCGGAACTTGATGCCGCCATAATTCTGATAAATATCCAAACAAGTGCAACACCAGCCGTTGCAGTGACTATTGTTAAAATTATCGCCCCGACTTTTGCCCGATTGAAGCAGAATGAGCCGCCCACAATGGCAAGGACACCCCCTATTATGCACGTCCAGCCCAAGGCCATGAACAAAAGATATTGCGTCCCGCCGAATGCAGCGATGACGATAGATATCCAAATGGTGTAAAGGCCAACAAGAATTGAAGCTATGCCTGCAATAAGTGCCAGAACAAATGATGGAACACTCTTTCTAATCATTTTCCCCTCCAAAACACATTTTCTATATTCAATTTAACAAATCTAAATGTTCTTGTCAAACATTTTTATGCAAAGAGTTTAAAAAACATACCCTAGCAAAACTAGAGTATGTTTTAAGACGTTATAGTGGTAGGTCTTTTTTGTCAAATTTCACAACGGACACTGCATAGCACACAATTCCCAAAACAACAAGAATTGCCCATTTCCACAAGAATGTTAAAGTTCCTGCTGTTATTGACATTGTGTCAAACAATGACAAGATTGTTGTGTAGTTAAAGTAATTCATTGCTTCAATTCTGACCGCAGATGGAATTGCTTTGCTGCCAAACAGTCCAAGAATTGTTGCCACAAGGAAGAACATTGTAAGTCCGCCACCACACCCCATTGAAACTTTGCTTCTGTTGAACCAACTGGAAGCCAAGAAGCAAATTCCAGAAATTGCAAACATTGTTATAAATGCCCCAACGTTGAACAAGACAATTTGCCCATATGTTATTGAAATTTCAGAACTTTGAACAAGCGCCAAGCAAACAACACTTGTGAGAGTTGTAAGAAGGAACATGACAAGGAGTGATGAAACAAGATAGACCATTTGAGTTATGCTGACAGTTTTTCTCTTTGTTGGAGTGGACAACACATAAGCCATAGAGCCACTGTCCACTTGCCCAGCGAGCAAGTTGTTTGCTGCCATAATAACGAATATCATTGGAAGAAGAAGTCCTGCTATTTTGAAGAATATGGAGCCAACAATAAGTTCATAAACATTAAGAGTTGTAATTTCATTCAAGGCGTCTGTAACATTTTTTGGAAGACTCTCAAACATATTCTCGCTAATTTCTTTGACTATTGTTGCAGAATATTCTGAAAGTTTAAGTTGGATTTCAGCTTCAGAAAGTGCTGGAGTTTCTGCTCTTAATTGTTCTTCTTTGTCTTGAATTCTTGCTCTGTAAGTTACTATTGCTGTGTGAGAAATATCTTCCAATTCCTCTTTATCAAAGTATTTTGAGATTGCAATTTCCTTGTCATGATAAGGAATTTTTTGGTCGATATACACACCGCTCAAAACCTTTGGAATGTAACTTGCAGCAAACTTTGAAACATCGTGTGAGCCAGATTCGGCATAGGCCTTTATTGCTGCTTCAATGAAAGATTTTGCATTGTTTGCTGTATCTTCATCGTTTTCTTCCAAAATTTGATTGTAAATTGCATTTGCAATTTGATTTAGCACATAACCTTCAACTTTTGCATCAGAATAGTTATCTGCTCCCGCTGTTTCATCCCACTCGCCAGCATTCTTTTGATAAAGATAATAATTCAAAATTGGGTCAACAACTGCACTTGAGCCTACGGTTGTTGCTTCCATATTTGCTTTGATTAAAACTCTTGCTTCTTCGTCAGTTTTGCCCGCCCCTATAAGAGCGTTGTAACTTGATATAATATTTTCTCTTTGCTCCTCTGTTGTTTGATTGTTAAAGAGATTTTTCAAGGTGTCACATTGAGTGTCATAATTGAATAGTGATTTATCCACCATGTTATAGTATGTAAGCGATTGCTCTTGCACAGATGTTTCAATGGCATCTTTAACAAACATATCAAACATTGCCCCGCCAATTTTGTTGACATTGAGGTTGCCAAGCACCAAAATGACAACAGCTAGCATAAAGCATGTGATTGTTGTAACAAACGCCCAAATTCCTGCATTTGCTTTACAAGATTGCTTGAATAATGGTTTGCTTATCATTGTTTGTTCTCCTTTTTAAATTCTTCTAGTTTTTCTTTAAAGTGTTTTTCCAAAGTATAGGTTACTTCCGCAAGGAATTTCACATCAAATTGCGTTAAATCGTCAAAAAGTTTGTTAATATCTTCCTTGTTTATCGAAACTGTTACTTGGTGATAGTTCTTTTGGTCACGGATAATGTTATAGCCCATTGTTTTAAACTTATCATAGTCTTCTTTTTTATTAAACTCTATTTTATAATCAGAAATTGGTCTATTTCTTATCTCATTCATGTCTGCAATATCAACAATTTTTCCTTTGTCAATAAGTGCCACTCGGTCGCAATGCTTTTCAAGTTCTTCATACAAGTGTGAACTGATAAGAATTGTTCTTCCCTTTTCCTTTTCTTTTGCAATAATGTCCATAAACGCCACACGCATAAGTGGGTCTAGTCCCGTTGTGGGTTCGTCCAGTATCAAAATGTCTGGGTCGGCAAGAAGTGCCACAACAATGGCGGTTTTTTGCTTCATGCCTTTGCTCATGCGTTTTAGGTTTGCCGATGGGTCAAGTTGAAGTTTCTCAATAAGATAATTTGCATAACTTAAATCTTTAACACCCAAAAACTCCGCTTGTGACTTAATAAATTCCGTTCCAGTTGGAAGGTCTGGAAATGCGATTTCACCCGGTACATAGCCTATGTATTTTTTTGTCTTTTCCGCTTCATTCCATGAGTCAAGCCCACAAACTGTCACCTTGCCCGCGTCTGGCTTCAAAAAACCCATAATCTGCCTAATTGTTGTTGTTTTGCCCGCACCATTTGCTCCAACAAAGCCAAACATTTCACCCTTTTTTATGTCAAAATCCAAGTCAAATACGCCACGCCCTTGGCCATAATCTTTGGTCAAATGTTCAATTTTTATTACTTCATTCATTGAGCGCCCCTCCATAATCTCTATCCTCTTTGTAATACTTCATAAAGTAGTCTTCAAGCGTTTCCCTAAGGTGTTTGAAACTTTTAATTTTTACATGCGACACAGCAAGGATAAGTTTGTTGATGTTTTTATCGTCAATATTTACAATCAAGTTTAATCCTTCTCTGTGAGCCACCACAAAATCGTTGTCCTTATTATCCTTCACAAACTTTTCAAGGTCACTCTCCGATTCAAATTCAATGCGATAATTCTTGTTGTTATTGTGCCTCAAATCGTCTGCCACAAATTCAGATACAATTTTTCCGTCCTTAATAATTGCAATTCTGTCACACGTTGCGTCAACTTCGCTGAAGATGTGACTTGAAAGCAAAATTGTTTTTCCCCTTGCTTTTTCTTCTTTCACAAATTCAATGAACTTCTGTTGCATGCCAAGGTCCAGGCCGCTTGTCGGCTCGTCAAGTATCAAAATATCTGGGTCGTTCATAAACGCAGTTACAACGGCAAGTTTTCTCTTTATGCCAAGGCTCATACGCTTTGTTTCGCCACGTGGGTCAAGTTCAAAATAGTCAATCAAATGTTGCACCCACTTTTCGTCCGTCACGTGTTTAAGTTTTTTCATCATGTCCAAAAACTCATAACCCGTCAACCCGTCTGGAAGTGCAATTTCACCTGGCAAATACCCCACCTTATCCATAAACTTGGAGTAGTTTTCAAAACTTTCAAGCCCAAGAATTTTCACACTGCCGCTGTCTGGCTTGCTAAAGCCCATAAGATGACGAATGGTTGTTGACTTGCCCGCACCGTTTGGCCCCAAAAAACCATACACTTCGCCTTGCTCTATTGCAAAGTTTGCATCAAAAACGCCTCTGCCATGCCCATAGTCCTTTGTGAAATGCGATACTTCTATCTTTGACATTTTCCCTCCATACTTCTTCCAAAAATTTACACAAGATATTATATTTTCAAATAAATTTTTTTGCAAATATTTTGAGCAATTTTTGTTTTTTACTTTTATTTTTGTTTAAATGAACAAATTTTCATTTACTCGTGTCTATTTTTTTGACACGTGTATTATTATGTGCTACAATGTAAAATAAGTCAACACGATTTGACAGCAAATTATGTCAATTTGGATAGATAATAATACACAAACAAAGGAAAGGTATAAAGAATGGAAAAGAAGGAAGATGTTAGAGTAATAAAAAGCAAGAGAGATTTGAGAAATGCACTTTTGGAACTTCTGAACACAACGCCGTTTGATAAAATAACAGTCACCGACATTTGCAAAACTGCCATGATTAACAAAATGACATTTTACAATCACTATCAAGACAAGTATTCTCTGCTTGACGACTGCGTAAAATTTCAAGCCATGGAAATATACAAAAAGAGCATTGGAGATGTTGATGTAAACGAGGCTTTTGCACAAGACCCAGTGGGCTTTTGTGTAAAACTTCTTTGTGCAGTGCTTGAAGAATGTTATGAAAAAAGACAAATTATTGAATCGCTTGTTTCTGGCGACAATGCTTTTGTGGGGTACATCCTTGAAACTTGCGTGCAAAAAATAATCAACAACCTTTTGGAAGTGACCATAAAAGACTATAATCTCGAGTACCCCCTACCCCTCATTTCTTCATTCCTCGTGGGTGGCATTAAAAACGTGTTTGAAAAGAACTACATTCCCTCTCATCCATCAATAGAAACCGTGCGAGAATTAAGCACAAAATTCTTCACCGCCATAGAAAAAAGCGATATCATAGTTAAAGGCGGAATTAAATAAAATAAAGACCGCTTAAAAAAAAGAAACAAAAAAGCACACTTGACAGCAGCCCGCATCAAATGTGCAATTTAACTCAAATTTATGTAGTCTAAAACCATATAGAACTGCCTAGAACTTTTATAAACTTTTTAATTTACAACACTGGGAATTCTAGTGTTTTGTTTTCATGTTTTCTCCTTTAAACCATAATTCAAAAATTTGTGTTTTTTACTTCTTAAAAATTAAAATAGCTTTAGCACCAAGTGTAATTGTTGCGGAAATTAAGTTGTATCCTTCTTTTTCCATTTCATTACATTTATCTTCAATTTTCTTTGCCATTTTCTTTGCTACAGGTGTGTAGCCTATTAGTTCTGTTTTATACATTTATTTTCCCCTTTTTTACTATTTCCTTACGATCATAGATATTTATAGACTCAATTATACTTAATATAATTTAAATCATTGATTTGTTAATTAAACAATTTTTGATGATTTAAGATAACAATATGTCCTTCCATTTTCTTTATATGTTCCAAAAACTCCTTCTATGGTTATATACTTGTTTTGCTTTGGATAATTTCCATAGGACAAAACAAATTCTAAACCTTGCGAGCAACAACCTAAGGCATCATTTATTATTATAGCATGATATGTTGTGTTAGTAGCATTGTCATAATATACATTATGTATTCCGCTTGCCTTTATGGTTTTGCCTTTATATTCACTTGGTGAAGATAGCATATTATAAACTTGCGAATATACCATTGTGCTATTCATATTTGTAAGGTCAATATAATTTCCGCTTGTATCAATATTTTTACCACAACCACCAATAGAAATAAATATAATTCCCACCATTAAGACAAAAGATAATGTCATAAATACTTTTTTTAATTTCGATTTCATACTTTCCTCCTATAAGAGAATTTCCCTATAATGAAAAAAACAATAAAGCAAACAATATCAACAAGTATAATAGTTGCACCAACTGGTGTTCCAATCAATATAGAAAGGATTATGCCAAAGAAAGCACACAAAACAGATATTACACCAGAACAAATAATCACACCTTTAAAACTTTTAAAAACTCGCATAGCTGAAAGTGCTGGGAATATCACAAGGGCTGAAACCAAAAGCGAACCAACCAAGTTCATAGCAATAACTATAACAATGGCAATTATACTTGCAAGCAAGATGTTAAATAATTCAGTTTTTGTTCCGCTTGCTTTTGCAAAATTTTCATCAAATGTAACTGCAAAAATCTTATTGTAAAAGAATATGAAGAACAAAATAACAAAGAGAGCAAGTCCTATTGTAAGCCATACATCGCTTGATGAAAGTGTAAGAATTGAAGTTGAACCAAAAAGTGTTGTGCACACATCACCAGAAACATTTGAAGACACATTAAAGACATTTAATAGAAGATAGCCAATAGCAAGTGCGCTAACGGATAAAATTGCGATTAAAGCATCTCCATTTATTTTTTTATTCTGGCTTGTTTTTAATAGAAGAATTGCACAAACAATGGTTATTGGCAGAACAATAATCATATTGTTAGTAAGTCCTAACACGCTTCCGATAGCCATTGCACCAAAAGCAGTATGTGAAAGTCCATCTCCAATATATGAAAATCGTTTTAACACCAAAGTTACACCCAAAAGTGAAGCGCAAAGAGAGATTAAAATTCCAACAATTATAGCATAGCGAACAAAGGGGAATGACAAATAAAATGATAATGTTTCAAAAAGTTTACTCATCTTGATGCCCCCCTATATGTCCGCCTGCATACTTTTCAAATTGCTTGCCTAAATCACTATTTTCAAATTCTTTTTTTGTTCCAAAGAATGGGTTACAATTCACAAAAAGAATGTGTTTAGCATATTTCAAGGCTGAAGATACATCGTGAGAAATCATAATTACGGTAATGCCATTTTTGTTTAACTTATCTATAATCTCATACATTTCTTCTGTAGCCTTGGGGTCAAGGCCACTAACTGGCTCGTCAAGCAACAATATCTTCTGTGTGCTACACAAAGCCCTTGCAAGCAAAACTCTTTGCTTTTGTCCGCCAGAAAGTTCTCTAAAACATTTGTTTTTAAGTTTCTCAATTCCAATTTCATTCATTATGTCAAGAGCTTTTTGCTTTTCTGCTTTATTGTAAAACGGTCTTAATCCACATCTGTTTTGAAAGCCACTAATAACAATTTCATAACAAGTTGCTGGAAAGTCTTTTTGAACTATCGTTTGTTGGGGCAAATATCCAATATCTTTTTTTGTTAAACCATTTTCAAACACAATTTTCCCACTAATAATTGGAATAAGCCCTAAAATTGTTTTCATTAAAGTAGATTTTCCTGCACCATTTTCTCCAAGGATACAAAGATAATCACCATTTTCAACACTAAAAGATAAATTTGATAAAATAGCATTTTTATCATAGCCTATGGAAATTTTTTTACATTCAATTTGTGTCATATTTCCACCTACTTAACCGCTTCTTTCAAAACTTCAAGATTACTTTGCATCATAGATAAATATGTTTTTCCACTTTTTGTGGTGGTATTTTGCATACTATCTAATGTTAATATTTTTTGGTCTTTTGATTTAGTGTTTTCTTTAATGGTGTTTGCGATTTTTGAGTCTTTTGATGTTTCTATTTGAAGAATAACTTTCAAATTTAATTCATCAACTTTGCCTGCCAAAAAAGTAATAGTTTCAAAACTTGCTTCGGTTTCTGCGGAACAACCAACGAAAGCTGCAAAATAGTCAAGTTTATAATCATCTACCAAATATCTAAATGGGAATCTATCACCAAAAAGCAAAGTTTTTGTTGTCCCAGCATCAACAACTGTTTGATATTCTGTATCAAGAGTGTTTAATTTAGCATTATAAGCTGTTGCATTTGCAGAATAATTATCTTTGTTTGCACTATCAATAATTGAAAGTTTGTTTGCAATTTCTGTTACAAAGATTTGAGCATTTTTAAGTGAAAGCCAAACATGTTCATCATATTCAACTTCTTCTTCCTGCTCATTTCCAGTTTCCTCTTCGCCTTGCATACCTTCTTTTTGTTCTTCTTCTTTCTTTTTATCCCCAAGAACATCTAACAAGTTTATAACTTGCATATTTTTGTTTGTTGCATAGCTTAATGCGTTTGCGACCCAATCGTCGGATTCCCCGCCAACATAAATAAACAAGTCACAGGTCGAAATTTTTGCGATATCAGCAACTGATGGTTCATAATTATGTAAATCCATTCCATTGTCTAAAAGTAGAGTTAACTCAATATTGTTGTTTTCCCCAACAACTTCTTTTGCCCAATCATATTCTGGAAATATAGTGCATACAACACTAATTTTATCCTCTTTGTTATTATTACCACAGGCAGAAAGACCAAGAATTGTTCCTATACCTAAAACCACAGCAAAAATAAACATAAATAAATTTTTTACGTTTTTCATTTTTATTATTCTCCTTAAAAATTTTTATAAATAAGCACACAAAAATTAACACAATTATTGTGTTTCAAAGGTTTTCTTATTTAATTTAAAAGCTCAATTTTTAAGGATATTAAACTATCTTTCTTATAGGTGCTGTTAACTTTTATTTTTTCATTTAATGCTTTTGGAAAAGAATTTAAAACAATAATTGCAATAGTTATTGCACCTAATCCAAATTCTTTTAATCCTTTCTCACAAATTGCAATTTCTTCACAAATTTCGCAATCTATGCCACTACATTCGTGATTTGATTTTTCGCCAATAAAGAAAATAGAGAAAGCAAAAAACAATATTGAAATTATGGTTACAATCAAAATCAATTTTTTCTTTCTCATATTTACCTCCTTTATCTATTTAAAGATTTACAATCTCCACATATTCCATAT
Organism: Christensenella sp. UBA7862; assembly: GCA_002500135.1. Classification (GTDB taxonomy): domain Bacteria; phylum Bacillota; class Clostridia; order Christensenellales; family UBA1242; genus UBA7862. The sequence continues at coordinate 8,811 of DLSM01000010.1, read as the reverse complement.
AAAACAGAATCTGATTTAAAAACTTCAAAATTTGTATTTTTCAAAACAATAGATGTTAAGTTGCGGCTCTCTTCATCGTTTAAATGTATAGATTTTCCACAATTTTTACAAAGCAAATGTATATGCCCTTTGCAATCATCATTGTCAATAAATTGATAGAATTTTTTATTAGTTCCAACTTTCGTTACAATTCTAACTTTATTAGACTTTTCCAGTTCCGCCAAATTCCTATAAATCGCACTCAAACTAATATTTTTATTTTTCAATACATCAAATATTTCTTCAACACTAAAAATTTTGTCAATGTTTTCTCTAAAAAATTCTATTATGGCTTTTCTCTGTTTAGTATCGTAACTCATTTTGCCTTCTTAATTTGCGAATCAATCGCAATTTTATATCTAAATTTTAATTTTGTCAAGTGTTTATAATAAAAATGCTATAATCTTATAGCGAAATATATTATTTTTGCAGTTAATTTTATTTTAGACTATCGGTTTGCTCTTCCCTTATGTTATAATAATCATATAGGTAGTTATATGAGCAACAAAGAAATAAAGGAAGAAAGCAAAGATAGAAAAATCATATATAACTATCTTGCAATACTTTGTAATAATGAAGAATTTACACAGTCATCATTTTGGGATAAACTTCAATCTGAAGCTGAATATCTGTTTAATGCTTATTTGCGAGAAGTAAGACAAAAAGGAATATTGACTATTGACCTAAACGAAGTCAAAAAACTAATAAAAGAAACAAGAAAAGCCATAACTCATAGCATAACAACAAAGTCAAATATAAATATACGAGAAGAACTATCCAAACAAATTGATTATTCTTCTCTTGACGACAAATACATAGAACAAATGAATAATGCTTTTGCTGAGCAAGGTATTGAAGCCCATTTTGAAAAGTTGAAAACTTTTAAGGGCAATATCGTGCAAGTTCTTAAAATGGTTGATGATTTTATTGCAGATTTGGAAGAAAAAAGTGGTCAATTAACAACAAAATAAATAAAAATTGAAAAAATTTAACTTTTTTTTCAAAAAGATACTTAATTTTTGGTTAAAAAATGTCCTTATATATAGAGGGACTAAATATTCAAAAAAAAAGTGTTTGACTTTCGTCAAACACTTGCTCATGGTTGGATTGAGTGGACTCGCGAAAGTGCCAGTGAAACGCCTGCACGTAGTCGCGTAGCGGACGCCGACCCACACTTATATTTTTTCTAGCGAAAAAATGGCGTTCGCCTTCGGCTCGACTTCACGGTGGTGCCCACCCTGCAAATGCAACGCATTTGGCAAAGTGCTACTTTGCATAAGGTGAGGGTGGTGGATAATTTTCTTCATAAAAACAAAAAAAGTAGGTTACCCTACTTTCTGTGGTTGGAATGAGTGGACTCGAACCACCGACCCCCACCTTATCAGAAAAGTGTATGTTTTTGAGTGGGTTTATACGCATACCCTTGAATGTGCCTAAAATAAAGGCTTTTGCACACATTGAAAAGTCTTTTGATGTCAAACAAAATTGCATTCTTGACATCAGTTGACATCAAATGTGCACTTTTACTCAAAATTATGTGGTCTAAAACCATATAAAACTGTCTAAAACGGTATAACGCTTTTGCGAGATTTTTAATCATTGAGTAAGAAATCTGCAAGATGAACAATTTTTATGCCATTAACATTGCCACTTGCATAATCGTCAAGTGTAACAATCATTTTAGGATAATTATCTTTTATTTCCATAAGGTTTGCAATTTCTCTGTCGGACTCTTTTGGAAGTTCTCGGCATACTTGAATATATAATTTTTCATCACGAGAAGTTGCAACAAAATCTATTTCTTTGTCGGCATTCTTTCCTATATAGACATCATAACCACGGCGTTTAAGTTCAAAGAAAACAATATTTTCTATTGTTGAAGCAATACTTGTTGGATTAAAGCCATATAAAGCATATTTTATAGATTGGTCTGCAAGATAAAATTTTTCTTGTGTTTTTAAAACATTTTTGCCTTGTAAGTCATACCTTTTTGAGCGATAGATTACAAATGCTTTTTCTAACCATTCTAAATAATTGTATATTGTTTCAACAGATATAGTTCTTTTTTCGGATTTTAAGAAATTAACGATTGAATTAGCGGAAAATGTTTTTCCAACATTTTCAACTATAAACCTTACAACTCGATTGAATAAATCAATATTAGATATTTGGTGTTTGTTGGTTATATCATTCATCACAACCGAATTATATATATCTTCTACTATTGAATATGTTGCCTTTTCATCAAAGTTAGCGCTTGCAACCAATGGAAAGCCACCATAGCGGATATAGTCTTGCAAATGTTCTTTGTTTGACTTATTTGGATTGTTTTTAAAAGTCAAGTATTCTTTAAATGAAAGAGTATACACAGGGATTGTGATGTATCTACCCGTTAGATAAGTGGATATCTCACTACTCATAAGTTTTGAGTTAGAGCCAGTTACATAAATATCTGTGTTGTAATCTTCAAGCAAAGTATTAACAACTTTTTCCCAACCTGATATTTCTTGAAGTTCATCAAGCAAGAAATAATATTTATCACCATCAACCATAAAAGATTTTAGTTCTTCATACATTTTTTTAGAAGAAAAAGACTTGCCATAATCTTCGCTAGTGTATTTCCTTGTGATTATGTGTTTTTCATCAACACCACGTGAAAGAAGTTCCTCTCTTAACATCTCTAAGATTGTAGATTTGCCACATCTTCTAATTCCTGCAAGTATTTTAACTAATTTAACATCTATAAATGGCTTTAACTTTTCTATATAATTTGGTCTTATTATCATATTGCATTCTCCTTTAATGACTATATATTACCAAAAAAGTTTCCAAAATGCAATAGTTTTTCTACTCAAACTAGAAAAACTTTGTAAATTTATAATGTTTTTTGGGTTATTATATCTCTAAAAATCTCTTTTCTCCTATTTTTCATACATTTTTAGAAGAAAGTTATGGTTTATTGTATCATATAAAAATTTACAATTTCAAATTATACTGACAAAAATAAGTTGACTTTCTATTGTAGTCAACTGGTAACAATTTGTAACCATTTGATTTATACAAAAATAGCACTAGGAACTAAACTCTTTTTTTGTGTAAATTATAGTTTTTCGCATAAAATATTATAGCATAACAAATTAAAATATTTTTTTGTGAAAAATATAATACAAAATCAATGTTTTTATGTTATACTTAATTTGTAAGTTACGCAAGATAATGTTTTTGGAAGTGATTTACATATAAAAAGGAGATTTTTATGGTTAAGAAACACAAGTTTTATTTAAGTTTTGTTTTAGCAGTTTTGCTTATTATTCCTTGTATGGTTTTATTTGCTGGCTGTGGTAACAATACTCTAAACAATTTAACAAATACGGAAATGGGCGTTACTGTTGACGGTGGAAAGTTTGAAAAAGGTTCAGAGCTTTCAGTAGAAAAGTATGAAAATACTAGCACAGCAGGTCAAGAAGCACTTACAAGAATTGCTAGTTATTCATATAGCACAGCACATGACCCTATCATTTATGATATTAAGGTTACAAAAGATGACGCTACTGTTCAACCAAATGGCGCTATCACAATCACAATGAACGCACCTTATGAAAGCACAAATGGTTTTGTGGTTTTCCATATCGTAGATGAAAGCACAATCGAAACACCAGAAGTTACTTATGCAAATGGTAAGATTTCATTTTCAGTTACACACTTTTCAGTTTTCATTGTTGCTGAAGATGAAGAAAGTGGCGAGTTAAGTGTTCATTATGATGATGCACAAGGAACTGTTAAATTTGAAAATGGCTCAGTAATGCCAAAAGATTATACTGTTACATTGAAAGGCGTTGCAAACATTAAACTTACTGCCGAAGCAAAAAATGGATATAAATTTGTTGGTTGGTATAAAGGAATTGGTGCAGACGCAGAATGTATTACAGACAATGCAACAGCATCTTTCACTAGATTTAACACATCAGTTCATGCAAGATTTGAAGAAAATAACGAAAGCACTTTTATGTTCAAGCTTGAATTAGAATTAAAAGAAGAAAATGACGATGTTGTGAAGAGTGTTGAATATTACACAACAGGCAATTATGACGGAAAGTCTACTATCACGTATGATGTTAAAGTAAATGGTGAAACTGCAAATTGTTTGGATTACCAATGGCCAAACAATAAATCAGTTAAAATTTATGATTATGGTGATATTCAACTAAATTCTTCAACAGCTTATAATATTATCAATAAAGGAACACTGAATAATTACGACGGAATATTTAAAGGTAAAATAACAATAAATTCAAATTACAAATTATTTAGACTACAAGAATTAGAGTCTTCAGATAGATTTAGTCTTATTTCAGTTTCAGATAAAATGCAAGAACTAACTGAAGGTCAATATATAGTCGTAAGAACCGAAGTCTATGAAAGTGTAAAAAATTTGAACAATGAAAATGGCGATATGTATGAAACTGTAAAAAACCTTATGCCACATGATGGTAACGAAGGTGAAATAGTTAATGCAAATAGCACTGCTGCCTATGTATTCTCAATTCAATTCGATATTGCATCAATTAAAAATGCATAAACCATATATTTAATACAAACAAAAAAAAGTCAGCATATTGCTGGCTTTTTTGTTGTCTAAATATATTGAAAAACTTGTAAATAATAAAGCCAATGCTTAAACAAGATAGGCATTGGCTTCATTTAGTTTATTCGTTATGCTTTTTTCTTAAATAAGTTTTTAATTGCATTTACAAGGTCAGTCCATTTTTTCTTTTTGATTACAAACCAGAAAATTGCAAATCCGCCGATTCCTGCTACTGCAACAGAACCGATAACGATTCCTGCAATAGCACCACCATTAAGACCTTTGTTTGTTGTGTTTTCAGGTTCTTTGTCAAGTTGTGGTATTACAAGTTCGGCGTCAGTTAATTCGTTGTTTTCAGCGTCAAAGTGTTTGTGACAGAACTCGCAATCTTTATGAGCTTTTGTTCCAGTGCTTTCTGTTGTTGCAGGAACTTCTGCTTGCCATTCACCATATTTGTGCGCCATTGGGATAATTCTCCAAGTTTCTATATCCTCATTGATAACTTGTGTGTCTTCTGCGTCAGCAAATTTATCTTCACAACCATCGCAAGTGTAATATGGCTTTTTACCATTTTGTGAGCAGGTTGCTTGAACGCCTGCAACTAATGTCAAGTGATGAGTGTGAGCAAGAGCAGGTGTAATGATATAATCACAAACTGTGCACTTAACAGGATCTGTTTCGGTTGGGTTATCTCTATCTTTTGTATGACTAGCAAAGTCAACTTTGCCATTGTCTTTACAACCTGTGCGGTTACATTTATGATAGTGTCCGTCTGCATCTTTCGACCAAACAGTTTCTGATTCAAGTTCGTGATTGTTATTCTTTTCAATAGTTAAATCTGTTATTTCATTATTTGCGTTATCAAAATGTTTATGGCAAAGAGTGCAATCTTTATGTGCCTTTGTTCCAGTAGCCGAGCAGGTTGCAGGAATTTCATTTATCCATTCGCCATGACTGTGGGCAGTATTGTCGATTGCAATAGTTAATTCAGCATTGGTTTTTTCAGCCTTTGTTGTATCAAATAATTTATGACAAATACTACATTCATAGTGTTCTTCAAAACCAGTAGTCGAGCAGGTTGCAGGAATTTCAGGTATTAAATCACCATATTCGTGTCCTGCACTAATTTTAACTTCTGCTTCTGTAAGGTTCTGTGTTGCACCAGCATCAGCAAATAAACCATCACAACTAGTGCATTTATAGTGTTTGAAATTTCCGTCAGTTGTGCAAGTTCTTGCAACCGCTTCAACAACGCTAGTTGTGTGAATGTGATCAGCAAGAGTTATTATAGCAAGATTGTAACTACGAGTAGAGTCATTTATATATGCAACGACTTCTAATTTTCCTATCAAGTCTCCACTTTTATAGCCTGTTTCATTGATACCAATAGTTACCAAGCCGTTGCTATCAATAGAAGTGTTCTCATCTTGTGCGCCCCAAATATCCCAAGTAATATTAAGGTCTTCTAGTTCAAAACCTACACCTTCTATATTTACAGTAAATTGTCTTTTTCCACCTTTTGGAACATCAGTTTCAGCAGGGGTAATTATAATTTCATCAATAACATAGCCATCAACAATGTCAATACGACAATATTGTATAGTAGTATTTGCTGATGTATAATTGTCACTACTATTTTTATTTCTAACTCCAATGTGGCAACTAATTTGATTGCCAGATACCGCTTCAACATTATTGCTATAAATTTTGCCTTTTTTTGTTAAATAAAGGTTACCACCCAAAGCATATTCATCTTGTATTGTTTCTGGTATCGAATTGCTGTCATTAGCAAAAAACTCTAATGGGTTAGATGTCGTATTTGTTCCACTTGCTTTTAGCCAAAACTCAAAAGGTTTACCAACGACAGGTCTTTCGCCATATTCTTTTTCTGCGGTTTCACCCAAAGGTGCTGTTTTAGTAATAAATTCAGGTGTTACAACTCCGTTTGCAACAGTTATTGTGCAGTCCTTTGTTGCTACACCCAACTCATTATCTACACACAATGTAAAGTTGTATGTTTGACCTGCCATTGCAGATGTAGGTGTAAATATAATGTAGGCATTAACACCACTACGACCAGCTTCCATATTCTCTGGATAATTGCCTTTAAGTGTTGCTTTAAAAGATTTGTTATATCCACCAACTTCAAGCATTGCACTATACAATGAACCCACATAAGCGGTTGTAGGAACTTCGCCTGTAAGTGTAGGCTTTTTATCTGCGCTATAAACGTTTAACCAACCACGAACGTTTATTGAGCCGTATTCATTGTTGCAATAAATTTGAACGTCACGAGAAACACCGCCCTCGCTTTCTGCGGGTGTGCCAGTAATTTCTTTTGTTTCAGGATTAAAAACCAAGCCTTGTGGCAAGCAACCACGTGTTCCTTCGGCATAAGGCTTAATATAAACAATGTCATTTTCATCTGCCGTAACGACTTTAGCATAATAGGATTCTCCAACTATACCAACAGGCATATTTACCATGTTGTCTTCTTGGCTGACTTCATTTCCACCAACCGATACGATTTTAGGCAAATTGCCACTTTCTGCATAAGCCGTTAGGGTGTTTTTATTAAAACTAAATCCCAATACAAGGCTAACGCACATCATTATCGCCACCGCTAATATGGCGATTTTTGATTTACTTTTTGTCATAAATCTCTCCTTATAAAAAATTTTTAGTCGTTGCCAATCGAGTAAAATATCAAGGACCTTGCAACTTCATATATATAGTATAACATAAAATCTTTAAATCTGTATATGAAATTTTAAATTTTCACAACTTAGGTAAAAATAATTTAAAGATAACTCAACTTGTGTTGGGTTATTTTTTCTTGTGTTTTTTTGAAGAGGTCAAATGCTGAACTCTTGAACTTGATAAAATTTTTACATAAAAATATTTCCCGAGTGTTCAAATGGTGAACACACGAGAGTGATATATTTGAAATTGAAGCAAGAAAATTAAAAAAGTTTTCTCGTTACACACAATGGGTGTGTTGCGGGAATTATATAATTTTCTTGTAAAAATCTTTTTCGTTTGACCAAATGGTGGTAAAGCGAGATTGATAAAATAAAACCATAAAATAATTTTCCGATATATCAACCGTTGATAAATCGACTTTGCAAAAATATTTTTGTCGCTGTAAAGAATGTGTTTACAGCGGGATTGTTAAAATCAAGTTGAAAAAATTTTAACATCACACAATGTGTGTGATAAAGGAGATATAAAATGTTTTTATAAAAACTTTTCTCGTGGAATCACGCATTGATACTACGACATTGATAAATTAACAAAAAAATATCCCGATAGGTCACCCATTGAACTATCGACACTGCTAAATTAAGAAAAATAAATTTTCCGATAGGTCAAACGATGAACCAACGACAAATGTAAAATTGTAAAAAATAATACCGCATTATCAAATGGTGATAATGCGAGAATTGTAAGATATTTGTGTAAAAACATTTTCCGCATAGAACAATGTGGTGAATGCGAGAAAAATATAATGGTTGTGTAAAAACATTCCCGAACGGACAAATGTTGTCCGAACGACTATGTAAGAATAAAATAAGGAGGTGTGAAATGTAAAAAGTCGAAAACAAAATTTAACAAAAAGGAGGATTTTTTAAAATGTAAAAGCAAACAAAAACAATCATTGCCCCTTTAATTAGAAATAGAAAGAGATGTAAAAATTCTGCGAATTTTTGGTACGGGCGGAAATATCTCAAAATGTGCAAACGAGATTTGCTCTTTTGCGAAATTTCCTACTACATAGAAAGACTAGAAAATAATTAGGAGGCTAAAATGGCTAGAATTAAAACAAAAGATTTGAAAACTCAATATATGATTAGAGTTTACAGTCAAGATGAGTATGAGATTTTTAAGCGAGCACTTGAAAAGTTTAAAGACAAGTTTGATAGCCTAAATGACGCTATAAAATATTTTGCCTTGCTTGGTGCAGATAAAATGCTTGGAGATAACACACTTAACCAAAGTATAAATTTCAGCGAGATTAGAAAAAGTTTACAAGAGATAAACGACAAACTTACAACCATATCTGCAAACCAAAAAATGGACTTTGTGGATACTAATGCAAATGTGAGAATAAATCAAGCACTGCTAAACTTAATCACTAAACTACTCAACAAACAAAGCCCAATAAACCTAAACTCTTACTCGCAAGG
>DLSM01000007.1:6150-24756 GCA_002500135.1 Christensenella sp. UBA7862 | reverse complement strand
TGGAATTATTTGACTTTTTGTCGCAGTTCTTCCGTTTTCAAAATGTGCTGTATATTCAATCTTGCCATCCGTTGTGCAAGTCGCGTCAGTGGTTGAAGTTGTTATATCTTTTGTCGTAAAAGTTTTAACATCGTTGCACACTTCACAAATGAGTTTCATGCGGCAACATTCGTTATTTTCCAAGTCTTTTGACCATGTAATTTCAGTTTCTTTATAGTTGTGTGATCCTGCCCTTGTCGATTCAATTTTTGTTTGGTTTTCAAATAGTTCATTCGTAAAAGCTGCTGTCCAAAGATGCAGTTCGTCAGATGAACAACTGGCAATTTGAGTAGGTTCAGAACTCCTTGTAAGTACACCATATTCTTCAAAAGAACTTTCACACTTTTTACAACTCGCTGTTGCCTTGCAACTGGTATAATCTTGCCAAATATATTCAATGTTATATTCGTGAGAACACGCTTCTGGCGCGGTTTTTGTGAAATATTCATTTAAGTCGCAACCCACACCAATTCCCATAATCAAAACACAAAAGATTGCAACAAAAATATTTCTTAAAACACGCTTTCTCATTTCCAAAACCTTCTTATGAAACTTCTATTTTCCAAAAGCAACAATCGCCACTTTTCTACTCTTCCAGTATATATTCCAATTCCCAATTTTGCAACCATTTTTTCCATATTTTTCCAAAAAATGAGAAAATTTTTTGGAAAAGGTGTGTTTTGGGGCATAAATTGCACTTCATTTTGATAAAAAAATGGATTTTTAAACATTTTGGGATATGATTGCTTGATAATTATTATACAAAATATGAATAACATGATATTATATAATCATTAAAATCAACATATTTAATGAATTGTGAGAAACAATAGTCTGAATGGAATTAATAACTTTAGAAGATTTTAGCGGAAGACAAACCTAGAATAGAGTTTCTGCATACTCATTTTATCTCTTTACAACTTTAATAAAAATCACCCAACCAAACAAGACGTTTAGTTGGGTGAATGTTGGCGGAGAGGACAAGATTCGAACTTGCGGTGGGTTGCCCCACACACGCTTTCCAAGCGTGCACTTTAGACCACTCTGACACCTCTCCATAATATTGAACAACGCAAATTTACTACTTTATCCTTTCAAAGTCAAATAACTTTTGAGTGGGATAAAGTGCAATAAGGGCTCCCGAAATTCTTTTATAAATTTTGGGAATATGGAAAAGTTTTGTCGCTGGGTGAACTTTTGCGTAGCAAGTAAGCCTCAGGCAAAACTTTGACGCAGACCACTCTGACACCTCTCCATAATGTTGAACATGGTTATTATACATTTTTATTCCTTTGAAGTCAAGCAACTTTTTTTGTCTATGTAAAATTTTATGCACGCACCCGTGTTACACTGCAGCCATTTAATTTTGTTGTCTTCTGGAATTCCGTTTATCATGGCAGATATGGCATAAAGATTTGAACTATGCGCCATAACGACAAACGTTTCGGCGTCTTTGTTGTGGCGAATGGAGTCTTTAATTCCTTTTATTGTTCGCTCAACAAATTGCTTGCATGTTTCATATTCTTCGCTTTCATCAGTCATATCAAAATATTTCTTCTGATAATCTTCTTGCAATCTTTCATCATCGGTCACCAAAATTTCCCGCTCACGCAAGTCCTTTGAAATATACATAGGAACATTCCACTTTTTATTCAAGATTTTTGCACCTTCAAGCGCTCGGGTTTTAGGTGAAGAAAGAATAAAATCTATCTTTTCATCTTGCAAATATTTTCTTATGCTTGCAATTTGAAATTTACCCAAAAGGGTCAATTTTTCTGTTTTTGGGTTATAATCTCCATGCCTAACAAAAATAAGTTTCATATTTTCTCCTTTCCGCTCTATAAGCGGGTTTTATCAAATAAAATATATTGCCATTGCGATTAAAATTTGGGCAAGATAGTATAATGTGTGATTGACAATAATCAATGATTTCTGACTTTGTTTTCCGCCAAAATATTGAAGCGATAGCACAAGGTCACTTGCCAAGAACAGCACAAATCCAACCGCTAAAATAAACATTTCTTGGTTTAGCGTTACTATAGTTAGATAGATTGAGAATATTGTTGTGAATAGCAAAACGCCTGCATAAATTGTTGAAAGAACTGCATGTTTTCCATAGTTTAGCCCCATAAAGCGGCTGGTCACAAACCACAGCGCAACCGCCAAAACTGCTGAAACGGCAAGAATTATTATCATCGGAACAAGTAGCGAAGTCGCATTTTTATCAATGAAAATCAAGGTCATTGCTCCGTTAAAGAACAAATGCCCGACAAGAAAAGATATCATGCCGCAAGTTAAATATTTGTCCTCATGAAATGGGTAAACAACTTTAAGGTCAAGCAAAATATCCCCAATTAATCCACACACAAGCCCACAAACTATTAAAGTCATTGCATATTGGGAATATGAATTTTGCCCAACTTTCGCCGCCGACAAAAACAGAGCCAGTGCAATAAAGCCGAATGAAGCAAGCGCCTTTGTTGCAACTCCTTCAACTCCGCCTTTTTTCACACGCACAAAGATGAAAAGTGCAACAAGCATTAAACACACTGCAATTCCAAAAATTAGTGTAAACATATTTTCACCTCCAATCATATTTTACTTTGTATCTAGGCTTACATAATATTATAAAGATTATTTGCGAAAGTTCAAAATGTTATTATGTATTTTTTTAAAAAAATCTATTTTGCTCAAATTTGCTCAAAAAACTTTCACCTACTCAAAACTCCACAAAGTATTTCTCAAAGCAAATTAGATATAAAAAAATAGATTAAAACAACTACTTTATATTTGCTACATTATGCAATATAAGCGGAAAAGTAAAATTATAATTCGAGGTGAAAAGTGATAAAAATTGGTATTGTTGGATATGGAAATTTAGGCAAGGCAGTGGAACGTGAAATTGCAATAAACAAGGAATTACAACTGGTCAAAATTTTTTCAAGAAGGAATATAAAAACACTTCAAAGTCCATTTGGCAGCAAGTTTGAAAAATTAGAAAAAATTGCAGACTATTCTGGCAAAATAAATCTATTATTTTTATGCAGCGGAAGTTTTAGCGATATTGAAAAAATTGGACTAAAAGCAATTAAAAATTTCTGCACAGTTGATGCATTCGACACACATAGTAAACTTCACAAATATAAGGAAAAACTTGACAAAATCGCAAAAGAAAATTATAAAGTGGGGCTAACAGCCTTTGGCTGGGACCCAGGAATACTCAGTCAAATTCGCACAGTCTTTGCAGGTCTTGCGGGCGAACATAATGTATCTACATTTTGGGGCGAAGGGGTAAGTCAAGGGCATAGTGACGCATTAAGACGAATAGACGGCGTGGAAAACGCTATACAATTCACTATTCCCAATAAAAAAGAAATTAAAAAAGTGTTAACGCAACCAAATTATAGACCAACTGATGAAAACAAACATCACAGATTATGTTATGTTGCATTGAAAGACTTTGAGGAAAATGATAACAATTTAGATAAAAATAGTGAAAAATATGCAAAAAATATAACAAAAAGTGGCAAAAATTCAATAAAAAATGATGGGAATAGAGCCATTTTATTGAAAAAAAGATATAAAATTAGAAAACAAATTCGAGAAATGCCAAACTATTTTGCGGGGCAGAAAACCACTATACACTTTGTAGACAGCGAAAAAGTGAAAGAAATGCAAAAAGATATGAAACACAAAGGACTTGTTGTATCACATTTTATGCTTCCAAATTGTCACAGCGCCATGTTGAAGTTTGAGATTGAAATGCAAAGCAACCCATCGTTGACTGCTAGAATAATGATAGTTGGTGGGAAAATTGCAATGAAATTTTATGAAGAAGAAATATTTGGAGGATATTCCATATTGGATATTCCCCCAAAATATTTCCTAAATAAAAATGATAAATTGTTATAATTTATAATTACTATAATTCGCACTACAAGCGAAAAATAGAAATTATCTTTTGTGTTTTTTATACTTTAGTACAAGTTTAGAAATCATTTTTTCAAGTTCACAAATTGGGATAATAAATAGTGACAATCCTATTGTTATTCCCCATTGGGCAAGGGACAGTCCGCAAAGCCCAAACACGCCTTGAACAGTTGGAATAATAGCCAGAATAACAAGCACAGATATTTCAAACAAAAGGGAAAAAACTAGAATTTTATTTTTGAATGGATTAGTTTTGAAAACACTTTTTTGTGAACGAACATTGAACATGTGGAACAGTTGTATCATATTGACTGTTAAGAAAGACATTGTGGTTGCAACAAGTGGCGAACCAAAACCTAAGACCCCTATAAGATAAACTGCAATAACAATTAGCGTTTGAGCAATGCCTTGATACAGGATATTAAAGCCCACTTTTCCGCCAATAATTGTGGAATTTTGATTGCGTGGCGGCGAAGACATAAGGTCGTCTTGGGCAACGTCAACACCAAGCGCTATTGACGGCAGCGTATCTGTTACAAGGTTGATAAACAAAATTTGAACGGCATTTAAAAAGATATTTGTTGGGAACAAAATAGTTACAAAGAATAAAGCCAGAACTTCTGCAATATTACAACTTAACAGAAACTGAATCGTCTTTTGAATGTTTCCGAATATTCTTCTACCCTCTTCAACTGCCACAACGATTGTTGCAAAGTTGTCGTCTGTCAAAATTACATCGGCAACTTCCTTTGTCACTTCCGTGCCATTTTTGCCCATTCCTATGCCGATATTTGCCGTTTTTATGCTTGGCGCATCGTTCACGCCGTCACCAGTCATTGCAACAATTTTGCCGTTTGACTGAATGGCTTTTACAATTCTAACTTTATGCTCGGGCGTAACTCGAGAAAAAACAGACACTTTTGAAATTACTTTTGCCAGTTTTTCGTCTGATATTTTGTCAAGTTCATCACCGTTCATAACTTCCTTTGACGAAGCTACAATGCCGAGTTCCATTGCAACTGCTGTGGCTGTTGCTTGGTGGTCGCCCGTTATCATTATCGTTCTTACACCCGCACGCTTACATTTCTTAATCGCCTCAAAGACTTCGTCCCTAGGTGGGTCAATCATTCCACAAAGTCCCAAAAACACAAGGTCATGTTCCGAAATTTCATCATGTGAGTAAGTCTGCAAATCTTTTTTCGCGAAGCCCAAAACTCTGAATGCTTTTGAACATAATTCTTTGTTCTTTTCTTCAATTTCTGTAATATGTTTGTGTGTCATAGGGACAATTTTGCCGTCAACAAGTACATGCGAACACCTTTTAAGCAACACGTCAACAGCACCCTTTGTCCATTGAGTATAAGTTGAATTTTGCTCCACAATGGTGGTCATAAGTTTTCTTGCCGAGTCAAAAGGAATTTCGTCAACACGTCTTAAATTTCTTGTATCAAAATTTTTGCCGTCTGCAAAGCGAAGAAGCGCTGTTTCCGTTGGATCGCCGATAAAGTTTGTGCCGCTTCGTCTGGCGTCATTACAAAGTTCCATACAACACAAAATATCATCAAGCGTTTCTTTGGAGTATTCGCCTGTGCCGCAACAGATTTCTCGCACCGTCATTTGATTTTTCGTTATTGTTCCAGTTTTATCTGAACAAATGACTTCACAACAGCCCAACGTTTCTACAGCGTGCAAGCGGCGAATAATTGCATTCTTTTTGGCAAGTTTTGTCACGCCAAGGGACAATATAATTGTAACAACAGCGGGCAGACTTTCGGGAATGGCGGCAACCGCAATGGCAACAGCAGTTAAAAATGATTCAATAAACCCTTGTTTTGCAACAAAAGCGTCAACTGCAAAAATTACAATGGCTATGGCTAGAACAATAAAGGTTATAATTTCTCCCAAGTGATTGAGGTTCTTTTGAAGTGGAGTTTGAGTTTTGCTACTTGAGTCGAGCATTGTTGCAATTTTGCCGATTTGTGCATTTTTGCCTGTTGCGACCACGACACCAACACCTCTGCCATAACTTATCACACTTGAAGAAAAGCACATATTTTTTCTATCCGCAAGACTTGTTTTTTCGGGCAGAACAATATCACAGCACTTCTCCGCTGGCACACTTTCGCCAGTCAACGCCGACTCGTCACTTTTCAAAGAATTGGCCTCAAGAAGATAAATATCCGCTGGCACAATGTCACCCGCCTCAAGCAAAATTACATCGCCTGGCACAAGTTCACGTGTTGGAATTTTCTGCGGTGAGCCGTCACGAAGACAAAGCGAATAGGGTTGTGACATTTTCTTCAAACTATCAAGGGCATTCTCTGCCTTCAGTTCTTGAATGAAGCCCAACGTTGCATTAAGCAACACAATTCCAAAGATAATAATAGCGTCAATAAGTTCAGTTTTGCTGTGTTTGACTATTGCGAAAATAAGCGACACAAGTGACGCAACAAGCAAAATTATGACCATAATGTCTTTAAATTGTTCAAAAAATCTGGATATATTGCTCTGTTTTTTGCCCGTGTCAAGCACATTTTCGCCGTTTGAAAGCCTTGCTCGTGCAACAGCGGAAGTCAGTCCGGTTTTGGAAGAATTCAAGCTTGACAAAACTTCTTCGGCAGACTTGTTGTGAAACGTCATATTCTCTCACCTTTCTACAAAAGAGGCTATCCACAAAAAAACAAAATTTGTGGATAAGCGTTAATATATAATATTTGTGAAAAATGTGAGATATGATAAAAACAATATATATGGGTGCGTAAAGAGTTACACCCCCTTCTTATGCAACAATATATTATCCTCACCCATATATTCTGCAAGGACAATATTCTTTAAGTCTTTTTTATTCTTTATGTCGCAACACTTTTTGAGCCACATTTCATCTTTGCCCAGTTGCGAAAGCACAGTTTTGTTTATATGCCCATCAATAATGAGATATTTCGCGGGCATATTTTTCTCGGACATTTCTTTCAAAACATCACCTTTTTGTGCTGGACAACTTGTCTTCTTTGGAAGCACGCTTAATGCTCCGTTATTTTCTAAAAAGGCATATGACACTTCGCTAAGGTCAAAAAAATTCTTTTCCCTACAAAGTCCCAAAAGGTCGTTCACGTCAAGTTTTGATTTTTTGAGATTGGGAAAGTTTATCTTCCCGTCCGTTATGAGTTCAAGTTGTTTGCCTTTGAGTATTCTTTTAAACGGAATTTTTCTTTCAAGAAAGTTAATAAGCAAACTTAACACCAAAAACACACCCATTCCAATCAAATAAAAAGCCCACGGATTTTTAAAATCCGTGCACCATTGTCCAGCAATGTTTCCCATTGTTATGCCAACAACATAGTCAACAACTGTAAGTTGTGCCACTTGTTTTTTGCCGAGCATTTTGGATATTACAAACACTGACAAATATGACATTGCCGAGTTTATTAAAACACCTGTCCAGTTTTGCATAGTCACCTCAAATTAGTCATGCCACAATTTGAGGGAAATATGCTTTTACCTTTGCAAAACATCTTCCATTTGTAATTTTTTTTGTTTGCAAGCAATTTGTCTTGACAATTCCTTAACTACATTTTCATTTAGGTTATAGTCTTCGTCAAACATTTTGGCAGTGTCAACTTTGTACGTAGCAATCTTGTCATAATCCTTTGAGAAAGATAAGATATCATTCAACTCTTTTTCGTCTTGCATTTTTTGAGAAGATGTTTTACCAGAATTGACCAGTTCAACAACCATACCAAAATCTTTAAGTGAATTTTTAATACTATTAAACTTAATTTTATCCAAATTCAAATAACTGTTAAGTTTTTCCTTTGTCAAAAATTTTGTTTTGCAATTCTCAATATTTTGCAGCGTTTTGTTGTAAAATTTTTCTGGGCAGGCTCCCATACCTCCTCCCAAATCTAAAATGCAAGGAAAGTCAATTCTTTTAACAATTTCTTCTAGCAACATATTTTCAAATTGCTTGTGATACATATGCCAAGCTCCCACTCCAAACATATTTTTAAAGTAGTTTGCAACTCTAGGATCAAAACCAAAGTCATAGTAATTGGGCAAATCTGGAAACAATTTCCTTTGCTCCAAAAAATTATTTTCACGCCACAAATATTTTTTAAACTCATTAAGTTCACTTAAATAATTTTTTTTCCTTTCATCATCACCACTTTCTGCAATTTGCTTCTCAAGATTTTCGATCCTATTTTTATACAAGTCAATAATGCGTTGAATTTCCTTCAAATCTTTTGGGCATTCTCTAAATGTATCTGCCCAAATGTGTGGTAGTTTTGTTTGTTTTGCAAGTTCTTCTGCAACAATACTTTTACCCACTCCGGTGGGCCCCAACAATACAATCGAACTTTTCTTTGCAAGAAAAATGTTTTTCCCCATTTTCCCCTCCTATTTTTCATGACTTTGTTCTGTCTCTTTCATTTCTCCCAAGAAATCAAGTTCGTCCAATACTTTTTGTAAACTTACAATTTTGCTTCTTGTATCAATGTTAATTTTTGCTATTTTTGTTTGAAATTCAGATTTTTTTGCTTTAAGTAATGAATCCCATTTCGCACATTCTTCGTTTGTTTCCGCTTGGATAATTTTCGCTTGATAAGCCTTTTGAATACTCGATAGACCTTTTAAAAGGTCATCTCGAGTTTTGAAACTGTGATTAAGTATTACCCTTCTTAGAGCATGAAAATACCTCCTTGCAACTGGAATGTAACCATCTTTTTCTCGTGCCATAAACGAACGCCATTCACTCCCAAATTCTGCATATTTTTTGCCTGCAATTTTTTGTTCGTCTGCCAAAAAAGCGTCACGAATAATTACGAAGTTAAGTGGACTAATTTCAAACCTTGCAAGCACTGGATAGTCGCCGTCCTCTGGCACAAGCCAAACACATTCGTGGTCGTAATCTCCATTTGTGCCGTAGGGGCCGTCAATGTAGTTTGTTCCGTCCCAAATTAGCCCTTGATTATGCAAAAATTTTTGTATTGTCTTTGTGTCACAAAATTCTTGTGTAAATTGATTTATTTTCATAATTCACCTACCAAATCTATTCTACCTAAAGTCTATCACAAACTCTCCTAAAGTCAAGACCAAAGTTTTAGTCAAAGTGAACAAAAAAAATCTCTCAATCTTGCGATGAGAGAAGTTTTTATTGTTATTTTTCTTTTTTGGAACTGCGACTTAAAATTGCGTTTTTGAAATATTGCAAACTTGAAATTAAGTCGCCAGTTGGAAGATATGCCAAAATGAGAAGTGCATTTGAAAGCAGGAAACAAATGCCAAACTTCAATATAAGAAGTCCAATTCCGCCGTTTGGAATAAGTGCACAAGCGTAATAACATGCTGCTCCGCAGGCCACCATTATAGCAAAATCTAGCAACATTCTAAGAAAATATTTTTTTGGACTTTTCTTGAAATAGTGCTTATACAAAACGCAAGGCTCAATCCAAATTGGAGCGGCAAGCGAGCTTGCGATTGTTCCAAGGAAAATGCCGTTTATCCCCATTAAAAATGCAAGTCCTATGGATACGCCAAGGTTGACAACCGCTTCAATAATAGGCTTCCACCTATCTTGCCAGAACAATCCTGCTGCGTCTTTGAATAGTCCCACTGGGGTTCTTATTCTTGTTAAATAATAACTTAAACAAATGGACAACACAACTGGCAATTCAAGCAAATATTCGCTGCTTCCCGTCCACTTTTGAATGAAAGGTTGCACCAATATAAAAAGGCAAATGGTCGTCATGGCTGTTAAATATGAAAAGGCAAATCTAATCTTTTTGTAACGCTCAAAAACATATTCCGTATCGGAACTGGCAATAAGATTTCCCACACTTGCTTGTAACGCACTTACGAACAAAGCAAAGAATGAGCCGAGTGTTGTTGTTATCAAGGCATAGTTTGAATAAACGCCCAAAACTGCAAGTCCGAAGAAAGTTGAAACCAAAATGTTATCAGTAGAAAACACAACAGCACCGCCAATTTTATGCATGCTAAGCGCCGCCACGTTTTTCGTAATTTCCTTCTTTGTTTCCTTGTCAATTTGTGGGGCGGGTCCATTTATTTCTGGGAACATTTTGTTTGCCACCACTTGAATTGCAATGTTTTCTGCAAGTGTAAACACAATGGTTATTGAAAGGTACACATAATAATTTCTGAATATTATCAAAGAAACTGCTTGAATAGCTGTCCTTAAAAAAGTACAAATTGTGCCGACCTTATTCTCAACATCATTCCTTTGATAAGCAAACAAAAGCGATCTTTTGTGGGCTGAAAAATATCCGACAAGCATGCTTACAAGGAACATAACATATAAGACATAAATGTTTATGTCAAGGCTTGTCCCGCCGCCCATAAAGAAAGTTATAAAAGGCGTTATGCCAAGTCCAATGGTTCCAACAATAATGGCAATAATTATGTAAATTTTTTTGTATAAATTTTGAAGCGACTTAACCTTTTCAATATCGCCGTCTGCAATGGGCTTATACATGCTAAAAACAATAGCACTTCCAATGCCCAACTCAGTAAGATTTAAGAATGTAAAAATGTTTGTGAAAAGTCCATTAAGTCCAAGATACTCCGCACCCATGTAATAAATAAGCACAGTGCGTAAAACAAACTGCAACACCAACGATGCAGTATATCTTACAATATTAAATATTAAATTCTTCTTTACATTCTGTGTTCTTAACATATATTCCTATTCTTTAAATAATAACTAATAATTTAAATTCTTTCCACAATTTGGTTTAAATATTCTTTGTCCAGTTGCAATTGGTCACATTCGCCAAGTGAACCACATTCATTAACATGCTTATTTGGAATTGGGACTTTTTCAGTTGCATTCATTTTAAACCATTCATATTCAATATCTACATGCCCAAGATCTATGGCTTGTAATTCATATTCACTTAAATCTTTTGCCAAAACTGTGGCAGTCGGTCCAAGAGCAAGAATGACAAGATCGTTACGATTTGCATTTTTCCTAACGGAATTTAAAATATTATCATAAAGAGCAAATGCATTTTCAGTTGGGCACAAAATACGTCTTATAGACTTTGCATTGTCAAACAAATCGTTACCATAGCCTAATCTTGAATTATACCCCTCAACGAAAATTATGTCACGATTTTCCCAAAGCTTTTTTATTTTTTCTATATAATCTTTTACTCCAGACTTATCAACTTTTGATATGTAGAAACGAGATATTAAGGCGTCCCCCAGTATATGGCTTTTTGAAAAAATTTTTCTATACCAACCTTCAAACTTATTTTTTTCTTTTTTCCAAAATTTTTTTTCTATTTCAGAACAGTTATCCCAGTTCACATTTTTACTCAAGTATGAAGGAACACAAACCAACACTTTGTCTGTTGTTTTAATACTTTTCAGTTTTCTTGCTAAATTTTTATCATATCTTTGAAATTTTATTCCATATCCCCTAATTATTCCCATCTCTCCATCACCATATCTCGATACAGAACATTTATTTTCAATAATATATTCCAATGTTCTATCAGCTGACATAACATCAAGCTTTCTATAAAAAGGTCGATATATTTTGTCTATCAAAAAATGTATAAAGGTTTTAATTTTCATTTTTCTCTCCTTAAAATGATTGTCCACCAATTTGGAATTTATTATTTACCAAATAATTTTATCAAATTGATTTTGAAATATCTATAAAAAAATAAGATTATTTTCTTTTTGAATGACACATATTTCCACGAAACTTCTTTATATTTTTCCTTAAATTCATTGTTTATATATTGTCTATCAGCTTTTGCAACATTTTCTTTGATAAGAGAACCTAATAAAGCTCGTAAATAAGCAACATAGGCAGTGGTAATTATTTCCTCGTCAACTTTATTGGCTTTAAAAAATTCAATTCTCATTAAAAAAGCATCATTATCTTCCTTCTTATATTTACCTTTATTTTCACCCATAATACTATCTTGTCTTTGAAGATAAAACCAAAGTTGTTTTGACGAATACACTACTCTTTTGGCTTCATATAAATATTGATGAACCACATAACCATCCTCATATATTTTACCAACTGGATATCTTATATCATTAAAAATATCTTTTTTATAAATTTTTCCCCATGCTACTATTGTTTGAACAGGATAAATATTTAAAAGGTCAAAACGATCATTTCCTTCAAAAATTGTTACCACATTTTCATTGTTGACATTCTCAATTTTCCCATCTTCATTTACCCTAGCAAAATTGCAAATAGCAACATCGGCTTCATACTTTTTAACCAAACCTAAAAGATCTTCACAAGTAGTAGGGCTTAAATAATCATCACTATCCAAAAAAATAACATACCCATTTTTTGCCATTTCATTCAGCCCTGCGTTTCTTGCATCTGACAAGCCACCGTTTTTCTTGTGAATAACTTTTATTCTGCTGTCTTTCTTTGCCCATTCATCACACATGGCTGGACAATTGTCTGGCGAGCCATCATCTACCAAAATTATTTCCAAATTTTTGTAAGTTTGATTTACAACAGATTCCACACATTTATCCAAATATTGTTCCACCTTATAAACCGGAATAATAATAGTAACAAGTTCTTTTTTCACCTTTTTCTCCTTATCAATTTATAAAACATACAAAACAATCTATAAAGTTTTTTGTAAACGAACCAATTTGCGACTTTATAGCTGAAACTCTGAGCGTTCACTTGAGCTTGCTTATAATTTTTTTTTGTATTGCACTCCAACACCCAAGAATCCTTTCTATATTCTTTCAAAACTTTTTTATAATCTTTATTTTTAGATACAATCACCAATAGTTGTATACATTGAGAAAATTTAAAAGAGCAAAACTGTTCGGGTGTTAACAATTGTTCAATAATTTTTGCTGTTATTTTTGATGATTGAAGTTTTGCATAATAAGACTTTTCATTATAAACATGAACTACACTTGTTTCTCTCTGATAATAAAAATATAAAAATTCATCAATAGCTGCAATTTTAGGTTTTTTTCTTGACAACAAAAGATTAAAACAAAAATCTTCTCCGTAAGTCATTAGATAAAATCTAGTATTATTGATAATCCCCTTTTTGTATAAAACTCGCCAAATATTTCCATGAATTCCATTGGTGTATAGCTCTCCATTTTCAACCCATGCCCCTGTATTAACATATAAACTTGCTAGATTGGAAGAATTGCAGTTAAATAAATTTTTTTCAATGACCTTTCTTAATTTCCCAGAATCATATACTTCTAAGTAACGACACATAGTCATATCCGAATTATTTTTCATAGCACATATTAATAATTTTTCATACATCGTTTTATCCAGATAATCATCGCTATCCACAAAAGCAATATAATCGCCTGTTGCATTATCAATTCCTATATTTCGTGCATCCGCAACCCCACCGTTTTTCTTGTGAATAACTTTTATTCTGCTGTCTTTCTTTGCCCATTCATCACACATGGCTGGACAATTGTCTGGCGAGCCATCATCTACCAAAATTATTTCCAGGTTTTTGTAAGTTTGACTTACGACAGATTCCACACACTTATCCAAATATTGCTCAACTTTGTAAACTGGAATGATAACACTTATCAATTTCTCCATAGTATAAACCTTTTAAATAGTTATTTTCTCACTGCACTGCAATACACTTTCTCAATTTCTTGTCTATATTTTCCTAAGTCGTTATATTCTTTTGAAAAGGCTATGGCAGACGATTTCATTTCGTTAAGTTTGATTGGGTCTTGCAGCAATTCCAAAATTTTTGTGCTGGCTTGTGTGTTTGTGTCATACAAAAAGCCAGTTCTATCATTCTGTATAATTTCCCTTAAGCCATCTGTTTTGGTCGAGATTATTGGCACCCCAAGTGACAATGCTTCAAGCGCACACATTGGCAAGCCTTCAGAAATTGACGTCATAAGCATAACTTTTGAACAAGAAATCACTTTGTATGGGTTCGACATAAAGCCTAAAAGTTTAATATTTTTGTTCAGATTTTTTTCAGTTATGTATTTTTGCAAGTCACTCTTTAATTCGCCTTCACCAACAATGGAAAGTGTTACATTTTTATTTGTTTTTGCAATTTCTTCCACAATATCCACCAGTCTAAGCGGATTCTTTATGTTTGTTAGCCTTCCCACATAAACTATGTCGCTTGTGTAGTTTTGTGTATTCTCTTTTGCTCTTTCCGCCACCAAATTTGTGTCAATAACATTATGCAAAACGCTAGATTTTTTCTCTGTAGATTTTTTGAACCTATACGCTTCAAGGCTTCCCTTTGACACAAAAAAGATATGTGAAAACTTTTTGCTTGCAAGTTTAAATAACACACTTTTCAGCCCAATTTTTCTCATTTTTTTGTCATTGCAATGTATATGTGAAACAATTGGAACATTTTTGAATGCGAAACTTGCCACTATTGACGCTTTTGCATCGTGAGTGTGAATTATGTCTGGCTTAAACTCCGCAACAACTCTTTTTACTTCCTTGCGAGTTAGTTTGTTAATAGGAATATATTTGATACCCTTTTCCTTCAGTTGTTCTTCAATTTTCCCCACTGGTGAGCAATATGCTTCGTCATAATCTTCAAAACAAGAAATTATTTGACAAGCCACATTTTCCGCCCCAGAAAAGCTATTTGACGCCAAAAGATGTAGGACTTTCAATTTTTCATTTGACATATCCCACCCCGCTTCTTGAAATCCGTTCTTTCATTTCTGCCTTTTTATCGTCAGATACGTTTCCACGCAAAGTGTAACTATCGTCAAAAATATTTTCTTCCGTCAGGTTTCCTTTATGTTTGGACAAAAACTCATCTTTCGTTGCAATCTTTCTTGCAGGTACACCAGCATAGACCGAATTTGCTTCAACATTTCCACTTACAACACTGCCCGCTCCAATTATTGCTCCGTCACCAATTGTTGTGTTTGGCAAAATAACACTGTTCACACCTACAAAAACATTATCTCCTACTTTTACATTCCCAAGTTTTGTGTAACCCAAATCTTTGCGCATGCTGGCATCGTGGGCAAGAATTACACATCTTTCAGTTATCGTGACATTGTTTCCAATTTCGATGAGCCAAGTGTGAGATTCGTCAATTACACACGACCTTGCAATACTGCAATTTTCACCAATTATTAACCCGTTTTTGACAAGTTTCCCGATATTACAATCTTTTCTCAAAAAAGATAAAAAATTTCTAAACACGCTCCGCCTCCTCGGCAACAAAAAACTTATGTATAAGTAAATATTATAACTTATATCATAAGTTTATCATTCAAATATAATCAAAGTCAAGCGATTAGACATGAAGATTGCATAGCGTGATTATCCAATCTCTTATTATGCCAAATGTGATAACTATTCAAACACCCTTTCATCAATAAAAAACACCCAACCAAACGGAAGGCCTGGCTGGGCGGGCGTTGGCGGAGAAGGCGAGATTCGAACTCGCGCACGCTGTTACACGTCTAATCCCTTAGCAGGGGATCCCCTTGGGCCTCTTGGGTACTTCTCCATTCAACAAGAGTGATTTTATCAAATCTTCGACTATTTGTCAATCATTTTTATTCCACTATTTCATTTTTATTTTTTGGGCGAGTAGTCTCGGTTTTTGGCTTGTGTTTTGTCCTATAATTTTTGTTTTTCCAATTCACAAAATGTGGAACAATATTGGTTCTAATGTTTTACATTTTTCTTTCCCTAAATGCTAAAGAAATTTATATCTACACAAAAAAGGTGTTGTGAATTTTATGCAAAAATATTGTTGTGAACAGTTAAAATAGCGGAATTGTTTGTAAAATCATCGGAAAAGTGTTAAAATATTTTTATGAAGATAACGAAAGAACTTAAATCTGCAATAATTTTGACAATTTGTCTTAATATTGCGTTTGCGTGCAGCGGGGTTGCAGTTGCCATTTGGGGGTGGGCTTCCCCTCAACTCGCCATTTTTATAACCCTTTTTATGTTCGCCTATCACACGGACGTAAGAATATTCATCGGCTTGCTTTTTGCGAAAAAATTAAAGTATAAAATTCATGTTGAAAACAAGGCGTTTGTTGTTAAAAAAAGCGAATACAACTTCCTTTCTCGCATGGGCGTAAAGAGGTGGAAAGATAGATTTTGGGCGTGGGACAGAAGCCTTTTTGTGTTGCAAAAACTGGACAACGAGCGAATGGCTGTTGTTTTGCAAAATAACATCAGTGCAGAACTCACGCATTGGGTGTGTGCATTTGTGGGGCTGCTCGCCATTCCATTTGGGCTTTTGCTTTCTGTGGACGAATGGGCAATTTACGTCATCACTTCTGTTTTAACTTCACTTTTTGCCGATTTCCCACCAATTTGTATCCAAAGATTTAACCGCTATCGCTTGCAACAAATTTTGAAGGCGCAAAGCAAATTGAACGCCAAATAAAATATTTTCTGTTGTAAATACTTATTAAAAAAAGTCTAAGGTCACAATTCCTTAAACTTTTTTTATCTATTCTACAATTTTTTTCGTAAAAAATTTTGCCCCAAGAAAAGCATATTAACTCACTTTACTTCCAATCTCGTTTTGGTCAATGAGTGTTGGATATTCGTCTTTGTCAGTGTCCACTTCGTCAAAAGAATATTCAATTCCACCGTCACGAAGGCTCATTTCAAGGTCACGATAAGCCGCTTCAATTTCGCTTGGTCCACCAATTTCAATTAGTCTTGCTTTGAAGAAACTAAAATATCCGTCTGGCGAAACTATTACATAATCTATCAGTCTGATTGAAAGAGAATCTAATATTGCTCTTAGTTTTTGAGCGTATTCTATGTCCTCTTGTGAGGGGGTTAACTCACCCTCTGGAATTGTGTGTGCAATAACGACAGAGTGAGTTGGATATTTCAAAATTTGTGCAACGAGTTCTCTATTCTTGGATAACAATTCTTTTGAATTCTTGCAACCAATGTCACCAAAGTATAATATTTCGCCTCTGCCATTTAGACACATATATTCAAAATTCTCTGGAGCTTTTAGGTCAACAGAATTTGCAACATATGACACAATTTGTTTCACATTTCTTATGCTATGCTTTCTGTTTGCTTTACATATCCTATAAATTTCTGGAATTTTGGAACAAAAACTTAGATAATGTGCAGTAATATTTCCAATTCCTTTGACTTTCTTTAAGTCCTCAATATTTGCGTCAATTACATTCGCAAGTGAGCCAAATTCATTTAAAAGCGCATGAGCCAATGGGTTGACATCTCTGTATGGAAGGATAAAAGTTAGCATAAGTTCCATAATCAAATGCTCGGGCATTTTGGTGTAGTCAGCCAATAATAACTGTTGCCTTAACCTCTGTCTGTGACCCGCATGTATCCCTTGAACTTTCTTTCCCATAATATCCCTCACTTCTTGTAGTATAGCACCCACTGCCACTTTCTGCAATTATTTAAACAAAGTTTTTGGAATGTTTTGGAAAAAAGTTAGAATTTTAGGTAAAAATAAGTAAAAATCATGCAATCTTCTCCAAAAATACATCATCAAGATAGAAAATGTTATTCATTGACGGGGTGATGTCCGGAGCAACATATAAGTCACCATAGAAATAAAAACCGCTTGCATATGTTATTTTAGTTACAGCAAACTCGTAAGTTACTCTTGTCCATTCAGTTGTTTCAAATCTTATTGTATATTGTCCGCTGTAGAATGTGCTTGATGAATAATCGCTTCCCGTTTGTGAATAATATAGCCCCATGCAAAGAACATTTTGCCCTGAAACACCTTTAATACTTGCAGAAACTCTATACGTTCCACTTGTAATTTTAGTTGTTGAGCGAAAGGGTTGCAATGCAGCAATATATTCCCTATGAGCACCTATCATTTCAAAAACATGCCCGTGCTGTGGGTCGGTTGATGAGATATCCTTAATGTGAGCATGAACTGTAGTTAAAGGGTTTGTAATTTCTCCATTATAATCATTCCACCCCGTTGCGTGCAATGTGCCGTTTATGCTATTGTCCCAGCCAGTGTCTGTCTGAGTATATACATCTTCAAAATCACCATTGGTGAAAAGATTATTACTGTTCGCTGTCCACTCTGCAACAAGGGTTCTGTCACCAGGGTTACTGAAAATTGTGTCGCGCTGAATGATGTAAGGTTCATATTTTGAGGCATAACCACCCTCATCAATCTTTTCCAACATCATATCACTAACAGTAACAGTCCCCGTCCCAGTCCCTGGAAAATCCTGCACAAAAATAGTCATGGTTAAATTATATCCGTCAGCATCAATCTCAAAAATTGTTGTTTTTTTATTTTCTCCCAAAACAGCATTTTCAACGAAACCGCCGCCTTTTGTGTGATTAATGATCCCAAGTTTTTTGTACTCGACACTGCCAGATATTTCATAACTACCGAGAGATAAAGCATAGAAACCTTTTGAGAGTTCTACACTCTTTATTATGTAAGATTGCTGGCCACTGACTCCCGTTGCGGTGATCGTTATGCTGCTATCAAAAATAGTATAGGACGCATTGCGACAGACCCAACTACCATTCATAAAAAAAATATTCTTCCCTCTCCACCCGACAAAAGAATAACCCGTGCGGGTTGGCACGGGTAGGTCGCCGTAGGTGTCACCTAGCCTTATCTGCTTAGAGGATACCCCCCC
>DLSM01000007.1:0-6133 GCA_002500135.1 Christensenella sp. UBA7862 | reverse complement strand
CTCGCCGCCGTTTGGGTCAAATGCTACTGTATATGTGGGAACTGTATATTTTACAGATATGCTTGAATTTGCTTGTTGGTGTGTTGCACCATAGATTAAAACTCCGAGGATTGCCATAATGAGTGTATATAGAACGCAAATGGTTATCTTATTTTGCTTATGATAAAATCTATTCAGCCATAACACAAAGCGTTCATATTTGGTCATTTGGAATACCCCCTAAAGTTATTTTCTTCAAAATTGTAAAAGATATTTAAAAAATTGTCAAGAGAATAACTTTATTTAATAAAAGTTTCTAACAACAATTTTTTTGACAAATTATTTAAGGAAAAAATTTAACACATTTTCATAAACTTTCTTGTTGTCTTTTTCATTCAAAATTTCATGACGCATATTTTCATAAAGCGTTGACGTTGTGTTTTTATACCCTCTGTCATTCAAAAACTTTTCCAAATTTTCAAATGCCTTTTTGTTTTGGATAACGGGATCATCTTCCCCTGCAATCAGGCAAATTTTTAAATCTTTATTCTTCATCTGCCAGCCTTTTTTGTTAAACGCTTCTTTCATTAGTTTAAAAAGATTTATAAACCCATTCGTTGTAAAAACAAACCCGCAAAGGTCATCATCGGCATATTTTTTTAAAGTTTCTTCGTTGCCACAAACCCAAGCATTCTCTTCATTAAATTTTTTGTTGAAAGACTGGAAAGCCAATGAATTTAGCGTCCTATTTGGCTTCTTTTTGCCGTGAAAAAGTTGCGAACAATATGCAAGAAAAACTGCAAAACCAGCCATTTTGTTTTCAGTTGGTGGTCCACAAAGAACAATTTTTGTTATCTCGTCATCATATCTTTTCAAAAAACATCTGGCAACCAAAGTCCCCATACTATGACTGAAAAGCATAATTGGCAAATCAGGAAAAATCTTCTTTGAAAATGTTACAACTTGATGCAAATCATCAACAATATATTCAATATTTTTGGTGTAAAAATAGCCCAAATCGCCTTTTTCTTTCACACTTTTTCCATGTCCACGATGGTCGTGAATAACACATGCAAATCCATTTTGTGACAGGTAGTCAATAAAATCAAAATATCTCTCCTTGTGTTCTGCCATTCCATGCGAAAATACAACAACCCCCAAAGCCTTCGTCTGCGGGCTAACAATCGCAACCTCCAACTCCAACCCATCTTTTTGAGATAAGATTTTTTGAATTTCTGTTTTCATTTCAGTTCCACTCCCGTTTTAATCATAACATTTTCACACAAAAATTTAAACTAATTTTCCAATATTTTCCCAAAAAATGAGAAAAAATTTTGGGGAAATAACAAAAACTCCCGCTTGGGAGTTTTTTATGTTGCAACGACCCGCCCGTCATTGGTGCTATTTTTATGTTTAAGCCTCGCTAGGTAGTCAATTGCCCGTCGTCGGTGGTTGTGTAAGTTGTTCCGTTGCCCGCAGAACCGTCATCATTATTGTTGACTGTAATTGACACAGTGTCACTATCTATAAAACCATTTTTCTTATGATATGCATATCCAGTTGTGGAAGATGTTACACTTATAAGCCACCCATTCCACCCAGCAACATTTTTTGCAGAGTCATCGTTGTAATCGGTAGCACTGCCCACATGGACATTATCCCCAGTTGCCCAACAAACAAGTGTTGCTGTATTAACTTTCCTATATATATTAAGCCCCCACCAGCCACCCCAGCCGGTTCTGACTGTTTTGGTTAAGTACGCATTTGGCAACTTATTCAAATGCACAACTGTACTTGTTTGGACATAGCCCCGATAATGCTCTCCACCAGTTGGATAAACACGAACATACAGAGTTTGGTCACCTTGGGAGGTCTTTTCCACAAGACTTGCTCCATTTGACCAGTTGGAACCGTCCCAACTATACTTATATGTTCTTGCAGTTCCGCTTGCATTTTTGGTTGTGTTAATTTGCACAACACGTTTGCCACGTCCACCACTGCTATCTTGTAATGCTTGTGTATTTACAAATGTTGCACCAGCACTTGAAGGCAAGTCGGGCCAATAAGTTGTATATAATTCAACATTTGCACTGCCAGTCATTTTAGCTGTGTAAACTCCATTTGAACCAGTTATCGTCTGTCCGCCAATAACTACTCTTGTTATATCCCACTCGCCAAGGGACTTAATATTTGATACTGTTATTATCGTTTCATATGGAAAGAGTGCCGCACTGCAATCCCAGTTTTCATTAGTCAAATCTGTTCCACTTGCATAAGTTTGTCCGTCTTTTGTGTATGTTATGTTACATGTTCCGCTTGCCATATCCTGAGTTCCACTTGGATTGTAAATGTTTAAATCACTTGCGTAATAATTTATGTTCCAGTTGGCAGTTGCAGTTATGTTCACTCCGCCAGAGCAAGTTAAAATTTGGGCTGTGTTTAGAGCATTTGAACTTGCTCCCGTTGAGTCAAACACTTGACTGTATGCCACTTGCCATTTGACTGGTTTTTCCGCTGTTGCCGCTGTGCCTGTTAGATAATAGAAATTCGTTGAACTGTAACTGCCATTTGACCCGCAAGTCACTTTGTAAATATATCTTTGCCATGTTCCCGTTCCCGCTTGACTTGTAAGCCATGAACTACTTCCACCGCCATATGCATTTGAAGCCCAAGCGATACTATAACCCACTGGAATTTTTGCGATGATGACCGTTGTGAAAACTGCACTTGCATAGGAATTTGTGTAGTGAGTGTAACCACCAAGTCCCGGACTTGCTTCGCCAGCGGTTGTTATTTCAAGATAGTAACCAGTGTTGTTTGGTGCAAAACCTTGAACAACTGAATGAGTAACTGTTCCGTTACCTTTGTTGTTATACACCCATACACTGCTTGTGCCATTGAATGCTGGGTTTGAATTAAGTGCTTTGCCAAAGGCGTTGTAACTTGCCCCCGAGTTGACTGTTCCACCCGAAAAAGACCAACCAGCAAATGTATAACCCGTTCTAGTAGGAATATCAAACGCCATACTTTCTTCAGTATAAATCGTATTGGTTGCATTGCCAGATTTGCCGTTTAATGTTCCGCCGTTTAGGTTTGTTGTTACTGTGTATTGAGTTGGGGTCCAATCTGCCGTCAATGTATGATTGCCGACTATTGTATTTTGAGTGGTTGAAGCAACGACATTTCCACTGGAAGTTTTCCACCCCAAGAAGGTGTAACCAGTTTTTGTAGGCACGGGCAAATCGCCGTAATTATCGCCTAATTTAACGGTCTTTTGGCTGGGAGATACCCCCCCCCCCATCGGGTCAAAAGTGACAGCGTAAGAGGGTCTAGAATACGTCACAGATATGGTTGAACTTGCTTGTTGGTGTGTCGCACCATATATGATAACTCCCAAAATTGCCATGATCAAAACATACAAAACGCAAATCGTAATTTTGTTCTGCACATGATAAAATTTATTCAGCCATAGTACAAATTTCTCACGCTTTGTCATAGCAATTTCCTCCTTCTTTCAAGCCTTGCCTCTATCCCAAAAGTTTCGCCTAGCTGCTATTTTCGGGAACCCTGCCAATTCTGCGATACGTGGCATATTATAAGCCCAGCCCAATTTTCAAAACAACTTTCAAGTCTTATAGTAGTTTCTGTTGTAAATTTTAGAATATATAAATTAGTTTGTCAAGAAAATCACCTTTATTTAATAAAAAACACCCAACCAAACAAAGTGTTCAGTTGGGTACATAATGGCGGAGAGTCAGAGGCTATGTTTGAACGAAAATCTTTTTTAATAACAGCCCTTTCTTTTGGCTGTTTTTCTATTTCTTTTATATCATCTTGTAGCTTGTATGTTATGGGATTTTGGTCGGTGAAATTGTATGTTATTACAACCTTATCTTCGTATACAACTATCTCTCTTATAAATTGATTAACTATTTTTTTGCGTGTTCCTATATCATCAATATCGCCACATATTACACCTTTGAGATAATCTTCAATTTTTTCTTGCGTTAAGAATGAGTATGTTCGTTGTTTTTCTTGCTCAATATCAAAGTCCAACTGTGAGATTTGTGCTTCAAGTTCTTTTAATCTTATTTTTGTTTGCTCGGTTATAATTCCTTGTTCGATTGCAGAGATAAGATTGTTTGATGCTTTAAGTAAACCATCTCGTTTATTAGTCAATGCTTTAATATTGATATTCTGTTTTGTTGCGTTTTCGTGTCTTTTTAATATTTGTTTTGCTAGTTCTGTTATTGTTTCAGGATCACAAAGTAGTTTCCAAGTTATTGCCATTATATCATCTTCAAGTACCTGTTTGTGAATGGCTTTAAACTTACAGTTTGACTTTTTTCTTCTACGACTCAAACAGTTGTAATAATAGTATTTATCACCAGTGCTACTTGTTCCACTTTCTCCAACCATCATTGTTTTGCAATCACCACAAATCAATTTGCCAGAGAGAATAAAATCGTAAATTTCTTTTTTTCTTCCGGGAGCGTGTTTGTTTGCGTTCCTTATTTTTTGTACTCTTTGCCAAATATCATCATCAACTATTGCAGGGTAGATATTCGTGTAAACAGTATCGCCATGTTGGACTTTGCCATTATATTTTGTGTTAGCTATCATTTTGTAAATTTGTTTATCTGTAATAAATTTTCCTGCATTAGTTCTTATGCCACGCTTTTTCAAATCTTCAGCGATTAAAACTGCTGTTACACCTTTTGAGTATTTATCAAAGATTTCTTTTACTATTTCACCTTCAACTGGGTGTATATAATTCTTTTTGTCTTTGACTTCATACCCGTATATCTGCACGCCACCAGTAAATTGACCTTTAATATAACTTTCTTTAAGTCCACGATTAACTTTTTGAGAAAGTTCTGCTGAGTAGTATTGGTTCATACCTTCAAGCAAACTTTCAAGTATAATGCCTTCTGGTGTGTCTGGAATATTCTCCATAGCAGACAAAACCTTAACTCCGTTATTACTCAATGTGTGTTTATGTATTGTAGTTTCATATTTGTTTCGGCTAAACCTGTCCAACTTGTAAACAATAACATAGTCCCATTGTTTCTTGTTGCTATCTTTAATCATTCTTTGAAAATCTGGTCGCAAGTCGTTTGTTCCTGTCATAGCTCTGTCAATATATGTGTCAACAATCAAAATGTCATTATTTTGCGCATATTGCTGACAAACTCGAAGTTGACCCTCAATAGATTGTTCTGTTTGGCTATCACTTGAATATCTTGCGTAAATAACTGCTGTTTTCATTTAAAACCTCCATTAAATTAAATTTATTTGAGAATAACGCATATTTTTTTAGATTGTTAGGAACTGGTGTAGAACTATGACTAAACCTATAACAACCTAATTGAAACCAATTCAAAACTCTGCCCAAACTCAAATAGTTAACCTCCTTTGTCGAATATTTTTTTCGACACTATCGAAAACCCAGAAATGAACAAAGCTGTCAAAGATAAAGAAAAAAATATTGACTTGTGAATTTTGCTGTTTTCATTTTTAAGCAATAATTTTTTCCTTTGACCGATTTGGGCATTACTGGTATCCTATTTCAAAACGAAAAAAAGAAGCCCCTTAAAAAGACAAAGGAGCTTAACTTGTTTGGGCAGAGTTTTGGTTTTGTTCTAGTTTTATTATGTTTTTATTTGTTTTAGTTTTGGTTAGGTTTTGTTTTAGTTCCTAACTTTTTTATTTTTTCTTGGTTATAGTGTAGCCGTAAACAACGGAGGTTAAGTTTATGGAAAAAATTGAGATAAGCAATTTACAATTAAAAAGAGATTATTATGTCAATGGTCGACCAACTTTCAAAGAAGTGCCAAAAGGCGAATTAAATGTATTTATAATAGATTTAGAAATACAAATAAGAGATTTTTATAAAAACTTATCGACAAAAAAAGACAAGAAACCACCCTGAAAATCTTTTGTAGGCACTTGACAATAGAACAAATGTTCTATATAATATGTCTATCGTTAGCAAATGTTAACAATAGAAAAGGAGTTCACTTATGAGAACTAAAAATGAAGAACTTATAAACAATATCTTAAACTTTATAGATGATGAGTTTTGTAAGTCTGGTAAAACACCAACAATGAGAGAAATCGCAAAAGAGTTTAACATTACAAGCGCTTGCGTATG
>DLSM01000012.1:106028-171352 GCA_002500135.1 Christensenella sp. UBA7862 | reverse complement strand
ACGGCCTTTGCCGTCAAGACATACATAGTAAAACTTTTCAATGGCAGAAAATTCAACCATTGCAGTTAAATATTCGACTAACTCTTTTGGACCTCTAATCTTAACTTCCTTTCTTGCTTTGCTCATCTTATAAATCTCTGGCAATCTTGAGCAAAAGTTAAGATAGTTTGCCGCCACTTCGCCAACACCCTTAACTTGTTTTAAATTTTCAACATTTGCGTCCAAAACATTTGCCAACGAATTAAATTCATTAAGCAAAAGACCAGTCAAAGTCTTAACATCTTTGTTAGGCAGAATGTAAGATAACATATATTCCAAAATCTCGTCTTCACTCATGTCCGCATAATTCATAAACGGCGCCTCAACCCTAAGGTCTTTTGTATTTTCCATATCTTTCTCAATCGTATTTTCCATATATCAAGTATAACACTCCGAAAGCTTTTCTGCAATCAATTATGCAAAATTATTGGAAAATATTGGAAATATTTTTTATATTCCGCCCTAATCGTTTAAACTTATCCACAATTCTAACAACTTTTGTGGATAAATTGGAATATTACTTTGAAATCCCCATTAAATTTTTAATGTATATGGAAAAATTTTAATAAGAAATATATCTTAGCAATTAAATGCCAAATTGAACTATCCAAACGGGAATGAACTACCCATACAATGTCAGCCGAAAGAATAAAGACTAAAACTCCAAATCTCAAAAATATTTCCACCATAACTTTTATTTCTTCTTTTTTATTTTTTATTTCAAAATGAATCCGCCTTGAAAGAAAAGCGAAGAACGAAAAAATAAGAGAGAAAAGTACAAAACAAAAAATCCGCCCGCGATATGGCCGGATTTATTTTGTTCTGGTGCGGATGGTGGGACTCGAACCCACAAGGTTTCCCACACGCCCCTTAAACGTGCGCGTCTACCAGTTTCGCCACATCCGCATTTGTTATTCGTGCTTTACATATTATCGAGGTTGGTTGTTTTGTGCTAGGTCTTTTTATGAAAGCACGGATATTATAACAAATTGTTTTTAATTTTGCAACAACTATTTCAAATTTTTTTGTAAAAATTCAAATTTGTTCCATTTTACTCTTGGTTTGGTTCTGTTGTTTTCTCTTTTTTGGCTTTTTTCTCTGCCTTTTTTGCTTTTTTATCCCTTTTCTTTGTCAAAGGGTTTGGCTCGGTTTCTTGGTTTTCTTCTTTATTTAAAGGTTGCGAAGGCTGCTTTAATTTTGCTTGCTCTGCCTTTTCACGAGCGGTGGCATGCAAAAGTGGAATTCCCGTTGCGCCGCTTGCAAGCCCAGCAATAAAAAACACAACACCAAGAATAAATGGTACTTTAAGTCGCAAAAGCACAAGCACAAAGGTTATGATGCTAGCAAAGAACATTGTGAATGACACAACGACTGTAACAATTCCCCATGTGGTATAGGCTTTTTTGAGCGCTGGGGATAGGGGTTCTTTTTCCTTCTTTTTTGGGGAAGGCTTTGGTTGTTGAGGTTGAGGTTTCAAATTTTCTTGTTCTGCCATTTCAAATCTCCTAATAAAAATATTATACCGCACAAAAATTTTTTTTGCACGCATTTTGCATATGTTTTTGAATAAAGTTGAATTTTTGTTGGACTTTACGTCATTTAGTTTAGTTATTTTGAACAAAAATATGCCGAATTGACTTTTCGTGCAAGTTTGTCTATTGACAACGGACAAATCTTGGGGTAAAATATCTGTGGAAATTGGAGGGAATTATGAAGAAATTTTTATCCTTTATGTTAGTTTTGTGTTTGGGACTTGCATGTGCAGTGTCACTTGTTGGCTGCGGAAAAAGTCCAGAAGAACCAGAGGCAGCAGCGACATCTGTTGTGGAATTTAGTGTCAACCCAGAAGTTCAAGTTGTGCTTGACGAAAATGACAAGGTTGTTGACATTAACTATTTGTCCGAAGAAACTCAAATGATATTCAGCAGAACAGATTTCATTGGAATTTCAGCAGGCGAAGCGGGTGAGCTTTTTGTAAAAATCGCATCAGACTGCGGAAAAATTGACATTTCAAAAGGCTATGGCAATGAACAAGATGGCACAACCGTTTCAGTGAAGATTTATTGCAAAGACAGCGACAGATTTGAAAAACTTAAAAGCGAAATTGTGTCGACAGCAAACAAATATTTCAAAACCTATGGCATTGTTGCTGGGGCTGTTGCTACTAGAATGGAAAGTTTGAAAGAATCACTTGCAAAAATTGACACAACAATAGATTCAACCGACCTCACCGAGGACGAAGTGTTTGCACTTTTGGTCGAAAAATCTGAACAACTTAAAGACGTTTACTACAGCCTAAGGCAAGACGCCCTTGCTGGCATTGAAAATGTCAAAACAGAACTTGAGGCAAGCATTGCAAAAAGCCAAAAGAAAGTAACCGAAATTCAAGCCGCTCTATTGCAAGTTCAAAAACAATATGACGCTTACTCAAAAGAATTGTTCATTAACAATGTTGCCCTTGACGAACTCAAAGCAAAAATTGCTCAACTTCAAGCCGAATCGCTTGCTTATTCCACAGAAATCGCTAACGTTGATACTCTTCTTCAAACGAAAATTGAAGAATATCTAGCCCAAGTCCGTGAAGACAGCGTTGCATACTTTGAACAAGATTTCGCCGCCGCAACAGAAATGTTTGACAACTTCAAAGCAGAACTTGAAGCACATCAAACTGCCTTTGAAGAAAACTTTGACTTAATCACAGCAAAAATTGAAGTTTTCCAAAACAGTTTGAACAACGACTAAAATACAAAAACACCTTTTGAACTTCCGCCATGGAAATTCATTTGGTGTTTTTTTATTTCTGTGATATACTTTCTCATGCAGATATGCGTCTGTAGTTGGTGTAAAAGGGAACCCTTTAAACCCTCGGTTCCTCAGAAAGTGGGGAATATACAACTTAATATGCGTCTGTAGCTCAACTGGATAGAGCATCGGTCTTCGGAACCTGCTCGGCTACTTGTGCAACTTGCATGCTTTGGTCTAACGCCCGAAGCATAAGCCCGTAGGCACAAAGCCTGCGCTATCCCAAAAATATTTGCATATTTTCGGGAACCCTTTAACCCTCGGTTCCTCAGAAAGTGGGAAATGTACAACTTAATATGCGTCTGTAGCCCAACTGGATAGAGCATCGGTCTTCGGAACCGAGGGTTGGGGGTTCGAACCCCTCCAGACGCACCAATTAAAAACTAAATCCGACCATATCGTGGGCGGATTTTTTGTTTTGTACTTTTCTCTCTTATTTTTTCGTTCTTCGCTTTTCTTTCAAGGCGGATTTATTTTGAAATAAGGAATAAAAAAGAAAAAATAAAAGTTATGGTAGAAATCTCTTTGAGATCTGAAGTTTAAAATTTTCTTATGATAAACCTTATATATTATCCACAAAATAACACTAATTATGGATAGCTGTTGAGATATGAGTTTCACTTACTCCAGCTTTAAGTTCTCGGCGAGGAAGGTAGGGTCGTTTATGAATTCGCTGGGGGTTATGTTCAGTCCGTCCGAGAGCATGATGATTGTTTTAAGCGTTATGCCTTTTGTTCTTCGCTGCATTATGCTTTTGATTGTTGGAAATGGGACGCCGCTTAATTGTGCAAGTTTATACTGAGTGAGATTTCTTTCACCCATAAGTTTACATAACCTTTCAACCACAACGTCGTTTATCGTCTTCATTTTTGCTTCCTATCACAATATATTTTACCCAAAAATGATTAAAAAATAGGATGATGTGTCATTCAAATAGTTGACATGTCATCCTAAATTATATAAAATATATTTGCAAAAGATTTTGTAAGTTAAGATTTACGGGTGTTTTTGTGGCAAAAAATGGGGCAGAAATATCGGAAAAAAGTATGTAAAACGCTTCTGGAAGACATTTCTGCTTGACAAATAATGCTATTGAAAATAGAATTTTGAGTGAAAAGTTAAAAACGAAATCTGAAGGCAAATGCTTACTGACTTTCTTAGAATAGATTAACTTTGATTTACAGAAAATAGAGAGGAGAGATGAATAGGTTTTGGGACAAATTTAGAGTGTGGATGTTGTGCATAAATTATACCCTTGTCATGGCGGCGTTGGGTATAATAATTTTTGGTGCAACTCATCAAAATTTGTCCTCTCAAACAAAAGTTGTTTATAACCGTCCCACCTACACAGTAACCTTTGACGCAGCTGGCGGAACCTGCAGTCCAGCAAGTAAATCTGTAAAACTCGGCGAAACCTACGGAGACCTGCCAACGCCAACAAGGACGGGGTATACATTTAATGGGTGGGGCTATGCAATGAAACTCACTGTGGGTAATAATACAAGTTTGGTTGACTACTACACAGTAACAAGTGGAAGTGCAGAAGCAGATACATATTTTTATGTAAATAAAGATTACAAGTTGATAGCGGGTAATCAATATGTTTTCAGATTTTATTGTACTGTTGACCCAGATAATACATGGAAATTTGCACCACAAAATGTGAATCAAAGTTTTCCGTTAAGAAACGGATATAATGAAGTAACATTCACAGCGATAGATGGAAGTTTCTTTTTTGATGATTGGGTTAAAGATATTGCTCACCCCTTTACAATAACAGATGCTAGAATAGAAGCCAAAACTTCGGGAGAGAAGGTCACATTTTCGACTGAAAAATACATCACCAACACCACCCGCAATACTACAGTCGGCAACCACACCCTCACCGCTCAATGGACACCAAATAATTACAAAATTATTTATTACGAAAACAAAAACATTCTTGACGGCGGGGAATTTCACACTGCCAAGGACATAACTCAAAATGAGTGGGATAATTACAATAGTTGCACGAGCATAACAACATCAGATGGGCTTGCCTGTGCAAAAATTTCTGGGGCTATTGGAACGACCAAATATCTTAGATTGTCTGTATTAGGTAAGATAAAATTTAATACGGAGTATATCATTTCAATAAAAACCAAGGTTGTAAATTATGTCGCTGGCTCGACCAATCCTTTCTTGGCTGTATATATGGATGGCTATTACAACAATAGCGGAACGGCAAAATGGTATAGTTTGTTAAGCGGTCAACAACTTGGAGGTTATAGCGGACAAGGTTGGGTTGAAGTATTTTATCATATGAAATCCAACTCAACAGTAACCAGTTCCACTGCCACCAGTGCAAATGTCCATGTTTATGCCAGAGATTTTACTGGTGACATATATTTCCGTGATTATTCCATAGCCGAAGCAACAAACACTTCAAGGACGGTTACATTTGACAAAAGCCCTGGTGCGGCAAGTGTTTTAAGTTACAGCGGCTATGATTTCCTTGGATACTACACTCAGCCCGTAGGCGGAACAAAGATTTACAACGCGGACGGCTCAGTGGTTAAAGGAGTTACGGGTTATACAGACTCAAATGGCAACTGGATACGTGCCACCGAAACCAAGTTATATGGTCAGTGGCAAGGCTGGAATTATCTTCCAGATTCCGCTGGTGCAACATTCGTAAACACACAAGCGTTGCAGAATAGCAGCGGTGGCAGAAATAAAAGAGTTGTCCAAATTAACACAACCAAAAATGCAAGCGGAACTGCAAGAACATACAAATATAGTTGGGACGGCTCCAACTGGTCTGATGGAGCAAGTCTCGTGACCAAAACCTCAACTGGTGACCAAACTCTGTATGTTCGTGTTTATCCAACTGGTGGGGAGCATTACAGAGGCTATGTCCAAACAAGTACAACTGTTCATCTTAACAAACTTCCAATGCCTTATGTCTATGGTAGGACATGGTCTGGTGCTTTTGGTGCTGGCGGATGGTATATGACTTTTCAAAGGAAATGCGGTGGAGCTTTAGTTTGGGGAATTGGGTCGGGGACTTCTTCCACTGGACTTAAGATAACCTCTTGGACTTCTTATGATGACGACAATCAGCATAGAGCAGGTGATTGGTCTGGTACTCTTATAAGTATGACAAATACATATACAGTCAAGTCCTATCACTCATGCAACGGATATATAGACAGTGATATAGCATCAACTACAGCAAGCGGAACAAACACAACTCACAAGGGGGGGCAAGAAACATACTACAGAACCACCGACGACGGGCAATTGACAACTTAGCGAGGTTTAAACATGGAAACTCCACCGATGACGGACAAATTGTTGCGGCGTGAAAAACAAATAATTTTTATATGCCTATTACATTTCTAATACTTTTTTTATTATTAAAATTATTTCTTCACATTTCTTTTTTGATAACTGAAAGTCGTGGGCAATTTGCATTAAATCTTTTTCGGCTGGTCTTCCGTTTAAGTTGACACTCATTTCGTGTTCTGGCTTGTTTGGTAAAGTTGTTATATCGTATGCAGGTGATAGTTTGTAACCTTTAAGTTGCTCATCATACAAAAAGGAAAAGTTTTTGCCATGATCGTCACGGTTTTTGTAAAACACATTAAAACACATTCGCCTAAATGCTTCATATAAATCATTTTCTCTATCTGCGCTTATTTTGCAGATAACTTGAAATAGGTGTCCATAATCTAAATTTGGCAATCTATGGGATGTTTCAAGTAGTGCTGAAAGTGATATCATATGAAGTTTTTTATTTGATGTCCTATCGAATCTTTTTGCTCCAAAGAAACCACTACAAATTTTAGAATCAAACAACTTAAACTCGTTAACATGTATTCCACATTTCTTTGCAATCTGGTTAGCTGTAAATTCCTTTTCTCCAATATTTTTAGGATCAATAGCACAAGGAAATTTTACAATCCATTCAGTGTCGTCATATATTATATGTGCTTTGGGTCTTGCACCACCGCTAGAACCGCCCAGATTATATATTGTATCTAGATCAATGCCTTCTGTTTCATCATTTAAGATTTTTTCAGCTTCATTTGCAATTTCATCTAGGTTATAATTTTTGGTTGCAATGTCCAAGCTTTTATTTGGTTCATACTCCAATGCTCCTAAACCATTTTTGTTAATAATAGACAACTTCTGCAAAGGAGAAAGTTTATCAAAGTTTATTCCATATTTGTTTAACATTCGTCTAACCAAAAGTTCGCCCCAACCGTCTGGTAATGAATCCCAAAATACACCATATAGACCATTAAATGTTGGTTTTTTGCTTATATATATCTTATTTGATAAAGGCAATGAAATTGGTGAAATAGAAAATCCATTTTTAATCCATTCGTCATCATACTGAAAAGCAATACTTCCATTTTTCAATTCTGCGAGGTATCCAACAATTTTGCCATTATATTTAACATTTAATTTCTTTACTTCTTCAATTTTCATCTTAATACTCCTTTAGGTCTGAAACTATTTCATTGCCAAAAAGTATGTTAAAATCTGCAAGGGCATTTAATACACTTGCTATCTTCAAAAGAGAGTTAAAAGATATTTCTCCAGTACTTTCGAACCTTCTAATTGAAGCATAACTTACACCAGACTTTTGAGAAAGTTCTTTTTGCGAAATTTTAAGTTCTTTGCGTCTTTCTTTTACTCTTTCTACTATTCCACTTAAAACACTTTGTTCTGTCAGTGTGTGGACAAAATTATTTAAATCATATTTATTTTCCATATCGCCATATTTTAGCACTTTTATATATTATTGTCAACAAATTGATAATATATTAGCAATTATTAAATAGGCAATTATTCTTAAAAATCATATGTATTATTTTGATTATGTTAACCGCATCGTTCATTTATATTTATATTTTCAACTTTAATCGTTTTTGTAATAAACCAAAACTATGTAACCTTTCATTTTTTCGGGGATAATATTACATTTAACATAAAAGGCTCTAATTAAATAATTTCCAAGGTTCCACAGTTTGGTCGCCATTCCTTTGCCATGTGTATTGGTAAACATTTTTACTGTAAGGCCATACAATCTTTCTATAATCTTATCAAGTTCATCAACTATTTTTTTATTATCTTTAGTAATTTTCACTTTATAATATCTTGGCTTGCCCATAATGCTTCCGGCAAGATATTTTGCCAGAGCATATATAAATTGTTTAATTTCTTTTATGTGTTTATCTGCTAAATTTTTTATTTCATTAGTTTTGTCATCAAGCCTAGGTTCTAAATATTTATATTGTTCAATCAAATGCTGGTATCCAATCAAAAGTTGGTGAAATGTTGGGTAATTGTGCAGACCTTTAAATTCTTCAAATGTAAAGTAATATGCGAAGAACTCTGTCCAAAAATTCCACCCTTGTTGGATAATATAATCATTTATATCTTTTTGTCTAAGTTTTAGTGGATTTATCTTGTAATATTTATTGTTCATGACATGATACATGTCATATATATGACCTAATTCATGGCGTATTGCAATAGCAATATCTAGCCCATTATC
Organism: Christensenella sp. UBA7862; assembly: GCA_002500135.1. Classification (GTDB taxonomy): domain Bacteria; phylum Bacillota; class Clostridia; order Christensenellales; family UBA1242; genus UBA7862. The sequence goes on along the minus strand of DLSM01000012.1, from coordinate 162,963 downwards.
CCATTCTATTCTTTCCAAGGATTCAGAATTAAAACATACCACATAACTTCCGTCTTTTCTCCATGTGGAGTATCCACAAGTTGTTTCTTTATTTACATAGTTTTCTTTTGTTTCAATATCAGTAATTCTAACTATTAAAACAATATCAAAGTCAAAGCTATTTTCCACTATTGCTTTCACATGTTTTAGTATATCATCTTTATATTTTTCTACTAGTGCAGTATTTGCTGATTCGTTTTCAAATATTATTTTTTGCTTGTATTTCACTTAATCACCCCGACAATATTATTCATTATTGTAACACATTATTTATCATTACACTAATAATTCACAAAAACTTATAAAACTATTTTTTTAACATTATGCAACAATTATGAAACAAATTTAGCACCTATTTTGTGTAATTCAAAACTAAAATGAGGAAACAATATATTTTATTGCATAAAATTTGATTATTTTAAGACAAATGAATATTAAACAAATAGTAAAATCAACAAAAAACAAAGTAAAAAACAACCAAAGTATGAATAAAAGTATGAACTTTTTATCACACGATGGTTGTTTTTTTGTAAACTCCGCGTAAATGCTGGTGTTCCAAAAGGGATTTGAACCCCCGACCTTCCCCTTAGGAGAACTCACTCGTCCTGAGGGGCTTGAACAAAATATGTTATATCTTTCATTTTGTTCAGTAGTTTTTGAATGTTTAAAACTTGTTTTTAAGATTTCGTTCAATAACTTTTGTATCTTGCAATAATTTTCATAAAAAACTATTGATAAATTATTGATGAAATAGTCATTTGTCCTTTTAGAAATTAAAATAAAAAGGAGCAAAAAAATGAATAATCAACAAATCAAAACCACACAAGAAATGAAACTACCACACGAGCAAGCAAGGGACTTGTTTATGTCAATACAAAAACAAAGTGGAGCAGCAATAAAGCCTATTGGAGTATTTCAATTCTTCTATAACTATATCACAACTATTTCAAAAAGCAAAATGAATAGAGTTAAAGCAAGAAATATAGCAGATGTTTATTGTGCACTACAAAATGAATTCTTTATCACAAATGGCAGTAAGAAACCACACGAATGGTTTTATATGACACAATCTCGTTGGAACAAATACGGACTTGGGCGAAAAGCAATTCAAAACAGCATAAGATTTTTAAGTGATAATATGTTTATTGAAACCACTTTAAGAACACACCCATATATTCCACAAAACAAACTTAGATGGTATAAACTGGATTTGGAATGGCTTAAGTATATTGCAGATTATACTGAAAACAATAACCCTAAAAATTGGCGTTAGCAACAAGGAGCAAGAAACTAGATTAGAACTTAGTTATTATTTGCACGCTACTTGTAGACACCTAGATTACAAATAATTGTTAAATGCACCTTGTAAGTAAAACAAGGTGCATAAAGAAAAAAAGAAAATAGAAGTAATTACTTGCAAGCCTCTTGTTGAAAACAAGGGGCTTCTATACTTTGTCTATATGTTGTCTATACTCGTTAGAACTACAGATTTACTCAGTTGCAACCCCATTGCAACCACAAAAAGTATAGTTTTAATATATTCATCTACTAGTATATGCTACTACAGTTGAACTATAGATTATTTATTTTTGTATTATTTTTGTCAAAAATAGACATTTTACAAGAAAAATGTGCTAAAATATAAAAGAGGTTTAATATGGAAGAAATAAACTATGAAGCTCTTAAAGATTTAAATGTTTCACTAAAAGAAGTTAAAAAAATCAAAAAGGAACTTTTTCTTTCTTATGAAAGAACAAGAAAACAAATTTGTAGTGATGAGAGTTTAAAAAAATCTATTGATTCAGCATTAACAAATCTTGCACTTTTTAAAAATCTTAAAGTCATATTTGAAAAAGTAGAAGATAAAACTATTTTTTATAAATTTTTCAATGTAAATAATGACGCAGATTTGCAAACAAAATTTAATGATATGGAAATTGAAGCAAAAAGCACCTATGATAAACTTATTAATATAACGAATTTAAACTTTGAAGAATTTTTATCTACTAATAAGTCATTAAAAGAATTATATGAAATACTAGAAATAAAAGAAAAAGAAGCAAAAATACGCAGAAAAACAAAATTTGCTTTTTGGTCAATATTTGTATTCTTAATTCCTAATTTGATTATTTCGGCTGCTGTTAGTTATTGTGATAAGCTTTGGTTATCAATAACATATACTTGCATAGCTTCTGTTTTAATTTTTATATTCACAATATTTTATGCTATTCTAAAAAAGAAGATTAATCAAATCGATAAAAGAAATGTTTATGATAAATTAAGTTCGTTTCCTTTCTTTTTTCTAGGGGTAATGGTAAATGTGTTGCCTATTTTGTTTATTTGGAATATTGATGTTTCAAATTCAATCGTTTTACTTGTTTTTACCATATTTTTTAATATAACATTGCTTGCAACTACAATAGGGTCAATGATTATCGACACAAAACTTTTAAATAACAAATTTGAAATTTTATCAATTTCTTTGTTGTTATCAACAGTTCTTTTGATAATAGAAAAGTTTTCTATTAATAAAGAAACAGGTTGGTTATCAATAGTATATAGAGCAACTTTGGGTGTATTGTGCGTAATTTGGACAATATCAATTTTATACACTGCATTTTTTAACATTAATTTAAATAAGAAGCCATACAAATATTTTTATATTTTTATAATTGCCATTTTATTTACGCTAGTTTTGTGGGTGTTTTTTATTTATGAGGTCTTTTATGATAAGTCAGCGACTGCAACCAATAGTTTGTTTAATAGTATAATAAACGTGTTTGCTGCCGTTTGTGGCGGAGTTTTGACTTTGGGAGGCGTTGCTTGGACAATTAAGAATGAAAATCAAAAAACACGCAACGAAAAGTATTCTAATATATTGTTAACATTTAACTGCAAAATACACTCCGGCTTAAATAAAAATTTCATTGATAATTCAAATAATATGAGTTGTAATTATTATATTGCTCACGAAAAAGATAAAATTGATGAGAATTATTTATCAATCACTTTGTTTTATAAAAGTACGAACTATCCTTTAAATAAAATAAAAATTACAAGCTTAACAGCTAATAAAAACACTGGATTTGAAGAATTAAATTTTGTTTTAAAAGATAATATTCAGACCAATGTCGTTCAAAGCGATAAAGATACTTATTCAATGGAACTAGTTTTTACTGGAAAAGAATGTGTGGAAAAATTAAAAAATTTAATTCAAAATGATGCATTGATTTTAAATATATCAATGCAACTTGTAAGTATGATAAACATTATAACTAACTTAGATATAGAAGTTAATTTTGAAGGCATAAGGCTTTCTAATAATTGTGTTAATTATTATCTCAACAACGTTACATATAGTTTTAAGGAGGATTAATTTTATGATAACAAAAAAGTTAAATGATGGTAAAACTTTAAATCAATCATCAAATAATAGGGGGAAAACATTAAATCAAAGCTGTAAAGAAATAGTTGGAAATAATATTAATAATCAATCCACTACAAATAATATTAATAATAAACAGAGACCCTAATTGTCAATATTCAAGAAAAGTAAAAATTTAAGAACATAAATTACTTTTCTTGACTTTTTCATGAAAAAAGTGCTATCATACAATTGCGACACAATTCAATATTTTTAGCCAAAGTAGGAATGGCTTTTTTCGCCTTTCATACAAATGCTTCCACCTACTAGGCTAGGAATTGTGTCGCAACAATGGAAGGTTTGTTTTGAATAGGACTGTGCCTTCCTTAACTGGAGGGCACTTTTATTTTATGGAAAATAAAGGATATGTTTATGTTCTGACCAACCCTTGTTTTAAAGAAAATTGGGTAAAAATTGGTCAAACTGACAATTTAGATAGAAGAATTTGGGAACTTTCACAAGCGACTGGCATTCCCTTGCCTTTTGAAATGTATGCAGTTTTAAAAACCACTAAATACAAGCAAGCGGAAACGATGATACATAGACTTATCGGCAAACTTGCACCCGACAAACGCATAAACCCTAAACGAGAATTTTTTAATATTGAACCAGAAGATGCGGTTTCAATTATGAAAGATATTGCGAGTTTACTTGATGATGCGGAAATTATTTACAATGAAAATTTAGCCATTGAAACTCCACTTACAAAGCAGCACGGAAAGAAAGCTCCAAGAAAAACATTCTATAGTATGGGTATTAAAAATGGAGACATTATTGAATTCACTTTTGACCCGCAATACAAAGCAACTGTTTGTGGAGAACGAACAGTTATGTTTGAAAATAAAGAATATTTTTTAACTCCACTCGGTGTTTTGCTTTTACAAAAAGTTGGACAAAGTGAAGAACAAGCAAGACAACTTGGAAGCGGATTCGGTGTTTTCAAGTTTGATGATAACGACAAAAATCTTTATGACCGCTGGGAAAGATTAAACGGCGGTGCAAAATGAAAAGATGTCCAAAATGTGAATTGAATTGGATTCAAGACAATGAAGATATTTGTGTTTGTTGTGAGCCTAAACTTTTAACTAAACACGAAAAAGCAATCAATTTTTATAAACTCGGTCTAAAAGTTGGAGATATTATAGAGTTTACAAAAGACAAGCAATACAAGGCAAAAGTTATCAGTGAAAACTCCTTATTGTTTGAAAACGAAGAATATCGCATAACTCCACTAGGACAAAAATTATTAAAAAGAATAGGCAACCCGAATTATGCACAACTGACAAGTGGTTTCGGTGTTTTTAGATTTGATGAGCAAGACAGAAATCTTGTTTATAGGTGTTTAAGGCTGCAAAGCAAAAAAGATAATAAATAATACTGCTTGCCTTTGTTGCTTACACTTTGCTCACTTGTTTACAAACAATTCAATAAAATATACCACCTAAAGAAAAAGACACTGCCAAGCAAAGATTTGAGAAATTAAAAAAGTTTAGGTCGCAAGGCTTTACAGCACGAAAATGCTTTTTTATAATAATCAAAATTTATTAAAAGGAGAAAAACTATGAAATGGGTAAATCTTTCACAAATGATTTTGCTAATACTTTTTGTTATCACAGTGGCAAGCAGTGTTAAAAGTCAAAATGTTGCAGATAAAACTTTACTTGCCTTTGACACAGCAGTTGTCCCTATTCTGGCAGTCATTATTATTGCTTCACTTGTTTTGTCTATCGTAATGTTTATTTTACAAGTCAAGAAAAACAAGAAACAAAAGAAAGAAGAAAATGTAAACAAAGAAAAATAATAAAGTTTCGATTTTTTAGGTTGCTGCACTTTACTTTGTAAAATGCTTATATTACAATAATGCTATGAAACAAGCAATTTCACAAATGATAGCTATTCAAGATTTTAGTCAAAAAGGCATTCTCTTAAGGAATGTCTTTTTTAGTTCTCAAAAAAAATTAAAAAATCTTTATCAAAATGATTGCTTTTTGTTAAAAGTGTGCTATAATGTTCCCAACATTAGCAAAGCCAACAGGCAGCTTCAGTTTTTAATAAATAGCATCAGCACAGTCAACAGACAGCTAAAGCAAGTATTTAATATTTTTATGGTATCTAAATCGAAAGCTTTTAGCTGTCTTTTTCTTTCGTGCGTGAGTGCAACCAAAAAGAAGCCCAAATTAAATTTAAAAGGAGGGTTTCTTTTTATGCGTTCATTTACTGATTTAACCATAAAGAAACAAAACGAAACACAAAAATGCGATACTCCAAAGATAAATGAAAAGTCTGCAAGATACAGAACAATCAATGCCACAATAAAAGAATTAAAGGAGTTAGACCCAAACACTTGCATATCTACCTATTTTATTCGCTGTCTTTGTAATTCTAAAAAAGTTCTTTCTTTAACTGCTGGAAACAAAGTTTTAGTCAACTTTGATGACCTTATAAATTACTTACAAAAAGGAGAAAGATAAAATGGCAAGCATACCTAAAAAACCAAGAATAAAAAAAGATGGAACAGAAGTTTACGACATTCAAGTGTTTGTTAAAGATTCAAAACAAAAGATATTTTACAAAACATATACTCGTGAAAAAGGTATAACCGAAAATGAAAACAAACGCAGATTAAATGCTTTTGCTAGCAACTTTGAGAACGAAGTAAGAAATAAAATTGCAGAACAAAAACAAGCATTTCTTCGCAATAAACAAGAAATAACTTTTAAAGAATTCTCTTTAAAATGGTTAAGAAGAAGCGAACAAAAGGACTCAAAAACATCAGTTGTAAGAAACACAAAAATTGTGGAAGATTTAAATGTTTTAATAGGCAACCTTAAAATGAAAGAAATTCAGCCACTCGATATTCAAGAAATTCTAGACTATTTAAACAGCAAGAAAATCATAAAAGAAACAGCAGTTTTGAAGAAATCACTTGATGAGATAATAAAACACACAAATGTTGACAAATTATGTAGAGAAAACAACATTAGCACTTATACAGTTTTTTATGCTAAAAAAGGTAAGACAATTCAATGGATAAATGCAGTTAAAATTTGTAATGCTTTAAAACTCAATGCAAACGAATACTTTACAAAGAAAGTAGAAGAACGACCATATTCCAAAGGTAGTAAACTTGTTTATCGTAAAGTTTTAAACGCAATTTTTAACTTTGCAATAGAAACAGATTTGATAGATAAAAACCCTTGTAAGTTTGTTTTAAAACCAAACAATCTAAGTGGAGAAATAAAAGAAAAAGATATTTTATCTCTTGAAGAAACAAAACAATTAAAAAACACTTTAAAATCAATGAATAATGTTGAAGATTTAAAAAAGAAAACAGTGGTGGCAATGTTTTTAGCACTAGGTCTAAGACAAGGTGAACTTGTTGGGCTTCAATGGAAAGATATAAATTGGGATACGAAAAAGATTACAATCAACAGAAGTTCAACCTATACTGGCTCAAAATATGGCATAGTCACCAAAACACCTAAAACAAAAACATCTATCAGAACGCTCCCTATTCCACAAAGTTTAATGGAAATCATACTTGAATACAAAAATTGGTATGATAACGAACACAACAGGCTTTATGAAATATGGGATAATGAAAATGAATGGGTGTTTGTAAAAACAACAGGGCAACAATTATTCCCACGAACAACAACCCAATGGCTTGACTATGTTTTAAATAAAGGTGGTATTAGACATATTGGTTGTCATTCATTAAGACATACCTTTATTACAACATTACTAAGAGAAAAAGTACCAGTTAAAGTTGTGGCAAAATTTGCTGGACACGCAAACCCAAATGTGACTTTATCAACTTATGCCCATTTCTTAGACGAAGATAATGATGAGGCTTCACAGGTTATGGACAAGTTTTTGAAATAATCATACTAAAACCATACTGAATAGGTATGTTGTCTTTTAATGTTAAGTTTAGAAAAAGGAGTAAAATATGATTTACTGTAGAAAAAGACCACCTTAAATGGTGGTCAGTTTGGTGTTCCCGGCGGTAATCGAAACCACATCTAGAGCTTAGGAGGCTCTTGTTCTATCCGTTGAACTACGAGAACATAATAAATTTTAGGATTTCACACTATATTTAGGACAAAACTATTGATAAAATTATTGATGCTTTCAAAAATTCAATCATAAACCCACGAAAACCCCGTAATTAAAGGATATAAATTCCCTATTACATACTCTTAGGAGGGGGACGCTCTATCCAACTGAGCTATTGGAACTTAAAGGCTTTCACATGGGTATTGTAGCAGATGTTTTGACAAAAGGCAAGGGTTTTGGGAGAGGTTTGTTTGACAATTTGAGGGGCTTTGTGGTAGCATATGGGGAACGAGGTGGATATGAAAGTTGAAATTGCAAAGGAATGTTGTTTGTGTTTTGGAGCGAAGCGAGCTGTGAACTTGGCAGAAGAAAGTCTTGCAAAAGGAAAGAGGGTTGTTCTTTTTAAGCAGATTTTGCACAACAAGACAACAACTGGAAGGCTTCTTTCGGCTGGAGCGGTGCAGAAAGATAATTTGGCGCAGCTGGCGCAGGGCGAAACGGTGATTATTCGGGCGCATGGCGAGAGTAAGGCAACGCTTGACTATTTTAAGCAAAATGACATTGAATATGTTGACGGCACTTGCCCAAATGTAAAGGCCATAAACTTGCTTGCCCAGAGGAAAAATGATGATGGTTATAAAATTATTATTTTAGGAAAATACGGCAAAGGTGGCGGAGTTATGCACCCAGAGGTGGCGGGAACTGCTGGCTGGTGTGACAGCCCTATTTTTGTTGAAGATGAAGATGACATAAAAAGCATTTCGCTTGATTATCCAAAATATTTCCTAACGGTGCAGACCACTTTTTCTTGCAAAAAGGCAGACGAGATGATTGCAAAAATTAAAGATTTTCTTGAAAGAAATGGCAAGGAATTTGACTATCGCAACACCACTTGCAACGCTCAAAGGAGAATAAACGAGAGTTCGGAGGGACTTGCAAAAGAGGTTGACGCTATGATTGTTGTTGGTGGCAAAAACTCTAGCAACACAAAGGAACTTTTCAACAATTTAAGCACAAAGACAACTTGCTTTTTGGTGGAAAATTTGGAAGAGGTGAAAGGTCTTGTGGTGGCGGGCAAATTTGCGGGTGTGAAGAAAGTCGGGCTAACTGGCGGGGCGTCAACTGTCATTAGCGAACTGGAAGAAATTAAAAATTATTTGGAAACAATATAAATTTTAGAAAATTTATGGCACTAGATGTTGCAAAATGAAAAAATGAGTGATACAATTTCATTGTGAAAAAGTTGGAGTTTGTGGCAAAAGAAAATTGTGAATTGAAAAAGTTTCTGCAAGGCATGGGGCTTGATTTTTTGTGCGTGCAAAAGTTATTTAGAAAAAAGGACATAAAAGTTAACGGCAAGCGTGTTTCTAAAAACATTCAAATTGGGGCGAGGGATAAGGTGGAATGTTTTGTGGAAGAAACAAAGAAAAATATTTATATTGAAAGATTTTTTGAAGATGACAATGTTATAGTTGTTGATAAACCAAGTGGCATGGAAACGTGCGGGGAAAATTCTGTTGAAAGTGTACTTTCTGCTTTTGCTGTGAATAGGCTTGACAGAAACACGTCTGGGGTTATGATTTTTGCAAAAAATTTGACGGCTAAAAGCGGACTTGAAAAGGTGTTTAAGAATTCGCTTGTGGAAAAATATTATCTTTGCGAAGTTGTGGGGAAAAGTCATTTTGAAGGGAAAATTTGCAAGGCATATTTGTTTAAAGATGCGAAGAAGTCTATGGTGATTGTAAGCGACAATTTGAAGCCAAATTATGTGGAGATTTTGACGCAGTTTGAAACAGTGAAAGTGGGCGAGAAAAACAGTCTTGTCATGTGTAAACTTTTAACGGGCAGAACTCATCAGATTAGGGCGCATTTGGCACACCTTGGACACCCTGTTGTGGGGGATAACAAATATGGAAACAAGGCAACAAATAGAACTTTTGGGGCAGACACACAACGACTTGAATGTGTAAAACTTAGTTTTAAAGATTTGAAAAACGAACAATGCTTGACGGAAGAAGAAAAAGAGGAACTAAAAAATATAAGTGGCAAAAGTTTTGAGAAGTCGTCAAAACTTTGGAAGATATTATAACCTTTTAGGGAAATATAGGTTGAGGGGAAGTTGGCGACAATCGAAATTGTTAAGCCACAAGGAGAACAAATGGATAAACTGGAATTATTGAAACTTGCAGAACAGCAAGATGTGGAAGCATATGACAATGAAGACTTTGAGCTGCCTCAAAAAAACTTTTCAGAGCAGTATAGAGATTTTTATGACGATGTAAAGCAGCCAAATAACTATATTAAGGAAGACTGGTAGGCAAAAGTTGGGAACAAAAACTTGTTGTCTTTGACAAAAAATTTTGATACAATGACTAGGACGGGAGGAGAAAATGCCTTTTTGCAAATATTCAAGTTCGCTTTTTGGAGCAAGTAATATTTTTATTGACGCAAAGTTTTTGAATGACTACTTGCCTTACGCACCCGAAAACTGCGTAAAAGTTTATCTTTTTGGGCTTATGAAATGTCAAAATAGCGCAAGTTATGACAACTCTATAGAAAACTTTGAAAATGTTTTGGGACTGAGCAGACAAGATATTATTGACTCATTTTTATATTGGCAAGACCAAGGGCTTGTGCAAGTTTTGGAACTTGACCCAATGGAAATTAGATATTTGCCAGTGAAGGATAACTTGAAATCTCTTAAAAAAGTGGATAGCAAGAAATATGCGACTTTTGTGACGGATATTCAAGAACTTATCTCCTCAAGACAAATCAACCCCACAGAATTTTCAAAATATATTGACTTTGTTGAAAATTTTGATATGCAACCTGCTGATTTTGTGATGATTGTGAAATATTGCGTCACAAGGAAGGGAACGGACATAAATTCAAATTATATTCTCACTGTGGCAAGAGTGTGGGCGGAAGAAGGAGTTAAGACTGCCGACAAGATTGAACAAAAAATTGAGAATATGATGCTCACCTCTTCCGAAGTTAGTCAAGTGGCCAAGGCTCTTAAATTTAGGGGCAATCTTTCTATTGAACATCAACAGATGTATGACAAGTGGACAAAATCTTTTGGCTTCAGTTTGCAAAACATTTTGCTGCTTGCAAAGAAAATTTCTACACAAACAAAAAATTTCAGTTTTGAAATGCTTGACAAAAAATTAACAAAATTCTTTGAACTTAAACTCTTGAGCTTTGCAGAAATGCAACAGTATGAAGATAACAAAGTGGCTTTGTCCTCTTTGGCTAGGGAAATTAACAAGGCGCTTGGCGTGTATTATGAATCTGTTGAAAACGAGGTGGATACATACATCGTTCCTTGGACAAACAGAGGCTTTGAACAGAACTCCCTTGTTCAAATTGCAAACTTCTGCTTCAAGAGTAGCATAAGAACGCTTGAAGGAATGGACAACATTATCCAAAAATTTGCTAAACTTGGACTTATGAGTGTTTCGAGCATAGATAATTATCTTGGCGAAGTTAGCGAAACTGACGAAAAAATTAAGAAACTTCTTCAAAAAATGGGAATTGACAGACGAGTTAACAGTTTTGATAGGTCGTTTTATAGGACTTGGACTTATTCACTCAAATTTCCTATGGAAGTTGTGGAATATTGCGCAGAACTTGCAAAGGGCAAGAGCAATGCAATGCAATATGCAAATGCAATTCTAACTTCGTGGCATGAGCAAAATTTGACAACTTTGGAGCAAGTGAAAAAGGCGTCAAATGCAACTGTCAAAAAGGAAGAACAGAGTTTTGTTGGAAAGAGTTTTGGTCAAAAATCTTGGACAGACGAGCAAGTTAATGCTTTGTTCGACAACCTTGACGAGATAAATTTGTGAGGGAAAAATGAACGAAAAGAAGAAAGTTTTGGAAGAAATAAGACGGCATAAAATGCAAGCAGAAAAAGTTGCAAGAGATAACTTTTTTGCTGCAATGGAAAATGCCGAATACAAAAAACTTTATCTTGAATATAAGGCTCTTTCTTTTGAAATTGCAAAGTGTGAGTTTGAAAAAAAATCTTGCAGCGAGCAGAAAAAAAGACTTAAAGAACTTAAAACAAATCTCGCTCTAACTCTTGGCAAACTTGGCATGACGCAAGACGACTTAAAACCACAATATAACTGCAAACATTGCGAGGATACAGGCTACATAGGAAACGAAGAATGTCAATGTTTTAAGAAAAAATTAAATGATAGCATTTTGAAAGACATAGGGGTTACAGTTAACCCACAACACACATTTGAAAATGTAGATTATTCACTTTTTGACAACCCAGAAAACGGAAAGAAAATGTTTGAAAAAATTGCACATTGGTGCGACAATTTTGGCAGTTCAAAATATAAAAACTTGCTCTTAACTGGCACAACTGGGGTGGGGAAAACTTATCTTGTTGAAAGCATTTGCAACAAACTTTTATCTCAAAATGTGACTGTTATGTTCTTAACTGCCTTTGCACTTAATAATTTGTTTTTGAAATTCCACACAACATTTGACAGTTCAAAATCTTCCATATTGGAGCAAGTTTTGTCTTGTGATGTTTTGATTATTGACGACCTTGGAAGCGAGCCTAAATATAAAAACGTAACCGAAGAATATATGTATCTTGTAACAAACGAGCGACTTTCAAAAAATCAAAGTACAATTATCACAACAAATCTTGGGCTGGAGGGCGTCTTGAGCAGATATGGCGAAAGAACATTCAGTCGTTTGTGCAACAAGCAGAACTCTATAATTCTTAAAATAGAAAACAGCGATATAAGACTAAAACGCAAAAAATAATTGGAGTGGAAAGTGGAAAAGGAAGTTTATGTGAGCGGAGTTAGGCAAGAAAATATGGGAAAACTTGCCAAAGTCATAATAGATATTTTTGACAAAAAGGGTGACGCAACCTCTTTTTCAACTTCTCTTATGACCAAATATAATGCCGAAAAATACATGTCAACATTGCTCAAAATTTCTGGAAAAGACAGCTGGTTTAAAGTCTTTTTTGGGCTTAGTCCGCTTGAATTTTCTGTGACAATGGACGAAGAACAAAACGAGATTGTCGCACTTTCAAACGATAAGGCAACACTTTTCAAAAACGAAATTGTCTTAAATAAAAATTTTGACATTTCAAAGGAAAATACAAATAAAACTGCAACGGGAGCGGAAAATTCTTTTGAGGCAGATTATGATTTTGAATTTTTGAAGTAGATTTTAACACTTTTTGTTCCCTCTGCGTATTATGAGGTGATGGAGGGAATGAAAAGTGAGTTGTTGCAACTGTATTTGCCCAAGAGCAAGAACAAACGTGGGACCAACGGGACCAAGAGGCCCTGTGGGACCAACTGGGCCAACTGGACCAGCCGGAGTTTTGGCTATTGAACCTGTGGCAGATTTTTATAACATTCTAGACAGCGCTGTGGCTCAAAACGGCACTGTGCCTTTGACCGACAATGTCAACCTTACAACCGACAACGTGTCACACACTGCAGGAAGTGCTGACGTGGCACTGATTACAACTGGATATTATCTTATAAGTTATGACGGCGATGTCACCTCGACCGCTGGGGAAAATGTAATTCTTAAAGTCAACGGAAATGGCTCGACAATTCCACAAAGCCTAAGCACGGGAACGGTGGAAGCAAATGGAACTGCACACTTGTCGTCAAGTTTCATTTATGACAACACTGTCCAAAACTTAATCTTAACTTTGGTCAACGGGTCAAATGGTCAAGTGACTGTTAATAATGTAAATTTTGTTGTAAGAAAACTGGACTAAAAGACAAAACAAAAGACCTCTCCTAGTTGGAGAGGTTTTTATGTTTCAAAACAAGTTTTTCAAGTTCACACGCTTGAATGTATGTTTCTTTTGCCACTTCTTCTGGCGTTTCATTTTGTCTATAATGCATTAAAATTTCATAATCTAAATTTATATCATGGTCAAGACTTGCAATAACTTTTGCAATCTCGTCCCAATTTACTGTGCCATATTTGTTTAATGTGTGTTGGTCCTCAAAGCCGTTGTTGTCGTGCAAGTGTAGGGCAATAAGTTTGTCCTTCAATTTGTCCACAAAATCTATATTTTTTGTGAAGCAGTTTGAATGTCCCACATCCCAGCAAAATTTTAGATATTCATCATCAATATTCTTAAAACACTCAAAAAATCCTCTGCAGTCGTTCAAATTTTCTATTGCAAGAGGAATATTCGTCTTGTGGCAGACTTTTAAAACTCTTCTAAGCCTTTTCCAGCCAATTTCACTTGGTTCGCCGCCCAAATGAACAACTACACAATAAAAGCCATATTTCTTTGCAATTTTGACGTCTTTTTCAAGTCTTTTTTGCAAAATATATCCCGCAAGACCTTTCTTGAAGAATTTTGGCAAGTCTTTCCCCCTATATTGCATATGCAAACTTGACACACCAAGCCCAGATGCACGCAAGAGTTCAATCTGTTTTTTGATTGACCCGTTTTGGTGATTAAATCTTCTGTCCGCACAAGTTATAACATTGTCAAAACCCGCCCATTTTATTGTGTTAATTCTTTCTTCAACCTTTGTGTTGTAGCCATAATATAGTGTTATTCCTTTTTTCATTTGTTTCTCCTAAAATCCAAAGGATATTATACTTTTAATTTCCCATAAGTCAAAAGAAATGACGCAACTTTATATAAAAACAAACAAGTTTGATACAGTTTTATAGGTTAAACCGCTATGTTTTGCATATCTTTATAACTTTAAAAAGCGAACGGTTAAATTTGTTTGGAAAAAATTTGAAATATGTTATACTTTAAATGTTAAAAGAATTTTTGACAAAAAAATAATCAAGGAGAAAATCATGAATAAGTATATTGGAACAAGAACAGAAAAAAATTTACTCACCGCCTTTGAAGGAGAAAGCCAAGCAAGAAATAAATATACATATTTTGCTTCAGTTGCCAAAAAGGAAGGCTATGAACAAATTGCAAGCATTTTTGAGCAAACTGCAAACAATGAAAAGGAACACGCAAAAATGTGGTATAAAGAGTTGGGACTTCTTGGAAACACTGCAGAAAACCTAAGAACTGCCAGCGAAGGCGAAAACTTTGAATGGACAGATATGTATGTTGGTTTTGCAAAAACTGCCGAGGAAGAAGGTTTTGTGGAACTTGCAAAGAAATTTAGAGCAGTGGCGGATATTGAAAAGCGTCACGAAGAACGTTATCGTTCGCTTCTTAAAAATGTTGAAACAAAACAAGTTTTTGAAAAGAGCGAAATAAAAGTTTGGGAATGTAGAAACTGCGGACACATTGTCGTGGGCAAGGCTGCTCCACAAGTTTGCCCAGTGTGCAATCATCCACAATCATATTTTGAAATTATGAGCAACAACTACTAATCAAAAAAAGGACATATCTTATTGCGGATATGTCTTTTTTGTTATGTGCTTTTTTCTTTTTTGAATTACTATAAAATGTCCCTACCGCCCAAATAGTGTATTCCTGCTTACAATCAAGATTTTATCAATTTTTGACAATTTCTTTGTGATTTTTTTTTATATATTATTTTCAAAATTAAAATATATAACTACACAACTATAATAGATTGGGAAAACCCGTCAAAGAGTGTTTATGTATCAATGTTGTTAACATCTTCTTCAAATATATTTACTTGTTGAAAAGTTTGTTCGGGTGACGGAGTTTGAATGGGTGAAGTTTCATTTTTAGAGGGCAAGTTGTGTGGAACTTTTTTTCGGACGGACTTGCGGTCAAGAAGAAAGCCAATTAACATAAGAACGGCGAAGATTATGAGATAAAATAAGACGGGGAAAGAAAACTGACCTTGTTCTTTCGCTTTTTGAAACTCAAACACACCATGACCCATAATTGCACTGAAAATCATGAACAAGCATGCAACTATAGCAAAGGTGGGAAGGATAAAACGGAAGAACTTGTTTTCGAACTTTTCTTTTCGCATGAAATTTATGAAAAGTGGAATGTACATGGCATAGACGGTTATAACTGGCAAGTCGCAACTGTCAAAACTAAACACTCCAAACCACTTTGTTGGGGCAAGCATGGCTCCATAATAATACAAAAGCCAAAGACTTGTCATCACAAGCCCAAACACACAACTGTTTGCTGGCATGTTTGTTGAC
This sequence comes from Christensenella sp. UBA7862, assembly GCA_002500135.1. GTDB lineage: Bacteria > Bacillota > Clostridia > Christensenellales > UBA1242 > UBA7862. The sequence goes on along the minus strand of DLSM01000012.1, from coordinate 147,320 downwards.
TTATCCACTTGAGAAAATTTATCTGGCAAAAAACCTCTATTTCGTGACGATAGGGCATACAAAGCCCTCGCTCCGCCAACTGTAAGACCATTAAGCGTCCCAAGACAACATATAACTGCAAACACGCCTAAGATTGTGCCAGCAACTGAGCCAAAAATATTTATAAAGCCCGCACTCACACCCGTTTGCTGCAAGGTGGAAATATCCGCACTGCCATAAAGCCCTAGGAAATATATAAGATATATGCCCATTGTGGCAACGCTCCCCCACAGAAGAGCCAATGGAAGATTGCGTTTTGAATTTTTAAGTTCGCTATTTATGCTTGTGGCAACTATCCAACCCTCATAGGCAAATGATGTGGCAACAATCGCTTTAAATAGTCCACCACCAAAGGCAACATTTGCTGTTTGAGCAATGTTTTCCACAGTTATTCCACGGCAAAGCCCAAAGATTATCCCCACAACTGCCATAAGAAGAAGAGGAATAAGTTTTATTACTGTTGTTGATATTTGAAACTTGCCAGATAGTTTTGGGGCTAAGGTGTTTAGGGCAAAAGACAAGACTACAAGTGTTCCCGCAATGGCAAGACACGCTCCTCCCGTTTGAGAAAAGCCTAAAAGAATGCAAATAAATTTTGCACTTGCATATGCTAAGAACGACACCATAGTTGGACAATATATGCTTGCCATAAACCAACCTACATAATAGGCGTAGTTTTCGCCGCACATGGCTTCGGCATAGTCAACAATGCCACCACACTTTTGATACTTTCCCGCCATGCGACCAAGTGCGCACGCACAACTAAGCATAACAAGCCCGCTTGCCACCCACGCAATAATGCCTTGAATAAGGTTGCCTGATGTATAGTTTAAAACATCAATCGCCTTAAAAAACGCTCCACTTCCAATAATTATCCCCACCACAAGGCAAATGGCAACGGGAAGATTGTATTTTGTTTTCAGTTTATTTTCCATGTTTGTTTTATATGATTAGATAGTTTTTTTTGTGCAAAAAGGTGGCGGGTGGCAAAATTTTCCAAGATTGCATATTGACTTATAACAATATTTTTGCTATCATTTAATTGAAAATTAAATACATATATTCCCGCTATGTTCAAATTTTTGGAGGCAAAATGGCACAAAATTTTAGGAACAATCACAAAGACAGAATGACAGATTCGTCAAAAGTAAGAGGGGCTCATATTGCGCCGAAGAAAAAGCCAAAACATAGACCGACTCATGAAGATAGTGCAAGAAAGAAAAAGTCTTGGGGAAGTTATACCATGCCATCGTGTAATTGTTTTGACAATGTTCCACAATGGGTGTATGGAAAACTGAACTTGTATGGCCCATTGGACTTAGATTATATGTTTGAACAAGATTATAAAGATGCTGTTAGACTTAACAAGCCTCCTTTTGTTGGCAATGTTCTTAATGATTTTTGGTATGATGACAAAATGAGTATTTCTGACATCAAGGAGTCGCTTAGACTTAGGTGGCTGGCGGAAAATTCCAAACCTTATGGCAGATTGTGGAATATCGTTTATGATGAAATGAGTAGGCGTTATGACGCTGACGTTGCAACAAGAATTGGGATTCCAAATGGCAAAAAGTTTAGAGAAGATTATGAGGCTGCACCTCATGAAGATGATGAATTGTTTTTGCATAGTGATAAGTTTAAAGAAGCGTTTGAAAATGCTGTTAAAATTCCGCTTTCAGGCTGGAGAGTGTTGCACCATGGAGGCAAAAAGGTTGAAAGAATGGAGTTTATGTGCCAAATTCTAATTGGCGGACAACTTCAAACTATGCTAGGTTGTTTTGAACGTCGATTTAAGAAAAGTCAGTTCATTCAACATGGTGGAAGTTCCATTATGATGTGTGGATATTTCAGAGGAGATAGTAAAAAAAGATTTACTGTTAGAAGACAAGATTACAAGCCACCTTATTCTCATAAAAACAAACTTCAAGATGGCAAGTTGAATTACAGAATAAATGGCAAGGGAAAACAAAATTTTGCACTGAATGTTGTTGATGTAAAAAACACAAATCATTCACATGAACACAATTATACTTTGTCGCAAAGATTGTTTACAAATGTCCGTTTTTCTGTGGACTGCGAGCCAACAGACAAAAGTAGAAAACTTGGGCGAGAATATGTTTATAATTCATTTGACGAAATGTCAGCAGAGTTTATGAAAAATAAAAATCTTTTGATGTGTCAAGTGCCACTTTATGAAATTCAAAAAGATTCGGTTGTTAGGCTGGCGGAAAAGTATTGCCCAGTATATGATGCAGAGTTTGGCTCCAATTTTGATATTCCAAAGACACTTAAAAAGCAAATTAGTCTTGTTCAAGAAGCACTCCTTAGAGCGAACAAATCACCTTATGAAACAACGGGACATTTGGAAGAAGTGTTTGGGTTGAATTCAGACCAAAAGAACAAGAAACACAAAAAAGACGCAAAGAAAGAAAATCAGAATTTCACCGAAAAACTGGCACAAGCAGATTGTGATGAGGCAGTTGCTATTTCAAATGGTGAGGAATTTCTTGAGGAAGAAGAAAATAAATATGGTGAACAAAAGTTTGTTTCTACAAGCACCGTAGTCCAAAACCTAAAACGCAACACCGAACGCAGACATAAAAAACAAAAACCTATGCAAAAAAATGGATCGCATGAGTTTGATTATTCTCCAAAGGCAAAGGAAATGGCTGAAGGAATGAAAAACTTTAAGAGGAAAAAGAAAAAAAATAAATCTAACGGCAAATCAAACATAGATGCAGAATATTATGAAGAATTGAAAAAGGAACTTGGCTTTGATATGCGTGACTATGATGATATTGAAGAAAACAGCAACGAAAATTTTGATATGGAAGAATATCACAAAAAGTTGGAGGAAAGCCTTGGCTTCAGTGTGAAAGATTTTGTGAAGAAAAGAGATGACGAAGTGTATGACGACGACTCGCTTGGTGATGAAGTGGAAAACGAGGAGGATAACTATGAACGTTGAAAGTCTTAAAAAGATTTTTGGGGCGGAAGCGGAAGTTAAGCAATATGGAGTAGGCTTTGTTGTGCAAACAATTTTCTGCTCACCACAAACCGCAGAGCCACTGGTCGTTGGAATGATAGAAAGAGAAAGAAACGAACTTGAACTTACAGACTTTCAGTTTGCTTCAGAATTTCTGGAAAACAATAAACTTGACCTTGATAAATTGTTTTATAAAATCACCGACATTGCAAAAAAGCATGATGTTGAATGGATTGACGATGAACTGTTTTGCTTTTGCAACATAAAAGACGTCAAAATCTGCTGGAGCAACATGGTCGAAGCCATGCAAGAAATGATGAGTTTATCCGACCATAATTAAGACAATATGATGTCCAAGCCTTGCTTTTAAAGGAAGCAAGTTTAGGTGGAGGCCTCCCATTGTAAGGGGAGGTGGCAACGAAGTTGACGGAGGGGTAGTCTAACATGGACAATTACTCTACAATGCAGAGAGGTGAAAATGTATTACTACAACAAAGAGAATAGTTTATATGCTCTTAAAATGCGAAAAACTATGACGCCTTGGGAAAGGAAACTTTGGTTTGATGTTTTAAAAAATCTTCCTCAAAAATTTACAAAACAGAAGAAAATTGGAAATTACATAGCGGACTTTTATTGTGCAAAGGCAAAACTAGTTGTCGAGTTGGACGGCTCTCAACATTATGACAAGGAAAATATTTTAAAAGATAAAGAGCGAACCAACTATTTTAATTCACTTGGCATCAAGGTTGTAAGGTATTCAAATAGAGATGTAGATAATCATACTGAGGCAATCGCACAAGATTTGTTTAACATGTTAAATAGAAAAAAAGATTGAGTAGTAAGTCAAACTGGACTACCCTTCCGTCCCGTTGGGACACCTCCCCTTACAAGTGGAGGCCTTCTCGGGAAGTGTCTTTTGAAACTTATAAGTGTTACAATCAAATGATAATAAACAACATCAAAGACGGACTATGAAGTGTAAGAAATATCCACAATTCTTTAAAAAATGTGGACAAACTGGGGAAAAATCAAAAAGTTTTTACAATTTTTTGAAAAAGTTGCTAAAAATATTTGTGTAAAAATTTTAAATATGATACCATAAAGTCAGCAATTTGCTTGAGAGCATATTCGCCACCGCTATCGAGTGAGTTGCTAACCAGCGAAAAACCTTTGCCACGCAGCCTTGGACAAGCAGTGTGGTCGGGATAATGTCCAGCAAACAGTTTGTTTGCTTATTGGGAAACCTAAAACAGTTGGGGTATCTTGCAAACGCAATTTTATGATATCTAATATCAAGTAAAAGGAGGAATCATTCTTATGTCGAAGAAAAAATTTGCTATCATGATAACATCTCTTTGCTTGGTGGTTGTCGCTGCAGTTGTAGCAGTTGTGGCTGTTATTGCTGCAACAAACGTTGGAATCAATTCTACTCTTAACGTTACATACAACCCAGTTGGCGCTGTTTATGCAGATGTAGAATCTTTCTACAAGAAAGGTGCTTCTGGCACAAAGACTACAATCGGTTCAAAACAATCGTTCAATTACGGAACATCATCTTCAACAGGTGCTGCAATCAGTCCTGCTGCTATTGCTCTTAATGATACAGATACATATGTCGTTTTCTGTTTCTCATTTAAAAACACAGTTAACGCATCTCAAAACCCAAACAGTGCAAAATTGACTGTCGGTGTAACAAATAATGCTACGGCATCAAATATGGATTATGTTGTTCGTTTCACAACAACTGCACTTGCTGATGCAAAACTTACATATTCAGATGTTTCTGCTCTTTCAGCAGATGACAAAACTGGCACAACACTTTCCAAAATGTCTGCTGGCACAACTGGATATATGTATGTCGCTGTGCAACGTAAAGCAGGTATTAAAGGAAGTTTCGGAACAAAATCTGGTTCTACAGTAACTTTCGCATTTGCTCTTTCAGTTTCAGCTTCATAACTAAAAAATCGACCTTGGTCGCATGGGCATGGACAACCCTTGCGAAATGGGAACTTGTCCAGCAAAATACAACCAAACACAATTTGCAGTTTGCATATGGCAAACGTGGTGGTGAGTTTGTAGTTTGCAAAAGGCAAGCAAGTGACATAAAGTTGCAAGTTTGCAAACGGTTTGAGGGCTTTCCACAAAAACCTCGGAGGGTATCGGGGACATTCCGTCCGTCATCTGACAATGTCTAGGGAGTTCATTCTTAATTAAAAGGAGGAAAGACTACTCTTATGACAAAGAAAAAACTTATTATCACAATCACATCTCTTTGCTTGGTTGTTGTTGCTGCTGTTGCTGCTGTTGTTGGCATTCTTGCTGCTCAAAATGTAGGAATCAACTCAAACCTCAGCGTATCATACACACCAGGTGCTGATGTTATTGCAACTGTAAAAGGTGAATACTCTTTGGCTGGTGCTGAAGCAACCAAAATCAACCAAACATCATTCGTTTATGGTGCAACAACATCAACTGCTGCTATTGACCAAGGTGCTGTCAATTTGACAGATACAAACACATATGTTATCTTTGCTTTCTCATTCACAAACGATGCAGGAGTAGGTGCTGAAAACAGCCAAATCTTGACAGTTAAAGTTACTGATAACTCTGCAGCAGATAAAATGGATGCTGAGGTTAAGTACACAACAACTCCTATCGGAGAAATGACTGAAGAAGCATTTGGCAATGTTACACACAGTCCAACTGCTTTGGATTCAATTGGAAGAGAAAAAACAGGATATGTTTATGTAATGGTTAAAATCCAAAAAGGCGTTAAAGGTTCTTGGGGCACAAAATCTGGTGCAGACCATACATTCCAATTCGCTCTTACAGCAAAAGCTGCTACAGTTTAATGAGTAATTGAAAAAGAAATCACAATGCTAAAAAATGTTCTAACGCTCAAGGCAAGAAAAGATGACCGGAGTCTTGAGTGTTTTGGACATTTTTTGTTTGTGTGAATATGTATCCTCTCGGGTGGGATACTACAAAAGGGGCAACCCTTTTGCTGGTTCAATCATAAATGTGGTTGAAGCGGCAAAAGTGTTATAAAAGTCGAATTTACATAGGCAAAACGGAGAAAGTTAATGTCAACCAAACGCAAACTTTATTTGTCAATATTATCGCTTGTGTTTGTTATCCTTACATTGGGGGTGGCAACTTTTTCCATTTTATCTGCAACTCAACAGTACATATCGGCAAACCTCTCTATTGTCTATAATGCAGACAACATAAAAGCAAAAATCAAAGGTAAATATTCCGTCAACGGAGCAACACCAGTCAGTTTAATTAACTCTGTGGGTGGGGACGTTGTTTCATTTGAAAGCAAGGAAGACTATTCTGCCAAAACACTCTCAAACGGTGGCGTAGATATTCAACTTTCACCAACAGACACCAGCGTGCTGTTTATCTACACCTTCATAAATGCCAACCCATCTGGCGGCACAGCCATGAAAGTTACATTTAGTGACGGCTCGGCGAAATCAAATCTCACAGTTAAGTATCTTGCCTCGACCACTTCCGAGCCAACTCTCGCCCAAACCAAAGCGTCAACCGACACAACGGGTTCGTTTACGCTTACTATAGCGGCAGGCAGCAGCGGCTACGTGGCAATTTATATGGAGATAACGTCAATTTATTCTGACGCCTATTACACATCTTCCACCACCGCTGGCATTGTGTCCGACCTAACAAGCGTAACCTAAAAGACATGGCACTCGTCAGGTCTTTTGTATTTTTTTGATTTTCCCACTTGCAAAAATTGAACATGTGTGTTAAACTTGTCTTGAAATATCCACCAAATTTGGGAGGCAGTTATGAAAAAGTCGAAATTACAAAAAATCTCTGCATTTGTTAAGAACAATTTTATCTACATTTTAATGTGCGTTTTGTCTGTGACTATGCTTGCAGTCAACTTTTCTTTGACACCAGCACACGCCTCTCCTCAAATCGCCATGACCGTTGTTTCTGCAAAAATAACTGGCAACAACCCAAGACAAATTTCCAGCAAGTTTTTCGCAATGAACGAAAACAGAACTGGCGATTTTGAACTGGGGAACATTGCTCTTCAAGCAGGACAAAAACTTGAAATTGATTATCACGTAGGCAAACTTTTGTCAAATGACCTTATTTTGGGAATGTCGCTTGACACAAGCGAACTACGAAATATAAATGTTCAACTTTTCACAGAAGAAAGTTCAACGAATGTGCTTAAATCTTTTGACTTAACTGAAGGAAACTATTATACTAATCTTAGTAAATCTGATATCGAACTTAAAGTGGTTGTTTCGGTGGCAGATGAAAGTATGAGCGCGCAAATTTTGGGCAAACTAAGTTTGTCCGTGCGTGAACTAGGGGAAGATAATGGCGGAAATAGTTAATGTAATCGTAAAGGAGGACCCAAGCGTCCAAAAGGCTTTGGACAGGACTGCAAAAAAACTTAAGAGTAAATACTCAAAGCGCAGACCTATCAACCAAAAGGCAATTAGGTCAAGAACTCCTTTTCAGATTTTCACAAATGTAGTTTTAAATGTTCTCACTTGCATACTGGTGGTTTTCGCCGGTCTTGTTTGCATTTCTAGTGTAAACTCAAGCATGCACAAAGTTTGCCCTTCGTTTGCGGGTTATAGTAACTTCAGAATTGTAAGCCCAAGTATGGTTGCCAGTGGGCATAAAATTGGTGACACAATCATCGTCCGTGCTGTTGACGCAAAAACACTGAAGCCACAACGTTATGAAAACGGCAAATTTATCCCAGGTGACAAAATAGCGTTTTATCAGTCTGACGATGTTTCAAGGCTTTATCCAAGGGATGCAACATTGGTTGACCCAGCAGACATTGGCGAAAGAAAATATACATTTGAATTTAATTATCTTTTCGGCACAAAGAATTCCGAAATGGTCAAAGCCGCTCAAAGCGGTTGCAACATTGTTTTCCACCATGTTTATGAAGTTAGAGTTGACGAAGATGGCGTAAGATGGTTCAAAACTTACGGCTCCTCAAACGGTCTTAAAGTTAACAAAAACGATACCACCGCTTCGCCAGACGGCTGGTGGGTTAGGGAAGATTTGATTGTTGGCGTGTATGACGATGCACCATTCTCAATCTTTATGTCAAAAGTTATCGGAGCGTTCTCCGCATCGGGCGGTGTGTTCTTGCTCTTTATCCCAGTTGGGCTTCTTGTATTTCTCATTGTCCGTGAATCTGTGCGTGATGTTCAAATGGCAAAACTTGAACTTGACTGCGTGGAAGAAAAGAGAAAAATTACCGATGAAATTTGTGTCAAAAATGGCATCGGTTACAGAATGAGCAAAAAGACGAAATATAAAATTCTTGTCCAAGCAGACGAAAAAGACCGGCTCAATTACATTTCACTTATGTGGCGTGACAATACCGTTCCAAGAGAAGTTAAGAAATATGTTCTTCGTAAGCAAGCACTTATGAAACCAACTCAAAGACTTCTTGAAGTGAACAGACAATGTCAACAAATGTTCCGTGAGGGTGTTGACCCACAAAAGATTGCAAAATATTATGCTGAGGAAAAGGCAAAGGTCGAAGCAGAAGAAACAGCAATCCGTCAACGTGTCAGAGAACTTAGAAAGACCTATGAAGCAATCTATCTTGCCGATAAAGCAGAACAAGAAAAACTGCTTGCCAATAAGAAAAATCGTGGCAAATTTGAAACTATCCCAGAATCTGAATTTTTGCCAGATGATGACAGAAGAAAGCAAAAATGGCTTAAGAAAAATAAGGTTGTGACCATGCCTCAACCAGAGTCAGCAGTCGCTCCAGCAGAACCTCCAAAACAAGAAGTTAAAGTTGAGCCAGTTCAAAAACTTGAACCAAGAAAACCAAGAAGAAAACTTGACTCAAAACAAGAACAAGAGAAAAACGAACAAGTTGCAAAAGTGCTTTTAAACAGCAAGATGTTTGCTTCAAAAGAAGAGCTTGAAGAAGAAACTTCTGGCGGCGTGCTTGTGCCAAAATCTCTTATTGAAAAAGAGAAAAAAGAACAAGCCGAAGAACTTAAAAAAGAAGTAAAAGAGGAAGTTGTAGAAGAAATCGTAACCAAGGCTGAGGAAGCAGACCAACCAAAGGTTGAAGAACCAGCAGCAGTGGTGGCAAAAGAAGAAGTCGTCCCATCAGAGGAAGTTACAGAACCAGAAATCGAAGAAACATCAAAACAAGTTGCTGAGGTTGAAACTCAAGCAGAACCAGCAAAAGAAGAATCAGCAGCGGAAGTTGCTCCTATAAAGGAAGTAAAGCCAGCCAAGGTTGCAAAATCTGAAAAGGCAAAAACTTCAAAAGGAAAATCAAAGGCTGCAGAGAAGAAACCAGCAAAGAAGGCTGTTACAAGCAAACCTAAGACCGAACAAAAAGCGACAACACAAGAAGATGCAGACAAGTCAGGTAGAAAGCCAAGAGCGAAATCGAAGAAGGTTAAACGTGTTTTCACAACAGACAGCAAACGACTCCCTCGTGCAAGAAAAAAGTAAAATAAAAGAACCCTAGTCAGGGTTCTTTTTCTATGTATTTGCTTGTGTAACTATCTCAGAATTTGTTTTTCTTGTGCTGCCATATTTTCTCTTTCAGCATATGTTTCATTGTGACGTTTCAAGAGGTCGAGTTCAACTTTGTCGCCTTCAGACAAATTTTGTTCATTCATAAATTCAAAAAACTCTGGACCTTGCTTTGCATAAAGTGCAACTATCTTTTGTATCTTGATTGAGTTCTCGTCTGTTGTGGCAAATTGCTTGAGTGTTGACTTGGCAAGCCCCATGTCGCCGCTGTCAAGTGTTCGCATAACAGCCAAGGCGTCAACAAGAGTTTTAAGCGTCCCTGCCTCTTGGCTTGCGGCAATCTTTTTGCTCCATGCTGGAAGTTTTTCCTCATAAATATAAGGCTTTGCTTGCTCATAAATTTCAGAAAGCAGGTTGTTTATTGACGAAGACTTATCGTTAATTCGCTCTTGTTCTTCCTTAAGTTTTGCCTTCATTGTTTCCACTTCATAAACTGACTTGCCATAAACTTCACGATAAATTTCATCTTGTACTTCGGCTAGAATGTTGTCCCTATAATCTTGAACATACATTTTCTTGCCCGTTGGAAGAGTGATGTAAACATTCTGGTCGCTTCTTGAAAGACTTTTTATGACGCTTGGAAGTTCACTAATATCACCATTGTATGGCAACTCCACTGCACTATTTCTGTCAAAATTATTTATATTTTCCATAATATCTCCCTCTTTTATTGTCTTTATTTTATCATATTTTTGCAAACAATGCAAGAGGGACGGGGTGAATATATGAATTTTTGTGCAAAAAGCAATAAAAAATGGGCATTTTTTGCTGATTTTTTGCATAAAAAAACACCCTTTTGGGTGCTTACATTTTGGTTGCGGGGGAAGGACTCGAACCTACGACCTCCGGGTTATGAGCCCGGCGAGCTGCCAACTGCTCCACCCCGCGATATTTAACAACAACTATTATACATATATTATATGATTTGTCAAGCATAAATATCTCAATTTTTTAAGAATATTTTTGTCTTTCGCTTGACAGCACCCCCTCAAAACAATTAAACTAAAAATGTAAAATAAAAGGAGGCAAATTATGGCACTTCCAAACGAAATGATGTCCAACGAAGATATAGTTTCAGACTATCTTGACGAACTCAATCAACTTTTGGACTTCAAGAAACAATCAAAACAAGATGGCGATGAGCAAATGTCAAAAATAGCGGATGAAACAATTTCCAGCATTTTAAAACATATGGACGCAAGTCAAAATCTTTCGCTTGCAATAGACAAAGCAAAAGAAGACCCTAAAAAATTTGATAGGGTTCTGGTTTTGCTCAATCATCATGCACAAAAGGTCGCCCGCAGGGAAAATTGCCTTCAAGATGAACGCATGCTCGGCTAAATTATGATAGGCTGAATTTGCTCGTTTTTGTTTGCAAGCATAATTGTATCTAACAACAAGTCAAGGTCAGAAATAAGTGACTTTGGCTTTTTTGTTGGCGAATCTTGCCTAAATGGCACAAAATAGACGCCTTTTTCGTTCATAAGCTTTGCAATGTTTTGCATATTAAGCCCCAAGCCGTCGTTGGTTGAAATGGCAATGACAAGTGGCTTGTAATTTCGCATATGTGCTTTTGCCGCCATGGTCACAGCGTCATCGCTAAGCCCATTTGCTAGTTTTGCAAGCGTGTTTCCAGTGCAAGGGGCAATTGCCAGCACATCAATTTTGTTTTGTGGTCCAAGAGGCTCTGCTTCAACAATATTTTTAACAACTTTTTTCCCGCAAATTGCTTCAATTTTTGCTATAAAATCTTCCGCTTTTCCAAATCTAGTGTCAGTTTTCAGCACCGCCTTTGATACGATAGGAATAACATTATGTCCCGCCTCGACCATTTTCTCTAACTGTGCCAAAATCTGCTCGCACGTGCAAAATGACCCAGTTATTGCAACTCCAATATTCATTTTATCCTCCATTTACATCTTCTTAATTTCTTCCAAAAGTTTTTGCAAGACGACTTTTCCAGCACTTTTACTCAAAATTTTGCCGGGAAGTCCGCCGCATGGTACGAAATTTGTTTTGTGAGCAGTCATTGTATCAATGCAAGGAACAGACGCCAGTTCAATTATATATTGGTCGCTTCTTAAACTTTGAACGACACTGTTTTCAAAAAGTCTTGCGGGAATTGTGTTGATAATAAGGTCAAATTCTGTAAGCGGAGCATTTTCAATACGCCAAGAATTTTGCGACACCATTTGCGATAGAGTTCGCTCTTTTTCGTTTCGCATTGCCGTGTCAAACTTCACCCCAAGTCCATAAAACATCTTCCATAAGGCTTTTGCAATTCGTCCACTTCCAAGAATAAGAATTCTCATATCATAAAGTGACTTCTCGGTGGCCTTTGATATTTCCCCAAGAGTTGCCTCTGCGGTGAGAATTGCATTTTTTACGGCAAAATTTTCGTCTAAAAGCATGTTCACATAGTTTTTAAACTCTGCTTTTGCTTCATCATCAATTTTCCCACCCAAACATAAGTCTGCGCCTTTTGCAACTTGAATTTCTTGTTCAGTCCACTTGTGAGCGGGGGATATAACACAAATTTCACCATTCCCAAGTGGCGTTTTAAGAAGACTAAAGTCCACAACTTCATTCCCACTTTTCTTTAGTTCCTCGCCAACGTAGGCAATTCTTTTATCTTTTAGTTCCAAAACAAATCTCATTTTTAACCCTCACAACACGATATGAAGGAAGTTCAAATGTTGTTCACTTTTTATGTAGGAAAATTTATCCTAAAATTTCATTGAATTTTATGAGTTAAAGAAAATTGAATTAACATTTTAACCTCACGAGCAGTCACACATCACACAGGCCTTGCATAACCTATGAATATGAAAACATTAAACTTTTTGGCATCAGCCAACACATGCGAAGGGTTTGAAAACCACTTCAAATCAATTTTTCCAAATGAAAACTCGTTCACATATATCCTAAAAGGTGGGCCAGGAACGGGTAAAAGCACATTTATGAAGAAGATTGCGAAAATATATAAGGATAAGGGCTTTACGATTGAATGTTTTTATTGCTCGTCAGACCCAAACAGTCTTGACGGGGTTAGAATTGTTGAAAAGGATATTTCTATCGTTGACGGCACTGCTCCTCACACAACAGAATGTTCCATTCCGGGGGCAAAGGAGGTTATAATCAATCTAGGCTCCGCAATAGGGAATGGCATAAAAAAACATTTAAGCGATATCGTCCCACTTCTTGAAAAAAAGAAAGAATGTTTCGCTTTGGCATACTCTTATCTTGAAACGGCAGGAAAACTTATAAAAACTAGCAAAATGCAAGCAAAAAGTGAAGTAAATGCCATTCTTGAAGCACAAAAAACTTTTTCGCTTTTGTCCCTAATGCCTAAGAAGTACTTTGGAAATACAAGGCAGTTGTATCTTTCATATTTCACGTCAAATGGGCTAAAAATGGTGGAAAATCATTTTGAAAAAACTGTAAAACTTCCATATTCATTTTTTGACGGAATGAAAGTCTTGAGGGAACTAGCAAATCTTGCGTCACGAAGTGGGCATGAAATAGTCAAAATATTATCCCCAGTTTGCGTGGGAGAACTTGAGGGAGTGTATTTCCCAACCATCGACACCTATGTAACTCTTGACGACAAAGCATTGAAATTGGTTCCAGACGGACAAATGATTTCCAATCTTCTTAAAAAAGGTGGCAAGTGGATTGAAAAGGCAAGAGGTTATCATTTGCAAGTTGAAAAATATTATATCAAAAATATGAACTTTGAAGAAATTGATGAATATTTTGAAAAGGTAAATGAGGAAATATATAATTCATAGTTTTCGCTTATAATGCAAAATGTAGCAATTAAAAAAGAAGGTTTCATGCCTTCTTTTTGTATAGTTTTAGGTGCAATATTTTTTAAAGAACTTTATTCTTTAACTCTATGCTTTATGTAAGATAGAACTGTGCCGAAAATTATTATAAACTGCAATGGAATTCCAATAAGATAAACAAGCCAAATTTGAGAAGATTTTAGCATAAGACTAATTGCCATAATTGCTGTCCACACAAAGAATGATGAAAAGATTGCTGTTGGAAGCCGCCATTTCCAGACAAGGGAAAATATCGTGCAAACAAGAAGTGAAGCGGGAATTGCAATAATAAAAGATAGCCACGCACGTTCCACTGGGGAGATGTATCTTAACACAACAAATACTATTGTCGCCACAAGCCAAACCGTTGCCCAAGATAGCAAACTGACCATTGTCTTGATATCTTTCTTGCCTTTCTTTGGCTCAACTGTCTTATCTTCGCTAACAATTTCTTGCAATGTTACGCCATAAAAGTCTGCCACTGTCATAAGCACATAAATGCTTGGCAAACAGTCGCCTTTTTCCCATTTTGAAACCGCCTTGTCAGAATAGTTTATTTTTTCTGCAAGCTGCAACTGGGTTAGTCCAGATTTTTTTCTTAATGTACACAAGTTATGTGCAATTATTTTATTTAATTCAATTTCATCCATATCAATAAAATTTTAGCATATTTTTGTGGAATATATCAAGCATTTTAAGCGAATATTTTGTCGAATTCTCTTGCCAGTAGAGCGGGGGAGAAAACTCTAAAATCAAATTCTATTTTGGAGAGAGTGATAAGTGTTTGGTAGAATTGGTTTTGAATATAAATATGTATAATAAGTTTGTAAGGTAAAGTTGCTTCTCACAGCAAAGTGTGTTTTCACTTCTCCCCGCTGTGAGATTGCAATTTCCCTGCAGAATAATAAATTGTTAAAAACCGCATAAATAAAGGAGAATTTGAATTATGAAAATTGCAGTATCATGCGAAACAACAGTAGATTTGCCAGAGGAACTTTTGAAAAAGTTTGATGTAAAGACTGTTCCTTTTTCCATTCTTTTGGGAGAGGAAACAATTTTGGACGACCAAACGGCATACAAAAAGATTTTTGACTATGTCGCTCAGACCAAAATTTTGCCAAAAACTTCGGCAGTAAATGAGGTTCAATTTGAGGAACATTTTGAAAAACTACTTAAAGAATATGACGCTGTTATTCATATAAGTTTAAGTTCCAAAATAAGCAGTGCATGTGAAAATGCAAAACGTGTTGCGCAAAAAATTGGCAACGATAAAGTTATGGTCGTGGACTCACTCAGTCTTTCGACGGGCATTGCGCTTCTTGCAATAGAAGCACATAATTGCGTGGAAAAGGGCATGGACTTGAAGCAAATATATGACTATGTTTCAAGCAAGGTTAGCCATGTGCAAGCAAGTTTTGTTTTGCTTACGCTCAATTATCTTTACAAGGGTGGCAGATGTAGTTCACTTGCATATTTCGGGGCAAATTTGCTTAAAATTAAACCAGAAATTTTGATGACAAACGGCGAAATGAAGACGGGTAAAAAATTCTTTGGTATCATGAAAAAAGTTGGGCTTGCATATTTTGACGACCTAATGGCAAGGTTCCCAAACCCAGTTTTGGAAAATGTCTTTATCACCCACGCTGGCATGCCAGAAGAAGATGCAGATTTTTTAAAAGGCAAACTTCGTGAAAGAGGTTTTAAGAACATTTATGAAACAAGAGCGGGTGGAACGATCTCCAGTCACTGCGGCCCAGGATGTTTTGGTATCTTGTTCCTAACGGCAGGCGAAAAATAATTTCGACATAAGACTGTTCAGTTGCGAAAAATAGTTGACAAAATGCAATTTTGGTATATAATTGTATATGTTTCAAGCGATCATAGCGCAATTGGATAGAGCGTCACGCTACGGAACCGATTACCAGAAGTCCGTTTCGCATATTGAGTTTGTAAATTCTCATTCAAAAATTTATTATATGCGCTGTTAGCTCAACTGGATAGAGCGTTGGTCTACGGAACCAAAGGTTGGGGATTCGAGCTCCTCACGGCGCACCACATTTCCCTTTATTTTAGGGACATTGAGGGGCTTTTGCCTCTCTTTTTCTTTCACGAATGGCCTAAAACCTTTCACGATTTTTTAAAAGATTTGTCTTTTGCAATTTTATTTATTAAGTTATTATGGAACTTTTCTAAGTGCAACAGCACCTTTTAGTTTTAATGAAAATTGCTCGTTTTCACGAGAGTTTCACGAGCGGACTAAACTTTTTTACATTTATATTATCTTTTATCTTTGATTGTTATATTTTATTATTCATTATTTTTATATGTATTTATCAAATTGTTTAAATCATCATCTAGTTTTTGAGTAGTTGCTTTTTTCTTTTCAAGGTCTTGTCCAGAGTGTGTATATCTTTTTGTTGTTTCTAGCCTTGAATGTCTTAAAGCAATACTTGCTTGATAAATATCTTCTGTATGATTATAAACAAATGTGCAAAAACTATGTCTTAAAGAGTGAAGATGGATATTTGGCAAAGTAGAGTTTTCTCGCACAATCTTTTTTAACTCTTTTGTAAGATAGTCAGGGTTGTATAGATTGCCTAATTTATTTACACAAACAAAATCTTCATACTTATTATTATAAGAGCTTCCAAAAAACCTTTTGTTGCTTTCTATATCTTCTTTAATTTGTTTTAAGCAGTCGAATACAATTTCAATACCAACTTGCGTGGCTCTACTGCGTCCTGGTTTATTTAATTCAGAAATAGAAAACTCTTTATTAAATTTTTGAACATTACCGGAAATTAAAATTGTTTTGCCCTCAAAATCAATGTTTGACCACCTTAACCCTAATAGCTCCGACCTACGCATTCCAGTAAACAGTGATATTGTATATATGTCTTTTAAAGGGTGATTATCAATTATGGAAAGAAACTCAATCATTTGTTTATCGTTTAAATAAGGTTGTTCAACTTGTGTGTCTATGATAGGTTGTTTTTCCAACACAACCTTATCGTAGGGATTATTTGGAATAATCTCATCAATATAAGCTTGTTTTAGAGCGGGTCGCATTAGATTTTCCAAATTCTTTAACGATGACACTTTTAATTTATCTTTTTGAAATTTTTTAAACATTTGATTTATGATTAAGTGGTTTATTTCTGACAATTTAGGTTGTTCGTGTAGTTGGTCAAAGTATTTTTCTATTTTACTAACAACCCAAACATAACCATGATATGTAGATTCTCGCCAGTTCATTTTCTTGTTTTCAATGTAATCTCTTAAATAATCTACAAAACTAATTTGTGAACCATCAAGCACTCTTACACCAAATTTTATAAGATTATTCTTTTCCTCTTCTTTTATTAGTTCTTGTCTATATTTTTCTAGTTCTTCAACAAGAATTTTTTCCGCTTTTTTAGAATTGCCTCTTATAGGTAAATGTGTGTTAATAAATCTGCGTGGATATTTCCCATCAGCAGTCTTTTTTTCGTTGATAATTACATACCAGCAAACTTCTTTGCCTTTATATTTTTTTTTATAAGTGATTCCAGTAGGGTTATAAATCATAATTGTTCTCCTTTAAATAATTGACTATTTCTTTTTTGGGGAAGAGCCTTACTCTCCCTACTTTGATAGAATTGATTTTATTGTATTTTAACAATTCAAATAATTTTGTTTTTCCTATACCCAAGACTTCTCTTGCTTGAAATGTTGTAAGTGCATCTGGATAATCATTTAAATTAACCTTTATCTTCATATTAAGCACCTACCATAATGTTATTTAGATATTCTTCCAAATAGATTTTGGGAATCTTTATTGATTTTCCCACTTTAATACTCTTTATTTCGCCTTTTGTAATTAACCTATAAGTTAATGTACTGCCAATGTTAAGAATTTCTTTTACTTCTTTGACAGTTAGCAAATCTTTACAATTTAAAGTAATTTCTGACATTTCATTCTCCTTTCTGTGCGAGCATTTGTATAATATGTGATTAAAATAATAAGATAATCAACCAAAAATTGCCCACCACTTTTTAATATTTTTTCAAAAATTTTTGTAGGAGATGAGATTTCAATTATCAAAAATAGAAAAAACATCTCATTTTCCTACAACTAATCTAATGTGATTTTTGATTTGTTTTTGATGTTTTGAGATGTTTTCTTGATTTGTTCTTGATTTGTTTTTGATGTGGTTTATTATTTTAAATGGCAAACGACCATTATTTTAGTTGACCTAAAATGGTAAATCACCGCAATCGGAAGATTCCTTGTCGCAGTACATATCTACCACATAGTCAAGTACACTTGATAGCATATCTAATAATTGCGTTTTATTGCAACTTTCAATAAAATCTATCACTTTGTCAAATGAATATCTAATATTGTTTAGATAATCATTATCCAAGCCAAATTCTTTTAGTGCCATTGTTGCACCCCCTTTTATTCTCAATTAGTTTTGTTATTTCTGCCTATGTAATTTCAATAGGCTTACAACTTTTATCAAAACTTTAAGTCTAAAAGCTGGTTATCTTATGTTCGTCTTTAATTTATCACATAAAAAAGAGATAGTCAATAGTTGGGCAACAAAAAATTAAAGTGTAAATATTTATTGACAACATAGATTGATAATGCTAAAATGTAAACAAGAAAGCAACAAGGAGCTATCTATGAGCAAGTACTATAAACAACTTGAAGATTTTATTGCAAAGCATAGAACTAATATAACACAGACCCAAATTGCACAAGAAATCGGCATTTCAAAGCAACTACTTAGCAAATTTTTATCCTATAAAGACAAATCAGATATCACTATAGAAAATTTAGACAAAATACTGAAATGGGCTAAAATTATAGACCCGAATATTAACGAGAACTGGTTGTTTGGTAATTCTCGCAATATGTATAATGCAAATATAGTTGAAACTGGTTTAAATTTATCTAGCAATTCAATAAATGCTATAAAAGAAATAAATACTTTAGGCTTTGGACAAGCTTTTGATTTTTTATTAAGTAAAAAAGAATTGATTGATTTGTTAAAGAGTATAAAATCATTAGAAGAAGAAATTAAAAAGTCAATAATAAACAACAATGGAAAACTAGATGATATAGAATATGCTGAATATATATTAAATAAACAAATTACCAATCTTGTTGCCTCAATGCGACAAGACTACTCAAAAATTTACACAACTTATTTAACTAAAGACTTTTTACAATCACAAACAAAAAAAGATAGCACAGATTAAATGCTATCTTCTTTTTTACTCTTAATTCTATTTTTTATCTAAAATTTCTTTTAGTGCTTGTTCCCAAAATGGGTCAAGAGCATAGTCAGTATTTTCTAAAAATAGTTGTTTTATGTAATCGAGTGTTAAAAGTTTTAATATAAATGCACGAGCAGTATTGCCACAAAAATAAGTAAACTCCATTCGCAAATCTTCAATACTCAAATCTTTAATTGAATGTGAATATCTAGCAAATGTTTTATCTACCATTTCAACATATCTCTTATCATAAATAAGTTGGGTTTTAATCACACTCTCCAATGTTGGAGATATTTCACTATATAGTTTTTCAAATTTCTTCATTTGCTCTTTATCAAACTTTTCCATTTTACCACCTTTTATTCCCTTGAGTTTTATGGTTTAAACAAGGAGAATAGTTTGAGTTAATAATTTATCCACGAAACACCAAAACTAATGAGATACAAAAGATTTGAAAGTATTTTCGGTATGTTCGCTTTATAATTAAATTTTATTTTACTTGTTTTAATAGATTGTAATTTACAAATACAACATTGTATTTCTCACAATCTTTTCCATTTGTGCAAGAAAGGATAAAATCTTTTGTACTTACATTTTGTTTTTCTTTGCCTATCTTTATTAAATAATCACAATGCTTTGCATATTCTTTATCCTTGTTTGCTGGCAAAACAAAAACACTTCTTTTCATCTCTTTTAAAAAATCTAAATATTTGTACCCATCTTCAATATTTGGCTTTTCAATGAATATTCTATCTACCTTTTCGCCAAATCTCTTTATTGTGTCAAAAGTATCACTAAGAAAACTTGCATATATCTCAACTTGTATTAAGTGAAAATTATCAATAATATCTTCGCTCACATTTTCTGCTTTTGCGTTATCAAGAAAATGCTCATAAGTATTGCTATGGTTATATTTTATTAGCAATACCTTTTCATTGTTTTTTAAAGATTCGTAAAGTAGGGAGTAAAAAGTTGCTTTCGCTTCAACCTTATAATCACTCTCTATCACATACAATTTGTTCTTATTTAAATTGCTTATCATTTGGAAACTCCTAACTAATTTTAAGATAACTTTTACAAATTAGCCACCAATTATTTTAGATTGTTAAAATCTTTTTGAGAAATTAACACTTTGTAATATCTTCCAATCTTTTCAATATATCCCAAATTTTCTAATTTTTCTATGTATGCCTTTGCTTTTGGAAAACTCACCTTAAACAACCTTTGCACCATACTAATACTTGCTTTTTGTTCTTTAACAATTCTTTTTGTAATGTCTTCAAATTGTTCGCAATACAAACTGCTTGTTTTTATATTATCCATTTTCAACGACCTCATAATCTATTAAAAATTCTTTATCACAGAGCCTTATTTTCGCTTGTTTTTGACCTAATGAACTTGTGTCTAAATCTTCTAGGATTTCATAAGTAAATTTATATCCAAATGTTTTAATAATTACATCTTTTATTGAAACAATGTAAATACGAGGAAGTTCCCAGAGAATAGAATCTGAAAATGTATAAATACCTACTCTTTGACCATTTAAGTCTGCAACCGATTCAGTGTCATCATAATAAGCGTATAAGTCTAATGTTTTTAGTGAGACATCTTCACCAAGGTTTATTTTGTTATTAACAAGTTTTACACTTGTTATTTTGTTCTTAACCACATATTTTATCTTAATATCAATACCGCAAATTTGAACAGTTGTATAATTTTCACCAATATTTATTAAATCCAAAGTGAAATATGGGATTTTACTACTACAAGGCATTGAACAACTTTTTAATTCTTCCCCGTAATGGTAGTAAACAGTTTTTAATTCATATTCAGGATAAACATTATAACTAGAACTTTGGAGATAATTTTCTCTCATCTCAATATACTCAATATCGTTAAGAGAGAAAACACTATATTTTACTTTTAATAATTCGTATCTACCCAAACTTATATATGGATATTGAATTATTGCTTCTTTTTCACCAGTTGTGGAAAAATCAAAGTCTGATAAAATATAATTTTCATCATCAATTTTAAAATCAAACTTTCTACCATTCTCCAACATAATTGTTATCGTTTCATTAAATAAACTATCTTCATTATCAAACTCTTGTATAAAATTATATTCAGATTGTTCAAAGGAATTAAAATCTGATTCTGCATATTGCACATTGTATTCAAAATTTGCACTACACAAACCATAATATAATGTACCAACGAAATCGCCAGTTTGTTGCGTAGAAATATCACAATACGCATCTGATTTTATCCCTAACATTTCATTATCTAAATCAATGCAAAATTCCGAACTCTTGCATTTGTCTCTCGAAATTTTATTACCATTTTGGTCTTTTTTTGAGTCTGAAATGTAATAACTATAAAAAGGAATTGGGCTAATATGAGATTTACCACAAGTACATTCTGTAGTATAATGGTCTTTTTCCATTCCATAAGCGTTAATTTTTATTTCTTCAGTTGTATTTTCAAAAGTCGTTGCAATGATTGTAAACTTTATTGCCTTATAATAAGACCCATCTATTTTTCTATTGCCATTACATTTTAAATTTATGTACGATGAGTTTTCTCCAATCAAATATTCACTTTGAAAACTATCTTTTTTGATTTCTATAGATTTATACTTAGGAGAAATAGTATAGACAAAATCATCACTAAAATATTCACCAAGAGATATCTTCATTGTATCTTTTATTTGGTTAACATTTTTATCAGCGACAAGTATTGTCGAATTAAAATCACAAACCATATCTTTTGTTATATCAATGTACTCGCCTTCATAGTAGTAATATTCAACATAAGCATACATTCCATTAAGGTCAACTTCTTCTCCGTAAACATATTCGGTTTTAGGAGAGCCATAAAAAGTTACATTTTGGACTTTCTTTTCTTCCCATTTCGCATAAACAATAATCGCCGTATCATATTCGCCAAAATTTATTAAAGATTTATCAAATGGAGTTTCAAACTTGCTATCCATAAACCAACCTTTAAAAATAAATAATGGTTTTGTTGGCGTAGGCATATCATAATTTGTTATAGTGGCAAGATTTATTGACTCGCACTCACTTCCACCATTGCTTTCAAAATTGATATACCTATTCAATGCCCATTTTGCATAAATAGTTATTTCACTTTTTGGTTCAATATTATTTAAACTGTCAATTGTAAACTGTTGTTGCCAAGCACCATTATCGTAATACCAGCCCATAAAAGTATAGCCATTTCTTTCAGGTGTTGGGATTTCTAAATTTGCATTATCGTAAACAATTCTATCAAGTTTTTCACCACCATTCGTGTTAAAACTAATATACATAACTGGTATCCATTTTGCATAGGCGGTTATCTCAACACTTTTGCTAAGTGGATAGTTAAGTATCGTGTTAACTGTCAATGGTTCGTTCCATTTATCGTTGTCGGTGTACCAACCATCAAAAATATAATCTTCTTTTGTTGGGTCGTCTGGCATATTAAAACTTTTACCAACAACATATTCTATGGACTTGCAACTCGTTCCACCATTGCTATCAAAGTTTATTGTCAAAGTAATGTTAGAGCCACAAGCACTAAATAAGCAACAACTTATAGTCAACAAGAACATTATTGAAAACAACCTTAACTTTTTCATTTTATTTTCTCCCTTTTAACGCAAATATTATAGCATTTTATTTCATATTTTGCAACAATATCAGTTATAAACGATATAATGATAATAAATATCGGATATTTACACACAACAACTCCACGAGTTTAAACAAGCCATAGTCTATAATATTGGTAGAAAATAGTGGAGGTTTTGAAATGGAAAATCAAGACAAGGTTAAGTTTATCGAAAGAATATCAAAACTGCGAAACGACAATAATTTGTCAGCTAGAAAGTTATCAAATCTTATCGGCAAAAACTATGGCTATATCAACAAACTAGAATGTGATAAAGACTTTTTACCAACCATTGATACTTTATTTGACATTTTAGAAGTTTGCAATACGACCCCAGCAGAATTCTTTTATTATGACCCAAGTCAATACAAAAATGATAAGGACATAATAGAACTACTTTCAAAAGTTGATGAAGATACAAAAAATGCAGTAATAACAATGCTTAAAAAGGTAAAAAAATAGAGAGTGAAAATCAAAAATCACTCTCTTTTTTCTTTGCTAATTTTTCAAAACATTGATAAATCTTCTATTTATGTCTTCTTCACGAGTTAGCGAATGTAATGCCAATCCATTTAAAAATTCTTCATATAAATTGCTGTCAAAAGTATTTAATCTGTTTTTCTTAAAGTAGTCCAGCAAATTCTTATATGTAATCACAAATTCTTTATTATCAGATTTTACACTAGAATAATTTGGCACAAACAAGAATACTAGAATTTGAGCATTTTTTAAACTCTCATTATTGCTTTTTAATTTCTCGGCATAGTCTTTGTATTTATCTAACTGAGTAAACTTTGTCCCATTTTCTTCATATAACCCATTGAGCAATGAGCCAACTTTATTTTCTATTATAATAATATAATCTTGATTATATATCAACAAATCTAATCTACCTTTATGAGTTGTGTCAGTTGTAATTTTTTCTCTCGCAATTTCATAATCTAAATTTGAAACGATATATTCTTTGCCACTTTCAAGCTCACAATCTTTTAAAAGGAAATTTACAAATGATTTTCTGTATTGTTCATTGCTTTTTTCAAGTATATTATAGAACATATTTGTAAAAGCTTGTTCGCTATATTGTTTGCCTATGAAATTCAAGAAACTATCGCTTTTTATATTGGCAATATTTTTAGATAAATCAACTTTTGACAAATCATAATTTTTATAATTTTCTGCGTCTTTTATAAAGTCATACAATTGTTTATTTTGCTTACTATCACACTCACAATATGCACAAGAATGTTGAGGGTTTTCTTTTTCTAACACAATAACTCGACAATTCTTCTCTTGCAATTCTGCAACTCTTTTTTGTTGCATTTCTTTTGTAAATTTCTTATTAAATGCTGGTACAATATATATTTGTTGGCTTACTTTTTTAGTAGTTCCGTCTAAAACATACTCTGACAATTTTTTCAAATTGCCTTTCTCAACTTTATATGTAAGATGACTTATTTTAGCTTTTGTATCAAAAATAGAACTTTGGTCAAAATCTATATCTTTTAATAATTTATTACCATAACAAATTTTGTTTGCCAAATTTTCATTTTCTTGCATAGTTATTTTTTGCACATTTAAAGCAATTGCCAATACTGGATATGCGTATTTTTGTGGAGCACCTATCAAAACTACGGCATCTACATTTTGACCTTTTCCATAAGCAGGGTTATACAAGAAACTATCTTCACAGTTGTCTGGCAAATAAAAGTTAATAACTTCGTGTCCTATACTATTTTCGTTGTAAGTTCCAACGAACATTTTACTTAACAATACTTTTGACATAATATTTTCCTTTTCGTTTAATTTTGTGAAACAATTTGAAACAAAGCGCTATCAATATTTTTCTTGTTGTTTTTAATAAATTTGTCTATTTTAGCTTTGTCAAACTTAAATGCAACATTTATTGTTCTTTCGCCATCAATGTTAGTTTGTTGATAGAAATCTTTTAAAGATTTGGCAATAATTTTCCAATCTTTGTCATTTGTAGGAGTTATATTTTTGTCAATATATAATTCATACATTCTTTTAAAATCTTGTTCAATACCCATTTGAAAATATACTATATCAACAACTTTCATTATTGGTAAATTATACTTTTTGCTTAAATCTGCCAAAATACTATTTTCTACAATATTATCAACCAAATTTTCAAATTTCTTTTCGCTATAAAATGCCTTATCACCAAACTTTATTGCCTTATTGAAATAGTTATCATAGGCTGGGCAACAACCCAACACACCTAATAAAATTTTAGTAATTAAGGTTTGACTTATTTCGCTTTCATCAGTGCGTTTTCTTTGGAAAATACTCTTGGTGTTATAGAAAACTCTATTTTCTCTCAAAGTCTTGTTTATCTCTTTTGAAATATCAAATACTTTATTTACATATTCTTCTTTATTATATTTTAAAGTATCAATGCCAACATTCCATAGGATAGAGTATTTTTTATCTAAAACAATTTTTAACACCTTGTCATATATTGAATAATCATATTGAGATAGAAAAGAGTTGCGAAACATACCCCAACTTGCCAAATAAAACCCTAGTTGCAACCAAGCGAACTCTTTTTCTTTTATGTTAAGATTCTCATAATCTTTATCAATCATAGTCCTAAAATAGTTATAGCAATTATTCCAAGATTTATCTCTCGTTTCAAACTTGTTTGTTTGATATAATTTTAAAGCATTTTCTGCGTATTCTTTATCTAATAAATTAACCATAATATACTCCTTATAGAGCATATTATATCATATAAAACAGATAAAAACAAACAAAACAAAAATAAATGTCGCATATTTCTATACAACATCTATTTTTTAGCATTCCGCCACCTTTTATTCTACTTCTAAATTTTCTCTTTTAAACAAATCATCATTAAAGAACTCTTGCAGAGAAATATCAAAACCATCACAAATCAAAATAATTGTATCAAGCTTAACTGTTTTATATCTCTCATCTATAATTGAACGCAAAGTTTCTTCTGGCATTGCAATCTTTTTACATAAAGCATATTGTGTTAAATGGTTTTTTACTAACAAATTTGAAACTCTTAATGCAACTGCCTTTTGTGTTGTCATATAACCACCTCACTTATGTTTATAATTTTATCAAACTACCTTTTTATATTTAGCGTGTGTAAACACGGTAAAAAGTTGCGATAAAAACTCAAATATCCTATAATTAAACTGCAATACGATATTTGTATTGGCGTGTTGCAATAAATTTAAGGAGATTTTTATGAGTAAATATTGTAGTTTGTTTGGACATAGTGATTTTTGGTCTAATAGTGATTTGGAATGTAGGATAAAAAGCGAAATAATCAATTGTGTGGAGAATATGGGTATCACAGACTTTCTTCTTGGTGGTTACGGTGGTTTTGATATAACTTGTGCAAGATTTTTAAGAGAACTAAAACCTATATATCCACAAATTAAATCTTATTTAGTCCTTGCTTACCTTGATAAAAAGTTTGATGATATGGATAAAGATTATATCAAAAAGACTTATGATGACTTACTTTTTCCACCTATCGAAAATGTGCCTAAAAAGTTTGCAATTTTAAAGCGAAACGAGTGGATAGTAAACAATAGCGATTACATAATGTTTTATGTGAATCACTCTTGGGGTGGTGCTTGCAAAATGCTAGAATATGCAAATAAAAAGAAAAAAGATTATATAAATTTTGGCACAAAAAAAGAGTTGTAAACTTTCTTACAACTCAATTTCTATGGAGCATAACACTTCAATATTTGTAATAATTCTATTAGGAGCATACTCGTCAAACTTTTTTAAACTATCTTTCAATGTATTTAGCCTTAAAAAGCAAGTATGCTCTTTTTTATCTTCTGAATTTTTAAAAAACTTTATTTCAACATATCTTAAATCTGCTTTCGCTTTAACCTTATTTGCCATAATTCCACCATTCAACCGTTCCTTTGATTGATACACAAATTATAGCCACTATATTTTTACTTTAAGAGTGGAGTATTCTGTTAAAAAATGTTTTGATTTCTCTCACTACTCTTAGTATCTTTCAAATCAAATGCTTGTTCATCACTTTCTTTAAAGCAATTATACACGGGTTTATACTCGAAATATGCCCCTTTTCCAGTGATTCCATTTCTATTTTTTAACACACTTAATGTAATTTTTCTTGGGTCGCTTCTTTTTGCTTCTTCAAGGTCGAACCCTTTTTGTCCTATGTTTGTAAATTGTAAAGATAGCAATATATCTGCACCAAACTCAATGCCACCACTTTCTTTAAAAGCAGTCATATCCATTTTATCTTTATAGCTTTGTCTATTAACTGAACTTATTGCTACAATAG
The DNA here is from genome assembly GCA_002500135.1 of Christensenella sp. UBA7862. Classification (GTDB taxonomy): domain Bacteria; phylum Bacillota; class Clostridia; order Christensenellales; family UBA1242; genus UBA7862. The sequence continues at coordinate 120,625 of DLSM01000012.1, read as the reverse complement.
GAATAACAAATTCTCTCGCTAATCTTTTTAATTCACTAACATTATAATCTACAACCATTCTTATATCTTGCTTACTATCGACTGGTGCGATTATTTGAAGATAGTCAATAAACACAACTGGTTTTTTCTTTCTAATTTTTATGTGTTTTTCTATAATTTCTCTTATTTGATTAACATTTATAGACTGACATTCTTTTATGAATAAATTGTTTGCAAATTTTGAATATTCTTCTTTACTTGCTTCTATACTTTTTAGTTCATTCTCTCTATAATGTTGATAGTGAAAACCATACAAAATATCATTCATACTTTTGGGAACAAGCCTATCGTTTTCATTTTCAAAAGTTAACCTAGACAATGACTTACACATGAGTTCCAACTCTGGCATTTCAAGAGAAATGAACAAGACATCTTGTCCGTTTTTTGCAATGTTATCGGCAATTTGTAAAGCAAATGTTGTCTTGCCAGTTGATGACGGAGCACCTAAACAAATAAGACCCGAATATAGTCCACCACATAAAACACTATCCAATGACTTAAAGCCAGTAGAGTAAGGAATAAAGTCTTTTGTGTTTTCTATAAATTGATTTAACTTTTCAAGTTTGCTTAAACAACTTTCTTTCTCGTATTCTTTTCTAGTATTTTCTTCATCTTCATTTATTAAACTTTCTGCATTTTCTACAACCCCTTGAATTTCCTTGTTAAACCATTCAAAATCATTAGTTAAACATTCGTTAGGGTCTTTATAGTGCTTGGTATAATCAAATGCGATACACCTTAAATCTCGTGCTTGTAATAGGTGGATAAGGTCTGTTGTGGCAGTTTTACCAGTATCATCATTATCTAACATTAAAATATATACTTTTTCTTTTGGTGGATTGCTTTCAACAAATTTGTTGATTAGTGAAACTCCGCCAAGACCTATCGCATTATAGCCTAAACTTTCACAACTTAAACAATCAAATTCGCCTTCCGTTATAATGCAATAGTTCTTGTCGTTATATAATGCAGATTGGTTAAAAATTGTGCTTTCGCCTTGTTTAAAATGTTGTTTTTTATCTATCGTTCTTGCACTATATGTAAAATTTGTTTTTGGAAAAACTATTGTATTATGTTCTTTATCAAACCCTAGATTAAATCTTTCTATCAATTCTTTATCTATTTTGCGAGATAGAATATAGTTCAGTGCTTGCTCGTTTGCAAGTAAATCATTATGCCACACTTTGTATTTTTCGCTAAAATCTTTTTTAATCTTTTCTTGTTGTTTATTTTCAACTAGTTTTCTTTCTGCTATTTGTCTAGGTGCATATAATTCCATTGTTTTAATAAAAGCGTCTGAATTATTTAAATTATAATCTAAACCAATCAAGCCAAATATGTCATAAGTTTTTTTACAACCAAAACAATGAACAACAAAATTATTCTTATCATAACTCATAGATGGGTTTTTATCTCCGTGTTCTGGGTCTAAACACCTGAAATTCCTATTTATATCAATTCCTTTTCCTATCAAATAACTTTCTATGTATGGTTTTACCATATCAATATCATTTTGACTATATGTCATCGTTTAAATCTCCTTTAATTTTTTGTTTTTATTGATTTAATAGCGAATAGCTCAACTTTTTAATGAGCCAATTCGCTTAAATATTTTATATATTTTAAATATATTGAATTTTTCAACCCCTTTAAATTGCTTATTTTATAAGGGTTTTACCATTGGTTCACATAAGAGATAAGTCGCTTTTCATAAACTTTTAATTACTTTTCACAATCTTTTTAATAAGTTTACATAAGAGAAAGGCAACTTTTATGCAGTTAATTCATTAAAAATTTCTCTTTTCCAACTCCAAACAACTTTTAAATCTATAAAATCGTAATAGTTCTTAATATCATTTGGTGTTTTTATATTGTTTTCATTATCCAAAAAATACCATTCGATTATGTTGATTGCATTTAAATCTCTAATAAATGGTTTAATTATTCTTTGGGTCATACCACCATTTTTCTTTATATCTTCATCATATCTTGGAATAGCAGAACAATATTCTAGTAATGTGTTGACACTTAAAACATTTTTGTTTTTATTGTTTTTGTTGTTATTGATATTGTAGTGCATAAGTAATTTCATAAACATATCAAAGGTGTTAGGATTGTCCTTTACTTTAACCATAAATATTTCTTTCGGTAGTGGCATAATTGTTTTAACTCTTTTATAAAAGTCTAAAAACTTATCTGTGAACCAAATATACACTTGATTCATTTTAATAGTTGCCTTTGCACTAAGAATACGAAAATCTACTGAGCCTAATATTTCTTTCTTGTTTTTTGAAAGAATCTTCAACTCAACACTCATATCATATAAAGTAGACATATCATCTTTAAGTTTTGACCTTGCCTTATCGGTTGTTATATTTCTATAAGTCGAATATTCCTTTAAACCTAATGTTAGTGGTTTATCGTAATAGTTTTCAACACCATTTTTACTTAATTTTGATAAAATCATAATTAAGAACAATTTGTTTGAAGCCTTTAATCTATTTCTTTTTGTGAGTTTCAACTTAAAATTTCCTTTGTCGTCCACTATAACATAGTTTTTGTCTATGTCTGTTTGACTTGCTGGTCTTCCACCATATTTAATAACATTTGCAACGAAATCACTATCTTGTCTTAATGTAATTGAATTTTCATCTTTGTTCATTTAAATTTGCTCCTTTCGTCATATAAACTTGACAAGTTTTGATTTTTCTTATATAATAAATTTGAAGTTAATTTGAATGTAATTGAGCATTTATTCACGAAAACCTGTCGTGAAAATGTGAAAAAAATGCAAGTTCAAAAAAACTTGCTTTTAAAAAATATTCGTTATTACTCATTATCAAAATTTTACGAATTATTTCACGAACTAGTTAAAATACTTGCAATTCTGAAAAATAACAAGTGTAAAAAATGATAATGAAAATCAGGTAAAATGTGGTGTTAATAAGGAACGAAAAACTGACCTTGTTCCTACGGACGTGAAGGTTTGGGGTTCGAGTCCCTATGGTCGCACCAAACAATGTAGAAGAAGTCTTTTTCAAAAAGGCTTTTTTGTTTCTAGAAGAGTTTTTGTTGATGAACTGTTAAAAGGGTATTTGGGCTAATGACTGGACAAATTTGACATCTTCTTAAAGTTGTGATACAATAAAAATATGGATGATAGTAGTTATGTTTTAACATTGTATTCAAAATACATGGAGCAATCTTTGACAAGATTTATGACAAGTGATAGTAAAACTTTTGTGCAAGCGGCACAAGAGACTCTTGATAATACATTCTCTTCAAGCAGTGTTGACCAGTTTATTTCTGAGATTTTTCCAGTTGCCATTTCATGTTTTACAAAAATGGCTCTTGTATGCCAATCGGAAATGTTTAAGAGTTTGAAATTGGATGAATCACTGCCCGACAGAAAAGACGAACTGAAGGAGATTAAAAAGAAAGTTAATTTGCAAAATAAAACAATAGGTTATTCTCAACTTTATAAGATGATTCGTGAGGCGATGGTTCATACTGACACAGACCACCCAAATTTTCAGTTTGTCAGCCCAGGGGAATTTAGTTTGAAACTTAAACCAAAAGGACAACCTGAAATTCAGTTATTGCTTTCTGACCAAGAAATGAGAACAATTATTTCTGTATTTAATTTCAATTTGGCTGGCTCAATGTATAACTTCAGAGAAAGACCCGATCTTCAAAAAGCTGTGGACAAAAGGTCTTTGAACGAAAGAAATCTAAACGATTATTTAAAGCTTGAGAGAAATGGAAAACCAGTTAAACTTGATATGCACCAAAAAGAAGCCTTCTTAAACTATTTTTATTCAAATAATGAGGTCATTGACTGTGCGTATTCAGTAGGGTCGGCTAATCCTGTTTTCTTCTTATCCAGAATTCCATTTAAGGCAAATGAATATAACAATTTTATTGCCTGTTTAAGAGCGGCCACGTATCTTAGATGTTTGAAAGAAAATGTTAACATGACATTTATTCAATTTGAAGCATATTTTTATAAATTTCTTAAGTATAATGGGGTGGCAATGCAAGAGGGAGCGATTGTCAATTCTTATACAGATATTGTTCATAATCTGCTTATTGCAACTTTTGGCAACATTGCCACAACTGTTAGCAAAGAAGAGTTTTGCGACATTTTAAAACGAGGCGGGTGCAAAATGGAAGTTAGTGCAGCAAATCATATCAGAAATTCTATTGCGCATGGAAGGTTTTTCATAAATCCAAAAGAAGAGGCGACTGTTGAATTTTATGATGGCAGAAATGCAGACGACTTAACTCACATTGTATCTTTCCCAATAAGAAAATTAAATAAGGTTTTGGTAAAACAAATTATGGCATATGATGCTCAAATGCATAATGAAGCCCCAGAGCCAGCAAGATAGTTGAAAATTTTTTTCAACTATTTTTGTTTTTTGCTTGACAGTTGAATGAATATTCAATTATAATAACAGTGTAATAGTTGAACGATTATTCAATTATTGCGTATAATGTTGTGTAAATGGGCAAAATTGTGGAAAATGATATTTAAAAGCGGTTTTGCAAGTAAACAATGTTTTAAAGGAGAAGAAATGACACAAAATAGAATGGAATGTGATTGCTCGTGTATTCATGTTGAAAAGGTTGAAGTGGCGAAAAATCATTTGCTAGATGACGACCGACTTATTTTTATGGCGGATTTTTACAAGGCAATGAGTGACAGCACAAGGCTAAAGATAATAAATCTTTTGGTGGGAAATGAACTTTGCGTGTGCGACATATCTTACATTTTGAACATGACGAAATCTGCAATTTCTCATCAACTCAAAAACTTGCGGGAACTCAATTTGATAAAAAGCAGAAAGCTGGGAAAAGAAGTTTGGTATAGTTTGGCAGACGAACATGTGAAAGAACTGTTTGACGTCTGCTTGGAACACACTCAAGAAGAATTTGAAGGAAAGAAGGACTAGAAAATGAAGTATCTTTTGAAAATTGAAAACTTGGATTGTCCAAACTGTGCTAGGGCGCTTGAAAATCAATATGTAAAGTGCAAAAATATCCAGTTTGCGAAAATTGACTTTTTAAAATCTGAATTGACCATTGAAAGTGATAATTTTGACCTTGGTCTTAAGCAGATTGAAAAGGTCACTAAAAAGTTGGAACCAGATGTTGTGTTGACTGTGTTGCACAAAGATGTCACATCTTGTGCAGAAAATGTGGATAAGTCGCTTGACGATTGTTGCAAAATAGAGAATAAAATGTCAAAAAATGTTGCAAATGGGGCGTTTATTCTTGATTTATGTTTTCTCATTGCAGGGCTAGTGCTTGGCGGGCTGTGCATGCTTTCAAACATTCCCGTGTGGCTGCACTGGACTTTGCTTGTGTCGTCAGTTTTGCTCCTTGGATATAAGACATATATAAAAGCAGTCAGACTTCTTGTGCGTGGGGTGGTGAATGAAAATTTGCTTCTTACAATATCAGTCGTAGGGGCTGTTGCCATTGGCAAAGATATGGAAGCAATTATGGTTATTGGGCTTTATTCCATTGGCAAGATTTTGGAGAATATGGCGGTTGCAAAGTCACGCAAATCCATTGAAAAAATGACCAATTTTAAGCCAGATTATGCAAATATTTTGACATCTGACGGCGAAAAACGAGTGACTCCAGCGGGAGTTGAAGTGGGACAAATTATTGTCGTTCGCCCTGGGGAATGTGTCCCACTTGACGGGGTTGTGCTTGAGGGCAGTTGCAATCTTAACACTCAAAGTTTGACGGGCGAAAGTTTGCCAGTTCATGTAAAAACAAAAGATGAAATATTGTCTGGCAGCATTGTTCTTGATGGCGTTTTGAAAATCAAAGTCATTGCACCTTATAAGGACAGCACAGTTTGCAAAATTTTAAATCTGATTGAAAACAATCAAAGCAAGAAATCAAAGACAGAAACAGCCATTTCAAAAATGACGAAGTATTACACATTGGGTGTAATTGCACTTTCAATTTTAACTTTTGGTATTGTATTTTTAGTGTCAAAAGATTTCAACACAGCACTTTATCGTGGACTTATTTTTCTTGTAATTTCTTGCCCATGTGCCTTTGCAATTTCCGTTCCGCTTTCATATTTTTCGGGACTTGGCAACGCAAGCAGTAAGGGAATTTTGATAAAAGGTTCAACATATCTTGACCTTTGTGCAAAGTTAAGTAAAATTGCTTTTGACAAAACGGGAACACTCACAACAGGTAAATTTGAAGTAAAAAGAGTTGACTTGTTTGGCGATATTGACGAGCAGCAAGCCTTATTTCTTGCAAGCATTGGCGAACAATATTCCTTACACCCACTTGCAGTTGCGATTTGCAATAAAGCGAACTCAAAACTTCCTAAAGGTGAAAATATAAAAGAAGTGGCGGGTGAAGGTGTGTATTTTGAACACAATGAGAAAAAGTATTTTGTGGGCAGACGTGGCAAAAATCTTTCCGACACAAGCGTGGAACTTTATGAAGGTGAAAATTTGCTTGCGGTGTTCCACTTGCAGGATAGCATAAAACCACAAAGCAAAGCGGAAATTGAAGAATTAAATAACATGGGGGTTGAAACAGTTTTGCTCTCTGGCGACAAAAAGCAAACCGTAAAAACTCTTGCAACAAGCCTAGGAATAAATCACTATGAAAGCGAACTTTTGCCACAAGAAAAATCACTTTGGCTTGAAAATGCAAAGAAAGATAATAAACAAGTTATTGGTTTTGTTGGTGACGGACTAAACGATGCTCCTTCGCTCACTCTTTCTGATGTGGGCTTTTGCATGGGGCTAAATGGCAACCCAGCAAGTGTGGAAGCAAGCGACATTGTTCTTACAGACGACAATCCAAACAAAATATCTCTTGCAATAAAAATAAGCAAATTCACTCACAAAATTGTTTGGCAAAATATTATTTTTCCCGCTGGTGTAAAAATTCTTTTCCTTGCACTTGGGGCTTTTGGTGTGACGGGCATGCTTAGTGCAGTTATTGCTGATGTTGGTGTAACAGTCATTGCAATTCTAAACAGCCTTCGTGCATTGAATTATAAAGAGAAATAATAGTAGATTTATTGTTTTATGTTGAGTGAATGTTTATGTTTAGCAAATAGATTGATGGAAAAACAAAGAATAATAAAAAAGAGGTGTCAAAACGACATCTCTTTCTGTTCTTTTAAAAGGGCTTATTCTTCTTCAATTTCAATCACATCTTGCATGCTCTTTTCAAATTGTTTGCGAGCGGAGCGAATTTTGTTGCTGAATGTGAGAGTGAGAGTAAATCTTTTGACGCCTTCAATAAGAAGTGAAACACCAGCGAAAATCATAACTGTGTCAAATGTTGAGAACATAACGACAACGCCAAGTCCGCAAGAAAGAAGGGACAAGAGGAATAGGATAAACCAGCCTGAAACTTTTGCTTTGCAAAGATAAATGCTGTCACCAATGGAAGATAGGGAATCGACCACAATGTAAAGTCCCAAAAGAATGGTCAAAATGCTTTGTAATGCACTTCTTTGCACAAGACATATAACGCCAAGCACAATGCTAACAACTGCCATAATCATAATGTGGCTGGCAAACAACCTTTCTGTGGTGAAAAATCTGATAAATAAGGTTGCACCAATAGCAATGAGCATTGCACCAAAGACAATTAGAAGAACATCTCCCGCTTCGCTTGGCATAACAATGCACAACACACCAATGGCAATTGTGAGCAGTGACACGATTATGCTGTCCCATTTTAGTTTCTTAAAAAATTCTTTCATAACATCTCCTTTTATTTTCTAATAAAAAAAGTTTAACATAAAAAACGAAAAGTGTTAAACCTTTTTAGGTTTGTTTTTGTAATTTTGTTCGACAAAATTTTGAAAGTGTATAATTAGAATTTGTCTATTTTTTAATATTGAAAATGCCAAACCATTTGGAGTCAGATTTAATTGGTTTAATGAAGTGATTTAGAACAATGATAACTTGAAGTAGCGCCCCCAAAAGGAACATTATCCAAATGTTATAACTTAAAAACTGACAATATATTGCTGCAACAAGTGACCACAAGGTGACACTGTGAAGATATATCGATAACTTTGCCCAGCCCCAAATTTTGTTGTAATAGCGAAGCAAAATTGTCATCACAGGAATTGCCCAAATAAACGCTTGCCAATATTTTATGTTTGAATAGGTGTAGATGTAAACATACAAAATTGTTGCCACAATCCACACAACAAGGCAAGACAAAACTGCAACCATAATTTTGTTTGGAAGGTTAGCGTTTTTCTTTGGAATTTCTTGCTCTACAAAAGCATTTTCTTCAAAGAAAGATGCAACGGGAACTTCCAATATTTCGCTTAACTTATGCAGCGTTTCAATGTCGGGTAAAGACTCACCCTTTTCCCAGCGGGAGATTGCCTTGTCAGAATAATTTAATTTTTCTGACAGTTCCACTTGTGTAAGTTTTCTTTTCTTGCGGATTGTCGCAATATTTTGCGAAATTACCTCTTTTATGTCTTCCATATTTGCATTATACACTAAATTTCTTCCAATTTCAACAAAAATTTAACATTTTTCGCCCAAATTCTCGCTGAGCGAGAGAGCGAGAAAACACTCTATTTTGGTGGAATGAACTCGGGAGTTTAATTTTTAAAAATTGCTTTTACATATAAACAATTTATGCTATTATTTTGTCGTAGATAAAACTCGACAATCTTCGACATAAAAGGAGAAAAAAGCAAATGAAAAAAAATCGGGTGTATTATGAGCTTAACCCTTCGCAAGAAGTGGTGAAAATGCAACTCCTGTTTTCACTGGACAAAAGGGTGATAAACATTTTGTCTTCTGCAACGAGTGATGAAATGTTGGACATTGACCTTATGCGACAAGCAATTTCTCTTGCCTTCATGCGAAATGATAGCATGCATATTAAGTTTGTAAAAAGACGAAAACTTATGCAATATTTTGATGACGAAGCAACCTGCCCAGTCATTCCATACATCGAATTTGCAACAAAAGAAGAACAAGACAAATTTATCGCAGACAGAAAGAAAAAGGCGATTAGATATAAACATGGCAAAGTGGTGGAATTTTATCTTTGCAAAACTTATGACAACAAACTTATGATTTTTGTGAAAATTTGCCACTTGATTGCAGACCTCTATGGGCTTAACATCTTCTACAAAGACCTGTTTGAAGTTTATGACGCTTTGAAAAATGATAAACCTCTTCCAAAGCCAATTCCAAAATTTGAAGAAGTTATAAAGAAAGATTTGCAAGTTAAACACAATGAAAAAATTAAACAAAGAAATTTTGACTTCTTCAACGAGTATATGAGGGCTAGGGAAGAACCATATTACGCTGGCGTTCATGGGCTACACAGCAAAATCGCAAAGAAGAACTTTAACAAGCGTTCCATGAAAATGTTTCTTATTAACAATCAAACAGAAAGTTATATGAAGCCAATGGATAAGGAAAAATCTTCCAAAATTGTTGACTATTGCGTCCAGCATAAAATCACCCCAGCAAACTTCTTGTTTTATGCCGTGTCACTCACTCAATCAAAACTTAACAACAATATTAAAAATCAACTTCAACTTGAACTTTCAAACTGCCGTGGCACTGCACTTGAAAGAAGCGTTTCGGGAACAAAAACTCAAAGCCTTGGCTGCTATGTCACAATGGACCTAGAAGCAAAATTGTCTGAAAGTATTGACACATTCTGCAAAAATCAAATGCTATTTTACAGACACCTTGGCTTTTCAGATTTCGCTTTCCAAATGCTAACACATAAAATTTGGAAGAGTTCAAATCTTCGCACATATTATGCACTCACATTTTCCTTTGTTCCAATTATGAAGCCAGAGGGCGTGTCTTTTCAAATTTATAGCAACAACAAATGCGCACTTCCATGTTATTATGCCGTGCTGTTTGACGTGAACACTCATGAAATGCAATTTATTTATGACGCACAGAAAAAACTTGTATGCGGGGAAGACATTGATAGATTCCATGCAGCGTTTGAAAAGATTGTTGACATTATGCTTGGGACATCTGATCCATATCTAAAAGAAATAAACGTAGAAGGAGAAAATAAATGAAATATTATAAAGAAACGGAAATGCTGAAGAAAACCTTTTTGAAAGAAGGTGACTACAAAAGCACAAAAGAAGTGTTTGAAAGAATTGCAAGACTTGCTCCAGACACACAAGTTTTGGCAGAACTAGATAGTCACAGAAAAATTGTCTATCACACAGCACAAGGGCTTCTTGAAGATGTTGAGAGTTTTGGTGACGGACTTATTGCAATGGGACTTCAAGGCAAACATATTGCACTCCTTGCCGAAAATTCCTATAAATATTTTGTTACAGATGTGACAATCGTTGGCGGAGCGGGAGTTATAAGCCCAATAGATAAAGACGCAAAAGAGGAACTTCTTGAAACATTGCTCAAAAAATGTGACGCAGATGCAGTTATTTGTTCAGCATATCTTGTTCCAAAAATCAAAGCAGTTGCAGAAAAATGCAAGAGAATTAAAACAATAATTACAATCGACAAAAAAGTCGATGACCTCAAAACATTTGATGAAATTCAAAAATTGGGCAAGAAAAAGGAAAATGCAGGAAAATATAGAGCAATGCAGCCAGACCTTGACGCAGTTGCAGAAATTATCTTTACTTCTGGCACAACTGGGGCAAACAAAGCAGTTATGCTCACCGGCAGAAACCTTGCAACAAATATGTCCAACTGTCTTGATGTCATTCGTGGGTCAAAAAAGAATAACACTTCAATGTCCATTCTCCCAATGCACCATGCAACAGAAATTTATACGCACATTATGCCACGTGTTGCAGCGGGCAGACTTACATACATAAATGGCAGCATGAAAGATATGATGCTTAACATGAAAGTCTTTAAACCATATATCATAACAGTTGTTCCAATGATTGCAAACGCTTTCTACAAAACCATTTGGCAAGAAGCAAAGAAGCAAGGCAAAGAAGAAAAACTTAAAAAGGGAATTAAACTTTGCAAAATGCTTAACAAACTTGGCATTGACGTTACACACAAATTATTTAAAGATTTGTTTGCTCCATTTGGTGGCAACTTGCAACAAATTGTTTGTGGCGGCGCTCCACTTGACCCAGAAGTGGTGTCGGGCATGAGAGACCTTGGCGTGTATATCATAAACGGCTTTGGAATTACGGAATGTGGTCCACTTGTTTCTATGAATGCAGACACCTTGGGCGACTGTGCTTCAATCGGAAAAGTTTGCCCAAGACTTGAAGTCAAAATTTTTGAACCAGACGAAGAGGGGATTGGCGAACTTTGCGTAAAGGGGCCAAGCGTTTCAAAAGGCTATTATAAAGACGAAGAAGCAACAAAGCAAGTGTTTGACGAAGAAGGCTTCTTCCACACAGGCGACCTTGCAAGACAAAACGAAAAAGGCGAACTCTTTTTGGCAGGCAGAAAGAAAAACCTTATTGTCTTAGACAGCGGCAAAAACGTCTATCCAGAAGAACTTGAACAAGCCATTGTCACAAACATCAGATATGTAAAAGACACAATGGTCTTTGAAGAAGATTGCGAAATTAAAGGTGAGAAAAAACGACTTATCTGTGCAGAAATCTTTTTGGGTGACGAAAAGAAGTCAGATGAGGAAATTATTGCAGATTTCAGAAAACTTAACCAAACACTTGCCCCATACAAGAGAATATCTTACATTGATGTTTTGGACGAAGACTTTGAACGCAACGCTTCAAAGAAAATTATGCGTAAACCAGCCCTTGCAAGACACAAGAAAACTGGCGGACTTGTAATTTAACAAAGGAGATAAAAAATGAACGAACTTAAACAAATTATCAGTGATTATGTTGGCGTGCCAGCAGACAACTTGAATGAAAACACCAGCCTTGTTGGCGACATTGGCATTGACTCATTTGGCTTGATGTCACTTATCTGCACCCTAGAGGATACTTTTGAGTGCAATATCCCAGATTATGAACTTTCATCTTTCCAAACCCTAAATGACCTTTCAACCTATCTTGCACAAAACAGTTCAGTCTTTGCAAGAGCATAAAACTCTGTATCGGGGATAAAAATGCTTTAATTTATTAAGGCATAATTGTATTTATGCTTACAATTATTCAATAAACAATAAAAAAACCTTGTTGCTTTTTAGTAACAAGGTTTTGTGTTATATTTACTTTTCAAACAATGAATGGCAATATGGGCAATACTTACCGTCATGAGTTTTCTTAAGCGGAGCACCGCAGTTCTCGCAACGAGTGAGCATTTTGATTGCAGATTTATTTTTGTTTGCTGTCAACTTTTCGCCATCAAACAAAAACCCTTCAATGTAGTTTTTGTTGATTGCCGTTATCAGTTGAGATTTCACTTCGCCAACGGGCAGTTGAAGTTGGTTTGCAATGTCCTCAACGGAATAAATTTTCTCTTCGTCAACTGCATATACAATTCGCTTTGCCTGATTTAACGCTCCAAATTGCACCCATAGCATTGGTGAGCCGTAAAACCCAAGAACTGCAAATATTATGCCGATGACTAAAAGAAAAGTCATGCCTTTTGAAGCACCAAAAATAATTGCTGGGATACTTGCCACAAAGCCAATGCTCAAAAACAGAGCAAAAAAGAATACTATTTTTTGTTTTTTATATAACTTTTCCATACAATTATTATACTATAAAAATCATTACGTGTAAACTATTTGAATAATTTTTTGTTTAATTATTTTTTCTCTTAAACATTTGTGTAATTTTTTCATAAAATACTCTATCGAAACATTTTTTTTGATTAGATATATGATATAATCAATCAAAATCACATTTTAACTAAAATCTAATAAAGATATAACCGTGTTAAATGAGATTACAAAATAATTTAAAGCATGAAAGGTTGAAAATATGGGTAAATATTTTGGAACGGACGGCATAAGAGGTGTGTTTGACGATTTTTTAAATGTTGACATTGCAAGACGTTGCGGCAACGCTTTGGGGGCAAGCAGGCTTGGAGCAAGGATAGTTTTGGGCGGGGACACAAGGGCGACCCGTGACCTTATCACCTCTGCTTTTTCACTTGGAGCAATGGAGGCGGGGGCAAAAATTGTTGACGTTGGCATTTGCACCACACCTGGAATTTCTTACTTAACCAAAAAACTGCGGGCAGATTTTGGCGTTGTTGTAAGTGCCTCACACAACCCACCAGAATACAACGGAATTAAAATTTTTGACTACAACGGCATAAAACTTTCCGACGAGCAAGAGGAAAAAATTGAAAACGAATTTCAAAAATACACAAAACTTGACGGGTTTAGCGTGGGGCGTTTTTTGCAAAGCGAAGATGTCGTGAAAAAGTATGAGGACTATCTTGTAAAGTGTTCCGACACCAAACTTCGTGGGCTTAAAGTTGTCGTTGACGCAAGCAACGGGGCGGCGTATAAAATTGCCCCGAATGTTCTTCGCAGGCTTGGGGCAGAGGTAGTGGAAATCCATTGCACGTCAGATGGCAAAAACATAAATGTTGGCTGTGGAGCATTGCATCCCGAGAGCGTTTGCGAGGCGACCGTCAGGTCGGGCGCGGATATGGGAATAGCGCTTGACGGTGACGCCGACCGAATAATCGCTTGTGATGAAAAGGGTAATGTGATAGACGGCGATATGATGATATATATGCTTGCAAAATATCTAAAATCTGAGGGCAAGTTGATATACGACACATTGGTCGGAACAAAGCAAACAAACAAAGGGCTTGAGGAAGAATTGAAGTCACTGGGCATAGACCTTTTGCGGTCGGACATTGGAGATAAATATGTTATAGAAATGATTGAGCAAAACGGACTTAACTTTGGTGGCGAGAAAGTGGGACATATAATATTTAGAGATTTGGCGTCAACTGGTGACGGAATTTTGACCGCAATAAAACTTTGTGAAATGATGAAAAAAGAACATAAGAAACTTAGTGAATTATCACAAGTAAAACTTTACCCACAACGAAACATAGATTGCCTTGTTCGAGATAAAGAACGAGTTATGCAAAATGAAAACTTGAAAATGCAAATTGAATACTTGACAGAAGCATTGGGCGACAAGGGAAGATTGCTCGTCCGTCCAAGTGGAACGGAACCAAAAGTAAGAGTTATGGTGGAGTGCGAAGATGAAAATCTTGCAAACTTTTACGCTGAACAACTTGCAACAACAGTCAGTGAAATTGACTATTGCCTAATGGACGAAGAAGTACAAATGTTAAAATAAGAAAGAAAAAAGAAAAAATAAAAATTAAGGCGATTATCGAAAGTTGTCGAAAAGACTTGACAATTTTTCAAATATAATTTAGACTTTTGAAGAAATTATATAAGGGGATACAGAAATGAGATTTTGGGACAAAATGCGAGTTGGAATGTTGTGCATAAATTACACACTCGTCATGGCTCTTTTGTCTATTATTATCTTCGGTGCAACCCAACAAAGACTATCTGGACAGGTGTCTGTAAGGTATTCTAGACCCTCTTACACCGTGACTTTTGACCCAAATGGCGGAGAGTTATCCACAATAGGGGGG
>DLSM01000012.1:82240-106020 GCA_002500135.1 Christensenella sp. UBA7862 | reverse complement strand
GTATCCTCTAAGCAAGTAACCATTGGTGACACCTATGGTAACATGCCTGCGGCTTCGCTAACGGGTTACTATTTTGCTGGGTGGAGTGGAAAAAATATAATAGAGTCTTGTTCAAAATTTCAGATAACTGACTCTATAGCAACATACAATTCATTGACAAATGAAGTAACATTTGCAAGTGCTTCTTCATATTCGTTAGGCAACGGCTATTCATATGTTATTTGGCAGGCTTTCTCGAATGGAACATTTATAGGCAATGTTGGTGCTGGGAAAAGTAATGTTGGTGAATTTGTTGGTAAAGAAACTATCAGAAAATCTGGTGAAAATAATTTTTGTTTGCGACTTAAGGCGAATGCAAACTTGATGGATTCGGGAATTGATTTTGACATATCAAATCTTCCTGATGGTGACTATTCGGTTTATTGCACAATTAAACAAAAAGCTACAAGTTCGTTAGAAGGGCGAAAAGATTCTTTTGTTGTTGGAGATATTATGATAGAGCGTAGCAGTTTTTATACAGGATATGAACAGCCCTATAGATTGACATCGGAAACCAAAAAAACTTTACTAGGAAATGAAACATTTTATGCTATATGGAAAAACAACTTATTTACGAAAAAAAATATTGTAAAATATGTAAATAACTGTAATTACAATGAAACAACTAAAACGTTGACATTTGCTAATGCTTCATCATATGAATATTCTCCAAATAGCTATGGTGGTTTTTCTGTGTGTCAAACGGTTAACACGGACAGACAAGAAACAGAACAGACTATTAATCTTGAATATCCCTTTGATATTGGGCAAATTTATTTTTATGAGATTAAAAAAGAGAGTCAATATAATTATTTCGAAATTAGAGCAAACGCTGATCAAAATGATTCATACTTATTTTTTTGTCCGCCATCATTTGAAAACATAAGATATGTGATTAGATTTAAAGTCTCCTCTGTTGTTCAAAGCATAATTGACACATCTCGCTATGAGAACTTCACCATTCAGGATTTTGAAATATTTGAAGCCTAATGATAGAGCAAAAACACCACAAAAAGTGGTGTTTTTCTTTTCAAATACTTTTTTTAGATGAGATTTAAGGTTAAGAAAGAATTTAAGATTTTAAGTCTTAACTCTTTCTTGTAACTTGGAATTTGATAACCTTTTGTTCGCCATTTGCTAGGTCTGGCAAAGTGATTTCAAGTGTGCCGTCATTGTAGGTGTATGTTCGATATGTTTGCCCGTCAAGTTGCACGCCATAAGTGGTGGAAAAATTGACAAGTGTGGTGTTAATTTGGTCGGTTAGTTTGCCGCTGGATAGTGTTTCGCCAGAGTTGTTTTGCACAGTTATTGTGTAGGTTAGTGGGCCGTCAACCCAATTTGTTTTATCCGCTTCCTTTAAGACTGTTAGCCCCTCGACAATGGTTGTAGATACAAGATTGCTTGAAAAACTGATTGCACTGGCTGGGTTGCCATATTGTCCAGCAATGTCCACTTGATTTGTAAGTTCCGCCATATTTCACCTCTATTTTGTTATATCTTATGATTTCAAGTTATTTTTGGTGAAAGTTAGCAATTTGTGGTGGCGGGAAATATAATGATATTGTTACTAAGGAGTAAAAATGGAGTTATTAAACAAAGCCATAATTGATTATTTAAAACACTTTCCAGACGGCTCGTCAAAGGTGGTGAGCCAGCAGTCAAATCTTGTTGCGACCAATCTCGCCCCACTTTATCCACCAAAGGTCGTCTTGACCAACACATATTATGCCCCCGTCACGCCACGACCTATAAGACAAAACAACCCACCATATATTTGGCTCTTATTTTGGCTGCTATTTAGGAGAAGTTTTTAGCGGAAAACATGAGTATAAAGTGTTTAAAAACGTATAAAAATTCTCTATAAAATATATGTAAATTGTATAAAAAACTATAGCAAAAGCATACAAAAATCAATAAAAAACTTATCCACGATATACGAAAAAAAACGTGGATAAGTCTTTTGTTTTAAATCTTTCTTTCAAGTGTAATGCCGTCATGGAAGGCACACTTGTTTTTGCAGTTGTAGCCAGCAAGACAGCGGGCGCCTTTGGTGTATGGCTCAAGCATTTTGATAATTTCTGGGTTTTTGGTGTTTGCAAGATATTTGTCCAAAGTCTTTTTTGTTTGGTCGCAAATTTCAAGTTGTGCACAAGTACAAAGTCTTTCTCTCATTTTAAGAACAAACGCTTCTGGTGTGCCACGTTCATATATTTGAACCATGCTGCCCGATGGGGTAAATTCTTCAACTTTAAGCATATCTTTTATCCACTCGTCACGCAACTTATCGTATTCCTCAACAAGTGGTGGAATGTAATATTCTGGAGTAGGGAGTTCGGATAGTTGATAGTTCAAGGTTCTGTGCCTTTGGGCTTGGGCGTATTCAACAAGCGAGCCTTTGTATTTTGTAGTGTATGTATCTCCAAAATATTCCTCCATATCTCTTTTGGCAAGCAGGGAGAAATCTCTTGTTTTCCCCAGTTCCACAAGGTCTGGGTCAATTAGGTTTAAGTCTTCAAGATTTTTGCAAAATTCGCCAGCAGTGTCGCAAAGTGGCATAAGAAGTGGGGAATCTGTGTCTTGCAACTTTTCAAGCCAAGCATAAAGATAATTTAGTTGCCTAAACGACACAGTGTATGCAAGACTTGTTGGAGTGTAGATGGAAAGGAATAGTCGTGCGTTTTCAAGAGCAAGTTTTTTTATTCTTTTGTCGTCAAAATATTGCTCCTCGCCATACCTTTGCTTTATCTCCTTTTCAAGAATCTTTGTCCACTTGGCGTAAAGGTCAGCTTGCATGCCAGTGGAAACCATTTTTGTATAACGTCCTGACTTTTCGCTTGTGTTATATGCCTTTTCATTATTTAGCAAAATGGCAAACATTTTTGGCACGTCTTCAAGATAAAGTGTGACATATTCGTGGTCAAAAATGCTATGATGTCCGCTAGACTTAACCATATTTGCTCTTGCAAGTTTTCTTTCAAGTGGCTGGTTTTTGATGTCTTCAAAAGTGTGTGGCATGTAGCAAATCCCAGCAAGTTCGCCACCCAGTTCGTCAAATTCTTCCTTAAAGTTTGGAAGTTGTCTTGAAGTTGATGCAACAATTTCTATCCTCATCTTTTCCCCCTAAAAATTAAATTCAATCACATTATACATGCTGGCAAAAATTTTGCAAGAGAAAATTTGACAAAATATTAACAAAAGCGGCAAAACAGTTTGTCTTTTTGAACTTATATGTTAAGATATTGGTGGATAAAGGAAAAATATGAGTACTGTTATATATTATTCCATTTCTCTTGTTACAGCGGTTGTGTTTGGGCTAGGATATTTTTTCTGGGGGAGAAAGTCGGAGAAAAATCAGAATTTGTTTTTTAAAATATTGTCAAGTGCGTTGGCAATTCTTTTTGTTTTCAGATATATGTCTGGAGAAGACCTTATTGAAAGTACGCTAAGACTAGATTTTGCGGAAATTGGAAGCCATGGACTAACCTTTATGTCGCTTATTGTCAACTGGTTTATTATTGGCATGGAACTTATCCTTATGCTGTTCCCATTTTTTGACAAGAACTACACAAAAGACGTCATAAGATTTTTTGTTCTTCCATTTTCAATAATTGCCCTTGGCTTTATGCCATTTGCTATGCAGGGAATTGTGGGAATGTCTGGATACAATTCGTTACACTTCAGAGCCATAATTATGGCAGTTGAGTTTGCAATTACATTTGGATACAGTTTTGTTGTGTTTTGGGATTTCGGCAAGTTTAAAACCCAAAAGAAGGACGCATTGAAACTATTATATGTTGTTCCACTTATGCTTCTTGCCGTTATGCCATGCTACACAATAAAGGGAATTTTTGGCTATGCAAACATTGCTGTCAAAATTAAGGGCTTGAACTTCTATCACCGAATGATAATTTACTTCTCACTCATTTTGCCAGTCGTTTTATATTTCCTTCTTCGCAAAAAGGACAAAGAATTTAAACGTCTTTGCCTTCTTTACATTTCAATAGGAACACTTATTTCATTTTCAATTTATCACAAGTTTGCTTCGTTCCTTGATGTCACTGCATGGCCCTTTCACCTTTGCAACACGGCAATGTATATTATGGTCTTGTGCTTGCTTTTCAAGTGGGACAGTTTGTTTTACTTTTCACTTTTCATAAATGTCTTGGGTGCGTTTTTTGCCATGGCAATGCCAAACTACTCAAGCGAACTCAATCTGTTCAGTTCAAGGCTTGTTGAGTTTTATATAAATCACTACATCGCATTCTTCATGCCAATTTTGATAGTTGCCCTTCGAGTTTATCCACGACCAAAGTTAAAGCAGTTTATGTATAGCATAGCGGGCTTCGCTGGATATTTCCTTTTGGCACTGTTTATAAACTCATGGTTCACTGGACTTATCGAAGCGGGAATTCTTACAGGCAAAGTTGACTACTTCTTCATAAACAGCAACTTCATCGCAGACAAACTTGGTGCTTGGGCGGAAAGACTTAGAGATGTTGTGACGGTGTTTAACATTGGTGGAATAAATTTCACATTGTATCCAGTTTATCAAATTTTGTTCTTCTTGGTGTATGTTGCACTGGGTGCTGGAATGTGGTTTTTGTATGAATGGGCATATCAGTCGGCAGACTTGCTTTATGAAATTGCCGACAGAAAAGCAAAAATGAAAATGGACGAACAATTATTAAAAGTTGCATTAAACGGAAGGGGAGCAGACGAACCTATGAATGAGAAAAACAAAAATAAATTGGTTATTGAAAACTTTACAAAGAGATATGGAAATAGCAAAGTTTATGCCGTCAAAGACGCCAATCTCACCATAAACGGCGGGGATATATTTGGCTTCTTGGGGCCAAACGGGGCTGGCAAAAGCACAATTATCAAAAGCATTGTCGGCATACAGCCAATTTCAAGTGGGTCAATTTCTGTTTGCGGATATGACGTTGACAAACAATCTGTTATGGCAAAAAGACAAATAGGCTTTGTTCCAGACCACTATGCACTTTATGAAAAACTTACTGGCAGAGAATACATAAACTATGTTGCCGACCTTTATGGAGTGAGCAAGGAAGATAGAGATAAAGCAATTTCAAAATATGTTGACTTATTGCAACTTACAGACGCCTTTGACAATCAAATGCAAACTTACTCTCATGGCATGAAGCAAAAAATTTCCATTATCTCCGCCCTTGTCCACAATCCTCGTGTTTGGATTCTTGACGAACCACTAATAGGACTTGACCCAACAAGCATTTATCAAGTTAAAGAATGTATGAAACAGCACGCAAAAGAAGGAAATATTGTATTTTTCAGCAGTCACATTATTGACGTTGTGGAGCGTGTTTGCGACAAAATTGCTATTATCAAAAAAGGTCACATTTTGGATAGCCAAAGCGTCAAAGATATTGAAAGCAAGATGACACTTGAAGAATATTATCTTAAAACAATAAAAGAAAACAATGTTGAAGCAACAAGGGTGTCAAAAGAAGAAGTTGCACAAGAAAAACTTTTGCAAAGAGAAAAAAGACAACGTGAAAAGGAAGAACGAAAAGAAAAACGTGCAGAAAAACGAAAAATTAAACTTGCCAAAAAGCAAGCAAAAGCAAAAGGCGAGGAACAAGACCCTGCAGTGTTTGGATTGATTGTAGATGATGAAGTTTTCCCATTTAAACTGACAGCAAAACAACTTGATAACATACAAAAAGCAGAAAAAGAAAAAAAGACAGAAAAAAGTGTTAAAAAATCAACAAAAAACAGCAAAAAGTGACAAAAAAATAATAAAAATTGGAAAGGAAGGAAGAAAATGAAAGGGCTGAAGACTCTTGTTATGATGCAACTAAAAGACAAACTTGACTTATCATTTGCCAAAAGTGCAAAGCAAACAATCTTTAGAGTTGTTTTTAGTTTGCTAAAATTTGCCAGCATAACCGCAATTATTTATCTTGCGTTTTATTTTTTGTCAACGCTCAGATTGACTTCACTTAACAAGGGAATTCCAACCAATTTCTTTTCAATTATTTTTTCCATTATGATTGTGCTTTCAATTTTGGTGGAAATTTTTGGACTTAACAAAAGTTTGTATCTTGCAAAAGACAATCAAGTGTTGCTCACTATGCCAACATCAAGACAAACTGTGTTCTTTAGCAAAATGATTGTTTATCTTTGTTATGAATTTATAAGAAATATGTTCTACATCGTGCCACTTCTTGTTGCATATGGAATGATAAATAGCATGCCAATTTTCTTCTATCCTTGGATAATTCTTGCAAACCTTATCATAACACTTTTCACTACAAGCATTGCCTCACTTCTATCTATCCCATTCTTGTTTTTATCCTTGTTCTTAAAGAGAGTTAAAGTGCTTGAGTATCTTGTAGTGGGTTGTGTAATTGGTGGGATTTTAACACTTGTAATTTTGATAATCAACGCCATTCCAGCAAACATAGACATTCTTGGAAACTGGGGAACAATATTTTGGGATTTGCAAGATATATTTGCCAAATTTGTGGCAAACTTCTACATATTATATAGATTTACAATGGCGTTTGTTGGCTTTAGATATGGGCTGTCAAATGTGTTCTTTGGCACAGTGCAAGTGGAAACATTGCTTATAGTTTGCGTATTGACAGTTGTTACTCTTGTTGCAACATATTTCCTAATACGACCACTTTATTTCAAAATGGCAAGCAAACCTTTTGAATTTACAAAGAAACCTCATCTAACAGAAAAAAGAAATGTAGAACATTCAGCCTTTGTTGGCAGTCTTAAAAAAGAATTCATTATGACATATAGGTCAAGCGAAAAGTTTAACCCACTTGTTCTAACAACAGTGTTTTTGCCACTTGCAATTTTCCTTTTGAACAAAATCTTTGCCGCAATGGATACAAGACTTGCTGGAACATATATGTCAATGTCTTTCAACATTTTGCTAATTTTGCTTGTGGTGCTTTCCACCAATGCAATGGTGGCAAAACTTTATAGCGAAGAAGGCTTGTCTGGCTTTATTAACAAAACTGTTCCCGCAACATACACCAAAGTTCTTTTATCAAAACTTGTTATTTATGCCGTTTTTATGAGTGTGTCAATCTTGGCGTCAACAATCATTTTCTCAATCTTTTCAAAGTTCACTGTCATGCAAGGCATAAGCATATTTTTAACATTGCTTGGGGTTTATCTTGGACACATGTTCTGGAGTGCGTCACTTGATATTATGAACCCACAAACTGAGCAATATGTAACAACCGGCACCCATGTAAACAATCCAAACGAAACAAAGTCCACACTTATTGCATTTCTTATGTCGGCAATTATGACCTTTGTTTTCTACTTCTTCATTTCAGAAAGTTCAAAATATGTCTTTGCAAAAGTTTTGGGAATTGCCGTTATCTATTTTGGCTGGAACTTATATATGTATTTAAGCAAAATAAAAACTTTCTTCAAGGAGAAATAACATGAAAAAGTCGGTTTTGATTATTATTGGAATTATATACGTTGCGTCAATCGTTGCGATTAACTTTTTCGGAATGAAAGTTTTTGTCTATAACAAAAATATTGACGTTGAGCAAATTGTCTGCCTTAACAAGTCCGACCCAGAAAAGGGAATAACTGTCTCAACCTATAAATTGATTGACGGCAAAGAAACAATGCTAATAACAATAAATTTTGACAGCCCTGCCAATAAAAATCTTATGACGGGGACGATGTTACAACTTGACTTAAGAGTTCTTCCAGACAACGCAACGAAGAAACAATTATCTTTCACTTCAAGCGACAGCGAGAATGTTGAATTCTTTAAAGACGAAAACGGACAACAAACGGGTCTTATCTTATTTTATAATAGGGCAAGTATATTTGATGTGCTTGTAAGATCCACTGACAACTCAAACATCACATTGCAACTGAAGATAAAAGCAGTATAAGGAAAATAAGAAATAAAAAACTGTTCATACTAATATTGTTCATGCCCTTTTTATACATAAAATTTGCGTTTTTATCCAAAAAGTGAATAAAAGTGTGACTATTTTGCATAAAAATATAAATTTTTTGCATAAAAAGCAAATAATGCTTGAAAAGGTTTTGTCTTTTTGTCTAATTATGTTAAGATATAGGAGATTTCAGGGGTTTTTGAATTTAATTGCTATTCTTTGAACAAAGAGAACGCCTTTAAAGGAGAAATTTTTATGAATAAGAAAAAAGGATTGATATCAATATTCTTGATGTGCATGGTTGCTTTTTGCTGCGTACTTCTTACTGGCTGTGGAAGAAATCCTGCCGACATTGAAATTTTGTCTGGCGTGCCAGTTGTTGAAGTGAACGACACCGACACTCAACCATATTGGAGCAGTGTTAGGGCAAAAATCACTTTTGAAGACGGCACTCAAGAAACTGTGACGGGAGATGACATGGTGTTCTCGCACCTTGATGTGTCAACTCCGGGCAAAAAGACTATTTTTGTTGGATACAAGGAAGGTAGTTTCAGAAAAGAAATTGAAGTTATTGTTGTGGATTCTGCAACTGTAACTGCCACTGTTTCTGGCTACACTGGAACTTATGACGGCGAAAGTCATGATATTTGCTCTGTCACTGGACTTTTGGGTGACGACAGAGTGTCATATAGTTTGGATAATGGAGCAACTTGGCTTACAACTTGCCCACAAGTCAAAAACGCTGGCACAACAACATTTATGGTTAAAGTTGAAAGAGAAAAATATGGAACTCTTATCGACACGAAAACTTACACATCAAATGCAACAGTAGAAAAGAGATTGGTCGAAGTTAGAGGCAAGAAAACTAATCTTGTTTTTGGTGACGCTGTCCCAGCAACTTTTGATTTTGAAATTGTTGGACTTGTTGGCGGCGACACTGTTTCAAATCTCACAACCGTACCACAATCTGTAGCACAAATTAAAGATAGCGATAAAAAAGACGGCAATCTTAAAGTTGGCACATATAATGTTGTTTTCAGCGGGGCAGAAGCGGAAAATTACACATTCTCTTACACAAACGGCACTATCGTTGTTGAAAAAGCAACTTTTGATATGTCAAATGTCAGATGGAATGAAACAAATATTGAATATGAAACGGGCGTTCAAAAAGAAGTTCATCTTGATGGACTTCCAAAGGGTTGCACAGCAACTTACACAGGCAACACCGCAACAGAAATTGGAAGTTACACTGCAACAGCAACCCTTGTCTATGACGCAGAAAACTACAATGCACCAACTTTGCCACAAGGTGTGGAACTTACTCACAACTGGACAATCGCAGAAAATGTAAACTACATAAAAGTTGCAATGCCACAAGCACTTACAACAGTGTTTACATACAACGGACAAGCACAAACATACACTCCAACAGGTTTTGACAGCACTGCAATGGCTATTGTAAACCACATTCAAACAAACGCTGGGGAATATACAGTCACAGTTTCATTGAAAGACGGATATGCTTGGGCAGACGCTGAAAAGGGCAAAGGTAAAGACCCTGTGACATTTACATTTGTAATTGGAAAGCGTGTGGCTGAAATTGAATGGGGAACAACAAGCCTAACATACACTGGCGAAGCAAAAAAACCAAATGTTAGAATTAAAAATCTCTGCGGAAATGATGTTTGCAATTTAACAGTCACTGGCGAACAAACTGAAGCAAACGCAAATAAAGACGGAAATCTTTACGCAGCAGATACAAGATATCTTGCAACAATCACTGGAATTGATAACAACAATTATGAACTTCCAACAACTGGAACTTCAACGCAATTTGACATTTTGCAAGCAACAAACAACTGGACAATAATTCCAACTCTTGAAATTTCACTTGTAAACGGACAACTTGTAGAGTCACGCACAGGCGGAGCAAAGTTTGGCTTTGAAAATGTAAAATATTATTACAAAGAATACACCGCAGACGACTCAACATATTCAGAAACTGTCCCACAAACAAGCGGCGAATATATGATGAAAGCAGTTATCGCCGAAGCAAACAACTACACTGGTCTTGAAATCACTTGCAAATTCTATGTGGATAGCAACAAAATAGAAAGCATGAACAACAAATTGCTCGATAACAGAAAGTCAATTTTGAGTGTCGAAACGGCAGAAAACTTTGTCAATAAAAAAAGACCAATATTTGCAGGTCAACAGAATTATTTTGATTTTCAAATGATTGGCAATGGTGACAAATCAGAACTTGGTCAATTTACTACAACAATCAAATCTTTCATAAAAAATAATGATAACTACACAGAACTTGATGCAAATAATCTTCAGACCTATATCAGTGAAATTGATAACTTTAATCATTGCGTGACTTTTACAAAGCATGCTATTGGAAACACATTTAAATTTGAAATCACAAAATCTGGCGTAAATGGAACAATTACTATTGAAGTTCAAGTGGTGGACGGATACAATGTTTACACAGCAGACGACCTAAGCGTTATTAACAATGCAAAAGACAAGACAACAAATGTGGAAGTTCGTGGCTGGGCAGACAAGAAGAACGGCACAAAATATGCTGGACTTGAAGTTAATGCTGTTGTCCTTCAAAAAAGTATAAAAATAATGAAAGAAAATCTTCCAGCAGACTTTTTCTATACAGAAAGTGACGACACCGCAGCACTTAGAGATCTTACAAATCTTTCAATCCCTGGCTCAATGAAAGACGGTGACGGCAATGGCACTGGCGGAAATGGAAGGGCAGTTTATGATAGAATAATAGGCAAAGACGAAACATTCTCAATTTATGGCAATTACTTTAACATTGACTACAGTGCTCTTCCAAAATGCGTGCTAGAAAGTGGACATGAAAAAGGTGTTAAATATGTTGAAAACGACGCTTCGAAAGACTCTCTTATTACAACTCATGTAACAATGTTTATGTTCTCAAGTGAAGATAAAACTTCAAATGGTGAAATGATAGATAATGGTGGAAACCTTAAAATCTATGACCTAAACATTAAGGGAAATGGCAAAAGAGATAATAGATCGCTAAACAGTGGCGGAGCAATGATTGCAAAGGTTAGCCATGTCAATAGCAACATTGAAAACTGTGTTTATAGTAATGCCTTTATAGGATTCCTTTTTCAAGACTTTAGTGACGGAAAAATTACTGGATCAAAGACAAAAAACATTCTTAAAGATGTTAAAGGCTATGATAGTTACAATACTCATATATATTCTTGGGGAACAAATGACCTAAAAATTATTGGTGGCGAATACAAAAGCGCTGGTGGACCTGTTATGATTATTGATCATGTTGGTGGGGATAAAACTGATGCGTCTGGAGGCAGACCATCAAATATCAATGTTATTGGTTCTGCAATGGAAAGTTTGGTAACTGGCAAAGAGCCTTGGTTTGTAAGTTATGGGGCATCAGCTCTCATTCCACAAATTGTTGCAAATAACAATGATTATGTAACAAATGGTTCAACATTCCTCATAAAAGATGGAGATTATTCTAACTTGATGAATCTTAAAGTCGTTTACAAATCTTCAGACACCGAGGGGCTAACTGCTCAACCAGTTAGAGGCAGCGTAAACTTCTATGAATCAATCACAGAATATGAAAGTTTCCTTGAAAATGGGAAAAAATCAATCTATGGACTTGACATGACTGCATATTCAAAAGAATCTAGCAGTGCAAGTTCAAATAAGTTCCAAAACAGTTCAAATTCTGAAATGCTTGGTTCTACAACATATCTTCTTTATCCAGCAAATGAACAACAAAGCATTGTTGTAAAATTTGCAAATATTTTGGCACTTCAAGCAGCACAAACTGATGCAGAAAGATTGCAATATATTGAAGGTTATGTCGCTGGTGGCTATCTCCTTTGGGGGAAAGATCCTAGCAAGCCAGACAAAACAGAAGCGGCTCCTTCAACAACGCTAATGCAACTTGACGAAAAAACAGCTTTGCAATCATTCTCTGTTTCAAGTTCAAGCACTGGTTTTGCAGCACTCAATTCAAATGGCACAACTCATGTTAATGTTTATTTGTTCAACGGAATGGGCATAACATTGGGACTATACAGCAAAGATAGATTAAATGGATAATTTAAAAAAGCAAACCAATCGGTTTGCTTTTTTGCTATATAATTTAATGCTTATCTAAATATCAATCATTGTTGTCAGTTACAATGTTATTCTTAACTTTTGCAGCACCTTTTTCTTCAACAATTATTTTGCCGTTATTATTATTTGTTTCAACATTTTCGTCAGAATTGTTTTCGGCGGTTTGAGATTTAAGAAGCCTGTTTTCGTTTTCTGTTGCACCAACAATCACAACGGAAATTGCCACAATAAAGAACATAATTGTACATGCTGGGTTCAATATTCCTTCTAGCGCAATGCACAGCACAAGGCAAAGTGTGCAAAGTTTGTTAAAGTTATATTTACCAAAGAATGTTTTGTATTTTTCATAATAGAAAGGAATCATAAGAACTGTGCCAACAATGCCAAGGGAAGTGAACCATTGCAAAACTGTGTTGTGAGCCATGACAATATCAAGTGTTAAACTTGGTGGAATTTCATCTGCCACAAAGCCAATTCCAAAGATTGGACTGGTCTTAAATTGTTCAATGCACCATGCCCAAAGTTCGTCACGCCCGCTTGTTTTAAACCCACGTGAGATAAACCCTAAAACGAGATTTCTTGTTGTTGGAATGGCAAACACAAGAGCAATTATAACTGCTAGTGCCGAGCCATAAATTAAGAAAAGTTTTTTTCTGTTTGGTGATTTTGCAATGAGAATTATGCAAAGAACCAAAATTACAAGTCCGCTTGTCATAATTACGCCACGGCAATATGTAAGAAGCATAAATATAAACTGTAAAATGGATAACAAAAGGAATAAATAATTGTATTTTTGTGCCTTTTTGAACAAATAAATTCCACCAATTACGCCAAGTGGATAATACAACGCAACAACGTTTATCGAAACAGCCCCAATTTCATAAATCATGCGAGCCAAAATGCTTTCAAAAACATTTCCCGTCCTAAGAAGCATAACCCCATGTTGCACCGCAAGGCAAGTCCCCACCACAACAAAGCACAACATAAGATAGGGAATAAGGTCTTTTGTGTGATTGATTGCAACAAAATACAGAAGATAAAGAGCAATGTTAAGTGCAAGAATAATTGCAAAATTTCGTATGCTGAAATGTCCCACAACGCCGCCAAGCAAAAATGCGATATCTGCAATCAAAAGCCCCCAAAACAAGCCACCCTTGCGAACTTTGTTTTTTCTGTGTTTTATCATAAAATACACAAAACTTACAAAAACAACCGCAAAAATTATCGCATAAGCTATGAGTTCACTTTTATTCTGCACATCAACAGAAAAGAACGGCACAAGAAGGAAGGGACCATACAAAAGCCGCACATTGTCGCAAATCAAAAAGCAAACAATGACGGATATTGCAAGCACGCACACTGCCGCCATTTCAAGCCCAGCAAGCCAAAAAATCATAGCCGCCCAGCACGTTGCCACAACGCCCCAAGGTCCTTCAAGAAAGTTTTTTGTCCAATTTGTTATTTCTTTAAATGTTTTCATACAAGAAGTATAGTTAAAATTGTTTTATATGTCAAACAAAAGCGTTTCATATTGTTTTTTATATGTTTTACAACTGTATTTTTATCTTTTATAAAACTAATATATTTTTATGACATCACTTTACTGTAAAAAAAATTGTCAATATTTTGACAATTTTTAATGTTTTTAAGTTGTTTTAATCAATTTATTATGAAAATTAAACTATTATTATATTTTTTTCTTAGAATTTAGTCTTTTTGATAAGAATAATTTGAAAAGTGGATATGTAAGTGGAACAAAAAGTCTTCTAGATAGGTGATTTCTTCTGCAATGCACAATATATTTCATATTAGACTTCAAATTGTGCAAAAGTTCTTTAATTTTCTCTTTATTATCATAGTCGCTTTTGTAAATATAATAAAGCATTTCCACGCTTACAAGTCCTTTTAGGCTCTTGGCATATTTTGCAGCTTCGGGATAGTCTTCTTCATATGACTTTATTGCATTGTCTATTCCAATAAAGGTTGTTAACCTGTTTTCATTAAATTTGCTATGCACAAGGCTATTTGCCCGTTGTCTATAAAAGTACAATTTTCGCTTGTCAAAAACACATTTTTCTATATGTTTTAAATATTCTGTGTTAAATGCCACATCCTCGCCATATTTTATGTTTGGGTCAAAAACATTTGGATAGTTTGGGAATTTTTTTAATATCTCGTGTTTGTAGAGTTTGCACCAAACATTTAAGTCAAATTTTTTGCAACTTAAATACTGGCACATGGCGTCAAGTTGATTGTATTCTTCTATTTTCTTTTTTTGACTAAATTTTGGGATATTGTCAAAGTGAAACTCCTCTTTCACTTTTTTATAGCCGCAGATGGATATGTCTGCATTGTGTTCCACCATATTTTCAAAAAGAACAGAAAGTATATGTGGGGAAGGAATGTCGTCTGGGTCGCAGAACCAAATATATTTACCTTTTGCCGCTTTTAGTCCATTATTCCTTGCCATGCATAATTTTTGATTTTCTTGGTCAACAACTTGGCAGTTGCTTTTGTTTTGACAAAATGTTTTCAAAAGTTCAAGAGTGTCATCTTTCGAGCCGTCATTTACAAAAATATATTCCACATTCTCATAGTCCATTTTTTCAAGGCTCTCAAAAAGGTCGGGCAAAAATTTTGCCACATTATAACATGGGAAGATTGCGGAAATAAGGTCTTTTTCCATTTTTTTGCTCCTATTTGCGTGAAAAATTAAGATTTTTTCTTCTTTTTTGGCTCAAAAACATAACTTTTGCACATATTTTTATATTTTTCATAAACTTCTGGCACAAGAGTGTCCCAAGTTATGTAAATATCTTCGTTGCACTTATTGCGAACTTTTGAATACTGCTCAGTATTTTCAAAAATGTCCTCAATTTTTTTTGCAAAACTTTCTGGGTTGTCGTCTGTTATGTATCCGTTTAGGTTGTCAGTTATAACGGTTGAAGCAATTGTGTTATTTACAAAGAGTGTTGGAAGCGAAAATGCCGCTGCTTCAATTCGCACAATGCCGTCTGTGTCATATTTGGAAGGGAATAAATGAAGGTCGGATATGGCAAACAGTTTTCCTTTTTCTGTTGAGTCCATAACCTTGCCCACAAAAGCAACTTTGTCTTCAAGATTAAGTTTTTTTACACGATTTTTAAAATACTCTTTGTCGCCGCCGTCACCAACTATAAGCCACTTAAACTTAAAGCCTTTGTCAGACAAGATTTTGCAACTGTCAACAATGAGGTCAAGGTTTTTAAGTTTGTTCACTCTGCCTATTGTGATAAAAACTTTTTCGTCTTTTTTTATCCCATATTTTTTGGAGAGTTCTTTTTTAAAGTGGGATATTTCATCAGACGAGAAGTTATTTTCTAGGTCTGTAGCGTTTGAGATAAGTCCAGTTTTCCCCTTGTAGCCATAATGGCGGGAAAGTTCCACGCAGCCAGGGTTCATTGTCCACAATTCGTCACATTTGTTGAATGTTTTTGCAATAATATTGAGCATCATTCGAGTTATTGCCTTGCTCTTTGTTGCCCGAAGAAAGTCTTGTTCAAATTGGCTGTGAAGGGTGGAAATGAGTGGAATTTTATGTTTTTTTGCATATTTCACTCCAACCTTTCCTATGGTGAATGGCGAATGAATGTGAA
This sequence comes from Christensenella sp. UBA7862, assembly GCA_002500135.1. Lineage (GTDB taxonomy): Bacteria > Bacillota > Clostridia > Christensenellales > UBA1242 > UBA7862. The sequence goes on along the minus strand of DLSM01000012.1, from coordinate 90,275 downwards.
CCAAGTCAAGGTTAGAATTTTTAACTTCTTGCGAAAATTTCTTGTCTGCATTTGGCATAGGCAAGTCATAGTCCAAAAAAGCAAGGGGAAATCTCGCCTTACATCTGACCACCTTGTAAGGTAGCGTGCTATCGTCAAATTTTTTTCTGCCCGCTGGGGCAAACACTGTTACGTTGCACATTTCGGCAAGTCGTCTTGCGTAGTTATCCACCACCATAACAACGCCGTCCACCATTGGAAAAAATGCGTCAACGAACAGTCCTATATTAAGTTTCTTTTCAGAATTATCTTCCATAGTTACACATTATCACAAATATTAAAAATTCCCAAACATTTTAAGCGAGTTTGTGCTTTATTGTCCCCACTTTACAGATTTTGCCACTTAATATGTTAAATATTTATTATATTTTCGTTATTTTGCATATAGACAACGCAAAATTCTTGTGATAAAATTTTCCATGTAAAACGGAGAAAAATTATGAAAACTATTGATTTAAGAGATTTTATTGAAGTAACTACAAGAAACAATAAAGACGAATATGGAAAGATTAGACCAGAACTTGCCACTGACGACAAAGTATTTTTGCCAACACTTGAGGAGATAAGACGCTTTAGGGCTTTGAATCCAAACATAAAGTTGAATATTTCTGATTATGGCATTTGCACTGGTGGCAACTGGTCTATGGCTTATGACCCAAACCTTACAACCGACCGAAAATATTATACACATGCTTGGCTCTCAGATTGTGATGAATTTCAGTCGGAAAAATATGTGAGATATATGGATCGTGACTTTGGGGTTGACACAGAAGGTGTTGATAATCTTTCAAACGGGATCCTCCCAATGGTGAACATTAATCTTAAAAAATTTGAAAAGTTGCTGAGATTAGACTGTCAACATGGATATGGGCTTTTAAATCTTGATCAAGACACTAATGGAAATATGACTATTTGCTTTGGCAAATATCCACAAGAGCTTTCTGATTCCATAAAAGTATGGAATAGTAAAAGTCTTGTTTACAATGACGGCAAAACTAAAGAAGTTCAATCTGTTGATGAGAGAGAAAAAAATATAAATGTTTTGCAACTAAAAGATGGTTCCCGCTGTTGGGCAGTAAGGTTTTATGGCTTAGATCAAGGGAAAGCTTATTTCTTTATTGAACAGCCAATTGTTTGGTATATTACAAACTGGAAGGATTTGCCAAAAAGTATAAACCCATTTGGAACGGGGAGGGCGAAAAATGTTCAACTCTTTTCAAAAAAAGTCTTGCAAAGAATGAAGTTTGCTTCTAATTTTGATGGCGGCTGCTACTGGAAAAATAGTTATGTCAGAAGTTTCCTCAACGGCAAGAACTATGAAGAAGTGGCAAAGAGTGCTATTTCTGGAAAACAAACAATGTTAAAAGACATTCCAGGGTTTATGGATTATGCCTTTGTGTACGAGGTGCCAGACAATCACCCAGCAGCCAACCTAGATAGCCTTTTTGCAGAGAGCGGAAGCAAAACTGAAACCCCTAAAAAACTTGCAAAAAAAGAAATCTTTAAAAAGGCGTGGGAATATGCCAGCAAAAAGAAAGATGGAGATTTTGTAGAAAATGTGAAGGAGTTTATTAAAATGGTGGAAGAAGGGGAAATCGGCAAGACGGACGAATTGTTGAAAGAAAACACAAACAAAGCGTTTGAAGAACCTAATAAGCCAGTTATTAAAAAGAGAACTCGTCTTGCTCGTCTTAATCCAGACGACACCCCAGAAAGCAACAGAAGACTTATGAGCGACACAGAACTTATTAAGAGTTGGGTTGATGCGGGACAATCGGTGTTGCTTCGTGGCCCAAGTGGAATTGGAAAAACTGAAAGACTGAAATCACTTTATCCAGACTTAATTTACATCAAACTTACAAACAATATGTTCCCTGAAAAAGTCGTTGGTTCTGTCAACCTTCAAACGGGGCAAAACATTCCACCAGACTTTGCAAAACAAGCAATTTTGTCTTGTGCAACAAGTGAGGAAAGAAAACTTGTGCAAGAGAACATTCAAAACTTGTATGAAATTGCAGACGAAGTTTATGAAAGAAGCAAAAACAGCGATAAAAAGACAGTTATTTTGCTTGACGAATTGTTAAATGTTAAACCAGCAGTGCAATCACTTGTTTATACCCTTGTTTTAAATAGAATTGTAGAAACTGGAAACGGTCTTAAACTTCCAGCAAACACAGTTGTTGTGGCTACGGGCAATCAGAAGAAATATTCCGCCGTGGCAGAAGACCTTGCCGAACCTCTTGAAAAGCGTTTTGACCACATTTTGGATATGCAACCAAAAGTTGACGAATGGATATCAGAATACGCCATTCCAAAGGGAACACACCCTGCAGTTGTGGGATACATTCTTGAAAAGTTTAATGAAAACGGAAGAAGCAACAATATTGGAAAAATGGGATATTTCTATGAAGAACCAGAAGTTGGCGAAAGGGAACTTGACAACTACGGCTGCCGTGGCAGAACAAACGACCCTCGTGGCTGGGTGTCTGTTTCAAATACGCTTTATGCCTTTGAAAAGAACTTGAAAGAAGGAAAATACAAGGGAAAAAACGTTGAAAATATCCTTGAAATGTCACTTGAAAGCAAACTTCGTGAGTCTTGGGCAAGTGAGTTTTATGACTTCTACAACGTCCCAGCATTGACCGTTAAAGATGTCATTTCAGGTGAATTTGACACGCCAGATTTGCCACAAAACGCAAATGAAAGATTTGCTACAATGACCAGTCTTCTTACAGCCAACATGGAGGAAGTGGAAAAATGCAGAATATTTGTCAGAACATTTTGCGACTCTGAATATGTCAGTTTGTATGACATTCTTTGGGCGGGCAATGATGACGCAAGAAAGGAATATATTGCCGAACTTCAAGCAGCGGATGAAATGAGATTTGATGAGATTGGCCAAGGAGAAATGAATAGATAAAAGGAGAAAATTATGTCAGAGCAGAAAGACCTTGAAACTTTGAAGAAGAAACTGATTGTAAAATATCCAAGATTTGCCTCTCAAATTGCGAACATTGAAATTGAGTTTAAAACAAATCTTAAATTTGACACTGCAGCCACTGACGGAAAGAAAATATATTTTTCTCCAAACTTTGTTAAAAGTCAGCCAGAAGATGTCCTTCTTTTCGTGCTTGCTCACGAAGTTATGCACATAAAGTTCAGACACCACGAAAGAAAATTTGACAAGAATGGAAACGAGAGAGATAAAGAAACTTGGAACATTGCCACAGACGCAATTATAAATGCAAATCTTGAACGTGACGGGCTGAAAGGGTTAGAAGATGTCGTTCGAGTTGAGGGGGCGTTGAACTTCACGTCTGAAGAACTTTATGACCTAATCTATGACCAAGAAAAAAACAAGCAAGAACAAAATGAGCAATCAAACGAAGGCGGTGACGGCTCTGGCAATCCGCCTGACGAAAATGGTGACCATTCAAACAATCAAGCAAATGAGAATAGTGATGGACAAAATGACAACAAGCAAAATGGAAATAAAAAAGAAAAATTAAAAATCACTGGCAAGTGCAATGACGACCACTCCATGTGGAATAAGGACAAAGAAAAAACCGAGAATAAAGACCAGCAAAATGGCAATGGCGGAAAGAAAGATGGTAAGTCAAACAATGGAAATGGTGAAGATAGCAAACAAGATGATAGCAGCGAAAAAGAGTTATCAAGTAAAGACGAAACAGAAGATAAATCAAACGACAATTCAAATCCTAGTGACAATAAAAGCAGTGATGACGACCAAACTGATGACAAAAACTCAAATTGTGACCAATTTGGCACCAGTTCCAAAAACGCAGGACATGGCGACAGTGTGAGCGAACTAAGGCAAAACACAGCCGACCCAAATGAAACAATAAATGAAAAAGCAGAATTTCAAAAGAATAGAGAACAAAAAATTGGACGCATGCAAAGTGTGTTTGAAAAAGTTAAATCTCAAATTTCAACAAAAAATGAAAAGCCATTTGGCTATGTTGGTGAAGCAAGCCACATTGTAGATTGGAAAGTTCTACTCAGACGAGAACTGGAGAAAAACGAAACAGTTTGGTCACAACGTAGATCCATTGCCGAAAACAACTACGCCTATCGCTTGGAAGAATTTGATGTTGACGAAGAATCAACAACCGAAGTCTTGCTCGACACCTCTGGTTCAGTTCCAAACAGACTTATCATGCAATTTCTGCGAGCATTAAAGCCTCTTGCCAAACAATCAAAACTCAAAGTTGCAACTTTTGACGATGATGTTCACCTTCCATTTGTGGAAATTAAGAAAATGGAAGATATAGACAACTTTCATATCAAAGGCTCTGGCGGAACAAACTTTAACAACGCAGTCCTCGCCTTTTCAAAAGACCCAAAAGTCAATAAAATTGTATTCACAGACGGCTATGCCAACTTAACAAGAGATTACAAATATCTAGCAAATGTCATTTGGCTTGTGTATGGGAACAGAAAATTTGACCCACCACTCGGCAAGGTTATCCAAGTTTCAGAGGAAGCCATCGACAACTTGCAAAACACAAACTGGTCACCAAACAACATGCAAAATTACGCCACTCAAAACAACCAACCAGACGAAACGAGTTTTGAAAGATAAAACAAGAAAACTACACCAAAAATGTGTAGTTTTTTTATGTTTTTTTGCAAAAAATGTATAAAATTTGTGTTAAAAATTGCAAAAAATGTGTAAATATTACTAAAAAATTGCAAAACTGTGTAAAATTGAAAAAACTGTTGACAACCTCTGCCCACATGTGTTATAGTAAAATATCCATAGAGAGTGTGCGAGGGACAGCCCCGTTGACCACACAGCAACCTGCCAAACGGCAAGGTGCTAAAGGCTGAATGATGGGGAAAATAAGTGCACAATTTTATCCCATCATTGCGATGGGATTTTTTCTTGCAAAAACTTTCTGTGGAAATATATATTTTTGGAGAAAGTTATGAAAAATTTAAAAGAATTATTGCAAGAAAGGAACGAAGTTTGGTTTTTGTTAGATGACGAAAACAAGAAAGATTTTTTGTGTTTTGCAAAAGACAATGGCTGCAAATGGGTGGACGGCAAGGAAATAAACATTAAAGAAGACGACTGCTGGAACATTGTGGGGATAAGTCGTGATTATGTTTTGGGAAATATTGGGGCAAGTGTTGCTTATCTTAACAAAAACCGCCCAGAAAGAATCAGTTTTGCAGATTATCTTGCAGAAAATGGTGAAATTGTGACAAGCGAAAGTGTGAACATCGGTCACCCAGACAAAACTTGCGACACCATTTCCGATGCTTTTTTGGACGAAGCGTTAAGGCAAGACCCAATGTCACAAATGGCTGTGGAATGTGCCATAAAAGACAACAAATTATTCATTTTTGGCGAGGCAACAACAAAGGCAAAAATTGACTATGAAGGCATTGCACGAGGAATTTTGAAGGATATTGGTTATAGTTGCCAATTTGAAATAATCAAGGAAATAAGTGAGCAAAGTGTGGATATTCACAACGCAGTTGCCACTGACGAAGTGGGAGCAAATGACCAAGGAATGGTTTATGGCTATGCAACTGACGAAACTCCAGAATACATGCCACTCAGCATACTTTTGGCACACAAACTTATGCGAGAATATGAAAGTTTTAGACGAAGAACAGTGGGTTATTTTGCAGACGCAAAAAGCCAAGTGACAGTGCAATATCTTGACGGCAAGCCATTTAAAATTTTGACCGTTCTTATGTCTGTTTCACACGCAGAAAATGTGGGAAATGAGGAACTAAAAAACAAAGTTAAAAAAGAGGTTGTGGATAAAGTTTTATCTCAATATGAGAACTTGGCAGATAATGTAAACGTCATTCTAAACCCAAGTGGCAGATTTACAATTTGGGGAAGTTTTGGCGACAGTGGCTGTGTCGGAAGGAAAATTGTCGTTGACACCTATGGCGGCGTTGGCAGAGTTGGTGGAGGGTGTTTTTCCAGCAAAAATGCAACAAAAGTGGATAGGTCTGGGGCATATTATGCAAGATATGTCGCAAAAAATCTTGTTGCTCACGGCTTTTGCCATAAATGCGAAGTGCAAGTTGCATATGGAATAGGACTATCTAAGCCAATCGCAATAAACATAAACACTTTTCACACAGAACTCAAGCCAATCAAAGATATTTATGGCTACACAACAACTCACTTTGACTTTTCACCAAAAAATATAATTAAAGAACTTGACCTTTTAAAGCCAATCTACAAATCAACCGCTTGCTACGGTCACTTCGGCCGCAACGAATTCCCATGGGAACAAATTAAAAATAAGAAAGAAGAAAGAAAAAAGAAAAATTGAGGCGATTATCGAAAGTTGTTGATATCAAAAAAGACTGGTATCCCAGTCTTTTTGTATTTTAATTCCAATTAGTCAAAACTTTTTTTATTAGTTTTAATAATTTTGATTATCGTTTGTGTCTTTTGATTTTTGCAAGGATTCTTTCTTATTTTCCCTTTGGCACAAGGGTTCTTTGGACGTCAATGCTTTGGATAGAGGCGGTGGTGTCACGCTTGTTCACGTTTTTTGTAAAATATATCAATTCTTCAATTTCAAGGCTTACTCGTTGTGCGTCAAACTTAATGTCATGGCTCTTGCAATATTCTTCTGCCCAGCTAAGCACTGCAGATTTTTTCTCTGCTCCTGTCATGTCTTTCATTTTTTCCGCTTTGGTTATAAAGGTTATAAGTTCCGTCTTAAGCACACTCCACTTTTTGGTTCTGATGTCCCTAACAAGTGCCACAACAAAACCGCCAAGGCTTATCAGTAGGGAACCACACACTGTGATTACTTTTATTACTTCTTCAAAATTCACAATTTGTTCCTCCCATAGCAGTGTATAAAATTTTTTGACTTTTTGACAAACAAATTGTTTTTTAGTTTACAGTCGCCTTGAATGTCACCGTTACACTGTCACCGGGGCTAAGATCGCTTATTTGAATGTTATCCAATGTGTAAGTTGGTTGAGGTGTTCCACTGACGGTTATGCTCCCGTCAACGAAAGTAAGTTCTGTAGGAAGTGTGTCTGAAAAAACGACTGATGAGTTGTCCCGTGTGCCATCATTTGTGATGTCAACTGTGTAGATTATTTCCGACCCTTTGATAACGGCGGCTGGATTCGCTTGTTTTAATAGTGTAAGTCCACTGAATATCACCTCAACAACTTCTTGATTTGAATTTATTGTGACCATTAATTCGCCCATTTTAAAACTAACCACAGAACTTGCTTTTATTACTTCATCTTCGGGCATTTTGTCTGCTTTTATGGTGTAGGAAACTGTCATATCCGCCCCAGCACCCAGCGTAACTTGCATTTCAAAGCCCGCAATGGGGTCAAGGTTCTCGTGCATCACGCTTCCAATTTTCACACTGCCCGTCACAAAAGTGGCACCCACCAAAGTGTCTTGTATCTTAAAGTTTTCAATGCTTGCGTTTGTTTTGTTTGTTATGGTTGTTGAAATTGTTAGTTCGCCCTCGGGCAGCACCCAACTCTTGCTTGAACTCTTAACCGCTATTACCTCTGCATCCACTTGCTCCACCTCGCTAATATTGCTAAAAGTTACAACTTCCACCCCGTCACCGCTTTGACTTTTTACTTGTGACGTAATCTTTGCTGTGTTTTGAATAGCCATACATTTCTCCTATTCCACAATATTCAAAATTCTCTTGCGGTGTGTAAAAGTCATTAGAATATTTTTATTTAAAATTTTCTTGACAAAATGAATATATAATAATACAATTTTTGTATAAACTATTTTAAAGTTTAAAATAAGTGGCATGGCTTGATGAAAAAGGGAGAAAATAAAATGAGATTTTGGGACAAAATTAGGGTCGGGATGTTGTGTGTAAATTACACACTCGTCATGGCTCTTTTGTCTATTATTATCTTTGGTGCAACCCAACAAAGAACCTCTTCAAACGTGTCTGTAAGGTATTCTAGACCCTCATACACCGTGACTTTTGACCCAGCAGGG
>DLSM01000012.1:24940-82201 GCA_002500135.1 Christensenella sp. UBA7862 | reverse complement strand
TAAATTAGGCGATACATACGGCGATTTGCCCACGCCAACACGAACTGGATATGACTTCAATGGGTGGAAAAGTGGAAGCACAACAGTCACATCTTCCACTCGTTTTACTTCAATAGGGAATCAGACTTTGACTGCAAGTTGGACACCAAAATCTTACACAATAACAAGTGGAACTAATCTCACTGGTTCAAGCATTTCTGTCCTCTCAAGTGGTACTTTTGGAAGCACAATTTCAATCTCTTCAAGCGGCAGTGCAACGGGTTATAATTACTCATTAACAAATATTAAAATCTATTCTGGCAACTCCACAAGCGGAACTCTTCTTGCAACAATAACTTCAACTTCTTCCTCTTGGACAATGAGCGGAACATATTATTCGTCAATTTATGTCTATGCCACTTGGACAAGAAGTGCAAAAACATATACACTAACACTTGACCGTCAAAGCGGAACTGGCGGCTCTTCAACTGCAACAGCAACATACAATGCCACTGTCCCAAATATTTCCGTCCCAACCCGTGTTGGTTACACTTTTGGCGGTTACTACACTGGGACAAATGGTTCGGGAACACAATATTACAATTCTTCTGGAACAGGGCTTAGGACATGGACAACTGATAGTGACACAACCCTTTATGCCAAGTGGACGGCAATCCCAGTTAGTGTTACAACATATGGCAGTTCTGGGGTAAGTGTTGATAATGATGCTTCCACTGAAAATGGAGTAAATGTTTCTGTATTTAGCGGTATTTGTTTGTTAAAAGTATCTGGTGGAGGAGGGAGTTATTTAACCAGCAAACTTTCGTGCGATAGCGCCATAAATTCATATATGTCTGTATCAAGTGTTTCTTCTAATAACCTTGTTACAGTTAAATTCTATAAGAAGATAAAACATAGTACCCATGCTGCGATTGAGGAATATTATAAAATACTTAATTCACTTTCAACAACTCGTTATATCACGGTTCGAGTAACAAGTACTGCAAATGGAACATATGCAGACTGCAAAATACCTGTTAAGCAATAATCACATAGTTATTTTGTAAATAAAAAAAGCCCCATATTAGGGGCTAATTTATTTAATAATCAAATTTTCTCCACCCACTTCTGTGGAATGTTTTTGTTAAGTAATGTCCATTTTGCAAGGAAGGTTAGGAAGATTGTTGTGAAGGAGCCGATGAGGACATCGGTGAAGTAGTGGGCGCCGGCAACTATTCGAGACACGCACACAAGTGCTGTCCAAGTGGTGGCAAGGGCGATAAAAATTGCTTTCCACTTTGTGGTGTTTGTTTTTTCAAAGCAGCATGGCAAAAGGACGAGAGAAAACATACTTGCACTGGCACACGCATGACCAGAAGGAAACGACTTGAAGTAGTCGCCCGCAAAGCTTGCAGTGGACGAGAATTTGTTGTGGTTTATCACATACCAAGGCGAGTAAAACTCAAAGTCTTCAATGTCTTCATACACCATGGCTCTGTATCTTGCTCTGCAAGCAATTCGTTTGTAAATTTGCACCAAGGCGTTGCTCGCAATGGCAACAAGAATAACTACAATAGCCCACACGGCAAGTTGTTTTAGTGTTTCTTCTTTACACTTTGAAAAAAGTAGACAAGCAATCAAAGTTTCCGCACATGATACAAGCCCAATAACAACTTTTCCAATGGTGGAAGACTTAAATTCACCAACATTTGCCGCCCCGAAGTTTGCAAGATATTTCAAAAATTTGCTTATTGCATAAAACCCAACTCCAATGCTCAAAACAGCAAAAATTGCAATAAAAACATAATAAAACCACTTTTTGTCAATGTTTCGCTTGAAGAAGTAGTCAATCAAAATTGCAAGAGCAGAAATAACAATTACATAAAGCACCATTTCGCCCACAACTTCGCCCGCTATGGCATAAAAGTTTGTTGTGTAATATTGTCCCCAAGTGATGTCCGCTAAGGACTTGCTTATTTGAAGGTCAAAAATTGTCCCCAAAACAAGTGCCACAACAAAACATGCAACAGTCACCCAAAGTGTTATTTTTTTCGCTTTTTCCATTTTAACCCCTTTTCTATATCTATTTTAAATGTTTTCTTTTTATTTAATCTTTTGTTTTAATTGTTTGTTTCATATGAGCAGTATTATTAAAATTTTACTTAAATTCCAATAATTCAAGATTCACAAAACTTACTTGTTTTTGTTGGTCTTCTTTTTATTTGCTTTAGGTGTTTCAGTTTTAGGTGTTACAGTTGATATTTCTTTTTCATGTGGCACAGGTTCAAGACATTCTGGCGATAGGGAAGACACATCAACTGGCGCTCCACAATGTGGGCAGTTGTCCGCCGTGCAAGGAAATCTATTTTTGCAATATTTGCACACAATCTTATGCTTCTTTGCGGATAGAACTATTGGTTTTGGTGCAACTTCCACCTCTTTTGGACTTTCCTTTGGTTGTTCTTCTTCGTCTTGCTTAGATTGTTCCTCCGTGTGAGTTGGCAGTGAAGCAAACATGCTTGCGACCGTGCATAAAATGCCAATTAGCAAAATCACAAGGGTTGTGTAACTCATTCCACCTGCCAAAAGACAAATTAGTCCCACAACAAGCACTGCAAGAGAGCCGAATAAAAAGCCATATTTTTTTAACATAATTTTCTCCAATTTAAATTTTACAACTTCAAAGCAATGTTCAATGCTAGTTCAAACATTTTGTAAAAATTGTTTTCACGTTCGTCAGACGAAGCACTTTTGTTTGAATAAATTTCATCAGACACTGTGCAAATGCAAAGGGCGTTTTTGTGGACTACTTCTGCATTAAGATAAAGTGCCGCTCCTTCCATTTCGACCCCAGCAATGTTAAGTTTCTTTACAATTGGAGCGGGAAGGGTAGAATAGAATGTGTCCGTTGTCCAAATGTCACAGAGGTTGTATTTTAGCGAGCTGTCCACTTCAAGTGCTTTCTCCACAAGATTTTTGCTTGCTGCAAATGAGTTTACACCTTTCATCTTGCAAATTGTCTTTCCTTGTGGGAAAATATCCATGTAGTTAGTGTTAGTGTGTGCATTTTGTGCAATCAAAATGTCTCCGATATGAAAGTTCTCGTCAAGCGAGCCTATTGTCCCCACTCGAATGGCATTTTTCACGTTATAAAAGTTGAACAACTCATGTGAGTAAATTCCCATACTTGCCGTTCCCATGCCAGTTGACATAATGGACACGCGCTTGCCGCGATATGTCCCAGTGTAGCAATAATTATTTCTAACACTGCTTACAAGTTTTGCATTTTTCAAATATTTTTCTGCCATTTTTTTGGCTCTTAATGGGTCGCCCGGCAAAATAACAGTTTCCGCAATTTCGCCAAGTTTTGCCCCAATATGTGGAGTTGGTATATTATTCATAACTTAATTGTAAAGTTTTATCTCAAATTAGTCAACATAACTGAGCAATTTTTTGTAAAAAGTAATTGTTTTGTGTAAAATGTTTGGACAATTTTACAACTTTTTGTATAATTAGTGAGAAAAATAAAGTTTGAGGTGAAAAATGTTTTCTGTTGCTATTGACGGACTTGCTGGTTGCGGCAAATCTTCGCTTGCGTTGGGACTTTCTAAAAATCTTAATTTCAGATATTTCAACACGGGGGCAATGTATCGTGGCATAACTTGCGAATATCTAAGACGTTTTGGCGAAACACAGCCAAATGAAGAAATAATTTCACAACTTCTTGAAAACTTGGATGTTAAAATTGTATTCAATGGTGACGAGCAAAGGGTTATAGTAAACAACATCGACCAAACGCCAAATTTAAGAAAGGAAATAGTCAGCAACATGACACCTTTTGTGTCGGGCTATGAAAATTTAAGAGATAAAGTGCGTGACCTTCAACGAGATTTTGCAAAAGAACATAATTGCATTATGGAAGGGCGGGACATTGGAAGTGTCGTTTTAAAAGACGCCGATGTCAAAATTTATCTCACCGCTTCAAGTGAGGAGCGAGCCAAAAGACGCTTTGCCCAAATGGAAAATGATCCAGCAAGACCCGCTTACGAGGAAATTTTAAAAGATATAAAGCAGCGTGACGAGGTGGACAAATCTCGTGAACACGGAAAACTTCTTGTCCCACAAGACGCAGTCATTGTTGACAATTCAAACTTCACCTTGGAGCAAACAATTTCATATTGTGAAAAACTAATTAAAGATAAAATGCAACAAGAACTCAAATAAAATATTAAAAGCCTAGCGATTGCTAGGCTTTTAAGTTATCTTTGTTGAGCTGCGGCAAGTGCTTTCAGTGCGTCATCAAGAATGAGGGTTGCGTCTTCAAAAGTTTCTCTTGTAAAGTCTTTTTTAGATTGTTTTTGTCTTTCGTGCAATTCTTTTACGCCTTCAAGTTCACGTTCTGTAAGTGAGCAGAGTTCTTGATAAATATCATTTCTTGCGTTTGATCTGCCAGATTGAAGGATTGTTTCGTTAATTCTTGCCATAAATGTTCTTAAAATGTGTTCATAATATTTATATTCGATATTGTCATATGCTGTTTGAGCAAGAAGGGAAGAGCCTTCGTTTTGGCTTATCTCTTTTGCTTGAGAAACAACTTCTCTCTTGTCTTCGTCTGGAATGTTTGAAAATTCTTTTCCAAAAGCGATTTTTGCTTCAATAAAGTTTGCTCTTTGAGAAGGGGTAGAAACATGTGCCTTTTTGACCAAGTTTTTTGCAGCGTCAAGCAATTTTTGTGCTGATTGTTGTTGAATTGTGGTTTCCATAATAAAAGTTCCTTTTTGATTTGATAACATTATTCTATCACAAATAACCCGTTTGTCAAGATGCAAAGTTGCAAATAATGTCGAATTTTCATAAGTATTTTGTGCATTTTTCTTTAAAATAACCATGCAACTTAAAAACCTTTGCAATTTTTAAAATACAACTTATTTAATAAAAAATCCCCAAAACTGGGGATAATTTTTTTATTTTACAATAACATTCAAGAAAGTCTTTTTGCCTTTTTTAAGCATAATGCCAGTTTCAAGATTTGCCTTGCAAATTTCATAGTTTTCATCAGTTATAACCCTGTCGTCAACTGAAATTCCGTTTTGAGCAATAAGACGTCTGCCTTCGCCTTTTGATTTTGTAAGTTTTGCTTCAACAAGAAGGTCAAGTAGGGAAATTTTGTTGCCGTCAAGTTTGTTTGCGTCAAGTTCAAATTGAGGTGCTTCCATATCGGCTGCATTTCCACTAAAGAGCGATTGTGCCATGCGTCTTGCTTCGTCTGCTTTTTCTTGTCCATGCACCATACTTGTAATTTCATACGCCAAAATGTCTTTTGCCTTGTTAAGTTCTGCCCCTTGCCACAATGCCATTTCGTCAATTTTTTCAAGCGGAATAAATGTCAAAAGCCTCATACATTTTATGACGTCTTCGTCAGATGTATTTCTCCAATATTGATAGAATTCAAATGGGGAAGTTTTGTTTTCGTCAAGCCACACAGCACCTCTTGCTGTTTTGCCCATTTTTTTGCCTTCGCTGTTAAGAAGAAGGGTAATGGTCATTGCATATGCGTCCTTGCCAAGTTTTTTGCGGATAAGTTCTGTGCCAGCAAGCATGTTGCTCCATTGGTCATCGCCGCCAAATTGCATATTGCAGCCATATTCCTTAAATAGGTGATAGAAGTCATATGACTGCATAATCATATAGTTAAATTCCAAAAAGGAAAGTCCCTTTTCCATCCGTTGCTTATAGCACTCTGCACGAAGCATGTTGTTGACAGAAAAACACGCCCCCACATCACGCAAAAGTTCAATGTAATTGAGTTTCAAAAGCCAGTCGGCGTTGTTTGCAACAATGGCTTTTCCGTCTTCAAAGTTTATAAACTTTCCAATCTGTTTTTTAAAACATTCACAGTTGTGAGCAATGGTTTCTGGACTCATCATTGAACGCATATCCGTTCTGCCACTTGGGTCACCGATATATCCCGTGCCGCCACCAAGCAAAACAACAGGTTTATTGCCCGCCATTTGAAGTCTTTTCATAAGCACCAGTGTCATAAAATGCCCAACATGCAACGAGTCTGCCGTTGGGTCAAAGCCAATGTAAAATGTAGCCTTGCCGTTGTTCACCAAATCTCTAATTTTGTCTTCGTCTGTCACTTGAGCAACAAGCCCACGTGATACAAGTTCATCATATATTTTCATTTTTCTCTCCAATATTGTATAGTTTAGCAAAAATAATTTTCAAGTCAACTTATTTGTAGCAATTATTGCACAAAAAAAGACAAGTCACAGAATGTAACTTGCCTTTATCCTTATTCTTTGTCGCTATTTGTTTCTGGTTCAACAATTTCAACTTCAACTTTTTCTTCTTTGCTCGCATTAACTTCAGCTTTTGCTTCTTTACCATTTGAAATATCAAACTTTATTCCGAAGAAAGAAAACAAAGCAAGTGTCAAATATGTGCAAACTTTGACTATTGCTACAATAGCACTTATGATTGAAATTACTCTGTAGCCGCCGTTGCAAATTGTGCCGAATGAAGAAACAACTGTAAGCGTCATAGAAATCGCCAAGAAAATAAGCGTAACCCAAAGGACTTTTTTACATTCTGATTTAAGTTCCTCTCTATCTGTCTTAAGCCAATAATACCCACCAACAAGAGCAAACAAAATTGCGTTTATGTAAGCAGAAGCCCACAAAATGAGTTTTGCCCATCTGTCACTGATTTTTTCCATTTTAACCTCCACAAAATTTTACTATAACTATTATACGACACCCACCCACAATTTGTCAAGTTTTTGTTTTTCAACTTTTATTTCACTTTTGCATACAAAATTAAAGAAATAAAAGGAGATTGATATGTTAGTTTCAAAACTCAGCGACAACACAAAAGATTATTTGGACAATTTCTTTGGAATTCTTGCCACAATGGAGCAAAGAATGTGTTCCGTTTCTGCAAAGGATAGCATTTCTCAAATTTACATAAATCAAATGACCCCACACCTAGAAGCGGGCGTTGCAATGGCAAAAAACATCTTAAAATTTACAACCAATCCACAAATTGAATCTTTGGCAAAAGATATCCAAGATGACCAAACTTTGGGAATATCCTCACTTAGAGATATTTATGAGAATTGTTCCAAAACAAAAAACCCTCCACGAGATGTGGGACTTTATATGAACGAATCTATGAAAATTATAACCAAAATGATTGCCACAATGAAAAATAGCAAGACCTCAAACAACCTTGACGCAGACTTTCTAACCGCCATGATTCCACACCACATAGGAGCCATAGAGCTGAACAAACTCGCCTTGCAGTTTGACCTCTGCCCAGACCTAAACGCCTTCGCCCAAAATGAAATAGACTTCAAAACCCGCCAGCTTCAGCAAATGAAGAATCTGCTTTTGCAGATGTAAATATTATTTACTCATCTTCATCAATATGTTGAAATTTCTCTGGCAGAGGTTCATTATCTTTCAGACCTAAACATTTTCTTAACATTGGTTCAAGATAATTTACGCCTTTAATCTTTGGTGGCTTTTTGTCTTCTGGAATTTTATCATAAGCTTTCAAGTCTTCCTCTCGCACAGAAATTTCAGCAATATCTCGTGCAGTATAAAATTCTGAGAATACAACAAACCATTTCCCATTTACACGTTCTTCGAGAATGATTGTTCCGAAGTCGCCAACATGAACGCCCGCCGCAGTATATTCGGGGCGTTCTTTTATTAATTCAACTGTATCTAAATATTTCATTTTTATTTCTCCTTTTTACCATCTATCTCCTAATGGAGTTGTTAAAACAATTGAGCCATTTGGATAAACCATCCAACCAGAAACTACTTTGAAAACAACATTGTTTTTCACTAATGTTATTTCTATGCTTATTCTTTGACCATGTTCATTTAATTTTCCAAGTCTATATTCTCCCTTGCAATATTTTTTTATTGCTTGAGATTCAAATTCCTTTTGTAAATATTCAGAATCTTCTTTGTAGTATCCAAAATGCTCAAACAAATCGCGTTTCCCGTCACTTTTGTCACCATCTGCAAAAATGTAATGTGTGAATTTCTTTATATCACATGTCGCAAAAGCGGTCACATTTGGAATAGGTCGGGGAATAATTGCTAGTTTACAATGACAATTCTCATGCAATTTGCATTGCGGATGATTCTGTGCTTGAAACCAGTTATCATGCAATTTTAAACATGTTTGGCAATGATTAGGTGATAATGGCATGTGTACCCATTTTACCCAACCATTGTAGGAAACAATATCTTTTTCAACGGATATTAGTTCATCAACACTTTCCATATTGTAGCATACCTCCTTTTAAATGTAAAAAGATTGAAGAAGTATTTTCTCCAACCTTTTACTCAATTTCTTTTAATAAAAGCAAAATTTTACATAGCACCTCCCTTTGTTGCTTATTTATGAAAACAAAGAGAGTCTATACAAATAACTCATTTATTTTTGATTGTTCTTCTTTGCTATTTTGTTGTAGGTTATCCAATTCTTTTTGGGCAAACAACTATCATATATAAACATTTTATCATGCTTTTTCAACAAATGGAAATTTTAGTGACATATTTTTTATAAATTTATAAATTATTTTTGTTACCCGTTTTGTTTGACAATGCGAGAAGTTATTTTATATAATAATATAACATTAGGTTGTCCACAAATATATTTGGAATGTGGACAGGTTGCTTCTTGCGTGTAAGATTTTCAAAACGGAGGAAAACAATGAAACGCATAAGAAAAAGTTTGATTTTCTGCTTTGTGGCGGTGGCACTGCTTGTGACAGGCTGTGTTTTTATGCCAAAAACAAGTGTCTTTGCAGACACGCAGACAGCGCAGCAAAAATATCTCTCTCAATGCGAGCAAATGAAAACGGTTGAAAGTTACTCTCGTGACAACAAATCTCAAATTGTATCCATTCTTCAAAGTTATTCTTCCGCAAAGCAAGAGTATTTGGCTTATTGCACAGAAAATTCTCAAACAGCTACTTTGGATAATGACGCAGAAAAACTATATTTTGTTGTGAATTATGGCTATGCAAGTGACGAACTTTTAAACATCAAACATTATTCAGACGACCAACTATTGGCAGAAAAGACAATGTTTATGTATAAAAACGCTTGGAGCGAATTGAAAGAAAACGACCTTGCAAATTATGAAAACCTTGACGCAAATGCAAAATATTACAGCCTTTATGCCGAAAAGGAAAGCATGAAAAAAGTTGTCACCGAGCCAGAGCCACTTGACGAAAGTTATGTTTATGACGGGCAACTTAAAACTTTCAAGTTTGACGCAATGTTTGATAGCAATATTATGAGCGTGTCTGGCAATCAGCAAAGAGATGCTGGCATATACAAAGTTGTTGTGTCACTTAAAGACAGAAATCACTACGAATGGGCACACGCTGGTCACTCGGGAACTTTGGAATTTGTTTGGATAATTGAAAAAGCCTCGCTTGAGGACAAAATTTCAGACTTTGAGGACAAAACCTTTGTTGAAGACGGCGAAAACAAGAGCCTTGTTGCAAATGTTTCTTCAAGCAGCATAAAAGTTGCTTATAGTGACAATAATTTGCAATCGAAGCCAGGAATTTATAAAATTAAAGCAACTTTTTATGATATTTCAGACAATTATGAAACAACAGTCAGATATGCAACAATGACCATTAAGCCCGCAAGTTTTGTGCAAAAAAATGACGTGACAGACATTGACCAAGTTATTGTAGAAAGGGAAGGCGGCTTTGACCCAATGATGTCGCTTGAAGTTACAACTATCGGCAGTTCAAGTTTAAAATATGGCGATGTAAACTATTCAAAGCACATCTCATCCACTGAAGAAGTTGCACTTGCCTATGAAATTGACCTTGTTATGGAAGGGGTTTCAATAGAACCAGAAAGCGAACTTACAGTCAAAATGTACATTCCAGAATCAGTTCAAGGCAAGAAGTTTAGAATTTTGCACACACACTATTCACCAACACAAACTGTCAAAGAAATTGAATATGTCCTAAGCGGCAACTATGCAGTCATTTCCACCAGCGAACTATCTCAATTTGCTTTTGTTGTGGAAAAGGAAGAAGCAAAACAACTTTCCACATGGGAGTTTGCAGCCGTTGTCCTAGCTATAACCCTTGGAGCATTGATTGTTATTTATCTACTCATGTTTATCATCTGGAAACTATCTGGAAAGGGAATATCTCTTTTTGAGAAAAGTTTTAGGAGATTTTCAAAATTTGTAACTGGAACAAAATATAACAAAGTAGAACTTGCCGAGCAAGAAAAACTACTATCTAATATTTCTTAATTTGGAGGAAGCATGGGAAATTGTATCAAAGCAAATTTGTCTGTTGCAACTTCGCTCATGGGCGTCAGCCGTGGGGGAATTATTTTGCTTGTTGTTGTGCTTGTTTCCATTGCTTCAATTTGGTTTTTTATCTCTTGGAAAAGGAATGGAGGGCATATAGAGCCATTATCTCAAGACGAAATAGACAGACACCTAGCCCGAAAGGAAAGAAGGAACAAACAATATAAGTCAGAAGCAAATAAACCTTCAAAAAGGGAAACGGGCGTGCTTGTGCTTAAAAAACATAAGGGAGAAGACGATGAACGATAAACAAGTTGTTATAGTGACTGGTGCTTCAAGCGGCATAGGCAATGCCATTGCAACATATTTTGCAGAAAAAGATTTTGTCGTCTATGGACTTTCTCGCAGAACCTTTGAAGATAAAAAAATTATATCTCTCAGTTGCGATGTAACAAGCAAAGACCAAGCGAAAGATACAATTTCATACATATATGAAAAAGAGGGCAGAATTGACCTTCTTGTAAACAATGCAGGCTTTGGAATATCTGGCTCGGTGGAAAATCAGCAAATGGAAGATATAAAGAAGTTGTTTGACGTCAATTTTTTTGGCGTTGTCAACATGACTCAAACTGCCCTTCCATATATGAGAAAACAAGGCTTTGGGAAAATTATCTCAACGGGTTCGGTGGCGGGAAATATCCCCATTCCATTTCAATCATTTTACTCAGCCACAAAAGCAAGCGTTGACATCTGGGCAAAGGCGTTAAGACTGGAAGTTGCACCATTTGGCGTGCAAGTGGGGACAGTGCTTGTGGGGGACACAAAAACGGGCTTCACATCTCAACGTCACAAAGAGCAAAGGGACTTTGAGTCTGACTACAAAGACATTGTATCTCGCTCGGTTGAAAAAATGGAACACGACGAGCAAAACGGCAAGCCCCCTGTGACTGTTGCAAAAGTTGTTTACAAGATGTTTTCACGAAAAAAAATGCCAGCCACAAAAGCGGTCGGCATGAGTTACAAAACACTTCTCTTTTTGCAAAAGATTTTGCCACAAAGATTTATGCTTTGGGTTGTAAAGAAACTTTATTGTTAAAACTTGCTTTTTAGCACACTGCTAACTTTGGACATGTCCACTTTGCCAGCGTAGTTTTGCTTAAAGTGTTTCATAACACTAGGGATAGACTTATCTTCAAGGGAAGAAATGACCTTTTCAATCTCTTCTTCGCTCATCATTTGAGGAAGAAATTTTGAAATGGCATTTTTTTGTTCCTCAATAAGGTCTGCTTGCTCAACATTTCCCACTTTTCTAAAACTTTCTTGCTCGTCAGTCAGTTCCTTAATTGTCTTTTGAAGAATTGCGACCATGTCTGCGTCAGTCAGTTCTTCATTTTTTTCACGCTTTTTAACAGTTTCAAGCATGGCCTTTGTCATAACGACCCCATACACTGCTCTTGCATTGCTATTTTTTGCTTTCAAAGCTTCAATATTTGCTTTTTTAATATCTTCAAGTATCATATTTTCGTTCTCCTTATAAATATTTTGTGACACAATGAAAAAAATGTCAAATGTTTTTTGAATGAAAGGCAAATATGTTTGACAGTTTTTGCAATAAAAGTTAAAATTTGAGTATGAAAAAGATTTTTAGAATGTTAATTGTTGCAATGTGCGTTGTCACATTTGGCTTAAGCCTCGCTGCTTGCGGCGAAAAGACCTTTGATGATGTCCCATGGGGCAGCACCGAACTGACGTCCAGCGGAATTTTAACCTCGCTATCTGACGCCAGAACAAATATGGAGTCCGCTAGACTTCAAACAAGATATAAGGCTACAACGACTTATAACTTTTTTGACGCTGGCGAATTTACAAATATGCAAGTGCGAGAGGAAAGTGTATTTTCCTTTCAATTTGGCACAAAGGACACCAATTCCATAATTGAAACATCAAAATATATCGACAATGTTTTGCAGGAAAAGATAACGGATATTTATGTTGCAAACGGGGCAATAAGCACAGTTTATAGAACTCTTGTAACTTATTCAGACGGCATTGAACAATCTCAAACAAAAACAAAATTCAACGCTTCCATTCCACCACAAAATATATACACAAAATTCATTTCAATTCAGCAAGATTCACTTTCTGGTGTGCTTTACAAAAACTTCGAGGAAGTAGATTATTACAGACTTTCAGCAAACTCCACAGAATGTAACACCCTTATGGCAAAATTTGAAGAAGTAGATGATTTGCAATCAAACCCAAAAATGTTTGCCTTAAACGACAAATCAACTGACCTACTTATGGGATATAATGTGGAATATGGCATTTCAAGCAAAAATTATATCACCCATTTTGCCTTGAGTTATCACCTAGAAAATAACCAAAAAGCCTCTCAAAATTCCTTTGAAACATTCCTCAGCTTTTCAACAACAGTTGACCTTGAACAATATGGCGTTGGTGTGGAATTTCCACAAAGACCAAATGACAGAGATTACAACTAAAGAGAGAAATTATGACACAATTTATTGAGCAGTTATTCCACAATTTGTTTGGAAATAATGTGTGGCTTGCAACAATTTTAATCGCAATGGTGCCAGTGATTGAACTGAAAGGTGCAATTCCTTTTTCCATATCCTCGCAAATTTGGGGAGCAAAATCGCTGGGACTTTTGAATGCTTTTTTGGCGGGACTTATTGGCAGCAGTCTTGTTGTTCCAATTCTAGTTTTGCTTTATAAGCCTATCATAAATCTTCTTAAAAAAACAAAACTTTTCAGACGCCTAGGGCAGAAAATTGAGGAGCGAGTTAACAGCAAAAAGAGGAAAGTTGAGCAAGATATTGCAGAGCAAAATTTGGATAAAAATGAACAAAATTCCATTCAAAATTTGAGTGAAAAAGACGGGGAAATTGTTGTAAAAATTGATGAAAAATCAATAAAAAATGACCAATTTTTATCAAAAAATGATACAAAAAATAGCGAAAAAATGGCAAAAAATGACCAAATTTTGACCAAAAATGAAGTCAAAAACGAAGGAAAAAATGACGGGAAAGTGAACTCTCTTAAAAAGAGAATTGCCTCTGTGTTTGTTTTTGTGGCACTTCCATTCCCATTTACAGGTGTGTGGACGGGGGCTTGCTTGGCGGTCGCCTTGGGGCTTAATTTTTGGCAAGCGACAACAACTGTTATTTTGGGCAATGTTGTTGCGGGACTTATTATAACCCTTGTAAGTTCGCTTTTTGGCGATGCAACCCTCATATTCTTCTATGCCTTTTTAGCGTGTATCTTGGCGGGAATTTTGTTCTTCATTGCCCGTTCTGTTGTTCGCAAGGCAAAAGGGCAAAAAACAGTCAACTTTTAATTTGCTTTGTAGTTTAAAAGTAGGATAAGTTCAAATTTGAACTATTAAAAGTAGTCTGTATGGGTGTGATTTTTAACAAAAAATAGCCATTATTCATATAAAAAGTGATAAAAATGGCAAAACTACTCTATAAAAGCCAACTTATATAATGATTTGATGAAAATATATGATTATGTGCTTGCAAAAAAAATTGTTTTATGATATGATATACTTCGTCTAAAGGAATTTTTGAATTTTCAAAATTTGGCTTGTGAATTTCTTTTAGAATTAAAAGACTGTTTGAAAGTCAATAATTGAAGTTTAAAAGGGTTTTTTGAAAATGTATAAGGTCTTAAAGAGATTTTTTGATATATTTTTCTCGGCGGGGTTGATTGCTGTTTTGTCACCACTGCTACTTATTTTGTCTTTGCTTGTGCTTATTTGCGTGGGCAGACCAATTATTTTCAAACAACCAAGACCTGGCAAAAATAGAAAAATATTTATGTTCTACAAATTTAGAAGTATGAATTTTAAGACCGACAAAAATGGCAACCTTTTGCCAGACTCGCAAAGGATAACAAAATTCGGAAAATTCCTAAGAAAAACTAGCCTTGACGAACTTCCACAACTTTTCAACATTCTAAAAGGCGACATGAGCTTTATTGGGCCTAGACCAAAACTTGTGGAAGATATGATTTTCTTCCCAGATGACACAAAAACTTTTGATGTGAAACCTGGACTTACGGGGCTTGCTCAAGTAAACGGCAGAATTGATAACACTTGGGAAAGCGTGCTGTTTTATAACGATGTTTATGTTGACAAGATGTCCTTTGGAATGGACCTTAAAATCATTTTCAAAACTGTTGGTGTTGTGCTTAGCAAAAAGGGCGTAAACGACGGAACAAAGGATATTCAAGATTATTATTATCCAGACTATTTGTTGCGTGTGGGGAAAATTACACAAGACGAATATTATGCGGGAAAGACTAGGGCAAAAAGAATGGAGCGAGCATTTGTTGACTCAAGAAAGAGAAGGCTTGCTCATGGCAGAGTTGCTGCTGAACAAGAAGACTTTGATTTGCAAGAAAAGAGTGCAGACTAAATGAAGATTGCCCTAGTGGCAGTCTTTTTTTGGGAAAGAAGGAGTTATTATGAAAATTACAATTTTAGGCACGGGGTGCATTTGGACAAGAAGAGCGTGTGCAAGTTATCTTATAAACGACAATGTCCTTATGGACTGCGGCTTTGGGACACTTAAACAACTGCTCAAAACGTCAGATAGTTATCTTCATCATGAGAAAATTCAAAAAATAAAACTTATTTTAATTTCTCACTATCACATGGACCACTATTTTGATTTGCCATGCTTTATGGATAAACTTGCAACAGACAAAAGACCTGACTTAAAAGTTACAATAATTTGCCCCCCTGGTGGCGAGGATAGAATTAAGGAAGTTTGCAGACTTGGCTGGGGCGATGTGTCTTATGAAAAGTTGAAATTTGATAAATATGTGACTTTTGTTGACGCTTCAAAAATGGACAAGTTTGAATTTGAGGACTTTGAAATAACTTCAATGAAAATGGACCATGGCTCTATTGAAGATTATGGCTATGTGTTTAAGGAAAAATCTACTGGCAAAGTGGTGTCGTTTACGGGTGACACATGCATGTGTGACAACATGAAAAAAATGATTGACATGAGTGACCTTGCTTTTGTGGATATGGCGGGGACAGATGTCAGCCACAAGCACTACAACATTATTGACGGCATTGAACTTATGAAGAAATATAAGAATAAATGCACAATATTTCCATGCCACCTAACAAGTCAAGCATATGACTATTCCGTTGGAAGAATAAACATTCCAAAAGAACTGACTATTATTGACTCTAACGACAAAGTGCCATTTGACTTTTGGACACTTCATAAAGACCCAGCACCTGTTGTGCAAATTGATTTTGACAAATCAAGGAAAATGTTTGGTCGTGTGGAAGGACAGATTGTTGACTTAGTTTTGTCTTCCACCGCTCACAAAGGCTCGGCATACAAAACTCCAACATATTATTTTGACGTTTGCCCACGTGGATCATCACTTATCATTGGCAGAGTGAGTTATAGCGTCATTCCAAACGACATAAAAGGTCATGCGGGCAATGTGTATATGACGTTTGACAGAGATTACAATTTTAAATCGCTTGAATATGAATGTTGCCAACTTATAAAAAAAGTGGCACAATATCATGAAGCGACAAGACTTTATTTGACATGCGACCCAACAGATTTTGGCACAAGGACTGTGTTTGAAACTTTAGGCGTAAAACTGCAAGAAATAACAACTTCCACATATTATGACGATAAGGGCGAAAGACATGTGTCTGAAAACTGCATTTGGGAGTGGGAGTTTGAATAAGGAGAGATTATGGAAAACACGAAAGTAAGAAATATAGCAATTATTGCACACGTTGACCACGGCAAAACAAGTTTGGTCAATGAACTTTTAAAGCAAGGTGGTGCTTTTAGGCAAAATCAAGAAGTTGAAGACAGAATTATGGACTCCAATGCTCTTGAACGTGAACGTGGAATTACAATTTTGAGCAAAAATGCTTCATTTATGTATAAAGATGTGAAAGTTAACGTTGTGGACACCCCTGGACATGCTGACTTTGGCGGCGAAGTGGAAAGGGTGCTTAAAATGGTTGACGGAGCGTTGCTTGTTGTTGACGCATACGAAGGTCCAATGCCACAGACAAGATTTGTGCTGGAAAAGGCTTTGGAACTTAACTTAAAGATTATTATCGTCATAAACAAAATTGACAGAAAAGACAGCAGACTTGACGAAGTGCCAGATGAAGTTTTGGAACTTCTTTTGGATCTTAATGCAAATGATGAGCAACTGGATAGCCCTATTGTTTACGCTTCTGCTCGTTTTGGAACGGCAAGCCTTGACAAAAATGTCCCTGGCAAGGATATGACCCCACTTTTTGAAACAATTATCAATCACATTCCATGCCCAAGTGGTGATGAAAATTCACCATTTGCAATGCTTGTAAGTTCAACTGAACAAAATGACTTTTTAGGCAAACTTGCAGTTGGGAAGATTGAATCGGGTACACTTCACATCAATGACAGCCTTGTCGTTACAAACTTCCACAATCAAGAGAGAAATATTCCATTTAAAGTTCAAAGCATGTTTGAATTTGTGGGGCTTAAACGTCTTCCAGTTCAAGAAGCAAAAGTTGGGGATATTGTGTGTATCGCTGGGGCGGATAACATTACAGTCGGTGACACTTTGAGTGACAAAGAAAATGTTAGGACGCTTGATTTTGTTAAAATCAGCGAGCCAAGCGTTGAAATGAGTTTTATGGTTAACAACAGCCCATTTGCTGGGAAAGAAGGTAAATATTGCACCTCAAGACAACTTAGAGATAGACTTATGAAAGAAGCGGTGAAAGACCTAAGCCTTCGAGTGTTTGACACAGACAGCGCAGACACATTCCGTGTGCTGGGACGTGGCGAAATGCACCTTTCAATTCTTATGGAAAATTTAAGGCGTGATGGATACGAATTCCAAGTGAGTATGCCAAAAGTTTTGTATAAAGAAATTGACGGCAAGAAATGCGAACCAATCGAACGACTTGTTATCGACCTTCCAGACGACAAAACAGGCAATGTTATAAGCGTTCTTGGGGCAAGAAAAGGTGAACTTTTGGGCATGCATAGTCACAACGGCAGAACAAGACTTGAATATCTTATCCCAGCACGTGGACTTTTTGGATATAAGAGTCAATTCTTAACGGACACCAATGGCGAAGGCATTATGAGTAGCGTATTCTATGACTACGAAGAATTTAAAGGCAACCTTTCAAGAAGAAATTATGGCATGCTTGTGGCTTATGAAACTGGCGAAGCAGTTCAATATGGACTTTTCTACTCGCAACAACATGGAAAACTCTTTATAACACCTGGTGAAAAGGTCTATGGCGGCATGATTGTTGGGACAAACCCTCGTCTTGATGACATTGTTGTTAATGTTTGCAAAACAAAGCACTTAACAAACACACGTTCCAGTGCAAGCGATGACGCATTGCGACTTGAACCAGTGCAAAAGCCAAGTTTGGAACAATATCTTGACATGCTTGACGAAGATGAACTTTTGGAAATTACTCCAAAGAGTATTCGCATGAGAAAGAAAACTCTTGACCACACAATTCGTGGCAGAGAAGATTTTAAAAAGAAAAATTCAAAATAAATTTTTATCCACTTTGGACGGCTCATTGTCTGAAGTGGATTTTTTATCTAAAAACACCTTTTTAGTGCATATTTTTGTGAAAATTGCCCATTGAAAAACATATTATACTGTGATATACTTTCCTTGAAATTAAGAGATTTCTATAAAGGAGAGGGAAAATGAGATTGACTGACGAACAAAAAAATGAAATTTATGAAAAAGAGGTAAGAAAAAGGACTGCTATTGTTAAGCAAGCAAAAAACTGCAAATCATTCTTCAATGGGCTTATTGCTGGCTCTCTTTTAACAACCCCTGCTTTCTTATATGCATCAAAAATGGTGGAAAGTAAGGCTGATTGCCTTTTTTGTGCTGGTGCTATGGCGCTTATGGGGCTTATTGGTGTTGGCGGAAGGCTTTATTCCACAAAAAAGGCAGAAAAGGGAACAAAAAATGTTGCCGAACTTTTGAAAGATTGGAAAGAAGACAAATACGAAGATTCTTCTGTTTGGGCAAATGTGTATAAATATCGTGACTACGAAGGGGCTTATGTGGTTGGTGAACACAATCGCTTTGACCCATACGCCAATATGGAAGAACAAGAACCAACAAGATAGGAGAAAAAATGTTTAGAGATTACAAAGCGAAGTCGGGGCGAACTTTTATGCTCAGTTCAAATCAATATGACTTTTTGGAAAAGGAAGGCCAGTTGGATGAACTTAAAGATTGCTTTTTTGCTCAAGAAACTGCGGGAAGACTTAAAAATGTTAAAAGAAGATTTAGAGCATTTATTTTTTATGCTGCGGCTGCGGCTGCTTCGCTGGGAATAAGTCTTGGGCAAGGAGTTTCTGCAGACCTTGCAACAAAGGGTAGGACGAAGATATTTTTTGACAGTATAAAGACAGAACAAAACACAAACGAAAACTTGGATAATGAATTTAGAAACACGCTTAAGAAGTTGAAATTTCTTGGAGTAAAGGAAAAGGATATTGAGCCAATGTTGCTCGCTCTTCCAACCCAAGAACAGAGAATTGCTTATCTTAATAACTTGGCAGACAATGCTAAAATTGTTTCTAGTGTTACACTTATCTCCTATGTCGCACTTTATGCAATGGCTGTGAAATGTTTAAAAAAATACAATCAAAGATTAAGAGAACTTAGCGAAATAGAATATGATTGGGCGATGGAAGATATCCCTAATTCAATGCAAAAAGAGCATTTTGGATTTGACAAGAATGATATTATAGAATATGGGAAAGTCAACTGGTGTGAAGATAACGGAATTAACCCTATGCATCAAAAATTTAATGTGGATTTTCAAATCATTGATGAGCAGATAAGGCCTATTGCTGCGCAGATGTTAAGTGACCATTTGGGATTAAAAATTGAAACTGAAGAAGAATATCATATATTTTGTGAATTATATGGCGACAGAATACAAAATATGATTGATATT
This sequence comes from Christensenella sp. UBA7862, assembly GCA_002500135.1. Lineage (GTDB taxonomy): Bacteria > Bacillota > Clostridia > Christensenellales > UBA1242 > UBA7862. Next base: position 62,889 of record DLSM01000012.1, on the reverse strand, counting down.
GTAATGAATCTTATGGTGGAACAACAACTTAGTGGGAAAAGTGGGACAATTACCATTAAATTTGAAGAAGAGGAATCTGCAAGATAAAACAAATAAAATGACGAGTAAATTTGATTTGCTTGTCATTTTTGTTTGTTACATGGGCAAAATGTGATATAATATTGTCGTTTAAAAAGTCCGCAAGAGGTAGTGATTTATCTATAAAAGTTGTTGAAAAATTGTGTTTTAAATATACTTTTCTGTGATTTTTTAAAAAAAAGATAATCGCTAACCTCCTGCAAAATAGAGGTGTATATGAATTATATTTCAATAGAAGATGTGTTTGCAAGACAAATACTTGATAGCCGTGGCAACCCAACTGTTGAGGTTGAGGTGTCTGCTCAAGGCAAAACCGCCCGTGCAAGTGTTCCATCTGGGGCGTCAACCGGCTCATTTGAAGCGGTGGAACTTCGTGACGGAGATAAGTCCTATTATATGGGCAAATCGGTTGAAAAAGCAGTGAAAAATGTTAATACAGTTATAGCAGATGCTGTTATTGGTATGAATGTTTTTGACCAAATGGCTATTGACCAAACAATGATAGACCTTGACGGAACTCCAAACAAGGGAAATCTTGGTGCAAATGCTATACTTGGTGTGTCGCTTGCTTGTGCAAAACTCGGAGCAATGCTTTCTGGGTTGTCGCTTTACAACTATATTGGTGGGGCAGACGCTCACACATTGCCTGTTCCTATGATGAACATTCTAAATGGGGGAAAACATGCGGATAATTCCGTAAATATTCAAGAATTTATGATTATGCCAGTGGGAGCAAAAGATTTTAAGACTGCACTAAGAATGTGTGTCGAAACTTTCCACAACTTAAAGGCTGTGCTTAAAGAAGAAGGGTATTCTACTGGAGTCGGTGACGAAGGCGGCTTTGCTCCAAATCTAAAAAGTGATGAAGAAGCGTTTGTATATATTGTAAAAGCGATTGAAAAAGCAGGATATAAGGCAGGGAAAGATATTTGCATCGCCGTTGACGCAGCGGCAACAGAAATGTTTGAAGAAGCGGCAAAAATAGGTGAAAATGGCAAGTATTATTTCTGGAAAACGAAGAAACTATTTGATAGGAATCAGATGATTGCATATTGGGAAGAAATGGTCAAGAAATATCCTATTGTTTCCCTTGAAGATGGGCTTGCAGAGGAAGATTGGGGCGGTTGGAAAGAACTGACAGAAAGACTTGGAAAGAAAATTCAACTTGTTGGTGACGACTTATTTGTTACAAACACAAAGAGAATTGCAAAGGGAATTGAACTTGGCGTATCAAATTCTGTGCTTATAAAACTCAATCAAATTGGAACATTGTCAGAAACTTTGGATGCTATATCAATGGCAAACAGAGCGGGGTGGACTGCTGTTGTAAGTCATAGAAGTGGGGAAACTGAAGATACAACAATTGCTGATGTTGCTGTGGCGACAAACGCTGGACAAATTAAAACTGGGGCTCCTTCAAGAACCGATAGAGTGGCAAAATATAATCAACTTCTAAGAATTGAAGAAGAACTAGGCGACAATGCGTGTTACCTTGGGAAAGATGCGTTTTTTAACTTGAAATAATTGCTTAAATATGCAATATAAGCGAAAGATAGCGATTATCTTGGCTGAAAGAAATAAAACATGAAGACATTATCTACGTTTCAAAAGATAATGTCTTTTTTTTATGCTGTAATTTTATAAAAGCGACTTGAAAACTGGCATGTAGCAAATATAGTTTTGATATAAAAGCGACCATATGGTATTTGTTGATTTTTATTCATAATGCTGAGTTTGAAAGGTCCGATTATTCGGTCGAAAAGTATATGCATATATGAAATAATGTCTGCTTGTAAAGTAAAAAGTAATATTATATTGTGCCGAATGAGCGGTCGAAAAGTGTTTTTTTTGCTTTTTTGTTGAATGTGAATGAGGATGAGTTGAAATATACAAAGAATAGAATGAAAAGACCATAAATGCGGGGAAACGATATAAACCTTTTCATTGTGGCTCTTATATTAAAATTCTACTTTTTATACTACTTTATTTGTTTTAATTATTTATGAAATTTTTAGGATAGTTAAATTGTCCTCAAATTGACGTTTAAATAATGTTTTTACAATAATTTCATGATGTTTTGTGCTATAAAATGTTGATAAAAAAAAGAAAAGTTATGCACAAAAATGAGGGGAAATTGTGGATAAGCTTTTGGGGTAAAATTGAGCGTAATAATAAGGGGAAATTTTGCATAAAAATTATGGAAAAAATAAGTAAAATTTGGCGAAAATATGCGTATTTTGTTTGGTAATTTTTTGCATATATGATATAATACAATCGTTAGGAAATATCAGCATTTAGGCAATTATTATTTGACAAAAATACTAACAAAATTTCAAGTATTTTAACTTAATTTATTTCTTCAATTTTATCTTGAAATTCTCTTGCGTGAAGTGCTAAAAAATATATTCAAAAATCTTATCTTTCTCGTGGCAAAAATCTATTCTAAAACGCTTGTGTTTCTGTTGATTTTTTCTTTATTGTTAGATTTTTGAAAATTGCATGCAAATTGGCAATTATTTATGTTTTTTGTTTTAAAAACGTCAATTTTGCTTTGAGTTTGCATATCTGTACTTTTTGTGAGAGGAAAAAGAATATAAGAAATTTAATGAGTTAGAATACTAAGGAGGAAAGTTGAATGGATAACTTTACGCCAAATGGAAATGGACAAAAAAATGTTCCTCAAAATGGGAATGTGAGAAATGGGGTGTCTCAAAATGGTGGCTCTCAGAATTTTGCACGCCCAAGTGTTCCTCAAAGGGAAATGAATGGCAATGCTCCTAGACAAGGAATGGGGGTGAATAATGTTTCTCCAAACGGAGTGCGACCTTCAAACTTGAATGGGCAAAGAGTAAATGTTCCAAATGCTAATGGGCAAAATGTTACTCCTCAAAATTTTTCTCGCCCAAATGCTCCTGTGCAAAATGGAAATAGAGTTTATCCAAATACACAAAACCAAAATGTGCCACATGGACAGAATATAAATAGTGGAAATTTTGGCTCTCCTAATTTGAATATGCAAAATCAAAACTTGCCTAATGGACAAAATGCAAATATTAATGGACAGGCAAATGGGCAAGGTTTAAATAGACAAAATTTAAATATTCAAAATGTAAATGCTGCTGGTGGAAATGGCGGTGGAAATTCAGGAAACGGGAAAGTTGCTGGTGGGGCTGGGAAGAAAAAGTTTTCCAAAAAGTTCAAAGGAATTCTTATTGGTGTTATCTCGGCAATTATTATTGCAATTTCGGCGACTGTTGGAATTTTTGTTGCACCACATGGTGAGGGCGAAAAATGCAGAATAACTTTTGAAGACATGGGGCCTTATGGTGCAAAAGATGCTATCGAACTTAATGTCGGTGACAGATATGAAGCGCCAACGCTTGATGATATCTTGAGCGATGACGGGCAAGAAAATGTTTTGGTTAAGTTTAAGGGGTGGCTGAAGTCTGACGGAACACCTTATGTTGCTGGAAATGTTAATGAAGATATTGTGTTGCATCCAGATTATGAATTGGGTGATGTGAAAGTGACATTTGTGACGATAGATAGTTACAATAACACAAACTCTTACATATTCTTGGGTGAGATATTTACAAAATATTATGCAGAAAAAATTTCATTTGCTTCCTATCTTGACCTTTATCAAAGTTTAAAACTTTCTGACGGGCTTAGAGGAAATACTTACGCTGCGGAAACTGATTATATAAAAGAATATGTGCTGGAAAGTGGTGTGAGCGGTGAAGCAAATTATTCGGCTAAAAACTATTCTGAATTTGCTGGAAAATTTTTGAATGTTAAAAATTTCTCTATGGCTGGAAGCGACAATCTTTATTCGATAGAAGATGTTATCGACACGCCAAGCGGAAATAGAGTTGTTGTAGTAAATTTTGACGGAAAAGATGTTGAAATAAAATATAATTCCAACTTGAAAAGTATTGAAAAACAATATACAAGTGGTGGAATTGTTGGTGAAACTTTTGAAAATGAAGTGACGGATAGAGTTTATAAGTTTGGGCAAGAAAATTATGTCCTTCCTTCTTATGCGGCTTTGAGGTCTGTTGACAGTTCAAAAGGTTTTGTGCTGAATAACCCACGTTATCACAGGCTTGTGGGCTGGTCTTTCATCGCTCCAAAGATTATGACTGAAAGTGGTGAAATTGACAACCCTGACTTTGGAAAAGAGGGAACCTATTATAAGTTTAACGCTTCGGAACGTTTGAAACTTACAAGAGAGTTTTTGAAAGACAAAAATAGACTTGAACTTTATGCTGTTTGGGATGAAGATGTAACTTCGCTTAATGTTTATTCCAACCCAAACCTCGCAAGTGTTGCAAGTATTTCAATGAATGCAACCCAAGGCAAGAGCGTTGGCGATTGGCTAGGTGATATTGTGTCAAGTATTCAAAAAAGAGGAAGTGTACTTGTTGGGTTTAATACAAGTCCAAGATATGATGGCAAAATTTTGAACCTTAACACATTCCTTGAAGGAGGATTGACAAGTCACGACAACCCAGAAGAAACTAACCCATACTTAAGCGGTGTTGAAGTTAATCTTTATGCGGTTTACAGGCGAGTTGTTGAAAATACATATATAAAACTAAACGACCTTGACTTGAATGTTTCTGGCGTGAATATTACAAAAGATAGTTTGAATATCAGCTACAACTTGCAACAATCTGTGGGCGAAAGTTATGTTTATGACGCAAGCGGGGTTGAGGTGAGTTTTGACCAAGCGGAAAGAATGTTTGTTGTGAAAAACTTGATTGAGGAAGCGACTTTCGACTTGCCAAACCTTTCAAGAAGCAACTATTTGTTTGAAGGTTATAGAACGAAGAATAGACTTTATGCAATGGGTGAAACGTCAAGCAGTGTTCAAGTGAAAGTTCTTTTGGACGATATTCTATCTGACGGGACTTTTGTCATAAATTCCAACTGGCGTGGTGTTGAAACAAGTTTTGCATTTGATTTGCAAAATGGACAAAAAGAAATTGTGACTGCAGTTTATGGAACAAAACTTGTTGTGGATATAACAACTCAATCTGATGTGACTTCTGTTGTTGTTAGAAAATTTGTTGGGCTTGAACCAATTTTGACTTTTGAATTTGAAAAAGAAGGGTATAACTTCCTTGGAATGTCCAAAAATGCTGCTGGCGGGGAATATTTGGATGAAGTGCTTGGCGAATTTGTTTTGAATGACGAGCTCTTGAATGTTCTTACAAGTGTTGACGGAATAAAGACTATTTTCGCTTGTTGGGAAATTAAGACTGTAACTGCAACATTCGTGTTGTCTGGCGGAACATTTGACAATGGCAGCGAAAGTGTGACTGGACAATATTCACTCTCCACAACTTATGGTGGAAGTGTTGAACTTCCTAGCAAAGATTTAAGCAAATTTGTGCGTGAAGGATATAATTTTGACGGCTGGTTTGACAATTCAAATTTAAGTGGCGAGGCTGTATGCGGATATGATGCGACTGACATTGTGCTTAAAAAAGATATAACACTGTTTGCAAAATGGGTGGAAATTAAGTTTGCAACAATCTTTAGCGACTATAACAAAACTAAAAGTGTAAAAATTGAAACGGATAGAAATGGCAACTTTGTTTTTGCGGGGAATGAACTTGACGGCATGACATTTGTGGCGATAACTCAAACTCCAACAGGTGGAGAAGATATTGTCAAAGTGGGTGAAGTGGCAAGTGTTTCTTTGGGTGAAGAGTTTTACTGCGTTTGGAGAAAGGTTGTTTATCAAAATGGCGGAACTGCTGAAAACGGAGCAACGGGCGATGAAATCTCTGGCGGATATGTGACTTATGGGGTTCCAATTTCTCCAATTTCAAATGAATATACTTGCTCAAAATATTTCTACTTTGCGGGCTGGCAAATTGTAAATAAGAATGGAAGTGTTGCAAGCGATTTTGTTCAACCTTCAACTGTGCTTGATGAAAGTTCAACGGGATATTCAATTTCAGACAGTTTGACAACTGGTGAGGAAGAAAAAATTGTTCTTGTTGCAAACTGGCAAAGAAAAGATGTTAGAATTGAAATTTATAGTGACGAAAATATGAGAGTTCTTGTTAAGTCGATAAAAGTTGATGTTAACAAGTTTGACAGTGTAACACTTTTAAGTGACGCGGCGGGTGATTTGGCTCTTTCAACTATAAATGGACGAGATATTGATTTTGTAAAAGACGATTTGCAAAATTCAACTGCTTACTACTCAAACGGAAGTGAACTTAAAATTACAATTCCAAAAGATAGTCTTATCTATGAAGTGAACAATGTGTTTGTTTACAAACTTTGTGCAGTGACCAAGAAATATGCAACATTCTTTGAAGAAGAAAATGGAAGAAGTGTTAGAATTTCTGTCGGGACAGATTTTGAAGACGGAACAGACAGAACGGGTTATGCAGAAAACGCTGGGCCAGCGGACAAAATTGCAAAAGAAGACGGAAGTTATGTTTATGACGCAATTATCTCTGGCGGCGTAAGAGGTAAGTTTGTGCTGACAAGCGGCGAAGATAGTCCATTTGAGTTTTCAAAAGAACATTACAATTTCGATAAATGGCAAAAAAGTGACGGCGTAAACTATGCTGTGGGCGAAAGCGTTAAGATATTGAGCGATGTGACATTTGTGGCTCAGTGGGTCAAGAAAGTTTATTCGCTTAACATAAAAGACACCATTGGCGGAAACTATGCAGAGCAAGGCGGAGTGAAAACTGTTAAGTTTGTTTATGGGCAAACTATTAACTTAAGTGACGTTTTATATGATTTGAATACTCGTTTTGATGACGAGGCTTCAAGAAGTGTCAAAATGGCAAAAACCGTTCTTTATAACGATGTGAATTTTGCTCTTTCAGACAAACTTCTTATGGAATATAGCGAGTTTGGACTTGAGGGAATTTTGCTTGAAGGCGAACTTGAAGACGGCGTTGTTGGAATGACCATTACATGGGAAGAAATGACATATCAAATTGTCGTTGACCTAAACGGCGGAAGTTGGAATGAAGATATTGAACTTTCTGAAAATGCAACTTTGCAAAATGGAAAAATTGTTTACACAGTGACATTCTTACAAGCGGAAAACTTGAAAATTTTGCATGAGGGAATAGAAAAGCAAGGCTACACATTCTCGTCATTCCTAAACGGAAGAAATGGCAATGTAACGAAGACCTCTGACGGATATTTTTATATTGCGATAAGTGAATATAATGTGTTTGACGGCGACAATATTTTGGCAACTTATAATGAAAGTTTTTCTGTTGTGTTTGACCTAAGCGGAGCAGACGAACTGGCGGAAGTTGCGACAATCACTCAGAATGTAAACTTTGTAACTGTTGGGACAGAAAGTGACGGCGACTGGATTGAAATAATTCTTCCAGCGGCGGGTGACAGAGGTGAAGGATTTGAGTTCGCTGGCTGGTGGAAAAATAACAATGCAACTGACGCAACAAATAATCTTTCAATAATTCAAAATTCCTTTGGCGAAGGGAGCGTGCTCAAAATTACAAGAGGCGATTTGAACTCCTACAATCTCCTTGGCAAAAATGAAGTTGTGCTTTATGCCGTTTGGAAAGCAAAAGTTACATTCGTGGCGGGAAGGAAATTTGCTGACGGCTTTATAACTGGGGCAACTAACGCTCAAGGCGAAGCCGCTTTGATAGATGTTGATTACAACGCAAACGGTCAAACAATTTCTGTAAAGGGCTTTGAAGATTGGATTGTGTGTGGCGAAATTGATGCAAATACTCTTGGAAAATATAAATTTGAACACGCAAACGGATTTGGCTTTGTGTTTGGCGGCTGGAATGAAAACGGAAAGAGGGTTTTCTCACTTGATGTTTCCGCTCCAACAACACTTGTTGCTGAATGGGCAAGTGCAAAAATTACAATTACTCTTAGAGATCAAGACGGCAAGTCTTTTGCTCAGTCTGGACTGACAACTGAAGAAGTTGTTATTGAAAGAGATTTTTCAACGGGCGATTTCTTAGACTTAAATAACATATACAGAACTTTTGTTGCTGCGGGCAAAACCACAACACCATATTTCTTTGGTCACAATTTTGTTGGCTGGGTTGAGGGAAGTGTTGGCATGACAAACTGGACAAGTGCAACAAGCAAAACTATCTACACTTCAAGCAATCTTCTTGCAATGCCACTTCAAGACAGTGTTTATTGTGCAGTATTTGAAAAATCAGATGTTGAAATTGTGGCAGATATGAACACAGAAGACGAAAGAGGGGATAGACCATTTGTAAATGATGTTACAGAAACTTTCTACGGAAAATTTGGCGAACTTTACACTATTGATGTAAGTGACAAAAATCAATATTCTGCTCATCCATATTTTGAAATAATTTCTTGGAAAGCAAATAAAAATGGTAGCACTTTTGAAACGACATTTATGCTTGACGCAAGTGTTGTGGAATATGACGCTCAACTTAACAAATATGTAGCCAGCATTGCAGCAACTTGGACAAGAAAAACAAGCACCATTGTTATAAATGTGAATGGTGGAACTATTGCAAGTGGCTACTTCAATAGTGACAGCGGCTTTGCAAACAATCTTATAAAAGTTGAATATGCTACAAGACAAATTATTATTACTCAATATGTTTCAAATGATAGTTTCTTAACACTTCCAACTGCGGAAAATATTTCAAGAGAAATGTTTGTTTTGAATGGATATAATGTTGACAATGGAAAAGACGTTTTGACCCTTGCGGGCGGAAACAAAGTTTGGAACACAGAAAGTGGCAGAGTTGTTATAACTGCAAACTGGCTTGCTGTTGCAAATGTCAATGTTTATGAAAATGCTGGGAATGAAGTTGAAAAACAAATTTCTTTCCAAGTTGTTCTTGGCGAAGGAAATGGAATTCAATTTGACGAACTTGGAAATGAAGTTTTAATTTATAGAGCGGGTAGCGTTGAAAAACGAGTATCTTTCGCAACGTTTGCAAAAGCAAATTATGAGATTTTGGGCTTCTCACTTTATAGGTCGAGTGGTGTAAATTATCAATTTGACACACTTTATGCTTTGAACAACGTTTCTACGCTTAGCATTTACACTGTTTGGGTTGGAAAAGAATATTCAATTTCAATTTATGCCAATGACCCAGAACTTTCCCCTGCGGAAAATAGTTCAAATGTGACTGTCCTTTCAGAAGGGTTTAGATATGGTGAAAATGTTGACATGTCAAAATTCTTCTTGAAGGCAAGCAGCACTGGCGGCTGGGTGTTTGAAAGTTTTGAAATTGAGGGCTTGGTCTTTGATGGACAAACCACAACCTTTAACCCAGAAGTACAAGATATTGGATATAAGACAAACTACGATTTCACAACAAACTGGAAAGGGAAAGAAATTAAAGTTACATACAACTTCGGCAATGCAACCTTTACAGACACAGACGGTCAAAGCGGAAGCGAAATTGTAAAAACTTACACCTACTCAAAGCGTTTTGGCGAAAGTGGAACTATGGTCAAAACACTGACGCCTAGCGAAAGCACAACAACCTGCGTAAGATTTGAAGACGAGGGGGCAGAACACCCACTTTATGCTTTCTCAAGTTTTATTTCTCTTGACGAAAATGTGGAAGTTGTGAATGGCGAGTTTGAACTTCCAGCAAAAGATATAACGCTTGTTGCAAAATGGCAAAGTAAGGAAATTAAACTTGTTGTTGAACCAACGGGTGCTGCTATTGGCGAAGATAAAGACGCAAAATTTGATTCGCTTGAAAATACGTCTGGACTTAAAGTGTCAAAAGGCGTAAGAGCGGGCAAAAATGTTTTGCTTGTTGAAGAACTTTTGATTGGCGACAAAGTTGACCTTGCAACCCTTCCAAATGCAGTGTGTAGCGGCGAACAATATGCTTATGTTTTCCTTAGAAATTATGCGGGCGAAGGTGTTTGCGAAGAAGGGAATAGAAGTTACATTGAAAACACGGTGTTTGAAGTGGCAAAAAATAGCAGTGTTAATTTTGACCTTATTTGGAATGCACAAAGTGAAGCATTTGAATTGTGGTTTACACTTCTTTGGTCACCAACTGATGTAACAGTGACTTACGTGCAATCATTGCCAGTTGTAAACGCTCCAACTATCACAGACGCTAGCGGCAATGAAGTGCTTGACGAAACATCAAACGTAGTTTATGGCTACAATAACAGAGCAACGGGATATATAACAGACGCTGCAAAATATCAAACACTTGAAGTTAACAAACTTGGTGAAATTGGACACACAGAAAGAAACTCTGAAACGGGTGAAAGTGAATTTGTGTTAGGCTTCTCACTTCTTGAAGGCTACAATCTCTTTGGCTGGAAGCAAATTGGCTGGACAACTGAAAGAGATCACTCAAAAGTTGACGGGAATTATACAAAACTTAACAATAAAAACAGTTATTTCTTCTCGCCAACTGGCGACCAAAATGGGACAACAAATTTGCTTGCTTTTGAAAAGAAAACAAGTGCTGTGAAACTTTATCCAATTTGGGAACAAGAAGATTATGTTTTAAGTTTGAAAGACCAAACAAGCAAAAACTTTGACGGACAAAAAGACTTTGTTGTGAAATATGATAGCATTTTTAGCGTGCAAAAACTTTTGGAAGATAGTGGCATAACTCTTGTTACAACTGCCTTTGACTCGACAGAAAAGGTGTTCAAAAATTTTGCAAACTGGGTGTATAACGACAAGACTTTTGCAAGTGAAACAAGCCTTGTTTTCTCCAAAGATTTTGGCGGGTTTATAAACTCTGACGACTTAAGCGACACAAATAGAACTGTTACTCTAAACATGGGTTGGGAAGAGGTACAATACAGACTTAAACTCAACTTGTATTTTGGCGACTATTCCGACAAGGCAAATGTATATTTCTATCGTGACGCAGACGGGTCGTGCTACATCTTAACTGATAATGTTGTAAAATTCTCTGAACTTAAAACTGATGGAATTCTCTTGAGTGGTCTTAAATCGCTTCTTCTTGACGAAACAAAGCTTTCAAAGGCAGTGGGGGATAATGTTTACTCGTTTGCTGGCTGGGCTTTGACCACAAGGGAAGACGGAAATATTTTGGAACCAACAAAAATGCTTTCTCTTGCAGGTGAAAAACTTGTAATAAATGAAGCAACTTTTGGCATAGAAGGTGAAGCAAATTTGGAAGAAGAATTGCTTTCATATTTAAATCCAGAAACAGCAACCATTGAACTGACTGCAATGTGGAATTGTTACAAACTTGTTATAAATGCAAATGAAGGCACTTTGACTGACACAACTTCCTCAAAACTTTGGGACGGAGAAAGTGACGGACAAGGAAACGCTTGGACAGCGGACGCTGACGGCAATATTTATCTTTGGACATATTATGGCGCAAACATTGTTCTGAATGAGAAAATACTTTCTTGGTTTGCAAGAGAAAATTATTCGGCAGAAACAAAGGCTTTCATTCATCTTATTCCACAAACAGATACAGACGGAAATGTTGTGCGTGACGAGTTTGACGAAATTGTGTATGACACAGAAAGACTTAGTGTTAAAGATTCGACATGTGACTTTGTTGTTGTGGCAAATGACGATTTGTTTGTTGAGTGGATTGGAAATCAAGTTGAAATCGTTGTAAGTCCAAACTCAAAAACAAATGATGTTGAAGGAAATTTTGACAGTGCTTCTTATGCTCAATTTGAAGCAGCTTACAGAGAACTGTTTAGTGAAGTTGACGGTCTTCTTGACGCAAGCAGATCTCACAAAGTGGAAACAACTGCCGAAACAATAAATGGCGTCAGTGTTACAGTTATTAAACTTTCTGCAAATTATGGCGACCAAATTGACTGTTTCAACTTGCTTCTTGCCTCGTCCGCTGGTGGCAATACTTTCTATGGCTGGACTGACGGATATCTAAATTATTCAATTGTTCCATTTGTGGCAAGGGATAATGACAGCAACAGACTTTATGGTCTTTGGAGTGCTGTTGCAATGTTTGAACTCAATGGCGGAAGATATGGACAATCGTCTTCTGCAAAAGAAGTTATTGACCCAGTTGCACCAGAGGGGAGTGATGGGAAAATTAACCTTCCAAAGAAAATGCTAATAAACGAAGGCGGCAGTCCTTATGACGCTGGCCCAAGAAAAGTTGGATATGAATTTGTCGGCTGGTCGGACAACGCTGGCGGATATAAGACTTACTCTGAATATGTTGCAAAATGGAAGAATTTGTATATTGAAGAATATATAAAATCTTTAACCACGCAAACAGAGGAAGAAAAGAATACAATAAAAAATCAACTTGTAAAAGAAGTTGTTAGAGATCACGAAGTTTATGTTGAAAGATTTAAGACTCTTATGGGCGAAGAATATGTGACAAATCTTCTTGCTACTTCGTTCAAAGTCTATGACGAAAATGAAGAATATACTCTCACTGGCGATGTAACCTTCTATGCTTTGTGGCGACAAGTTAAAGTGACAGTCACATTTTTCAAGAGCATTGACGACTACAAAAATGGTGCTGGAAATGGGGCTGACAGTATGGCGACTTGTGACATTTGGTATGGCGAAAGTTGGACGCTTCCAACAAAGTATGATACAAGTGACTATGCAACAAAGATTTTCGGCTGGACACATTCAACAGACGGCAAGCAAGATGCTTTTGCTGGCTGGAATGTTTACAACGCTACAAGTGAAATGAAACTATCTGCTGGCGAAACTGTAGAACTCACTTCCGACAAATTCTTCGCAAACTTAATGGACGGCGATAGTGTTAGGAAAAATATTCACCTTGTAACAATTTGGGAAAGTGTTTCTGTAACCGTTAAGATTAAACTTGGACCTAGCAGCGAAGATTATGCTTACTATGGCGAGAGTGCTGGGCAAGATTATGGCTATCTTGAAACACTTGTTGAGGGAGATAGCAAATATCTTATTATCTCAAACCCATTCAGCTCTTTCTATTATCCAAACTTGGATAGAATTGTTCGCTTTGGCAAGGTTGCAAAGGGATATATTGAACCTTATGGCTATGCAAGTTCAAGTGCTATTGTCAGCAACACAAAGAACCCTCGTGCAACAACTCTCCATATTGCAAAAACTGGCGAAAGCAGATATTTTGGTGAAGTGAGAGAAGTAAACGGCAATTATGTTTATGAACTTGAAGTTGTGTGGGCGGAAGCAGAATGCTTTATTGATAACTACTTCAATGTAAACACAAATATCGGTCACAAATTCTATGAAAGTTTGCAAGACGCTTTGGAAGATGTTGCCGACAAAGACAACGACACTTTTGAAACACGACAAGCAAACATTATGCTTCTTGACAAAGTTAGTTTAGAGGGCGACACAACAAAATATCACTACATTAAAAACACTGTTAACATTGGGTCAAGAAAAGTTGTTGTAGATATTTATAACAAATCAGCAAAAAATATTGTCCTAAGACGACAAACAACTGGGGTTGCAGTTATTGTTGGTGAAAACGGCTTGTTTGCAATAAGAAACACAACTGACAACTTGTCCTTTAATATTGAAGGCGAAGGCAAGAGCGGTGATGTGTTTGTTAAAGTGGAAAGTGGTGCTTTTGAAATAACAGGCAGAATTGAAGTAACAAATTTCAACAACACTTTGTCAAGCAAAGGCTCGCTTGTTTGGGCTGTTGGCGGAAGTGTTACGTTTGACGGTGTCAATTTCAGCGGCAACATGCTTTCTGGAACAAACAGCAGTTTGTTTGGCGGTGTAATTTGTGCGGAAAGCGGCTGCAGTGTTTCCATTTCTAATGGCGAATTTAAAAACAATAGCGTAGTGGGAACATTCTCTGATGAAAACTTGTCAACTTATGGCGGAGCGGTGGCTGTTCTTTCAAAATCTACACTTACAATAAACTCTGTAAAATTCTTGCAAAATATTTCAAGAGTTGGAAATAAAGGACGAAGTTTTGGCGGGGCAATTTATGCAAGCGGAAGCGAAGTTTCATATTACTCTTGTTATGTTACTGATACAGATGATTATGGCAACATCAAACAAGGCGAAAATGATATTTCCTTTAGAGAAAACAGTGCAATGTTTGGCGGAGCGATTGCAGTTGTTGGCGGTCTTGACGGCACTACACTTGTTAAAAGTTCATTGCAACTTTCTGGACTTATTGACGAAGCAGCAGGCAAAACTTGGTCAGTCATGATGTATCACAACTTCACTGACGGTGAAGGAGAAAGCGGGAATGACATTTATGCAGTTGACGCAAATGTAGATGTGACTGCGATGGCTTCACTTTGCGAAGAAGCAAAAGGCAACGGTGCTGGCATTTTTGCGGGGAACAACACAGATGTAGTTGTTAAGACCTCTCTATTTAGCACAACCTATGCTCAAAATGGCTCGGCAATCTATTTCCGTGGCAACAGTTTGACTGTAAGTGATTCTGTGTTCAGTCAAAATGTGGCAACATCGGGCGATGTTGTTGACGGTGACGGCGGTGCAATTTATGTTGAAGGAACAATATCTCAAACAGCAGTAGTCGTTTTGACTGGCAATGTAATAAGTTATGCTTGGGCAAAACGTGGCGGTGCTATTTATGTTGGCGAAAATGTTAATTTCTCACTTTCTGGCAAAGAGGGTGAACTTTCGTCACTAGAAAAAACTTATGCTGAATTGGGCGGGGCGATTTACTATGCAAGCACATATGAGGCTGAGTCACAAATAAATTATGTTTCATTTAAGACTTCAATCTATCTTGAAGACGCAGACGGACAAAAGATTTATCCAAAGAACGGTGGCGGAATTTATGTCGCAGACGGCGATCTTGTTGTAGCGAATTCTTCGTTTACATTCTGCAGAGCGGACAACGGCGGTGCCGTGTATATTAAAAAGGGAAAAGTCACCTTTAAAGATACAAACACCTTTGAAAAACTGAATGACGTGAGCAGCGGTGTTATTGAAGAAAACCCAACCCTTGGCGGAAGTGAAGATAATGCTCTTGCTGCAAGATATGTTGGAAATAATGCAAGTTTT
This sequence comes from Christensenella sp. UBA7862, assembly GCA_002500135.1. Taxonomy (GTDB): domain Bacteria; phylum Bacillota; class Clostridia; order Christensenellales; family UBA1242; genus UBA7862. Next base: position 47,828 of record DLSM01000012.1, on the reverse strand, counting down.
GGTGGCGGACTTTACATTGAAGAAGAAGGCGAGTTTGACTTCCAATCTGGCGGACTGGGATATAACACTGCAACTGCAACAGCCAGTGCAATTTACAACTATGGCAAGGTGCGACTTGGCGATGTTACATTGGAAGAAAATAATTCTACAACATATATCGCAATTCTAAACCAAGGTTCAGTTGAAATTTATGGCAATGCTTTCATTGCAGACGGACAAAGAATTTTCCTTGGCACATATCTAAGCGAAACAGTCAAAATTGTTGACGGCAAGAAAGAAACTGTGACCGAAAGAAAATTCCACGAAATTACAATTTCAAAGGAAAATTGGCTGAATAAAAAAGCAGACAGCGAAGAAGTAAATCATGTTGAAATTGACTTTGTTACAAAGAATGCTGTTATGAACAAACCTGTTGTGCAATTTGCTTCAGTTATGGAAAATGGCGAAGAAAACAAGTCAAAACTTTATAACGCCTACAAGCAATATTTGCAAGACGGAAATGAAGAAATATTCACACTAACACAAAGTGCTTCATTTGTGCTTAGATGTGATGACGAAAAGTTTGCTCTCGTTTTGGCACTTCACAGTTATGACATTCTCTTTATGGACTTGTCAAAAGACAGTGACGGCAAAGTTATCGCAAGCAAAACAATTAAATGTGGCGACCCACTAAGCGATGAAACTTTGGCAAGCATAAACAGTATTAAACCAACCAATCTTCGTTATGGCTACACCTTCGTTGGCTGGGCTTATTACAATGAATATCCAGTTGCAAGCGAAATATACTCTGACTTTGAGGGCTTGGGCGTAAGATATTCATTTAAGGACGATGAAAAGAGTGTTGATGTTTACTCTCAAATTCTCTCTGGCGAAGGGAAGTTTAGCTATGTAGAAAACTTGCAAAATGTTAGGGGTGAAGCGGGAAATGAATTTAAATTCCCTGCACACAACTTCTATCTGTATGCAGTTTGGAAGCCAAATGAATATGATGTTGAATTTGTTTATGAACCTCTAGGTCACATAAATACAACAATTAACAATCAGGAATTTTCATCAAGTCTTGGCATGATGAATGTTCTTAAGAAGAAAGTTGGCTATGGCTTGTCTTTCAATTTGCCACTTGCAAGCGAAGTGAACAAAACATTGTTTGTAACTTATGACGATGTGACAACTGTTGAAAGAGATGCTGCGGGCGTTCCACAAAGAGTTGCTCTTTCAAGCGGAGAAAGTGTCACAAACTTTGAACTGGAAACTTCGGGACTGTATGCTGGAAGTTACTTCTATACAAAGCAAGTTGCCTTTGGCGAAAGTGTCTTTGAACTTAAATTCTATGTTGGCGAAAATGAGGACAGAGCTTGGTCTGTGTTTATGAATGATACAGACTTGTCGAACCCAAAAGTCACGCTTAGAAATTCACTTAACATTGACGGCGAAGCACAAAAAGTTGACCCAAATGTTTATCCAGAAAAAGTGACATTTGAAAAGGACGGAAACAATGTTAGTTATGAAACATCTGTTGACGAAGACGGAAGATATTTCTTTGTTGACGCCGAAAGCGGCAGAAAATATGTTTCAAGACAACTCATAAGGCTTGACGGCTATGAATTCTCTAACTACAAAATAAACGGCAACTTGGGATATGGCGCTGGCGACTTGTTTAGAATGGACGAAAGCAACCCAGACTTTAGCGACCTTGGCAGAAAAATAACTGTTACTGTTATGTTCAAAAGACTTACAGTAAAACTTATCCTAAACAACAATGATTCGCAAGAGGGCAGCGTGACGGCAGAAAAAGATGTGTATCCAGGCACAGAAATTTTGCTTCCAACAATGTATGACTTTGGCGAATTTGAAAACATTGGCAGAAGGGAAAATTACTCGCTTGTTGGCTTCTCAAAAAATAAAAATTATGCAACTGACGGACAAGGTGTTTTGTATGCTCCTGGGGACAGATATGTTGTTACAGAAAGTTCAACGGGTGTGCATGAACTTTATGCAATTTGGGAAGAGGCTGAATGTTTTGTCCAGCCTACAAACAGCACAAAGGAAACTGAAAAGTGGTTTTATTCTTCACTTTCAAAAGCATTTGAAGATGTTTCATCAAATGTTTATGGCACAACTTACTCGCAATTTAACATTGTTATCCTAAAACAAAATGTTGAAGTGAAAAGCGAACTTGTAGTTCTTGCAGATGTAATTTTGAGTGCAAAAGCAGGTGAAGTTACTCTTAAACTTTCTGACGACTTTGCAGAGGGCAAGGCTATGTTTGTTGTTGGTGGAACAAGTGTCAGCGGTGACTATACAAAAGCAAAACTTACAATAGACGGGAAGAGCGGGACAAATCTTGTTATTTCACAAGGGACAGTTAAGAATAGAAGTGAAAGTTTGATTGTTGTAAATCCAAATTCGGTGCTTAATATTTTGGGCTACACTCGCTTTGAAAACGCAACTGTCACAAACGAAAATCGTGGCGGCATGATTACAGTGTTTGGACAAATGGGGGAAGAAGGCGCTCTTTATGGCGTTGTAAATATTTCTGGAACTGGTGTTGTGTTCTCTGGAAACAGCAGTATAAACGGCGGTGCAATTTATGTTGGAAGTTATGGCATATTAAACGCTGAAGCAGACGACAAAGACGGAATTTCTTTTGGCAAGACAAAAGACGAATATAAAGAAAATACAGCAAGTGGAAACGGTGGTGCAATTTTCGCACAAGAAAACGCACAAGTAACACTTAAAAATGTGTGGTTTAAGGATAACACTGCTTCTGTTGGCGGAGCTATTTATATAAGTGCTGACTGCAAGTCAAATATTTCCGATTGCACATTTAGCGGAAATACTGCAACGGGTTCTTCTCTTGGCGGCGGTGCGATTTATTCGCAAGCAGACCTCAAACTCTCTGCAACAACATTTATGGAGTTTGATTCAAACAACTCGCTTGGAAACGGCGGTGCAGTGTTTGCTTCGGGCGTGCTTACTCTTGTTGGCAATCCAACATTTACAAAGAATACGGCAAAAACAAGCGGCGGTGCAATCTTCGCACCACAAGGGCTTGTGCTTGACGGCGGATATTTTGAAAGCAATGTTGCAAGTGAAGGCTTTGGCGGGGCAGTTTATGTCAAAAACATTTTGCAAAAAACAACAAACAATGAAACTTTGACTGTTACATTTAAATCTAACAAAGCAACTTATGCGGGAGCAATAGCAATCATCGATTTGCAACAAAATACATCGCTTGACAACTTGTATTTTGACTCTAACGAATATGTAAACGAAGGCGGAGCAATTTATGTACAAAACGCTGCTCCAAACTTTATGCTCACGCTTGGGAAAACTGTTAATATATCTGGGTCAAAAGCACTGGGCGGCAACGCACAATATCAACGTGGCGGTGCTGTGTATATGAATAACGGGAACTTGCTATTTGAAGGCACGGCAGATGGAAATGCTGCAGTAAGTGGCGGAGCATTCTATCTTGAAGGCTTATCAAGGCTTATCCTAAATGGTGCAAGGGTTCAAAACTCATCTGCAGAAAGGGACGGAGGTGCGATTTATGTTGGCGGGTCAAGTTACACCCAATTTACTGGTGACAACACAGTTCTATCTTCAAACTCAGCTGTTCGTGGCGGGGCAATGTTTGTTAACTCTTCAAACACAAATACAGTTATCACAAATGTTACATTTGACGCAAATACGCTTTCTGAAACTTCAATGTTTGGCGAAGTGCTGTATATTTCTGGCAATTCGCAAGTGACAATGCAAGGGAACATTGGACTTGTTGTGGCTTCAACAGATAGTCATCAAGTTTATGTTGGGAAGAATGGAACACTTACACTTATAAATGCAAAATTTGTAAACAGCGAAAATGTGGAAATTTCGTCAAAGACAACCGTCGAATCGGAAATTCGAGGCACTTCTGTTTCGCACGGAAAAATTGTTATGGACGAAAAGTCTTATATAACAGACATCTATTTCAGCCCAATTTCTAAGGATAAATTAAGTGCAAATATTCAAATGTTGACTGTTTCAGGAAATATGTCAAGCACAATGGAAAATAGGGAAAGAATTGTTATTCACCTTTATGATGTGGCAACGGACGCAGAAATTGCAGGCCTCCATATGGTGAAGTTTGACAGTTCAGTCCTTGCGACATTTGCAGAGGAATATTTTGAACTTGACGAAGAAACAAAGAAATTTGTTCTTGCTGGAAGCGGCAGTTATCTTGACATCATAAAAATGGCGGAAGATATTACAATCGACCCAAACGGCGGCGAGATAACTTACAATGGCACAACTTATACAGAGCCATTTAAAATTCAACTTGACGACTCAGACGACAACACTCTTAAATTCCTTGACAACTTAACGGGCTTTAGGGCGGGATACAAGTTGCAAAACTATTTTGACGGTTATGTTGACGGCGAGGCAACTGGCAGCAGAAGAATGGATGCTCAAACTATCAAACCTTACAAACAAGTTACATTAAAAGCAGTTTGGGAACAAAGGTCTTATGCTTACAAGTCATATTATCAAAATGAGAAGTCGGAATACATTGAAGTTGGTGGCGGGAATATCATGTTTACAGACAGGATTTATCTCACCGCACCAGCAAGACAATATCTCACTTGCGTAGGCTGGAAAGTTTTCTATGTTGATGCTACAACTTCAAACTTCATTCCTCTTATTGATAAAGTTATGGGGCTTAAAGATTCATTCTCACTAAACAGAATGGGCGAAACTGTTGAAGAAACAAAGTCGAAACTTAAACTTGTTGAAGAAAACGGCGGAACAGTTTGCTTTGTGGCTCAATATGAAAAAACAATGGTCGAAATAACCTTTGACGGCAACGGCGGAACAAGCAAGAGTGGCGAGCCAAGCGTCAAAATGTCCCTTCCACAAAGCAGAGAATATTTGACTTATGCTTCACTTCTTGACACATTCAGCAAGGCTGATTATGCAGTCAACGGCATATTTACGGGTGTCGATAACATTTATCACGAAAATGTTGATACAATGTATGATTTTTCAAACCCTTCAATCTGCATAAAAGACCTAACGAAGTTGACTCTTCATTGCAACTGGCAAAAGGTGGAAGCAGTTATTATCAAAAATAATGTTTCCGCTGGCGAAATAAATAGAATTAACTACGAAACAGTTGGCGAAGCAATCAAAAACCTTCTTGACGGCGACACACTTGAAATTGTTTCTAGCAAAATTGAACTTAAATCGGCACTTGTCTTTAACAAAGCAATTTCCATAACAGTGACAGCAAGCAAGCCTGTTACACTGACAAGAGCAACAAGTCTTTCAAGTTACATGATAAGAGTTGAAAACGGACAGGTTACATTTGATAGCAACAACTCTACAATAACTCTTGACGGCAATAATGACGGGAGTACAGACGGGGCGATTTATGTGGCAAGTGGTGCAACTCTTGTTGCGGGCGATGTGCTTGTGGTGGCAAATCAAAATGTAACAAACAACGGTGCAGCGATTGTAAACTACGGCAGACTTGTTCTAGTTGGGGCAAAAATTTTAAACTGCTCCACAAAGGGAAACGGCGGTGCAATTTGGAACAACGGCAGTTTGCTTGTGACTGACGCAACAATAGAAAATTGCAGTGCAACAAACGGCGGTGCAATTTGGACAAATGGCACAGCAGAAATTGCTGGCGGCACATTTGACAAAAACTGTGCAACAATGGGCGCAAGCATTTATGTCGGCAACAAAGTTGACGGAGTGGGCGAAGGAATTGTCATTCATTCTGCAACATTTGAAAACGGCAACATGGCAACTTATGCAAGCAAAACTCTTGACGAAGTTAAAACATATGGCGGTGCAATTTATGTGGCAGAAGGTGTGCAAAGAGTTGTTGTTGGCGTAAGCACTCAAATTATTGGCAACAAAGCAACATATGGCGGCGGACTATATTATGTCGGCGACAAGGTGGCTCCAGCAGTTAGCAATATTAGTTTTGAGGCGGGCTGCGTGTTAAGTGAAAACAGTGCAGTTTATGGCGGTGCAATTTGCTTTGGGCCAGTGGAAGATAACTTTAACAATCATGTTGTAAGAATTATCTCTGCAGACATAAGGTCAAACACAGCGACCTATGGCGGTGGCATTGCAGTGCTTAAGGGAACGCTTGAAATTTATGGCGGCAATGTTGGCAAAAATACTTGCTCAGACCTTGGACAAAATGTATATGTTTCACTCGGTGGCAAACTTTCAGTTTATGGCGGAACAATAGGCTCTACTGATACAAGCGGGTCGGAAATTGTCATTGAAGGAAATTCGCTTGAAGACCTTAGTGGCAAAATGGAACTTGCGGGTGGCGGTGACATTTATGACGCAGTAAGACTCAAGGGCGGAGCAAAAATCAATGTTAAATCTGACATAACTTCAAGCAAAGTTATATCTGTTGCCATTGAAAATTATCCAATGGGAACGGACGAAGTTGTTATTGCAACATTCGACGATAATCTTGACTCTGACGCAACAAAATTTGAAGTTGAAAGCAGTCAAAAGAACAATTACAGAACAAGAACAAGTGGACAAGATGTTGTTATAACTCGTGCAATGTTCTCACTCATCATCGACCCTGACGGCGGCGTGCTTTCAAGTGACATAGCGGGCATTAGGCAATATGGCACAAGATATGTTACAGATGTTATGTTTGGAACAAACTTGTCCTCTCTCCTTGCAAACACAAAGGCAGCAAAGGACAGACGAGAATTTGCATATTGGGGTGTTGTTAATGGTGAAACTGTAACCGAACTTGCTCTTGACACAACAATGCCATATGGCGACTTGCAAATTAAGGCAGTTTACACTCAAACATTGTTCGTCTTAACCCTTGACTTCAATGACATGGGCGGACTTAGCAAAACAAAAGCAGAATTCAATGTTCAAGATTTGCAAAATGAAAACTTCCGAAACTTCAAAATTGACAACGGAAGTGTTGGTGTTGACGTGTTTGTGACGGGTGAGGGGTCAAACGCAAAACAGACTTTGGCAGCCATTGCAAATAGACTTAGCAGATTTGGCTACATGCTTTCTGGCTTTGACTTGACCGCTGGAACATCTGCAACAATAAACCTTGACGCAAGTAATTTTGAAATGTCCGCAGAAGACACAACTGTTTATGCAATATGGACAGCAAATAGTTTTGAAGTCACTTTCCACAGCAACCCTTATGAAAGTGAAGAAGAAACAAAGACAATTTCTGTCAGTTATGACGAAAACTTTACTCTTCTTGGCATTGACGACATTTCTCTTGACGGATATATTCTATCTGGCTGGGCAATTTCTCGTGACGGAAACGGCAAAACATACAAACTTGGCGAAAACCTTTTGATGAACAAGGATATGACTTTGACACTCAACTTCTATGCTATCTGGAGTGCAAAACAATATACAGTTGTATATGAAAGTGGACTTGCCGAAGCAACGGGAAATGTTGAAGACACAGTTATGACCTATGGGGAAGAAGGCGAACTTTCATCAAGCAAATTCACAGCCCCTGGTTACACTCAAATTGGGTGGAAAACAGCTGATGGCACAGAATATTTGTTTGCAAACAGTTTGACCGTTAAGAATTTGACAACAGAAGATAAAGTTTCAGTTTATGCAGTGTGGCAAGGCAATGAATACACAGTTGCATTGCACGTTGCAAATGACGAAACCTCAAGAACAAAAGAAATTAAAGCAACTTATGGCGACAGCACAAAAAATCTTCCAGACATAAGTGAAATTGTTGACACATATTCAAGACTAACAATGTATTTTGTTGGCTGGACAACTGTTCCAAATGGGAAAACGGAAGATGTGGAATATTCAAATTGTCAAGTTATATATAACTTCACAACTGAAGATAGAATTGAACTTTATCCAGTGTTCGTGAAATATTCATTGAACATACTTTCAAACAATGGTGAAGATAAAGTTTTGGCATTTGAACCAGATAGTCAAGGCGTGATTACAGTTAGCAAGCAAGACTTAATTTCATTTGCACTTGTGGGACATGAAATTGGCTTCTTAAGCAGAACAAAAGAAGTTTCGCTGGGTGCAAGCAATATTAACTTTGACGAACAAGGATATATCACAATTTCAACAAGCGTGTTTACAAAACCAGTCTTTGAATTGTTTGTTGCGTGGAAGTCACTTCCATATGTCTTGCAATTTGAAGTTGAAGGCGGAAATGGAGAATATCCAACAAGCACAATCTATGTTTCACCAACTGGAACAAACACATATGCTGAGGGCGCAACATCTTGCGTTTTGCCACAAGACATGGAAACCCCTGAAATTTTGCACGGCTGGTCAATGTTGCCAGATGCAAGTGTTGTAAACTTTGAACTTGGCTCTTCACTCGTTTTAACTCAAGATATTGTGGCGGAATTTGCAAAATATCAAGACATTTCTCTTGGAATTTTGAAACTTTATGGCGTGAGAGAAACGGAATATAGCATTGTCTATAATCTTAACACCACAAGAACAATTATCGGTGCAAGCATAACAGATATTGTCGGCGAAAATCAAAATGAAACAGCAAGATTTGAAATTGGAACGGAAAGCAATATCTCCTTTGCGGATATCAACGGAAATGTTTGGGAAATTGCAGACATTAGGGACGAAAACGACCAATATTTTGCATACTTTGCTGGCTGGGCATATTCCCCAAGTGCAACCACTCCAGACATCAGACAGTCTTATGAAAATCCAAACGAAATGACAACAAAATTTGCGGGAACTGTCACACTGTATGCAGTGTGGGAAGAATATTCAAACCCATTTGTATTCACTTATTTAGATTCCAAAATAGTTGGACTTAGCGAAGAAGGGCAAACTCTTGAAAATGCAAATATCATTCTTCCAGAACACAAACTTTATAAAGTGGGAACATCAGTTGTCGTTGGCGAAACAATAACTGGAATTTCAAGTCTTTTGACCGCTGGTCAAATTCAATCTTTGAATTTCAAGTTTGTGGCTGACGGTTTTGAAATTGAGTCATTTGCTTTTGAAGACACAAAAAATCTTTTGGGACTTAACAACTTAAAACAAAATCAAGTGTTTGGCTTTGGTTCTTTTGCAAATGAAACATTGAAAGATATAGCATTTGAAGAAAGTGATAACATAGCGATGTTTGTAGCAGACGATGGAAATGTTTATTTGTCAGACGGCATGAGTGCAAGTTTGTTTGCAGTCTTAATTTCAAACATGGGAAATGAGGCAAATTATGCAGTTGCTCAAAGTGCAAATTACAACGGAACAAACTACAACATAAATTCCATTCTCCCATTTGCATTTGCAAAAACAACTTTTGAAATAATCTCCATTCCTCAAACAATTTCTTTAATGAGTGAAGGTTCACTATCTTACATGGAAAATCTTTCTTCCATTGTTGTTCCATTTGTTGGTGGCGGAAGTGCCGAAGACGGAGTGGCGAGAGCGTCAAGTTTGAAGTATCTGTTTGTAGATAGATACGGCGAAGTAGTCATTCCACAAGGACTTGTTCAAGTTAACGTTCAAAATGACAAACTCGACAACTTTGGCGATTATGCATTTGAAGGCTTTGCAAAACTTGAAAGAATTTTCTTTGGAACAAACATTAAAACATTTGGGGCATATGCGTTTAGTGATTGTACAAGTTTGATTGAACTTGGCACAAGTGGCTTGTTTGACATTTCAAACATAACAAACATTGGCTCATACGCTTTCCAAAATTGTGTAAACATTCCAAAGAGCATTGACCTAAGCAATGTTCAAACATTTGGCGAAAGAGTGTTTGATGGCTCGGGACTTCAGAGTGTTGTTCTTTCTGGCACAACGGAAAACTTTGGCAAAAATAAAACATTTGAAGAATTGACAACACTTGTTGAAGCAAGACTTTATTCCATTGCAGCGTTTGAAGCAGTTGTAAATGGCACGGGCATTACTGCAAGTGACATTGAAGAAGATAGAAAAGGTGTTGTTTATACGAATATCAACTTCTATCAAAGAATTGTTAAAACTGCAGAGTGGCAAAAATATCTTAGATATAACATTGTTGTTGACAATTTGATTGATGTTTTAAGCAGCACAAACGAACTTATAAGCTATCATTCAAATCTTGAAGACGCAGTGGCAAACGCTCAAAACGGAAACAAAATTGTTGTTAAGAGTGACATAAATCTGAAATCTACAATCACCATAGATAAGCAAATTTCAATTTACGCTGGATATGAAAAACTTGACAGCGAAGACAGAGGCGGAATTACATTCACAAGAAAATCTGACGAAACTGCATTTATCGTTGAAAGCAACGGCAATGTTGCATTCGGCGGCAACTTTGTTGAGGGAGATGACGCAACATATGTCAATGCAGAACTTGACATTGTGGGCAGCAAACGTGAATCTGCAGACAGCCTTATAAAAGTAAACAGAGGTGTTGTCGGCTTTAATCTTGGGCTTAAAATATATGACCACATTTCACAAAATGGCTCAGTTGTCTATGCAACGGGCGGCACAATTTCCGTCACGGGCAGCGAAATTTATAACAACTACGCAGTGACAAGTGGCGGCGTATTCTACATTTCAAGTCAAGCAACTTTGAATATATCCAGAGCAAATATTCACGACAACGGAATGTTTGACGGCGAAGTTATGACAAAGAGTGGCGGCGTTGTGTTCGCTCAAGACGGAAGCGTTGTTAATATTTCTGACAAGGAAACTCAAATTGTAAACAATGGCGCACAAAACGGCGGTGCGATTTACATTGATTGTGAGGACGTGACAAGCACAATTTCTGCTGGACTATTCAGCGGCAACATGGCAACAATGTCAGGCGGCGTGGTGCTTTTGAGTGCGGGCAAACTTGATATAACTGGCGAAGTGGAATTCTATGGCAACTCGGCAAAGAATATAGGCGGAGCAATTGCAGTTGTTGGCGGAACAATTTGTGTTAATAAAGGTGTTAAAATAGGCTCGAGCGAAGCAAATATGGGCAACTCGGCTGCAATAGGTGGCGGTGTCGCAATAAACGGCGGCGTACTTGTGGCGGATAATGTTACAATTTCTTCAAACAATGCAACAACTGGTGGAAACATTTACATTAGTTCTGATAAGACTTCAAGTATTACTTCTTCTGAAATTATCCTCGGGAACAATGGCGGAAGCATTGACCTTGGAACAGATGTTTTGGGCGGCGGCATATTTGTTGACGGAGCAAAAGTTAATATCAAAAATTCTTCCATAAATCAAAATAAGGCCTTTGCTGGCGGTGCAATTTATGTTACAGAAAACAACGGACTTGCAAGCGAAGTTACTTTGACTTCTGGCGAACTTCTAAACAACGAAGCAGATATGGGCGGTGCAATATTCATGAAGAATGGCAAAGTTGCTATTTCAAGTGTGGATATTGCGGAAAACAATGCCAAAGACGGTGCAGCAATTTATGTTTCAAATGGCGAAGTCACTTTGAACACTGGCAAGATTTCAAACAACATTGCAACTGAAAACGGCGGCGGACTAAGCATAAACGGCGGAACTGTAAACATAATAGAAAACGCAATTTTGTCGGATAACAGAGCAACGGGAAATGGCGGAAATATTTACTACTCTGACGGCAGCCTTGTGATAAATGTTGCAACCATTGAAAAAGGAACTGCAAACCTCGGCGGTGGATTGTATCTTGAAAGAAACGCTTTGGGCGTAGAAAGAGAAGCAGATGTTAATATTTTGTCGGCAAAATTCACAGAAAACGCCTCTAACTCTGGCGGGGCAATTTATACAAACCTTGTCTTAAGTATTGACAAAGCAGAATTTTCTGGAAACACAGCAAACGAATTCGGCGGAGCAATTTATGTGGGTGGCAAAGCAAGAGTTGTGCTTGACGAAGTGTCATCTTCTGAAAATATTTGCAACGCAGAAAATGCAGAAAAGTTTGCAAATATCTACATTTCAAAAGACGCCTCAGAACATGCTCTTTCAATTTCAAACAACACCGTTCTTGGCGAGGCAGAGGAAAGCAATGGAATTTATCTTCCAAAAGGCAAGATAATTGATGTTGTGGCATTAACTCTTGGCAGTGAAGGCGAAACTTCTATGAGAAAAAATAGAATAAGACTTCACTTAGAGAGAAGTCCACTTGACAAGTCAGAATGGCAAGATGACAAGGGAATTTATGTTGCTTTGTATGCCGATACAAAATATGCAACAACTGGAGTAAGCAAATTTGTAAGCGAGGGTGTGTGCTTTACACGAATGGGGGCAAAAATTTATGCAACCATTGCAACAGTTGTTGACGTGACAGACAGAGGGAAACCAATAAATTATGCAAGTTTGAAAGACGCAACAGAGCAATCTACGACTGAAGGAAGAAACTATATCTTTGAAATATTCCAAGACCAAAAGATTGACGAAAACAACTTTGTCCAAGTTGGAAACAAACAAAACATAACAATTACTCGTCAAAAAGACGCAGACGCAAAAATCTATCGTGACGCAAGTTACACAGGTGTTATGTTTGAAGTTTCGGGCAAACTTTCTCTTAACTTTGACAAGGATAATTCTGAATTTAGTGGCAGTGTGCTTCAATCTCTTGACATCTTTGGCAGTGATGAAAGTGGAGAAAATTCACAATCAGTTGAAGCGACAAGTGCAATGTTTAGAGTTGTTAGCAGCGGAACACTTAATATTTATGAAGCAGTTACAATTCAAAATGGCAGCAACCTTTCGGGCTATGGCGGAGCGGTGTCTGTTGAAAACGAATATGCAACTTTGAACATGTTTAATGGCACAATAGCAAACTGCAATGCCCTATATGGTGGAGCGATTGCAGTCATCAAAGGCAATGCAAACATCTTAGGCGGAATTCTTGAAAACAACACCTCAAATCTTGGCGGAGCAATATATTCTGCGGGGACGATTGTTGTTGGAACAGACAGCACTACAACACTTATGGCAAACAACATTGCTCAAGGAGTGTCGGGCTTTGGTGGTGCAATATACACCGTTGACGGCTCAATGGCAACAATAAACTCTGTAACATTCATTTCAAATATCGCATCAAATGGTGGTGCAATTTACGCAGAAGGGACACTAAATATTTCAAACAGCACATTTAGTCAAAATAGGGCGTCAAAAGGCGGTGCAATTTATGACACTGGGCTTATGAGTATTGTTGGCGGCAGCTTCTCTGAAAATGGCAGTACGGAAGAGCAACAATGTGAATTTGGCGGTGCAATTTACATCGCAAGAAGCAAGTCTGACGCAGTTGCAATCGAGGGTGTAACATTTAGCAACAACTTAGCATACTCTGGTGGAGCAATATATGTTGAGAAAGGTGAAGTTACAATAAGAAACACAAGCGAAACATCGGGCAGCATAACAGGAAACACTGCAACAGTTGGCGCTGGCTTGTATGTGGGAGCGGGCAATGTTACAATCATTTCCTATAACATTTCTTCCAATGTGGCAGAGGGCGACTATGTGTCAAACGGTGGCGGTGTGTATGTCGCGGGTGGCAATGTAACAATAAGCAATTCGCAAATAACAGACAACTCGGCAATGTTTGGTGGCGGCATTTACTTTGCAAGTGGTTCACTTAGCATATATGGCGGTGAAATTACAAATAACCATGCTGAAGTATCCTCTGCTTTAACTCAAACCTATGGCGGCGGCATTGCTCAACTTGGCGGCTCACTTAAACTTGCGGCATACACTGAGGAAGGGGGCGCAAGTTCAAATGTCACAATTTCTGGGAACGATGCTGACTTTGGTGCTGGGCTGTATCTTGTGGCAAGGGATGGTGGCAGTGCAGAAATTTCTAACACAGAAATATCGGGCAACACTGCAAAAGTGACGGCTGGCGGCTTGGCTGTTAAAGGCGTAAATACAACTATAATCAACACAAAGATTTTGAAAAACACCAGCGGAAATGACGAGAGCGGCAAAGAAAGAGCTGGACAAGATGTTTGGTTCGGTGGCGAAAGTTATCTTGTTTTTGGCAAACTTGTGACCCTCGGCGAAAATAAAGAAAATGATAGACCAACAATTTATGTCGCTGGCGAAAGCATTTTCAAAAATTCTTCCACACTGGCAAATTCTGACAATAAAGCATTGATTTTCAATAATGACTTTGACTATTCAGCACTCTATCAAGAAATTTATCTGCACCACGAGAAGAATTATCTAGGAAATTATGTTGACACATTCTTTGTTGCATTGGGTTCGGATAGAATTCAAGATATCATAACTTTGCATGTTGATGAAGGCGTGCCTTATGAAACAAAAGTTGTGTATGTTGGGGCAACTTATGCAAAGGACGCACTTCCTAAATTCTCAATTCCAGTTGACTCAGACTACACCCTAAAACAAGGAAGCGGTGCAAGTCAAGATTATCTAGTTTTGGCACCACAATCCTATCAAGTTGTGGATACAAACGGGAATATCAGGTATATTACAGAAAAATTGCAAGACGCAATTGACAAAGCAAACGCCCACAAAAATTCAAAAAATGAACAACTTATGGTTGTTATTAACGAAAAAGAAGTGGTTATTACTGAAGCAGTTCAAATAGGCGTATCGCAAAGTTCTGAAAGCGGAAATGTAATTGATGTTGTGTACATTGCAGCAAGAAAATCTACAGTCATTTCAAGAAGCGGCTACGGCGGGAATGTATTTAATATCGGCAGATATGGAGATGTTTACATCGGAACAAATTGTGTGACTGGCTTTGAGAGTGTAATTGAAGGCTTTGCAACAGCATTTGGCGGCACTGTCCCTACAATAACATTCAGCGGCGACATTAGGTCAAACGGCAATGTTGCAGGAGTTGATGCGTTTATCAGAAACTCTGGAACACTTACACTTGGCGAAAATGTGACACTTGAAGGGAACACCTTGAAAGCCACAGGCACTGGTGCCGTGAATGACGGCGGGGCGGTTGTTGTTACAAACGGCGGAAAACTTAACGTTCGTGGCTCGGTTTTCATAGAAAACAGTGCTACTGGCAGTGGCGGTGCAATTTATGTTGAAAATGGCTCTACACTCAATTTTGAAAGTGGAACCATTAAAGGAAATAAAGCATTTGTTTCTGGTGGCGGCATTTTGATTGACAATTCAACAGCTAAAATCACTGGCGGAACGATAACTTCCAATGCAGCAAACTATCTTGGCGGCGGTTTGGCTGTTAGAAATGGCGGAACTCTAGAAATTACTGGAGGAGTTGAAATTTCACACAACAGAGCCACAAACGGCGGCGGAATTGCACTGTTTGGAAAAGGAAGCATAGAAACAAGCAGTTCTGCAGACGGAAAGAAAGTGCAAATAAAAGAAAACGTTGCTATTCTTTCTGGCGGTGGGGTGTTTGCGGCAAGTAGCCCAGAAACTGTTGACGGAAAATTGAGCATTGTTGCAAGACTTAATCTTAAAGGCGTAGATATTCAAGGCAACGAAGCGCAAAAATTTGGCGGCGGCATAAGCCTTACTACAACAGACCAAAACACAAATGAAAGAAATGTTACATATGACAACATCTTGAAAGACGATAAAGAAAATAGAATTGTTGGCGTTGCAGCAACAATCGGTTCATCTGAAGATAGTGGCAGCGTGACAATTTCAGGAAACATAGCAAAATATTCCATAAATGCTAGGTTGAATAATATTTCCGCTTACACTTCATATGGACTTGGTGGCGGCTTGTATGCTCTTGACGCAGAAGTTAATATTCAAAACACAACGATTTCTGCAAACGAAACAAGTTTTGAACAAAACTATACAGATACAAGCGGAAACAGTCACCATGATCAAATTGGCGGCTATGGCGGCGGTGTTTACGCAAGTTACTCAGCAATTTCTGTTAAAGATTCAATAATTTCTGAAAATATTGCAATGAAAAACGGAGGCGGCTTCTATGTGACTGAGGGCGCAGAAGTTACATTTAGTAATTGCGACAATGCAACTCAAATTACACAAAACAAAGCACAATATGGCGGCGGAATTTATATTTACAGCCATACTGGCAGAGCAAAAGTTCAAATCGCAAGCATTACAATGGGCGGCGAAGGGTTTGCGAATATTGCTGCAAAAGGTGACGGAATTTATGTTGACTCAACTCGTTATTTTGTAGCACTTCTTATAACCACAACAAATGGTTCAGCCACACTAAGTGACAATATCACAATTTCAGATCATGTTTATCTTGCTCCTCACACAAATACAGAAAATGACTTCCGTGATGACGCAATAATTTACGTTGACAAGCATTGTTCATCTGGTGCAAGTATAAAGATTGCTCTTGACGAGGACCAAAAGAAACGTGGGCACATTGTTGCAGGATATATGTGTGATGATGCTGAAAAATGGGCTGACGAAAGAATGTTTGTGACTGACGACCTTGTTTCTCCATATTGCTTCATTGCAAAAGGCGAAAACATTGTTGTCGGCTTAAAGATTGTTTTGAGGGAAAATGTAAATGACGGGGCAATAAGATTTTTTGAATCACTTGAATCAGCATTTGCCTATGTTGAAAGCGGCAACTGGAACTTTGTCCTTCTTGAAGACCTAGACGAAATGCCAAACATTGACAATTTTGCAGTGTCATCGCAAATCACTGTATATGAGGGCGTCACGGCAACTCTTTGCTCGGGGAGAATAACTGGTGACGGCCACGAATGGGAGGCAATAACAGAAGAAAAAGACGGACTAACTAGAAAAGTTGTTAAGATGTCAAAAGAACTTACATCAAGCATTTTCAAAGTGTATGGAAGTCTTACAACAAGTGGCGTTATATTTGACGGAGCAGCCGGCAACGCTGGAATTGCAACAGTCGAAAATGAAGGTAGTTTTACTCTGGGAAGCAATACTTTGGCCAAAAACTTCAATACTATTGCTGTGAAAGCAACAGTAGGCGAAGTTAAGGTCTATGAGGCGACTATTGAAAACAACACTGCAACTGTTATTCAGGTTTCTAGAGAAGCAACCCTCACCATGACCGACAGCACAATTATAAATAATGAAATATCAGGTGACAGCGTTGTGACTGTAGCCTCAAGTAAAGAAAGCAAGATTGAAAATTGTGTCTTTACAGATAACTCAGCCACAGACGGTGGCGCAGTCTTGAATAAAGGCAAACTTACAATCTCTGGTGGCAAATTTGCGAACAACAGTGCTACAAATGGTGGCGTAGTTGCAAACATAAATGGCGGAACTTTGACAATAACAACTTCAACAAGCGGCTCAGCTGACGAAACTGCAACATCGTCAGACGGGGCAGACCTTATGTTTGAAAACAACTCTGCAAAAGATAACGGCGGTGCAATTTATTCAAATAGCGGCACACTCACAGTAGCGGGTGTAACATTTAGCGACAATACAACGAAAGAATTTAGCGGCAACGGTGGAACGATTGCAGTAGTTAATACAACGGTTACAATCTCTGACACAACAATTCAAAAGTCATACAAATTGAATGATGAGAATTCTGTCATAGCCAAAGCAGACAACGGTGGCGGCTTGTATGCAAAAGATTCTATTGTTAAACTAAACGGCGGAAATACATTTGAAGATAACAAAGCTACAAACGGCGGTGCAATTTATCTTGAGAACGGCAGCATTACTGCAAGCACCTCTGATGGAAAAGATAACCTCATCACTAAAAACGTAGCAACTAATGGTGGCGGCTTGTATATTGTGGCTAATAGCACAGAAGATAAGCCAATGAACTTAAGCGGACTTAGCATAATCTTCAATAAAGCAAACAACGGTAACGGCGGCGGTGTGTATGTTGCAAGTGGAGCAATCAAACTCACTGGTGGCAGCATTAACGACAACAAGGCTGTTGCAGATATGACCGAATCTACTAACAAATTGAATAAATTGTCAACTGGACTTGGTGGTGGGGTGTATGTCGCAAGCGGTGCAACACTTATCATTGAAGCGGCTTCTAGTGAAATTATCACGGGTAACGAAGCACTTTATGGTGGCGGTATTTACACTGCTGGAATAACAACCCTTACAAGTGGCGTTATCAGAGGCAATGTCGCCACAACAATGTCTTCAAACATTGATAGCTCAACTAGTTCATTCCAGAAGGGAAAAGAGGCCAGAGGTGGAGGTGTGTTTGTTGCGGGAAAATTGGAGGTCGTTGGCGGCTCAATTTCTGGAAATATTGCAGACTTTGGTGGCGGAGTGTATCTTGACGGCACACTTGTAATGAATGCTGGAAACATTAACAGCAACCAAGCCTATTGGGGTGCAGGTCTTTATGCAAATAGTAGAGAAGCAACCCTATCTGGTGGTTCAATCAGCTACAACGTGACATTATATGAAGTTGAAATGGTGGCAGAAACACCATCTGGCGTGACTGGTGGTGACGGCGGTGGCGTGTATGTTGCAGAAGGAAAGGGATTTACCCTAGGAACTTCCACGATATCCTCAGAAACCTCAACTATGGCGGAAACAAAAACAACGTCAATTTCAAACAACACAGCTCTAAGAGGTGGCGGAGTGTTTGTTGCGGGGCAAGATTCAGAATTCACTTTGCAAGGAAATGCAACATTGTCAAATAACACTGCTATCCTTGGCGGTGGTGTGTATGTTGGACATAGTATCATAAAGGAAATTATAGACGGAAAAGAAGGAACGCCAAACTACTACCCAGCAAAATTTGTAATCAATGCTGGAACAATCTCAAGCAACACGGCAAAAATACCAGAACAAAAAGACGGAGAATCAAGTAATATTGACGATGTTATTTCGATTGGTAAGTATAGTGTTCCAAAAGGTGGCGGTGTTTATTGCGAGGGAACGCTTGAAATGCATAGTGCAACAATAGAGAAAAATACTGCTTCGCAAGAAGAAGGCGGACTTGGCGGCGGATTGTACTTCGACAATGGCGAAATTCAAGCGGGCGATAAACCTCAATCTGGAATAAGTGATAAGAGATTTAGTCTTACAATCGGCGGTGACTCTGATAAAAATGATAACTCCACATTCACTAAAAACAAAGCAGCCCATGGTGGTGCTATTGAAATTCAATCTAAACAAGGCGTTAATAACATAAAGATTTCAAACACAACCTTCAAAGAAAATACTGCAAGTGTCAATGGTGGTGCTGTAGATGTTCGTGGTAGTGCAATCTTCTCTGATTGTAAGTTCTACAATAACTCTGCAACAGAAAACGGCGGTGCAATGTATGTCGCAAGACGTGACACAACTGAACCAAATTCAGTTGAAATAAAAGACAGTATTTTTGGCGGATATGATATGGTTAACAAGGAGAGTTTAGGCAATACAGCCGCAAAAGGTGGTGCAATTTATGTCTTTGGTAAGTCTGATTCCTCAAGCGACCACACATCAAATGTCACACTTTTACGAGTTACAATGAGTTACAATGGCGAAAAAGACAAGACTGAAGGCGGAGCGATGTATATTGAGAACTCAAATGTTTATTTTGTTAAAGAGAATGATACAGATGAGAACATAATCTCACACAACTCAGCCACAAATGGTGGCGCTATAGTCATAAATGGTGGAAAACTTGAAATTTCGGGCAGTACAAAATTCACTGCAAACAATGCAACAAACGGCGGCGCATTGTATGTTTCCTCTGGTGAGGTGGCTCTTGTCAATGGAATATTCGGCGGCGAGGCTTATCAGTCTATTGATAATGACCATGACCTAAAAACTCTTATAAATGCACACAAAGAAGCATTGTCAGATAAGACTAAAACTGACCCATATGCACCAAAAACTGACATAAGCAACACAGCAGACAAGGGCGGTGCAATCTATGTGAAGGGTGGCTCGGTTACTATTGCTGAAAATGTGCAAATTGCTGGTAACCATGCGACAAGCGGTGGTGGTGTGTATATCGAAAATGGTGAACTATATATCAAAGCCGCAAAACCAACTAAAGAAGAAAACAAAAATATTCCTACTAGCAGCAACATAACGGGCAACTATGCAACAAGCGGCGGTGGTGTGTATGTCGGTGGCGGCACCCTTTCAGTAGGCTTTAAAGGTGATGGATCTCCAAACAACCTAGACTCCTCAGGATATATCTTTGGCAACATTGCAACAAACGGCGGCGCAGTGTACATCTCAGGCGGCAGCGCAAACCTAATCAGCGGCAGCATAAAGAACAACTGTGCATTTACGTTAGGTGGCGGCGTATACGCAGGAGGCGGTAAACTTACAATGAATAACTTTGAAATATCTGAAAACTACGCTCAAAGTGGCGGTGGCATTTGTGTGGCTGAAGCAGAAGTTACAGTCAATAATGGCGGAAAAATTAGCGAAAATTCCGCACTAAATATTGGCAATGTTGATAACAGCGATAATTTTGTAATGGGTGTTGGTGGTGGTATTTCTATCAGCGGTGGAACCGTGACACTTAACGGTTCTGCCATCAACAACAATTTTGCAGCGCATATGGGCGGCGGAATTTATGCTAGAGGTGGTGCAGTTACGCAGCCAGGTGTAGATGATAAAAATAATAAATCAGATACTCTTAGAATGGGTGGCAATCATGCAACAAATTATGGTGGCGCAATTGCAATACCAATTGGCGGTGGCAGTGTTACATTAAGCAACTTTATAATTGGTGGAATTAAGTTTGACACAGAAATAAATGAAAAAGGTGTAAATGATAACATTCTCTACGCCAAAAGTGGTTCAGTCAATGGCAGAAGTGTCTCTGGCTTTGATGAAAATCAGATAGAGGATATTAAATCTGCACTTAGTGAAGACAGAGCGCAATGGGCAAACTATGCAACATTTGGTGGTGCTGTGTATGTTGCTGGTGGAATATTTAAAGTAGCCGAGAAGAGCAGCGGGGACACGAGTATTGTTCAAGGCTTTGGTGCAAACACTCAAATTGAGGGTAAATATGCAGGTCAATTTACTGTTGGTGCAGGTAACATTGCTTCGTCTGGCGGTGCGTTGTTTGTGGCTGGTGGTGAAGAAGTTACTCTTAATGGCGGCAACTTCGTTAATAACTATGCAGTAGGCAAGGTGAACGATGGAAACCAAGGCAATAAGGAACTTAAAGACTTTGTTGACAAAAATCTATACGAAGTTAAAGCCGGTGAAGAGGACAAAGGGAAAAACCTTATTGATTATTGGGGTGGCGGTGCCATTTGTCAAGTTAAAGGAACGTTGACACTTAATGGTGCAGATATTCAAAACAACGAAACAAATGGTTTCGGCGGTGCAGTCCTAACATTCTCAAACCGATGGGTGTCGGAATTAAATTCAGGATCAAACTCAGAGGCAAATTCGGAATCAAATAATAGCAGCACAAACTTCTCAAAATTTACAATCAAAGGGGGAACAAATATTTCCAACAACTCTGGTGCACAAAAAGTTCAGGTGCTTAACAATGTTGCCTCTGGTACTCTTGGTCACGTAGGTGATAGCAAATATGGCGATGGGGTAAATAGACTGGCAAGCACAGATGGAATTGTAAGCGTTAACAGCATTGTTTACTTTGAGGGCGGCAAGGTTAGTGGCAAAATGACTCCAACTACCGAAGACCCAAGCAAGGAAGAACCAGACGGTGCAGCAGACAGTTTGTCATTGTATCTGCTTGGCACAGCATTTAAAAAGTCAAGCGTAACGTCATTTGCAGACGACTATGATGCGGGTGCATTTATTGAAGGAATGAAACTAGATGAAAGTGCAACGAACAATTCAAACGCTATAGAAAGAAACAAAGAATACTTGAAAAATAAGTATAAAAATCATTATATTTTCAAAGCATCTGACGGAACTTTGCCAGTATTCACAAATAATATTATCATTGGGAAATATGACGATGTAAACACTTGGTGTAAAACCTGCGGCAACACAAGAAAGGCCGATTGCAAATCACAAAACGACCATCAAGCCACAGTTACTACAACAGGAAAGTGTGATGAATGTGGTGGCTCAGGACGTTATGAAGATGCTGATGGCGAAACAAAAGATTGTCCATATTGTGATGGAGTAGGCACGAGGACTTACGAAAAAACTTGTCCATATTGTGACGGAACAGGATATGTTACTTGTCCAGAATGTGCTTCAAGACAACCTTATATTCACATTGACACACACACAAACTGGGGACAACTTTGCAGTATTCAATATCTCAACAACCTTCCAGTTGACTTCTTAAAAGACTATGCAGAAAGACATTATGCCTATGGCTATTCAGACGGACTCCTGTCTTGGATTAGTGGCAATGCAACAGATAGACGTAAGGTCCAACGACCAAATATCATCATAAGTTATTTTGAGATAAGAGAAGGAGAAGACTTAAAACGTAACGGAACACGTATTAATGATAACTGCGAATATTTGTCTCATAAAAATGGCACTTGGCGGGTGTTCCAACTTAAAGCAAAGAAAAAACCGAACGTAGGACTAGATAGTGGAAGCAAGGATGCACTAGGCATAACTGGCACATTCTTTGAAGGTTTTTTTGATTCTCTCTCATGGATTGATAAAAACCCAGCACTAGGTGAAATAGCATCGAAAATTGGTGGCGTATCAAAAATAGCTGAAACAATAAATGCCCTTGCCTCCATAGACTATAGTGCAGGTTTACAAGGTTCTTTGGTTGGGCAATCTGATGCAATAGCGAAATGGAAAGAATATCTTAGAACAGACTGGAGTGGCGATTATGTTGATGTTGGTCCTCTTATTGAAGCAATCATTCAAGGTGTTGGTGAGATTATTGCAGTTGCTTATCCTCCAGCAAAGCCAGTTGTAGATGCAATAAAATATGGCTACCAGCTGTTAAAAGGCGGTGTTGAATTAATTTCAAAACTTAAATATGTTTCACTTAAATAGCCAAATAATAATCATAATGCGCCAACAAAAAAAGAAACCAATTTATTTGGTTTCTTTTTTGCTATATTTTTGCTAT
>DLSM01000012.1:0-24879 GCA_002500135.1 Christensenella sp. UBA7862 | reverse complement strand
CTATATTTTTGCTATATTTTTTATAAGTTTTCCACAAGAGGTTATTCTTTGTTGATAACAATTTTAACTTCGGTGCCGTCAATTTCAACATTTGCGTTGCTGTTTGCTAGGCAAGTGAGAAGTCCCTTGTTGTTTTCCTCAGCGGAACTGTCGCCAAACAAAAGGACAGTGATATTTTTGTTTATCATTTCTGCAAGGTCTTGTTCGCCCAAGAATTTGTTTATAATCTTGTTGATTTCTGAAGTGTCCTCGGCTTTCATGTTGTTAAGTGTTATGTCTTTGCTTTCCACAAATTCAAATTCGCTGCCAGCGGTGCATTTTGCTGTGAAATTTGTTGTTACATAAAGTGTGTCTGGAATGTAGTTTCTGATAATCTTTGTAAAGATATTGCCGTTCTTTGAAATCTCTTCTTTTGTTGTTTTGAAGTTGATTTTTGCAATGACTTTGCAGTCGAACTTTCCGTCTGTTTGAAGATTGCTGAATTCCATTGAAAGAATTTCTACGTCAGCATTGTCAAGTGCAAAAGCCTTTTGATCCAAACTATGCAAAAGGGAATTTGCAAGCCCAGCAACTTGTTTGCCACTGAGTTTAATTGTGCCTTGAAGTGCCGCCCCTTGATAATCTGTCAGCGAAAACTCTTTGTTCCCGTCCTCGTTTGTCTTGTAAATTTGTTCACCTTTGCCCGAACCAAACATGTTGTCAAGTGTTATCACGATGTCGTCATCCGTGTATTTGTCTGGCACCACCTCTTCTTCACTTGGTGGTGTTTGAATTGCCTTTATCTGCGCCCTCGCTTTCAAAATGTCAACCCCCGTTGTTGCCTTTATACCGACATACACCGCAACCGCCAGCCCAAAAACAACCACCGCAAAAATGATAAGCCCCTTGAGCAGCCCCAAAAGGCCACTAGATTTTTTTGCCATATTTTACCCCCTAGTAAATATTATATTAAAAATAGTTTATCACACTTACAAACCTATTTCAAAACACTTTTCGCATAATTTCCCCAGCAAAACAAAAATTTGTTACTATGAACAAAAAAACAAGAAAGCCCTTCACTTACTTGTCAGAGCAAATATCATTGTGAAAAAAGACCTTCCTTTCGGAAAGTCTTTTTTCACTACTGGTGACCCCAACGGGATTCGAACCCATGATACCACCGTGAAAGGGTGGTGTCTTAACCGCTTGACCATGGGGCCATTGTCTATATTGGTGGTGGCGGTAAGATTTGAACTTACGACCTTTCGGGTATGAACCGAATGCTATAACCACTAAGCCACGCCACCAAACCACTAACTAAGCCTCTTGATTATAAAGCAAAATAAAAAATCTGTCAACATATTTTTTCAAAATATTTTCAAAGTTTACATTTTTTTTTCATTTTTTCCAAAATTTAAGAACATTTAGCCCATTTTTTTGCCAGAAATATGTAAAATTTCATATAAATTGGTATTTTTCACAATTCCGCTTGACAAATTATTTAATTAAAACTAGACTTTTTGTAGATAATATGATTAAAAGGTGAAGCGATGAGAAGGTTTTGGGATAAGGCGCGGGTGTGGATGTTATGCATAAATTATGTTCTTGTTATGGGACTTTTGTGCGTGATTATCTTCGGCGCAACTGTTCAAAATACTTCGTCCAATGTCACCGTAACCTATAACCGCCCAACTTACACTGCAACTTTTGACGCAAATGGCGGAAGTTGCGACACTGCAAGCAAAAATGTCAAACTTGGTGATAATTACGGCTCACTCCCAACCCCAACACGAACTGGCTATAATTTCGGTGGTTGGTTTCTTGGCAGTTCTGCCGTGTCAAGCAGCACTCAGTATAAAACAGTTGGGAACACAACTTTAACTGCAAGTTGGAGTGCTAAAACATATACAATTACAAGCGGAACGAACCTCACAGGTTCAAGCATTTCCGTTCCTACAAGTGGAACTTTTGGAAGTAGTATTTCAATCTCCTCAAGTGGCGGCGCAACAGGATACACCTATTCATTAACAAACATTAAAATCTATTCTGGCAACTCCACCAGCGGAACTCTGCTTGCAACAATAAATTCAACTTCCTCCTCTTGGACAATGAGCGGAACTTACTACTCGTCAATCTACGTGTATGCCACTTGGACAAGAACAGCAATCGCAACCACAATTTCTGCAAGTTCGACTTCGGTGAGTTATGAAAGCGGAAGCTCGGGTTCAATTACCATCACCGCTGGAGGTGGGGGTGGCAAGTGGACATTTAGTGTGGTTAGTAGTTCACGAACAAGTAAAATTGAAAATTGGAATGACACAGACCTCGTTTATTATAACAAAGGTTCAGATCCAGGCAGTTGTATATCACTTTCTCCAACTGGAGCAACAACCTCCAGAATAACGGTAAAATGTAGTGGAATTTATGCAACTGAAATTATGGTTTTGCCAACAGGTTCTGTTAGAAGAAACTATTATGACGTAACATATACCTACATTATCCGAGCAACGAGTGCGTATAATGGAACAACGGCTCAAATTACAATCAAGTTCGTAGCATATCACTCAACAGGTGACGAGGCTGACGGAAATTGACTGAGAAACCTCTCTCAGTCTTTTTTGCTTTTTGGATAAGATGTGATAGAATAGTGGCGGAGAGGTAGATGTATAATTTTAAATATTGTTCGCCACTGGGTGAAATTATGTTAGAAAGTGACGGTGAGGTTTTGACGGGTTTGTGGTTTGCCCAGTCAAGTGACAGTAAGAAGCATAAGGTGGGTGAGAATAAAAATCTTCCAATTTTTGAGCAAACAATAATGTGGCTTGACGAGTACTTTTCGGGCAAAGAACCAAAGTTTACGCCAAAATATTGTATTCATAATGCGACACCTTTTCAGCAAGAAGTGCTTGAAGTGGTGAGCAAAATCCCATATGGCAAACTGATGACCTATGGTGACATTGCAAAGCAACTGGCAAGCAAGCGGAGAATTGCACGAATGTCTGCCCAAGCAGTTGGCGGAGCGGTTGGCTGGAACCCAATTTGCATAATTGTCCCATGCCACAGAGTGGTCGGTGCGGGCAAAAATTTGATTGGATATGGTGGCGGAATTGAAAATAAAGTCGCATTGCTAAAACTTGAGGGAATTGATACAAATTCCTACAAAGTTCCAAGGAGAAAATGAAATGGACGAGAATTTGAATTTTGAAAATTATGAGCAACTTGTAAAGGTTTTGGAGAAGAACGCAAGCCAAAAGTCCAGTCTTTTTAATAAGAAACTGATTGCAACGGAGTATAAAATTTTGGGCTGGAAGTTGCCTTATTTAAGAGATTATGCCAAACAAATTGTTAGGGAAAACAAACAAGACATTGTTTTGAGCAACTTTAATTTTACATATTATGAAGAAATTATTTTGTTTGATTTTGTCTTGTCTTTTGCCAAAATAGACGAGCAAAACCGCATAAAGATTTTGGACAAACTCATAGTAAATTTTGACAACTGGAGCGTTGTGGATAGCCTTTGCTCAAGTTTGAAATCTGTCAAAAAGCACAAAGACATTTATCTTGAATACATCAAATCTTGCATGGAAGATAAGCACGAATACAAAGTCCGAGTGGGCATAGTCTTACTTATGAATTATTATCTTGACGAGGAAAACTTGGAAGAAATTGTGTCACTTGTTGCCCATGCGAACCACCCAGAACATTATTATGTCCAAATGGCACAAGCATGGTTTTTTGCCACGAGTTTTGCAAAACGCTTTGACGAAACCCTATCCTATCTTTCAAAGAACAAAAACTTACTTGCAGAAAAAACAATAAGAAAAACAATTTCAAAATGCAACGACAGTTTCCGCCTAACCACCGAACAAAAAGCGGAAATTAAACAAAAACTATCCTAAAATGTTGAAACGGAACAAATAAACGAGCAAAGTTGCTGTCAATAGGTTCAAATAAAAAAGGCTGAAAATTCCAGCCTTTTTTACTTTGCGATTAACCTTGCAGACCTTGTGCTTGACGGAACATATCTTCCACAACAATGTCATAAATTTCCCCAATGGAAGCACCATATTCAAGCACTTTCCAAGGTTCGTTTGTGTGGAAATGAATTTTGATAAGTTCGCTGTCGCCAACTACAAGCAAGCAATCTCCAACAAAACAAGTGTTGAAGTGTTCTCTTATTTTGTCTTCGTCAAGACCTTTTCCCTCAATCAAAAGTTGAGTGTCATATCTGTAGTTAAGTTCTTCGCCTTCGTATTCCATAATTCTCTCCTTTTTACATTTTGATTTTACATATTTTGACCATGTGTGTCAAACAATTTGCCTTTATTTTCAAAGAGAGGACTATCTAATATTTGGAAATATCTCAAAAAGTGCTTAAAAATTGTTGAAATTCATTGCAAAATGTGAAATAATTATTTTAGGAGAAAAAATGCTAGAAATAAAAAACTTAAATTATTCCATTGTCGAAGACGGCAAAAGATTGGACATCTTGAGAAACGTCAACTTGAAAGTGAACGACAACGAACTTGTCATAATAACTGGGCAAAACGGCAGTGGCAAATCTACTCTTGCAAAAATCATGATGGGTATCCTTCCAGCAACAAGCGGGCAAATTTTGCTTGACGGCAAGGACATCACATCTTTATCCATAACCGACCGAGCAAAACTCGGCATCGCATATGCCTTTCAACAACCAACTGTGTTCAAGGGACTAACTGTAAAAGACTTAATTGACATTGCAACAGGTGGAACAAACACAGTTGCCGCCGCTTGCAACTTTTTAAGTCGTGTCGGACTTTGTGCAAGGGAATATGTAAACAGAGAAGTTAATTCCAGACTTTCTGGTGGCGAACTTAAACGAATTGAACTCGCCCTACTTCTTGCCAGAAACTGCAAACTTAATATTTGTGACGAACCCGAGGCAGGCATTGACCTTTGGAGTTTTGACGCACTTGTGCAACTTTTTCAAAGCGAAAAGCGAACATTTGTCGTCATAAGTCACCAAAAGAAACTCATTGAAATTGCTTCAAAAGTTATTCTTATGGAAAACGGGCAAGTCAAAAAATCTGGAAGTTACAAAGAAGTTGCGCCATTTTTGCAACCGGTTGTTTGTGACAAATTGGAGGGGCAAGCATGAATACATTAACAGAACAAGAAAAGATTTTGCTTGAAAAAATATCCGACTTGCACGACATTCCACAAGCGGGGGCATTTAATATCAGACGTAATGGTAAATTGGTCGCACGAAATGTGGACAACGAGATAAATATTGTTTCCAAAAAGGACAAAGACGGCATTGACATTATTGTCAAAGACGGGACAAAGAACAAAAGTGTCCATATCCCTGTTCTTCTCAGTCAAGAAGGCTTTGAAGATATGGTTTACAACGACTTTTACATAGGTGACAACTGTGACGTCCTAATTGTGGCGGGGTGCGGAATTCACAATGCAAGTTCCAAAAAATCTAGGCATAACGGCATACATAGTTTTCACATCGGCAACAACTCGCATGTAAAATATGTGGAACGTCACCTCGGCATGGGCAAAAACAAAGCAAAACGTGTCCTTGACCCAGTGACCACTGTTGACATGAAAAACGGAAGCGTGTTTGAAATGGAAACCTTGCAACTGTCTGGTGTGTCGGGGGCAAAAAGAGTGACAAAAGCAGTGGTGGGCGAAAATTCAACCTTGCTCATAAACGAAAAAATATTGACTGAAAACTCAGCCCATGCCTCAACCAATTTTGAAGTGCAACTTGTTGGGAATAATTCAAAAGTTGATGTCGTGTCGCACGCTGTTGCAAAAGATAAGAGCAAACAATCTTTTGTTTCAAAAGTCGTGGGCAAGGCAAAATGCTTTGGACACGTGGAATGTGACGGAATTTTATGTGATGACGCACAAATCTCATCAACTCCAGAAATTTTGGCACAAAATAGAGATGCAAGCCTAGTCCACGAAGCAGCAATCGGCAAAATATCTCAAGACCAACAAAACAAACTCATGACCATGGGACTGACTGCCCAAGAAGCAGAAAAAGCAATTATCAATGGATTTTTAAAATGATAAAAAACTCAACCATTTGGTTGAGTTTTTGCTGTAAAGATATTTTATACATTCGGTTATATAAGCGGAACTTGTAAAATATAATTTTTGTTATTTTGTAAGTTCTTGCTTGTAGTTTATGTCAAGCATTTCGCAAGTTGGAACATAGCCCGCTGGTGCTTTTACAAGGTCTGGAAGACGGTTGACAATGCTTGCGCAGGTAAGTTCAACTGTTTGTGGTTTGTTGACAACAATTGTAGTTGTTGGTTCGCCTTCAACTGTCCATTCGTTTTGGTCAAATTCGTCTGGACCATACACTTTTCCAATACATTGTGTTTCAAGGGTTATGCCTTCCTTAGTTTTTGTCGTAACAACTGCACTCATGCCTGTTGCGTCACCTTTCTTAATTGTCATGCCAAGAGTTGATGACTTAAGGTCTTTTTTATAAGTTTGTGGCACGCATTTTTGAGTTTGTGACAAAACGTGCAAGCCAAGTTTTTCACAAAGCCAGCCATTAACTGTCCACATATATGAAGGGGAATAGTTGCCAGCGTTTATAAGTTTTTGACGTTCTTCGTCTGGAATTCTGTCCACAGAAGCAATTTTTTCGTCAAATTCTTTAAGAGAAAGTCCCGCCCCATGAACTTGGGCAAGTGCAATGCCATAATCTTCAACATTGTAGGAAGATTTGCCAACAATTCTGGTGATTTTTTGTGTTGTTCCGCAAAGGACTGAAATCAAACTGCCCCAAGAAGTGTCTTGATAGCCACTGCCTGAAAGTGTGCAGTTATGTTCTTTTGCAACTTTATCAAGTTTCTTTGTGAGTTTTGGATTGGAATTCATTGGATAAAATGCTTCTTCGCAAGTGGAAATGGCGTTTACCCCTGCGTTTGCGCATGCAAGCATTGCTGGATAAATGTCGTTCATAAGGCTCATTGTTGTGATGATAGCACAATCTGGCTTCATTTTCTTAAGCCCGCTTTCAAGGTCTTTGACGTCTTGAATGATAACCCCTCTGTCTTTTCCACCAAGCACATACGAAATGTCTTTGCCAATTCTGTCTTTTGCAATGTCATACGCACAGCAAATTGTACCACCTTTTTCTTCCACATAGCGCATGGTGTAAACAGACATCTTTCCGCACCCAATTTGTGCAACTTTCAAATATTTTTTCATAGATACTCCTTTTTGTTAAACCTAGAATGGAAATCTTATCTAAGTATTTCCACTTTTCTCAATCTAACACAGAAATTTTACCATAATTTGGAATATATACAAAATAAATTTGAGAAAAAAGTTAAAATAAAAAAAGCCTTCCTAAGAAGACCTTTTAAAATGGTGGAGATAAGCGGATTCGAACCGCTGACCTTTGCGATGCGAACGCAACGCTCTACCAACTGAGCCATACCCCCATATTTCACATTATATTATATCAAACATTTGCCGCATTGTCCACAGTTTTTTGGGGCGACAGAGAATTTTCCCTCGGAAAATTCTGCAAAATCTCTCGATTTTGCCGCAAAACTCCGTTTTGCCTGTCGCCCCCGCATAATATTTTTCTAAAATTCCCAAATTTCTCTTGACAAATTGGATATTTAAAAATAAAATTTCTGTAGAAACTATATAGGGAGGCAAAACGAAGATGAGATTTTGGGACAAAATGAGAGTTGGCATGCTGTGTGTAAACTATACACTCGTCATGGCTCTTTTGTCCATTATCATCTTCGGTGCAACTCAACAAAGAACAATCGGAAACGTGTCTGTGACCTATTCTAGACCCTATTACACGGTCACTTTTGACCCCGCAGGGGGGGGGGGTATCTCCCAGCCAAAAGACCGTTAAATTAGGCGATAATTACGGCGATTTGCCCACTCCAACACGCACGGGGTATAACTTCGGCGGTTGGAAAAATGGTTCGTTAATTGTAACCGCTTCCACACAAAATACAACAGTTGGAAATCACACTTTAACTTCCCAGTGGACACCTCAAACATTCACAATAACATTCAACAAACAATCTGGTTCTGGCGGTTCATCAACCGCAACGGCAACATATGGACAAGCACTTCCAACCATAACCATTCCCACTCGAAATGGCTATAAGTTTGAAGGTTATTTTTCATCAACTGGCGGCTCTGGCACAAAATATTATAACGCTGACGGAACATCTGCAACAACTTGGTCACAAACATCGTCCATAACCCTTTACGCCTACTGGTCAATCCCACCAACTACCTTGACTATAAGTGGTAATGGAGTAAACACCTATTCTTGGGGCGGCTCTGCTTATTGGGATATTAATTTGAATTCGTCGTCAAAAGTGTTTTATTGGGGAAATAATTATGGAACTATCACACTAACAGCTGGAGGCGGTGGTGGAAGATGGGTTTACTCTATAATATCACTTGACTTGTATAATGAGGATCTTAACACTGGTAAAGTATATAAACGCAAAGATAGTGATAATTCGGATTTTAAGCCAACTATTTCAAGTGCAGAGCAAACTGGAGCGATTACTATTTCAATACCAGCATCTTACATACACAGTATTTATGACAATGACGATGAAGAGGAATCAACGTGGACATATGTTTTTCAAGCAAAAAGTGTGATAAATGGTTCTAGTATCACTGCTAGTTTTGATTTGTATCCACAATAAAAAAGCAAGACCTATTATCTTGCTTTTTCTCTTTTATTTTGTTTCTTCTTTTTTATTTTCGCTTTTTGTTTCAGCGGACTTTTCAGCTTTTGCTTTTTCTTTTTTAAGTTTTTCAATTTCCGATGGCTTCATCATCTTTTTGGAGCCTAATATTCTGTTGACGGGAAGGGAAAAACAAAGTCCAGCGCCGGGGGTGTTAAGTTTTGCTTTTTCGCAGATAAGTTTCATAATGGCAGGTTTTTGATATGTTTCCGCAAGGGTGAATACAATTTCCTTTTCCGGTTGAATTTGCACACCAAGCACAGAGTCACTGTCGTGTATGCCAGTGCCACGTCCATATATAATTGTGCCACCTCTTGCTCCACCTTCTCGTGAGGCTTCAACAACCTTGTCTGCTTGTCCTTTTTGAACTATTGTCACAATCATTTCAAATTCTTTTAACATAATTTTTTCTTCCTTTTTATATAATTTATATTTTCTACTTTTCGCTTATAATCGTTGTTTTGTAAATTATTTTTACAGTGTAAACCCAAGGAATTCAAGCGTTGAATATGTTGCACTTTTAATAGGCAGTGTTAATGCCAGCCCAGTGTTTTTTTCTTCAAATTTTAACTTTTCGGATAGGGTAGAAAGTATTGTTTCTTCATCTTTCATTTTGATAATTGCAAAAAGAACTTCTTTTTCCTTTCCTTCTGTGCCAAAGTATTCTGCCATTGACGAGTCTGCAGTGCCTTTGCCAAAGGAAACAACTTGTGCGTCAACTCTCATGCTTTGCAAAATTGCCGTAGCCTTTTCCACTTTTCCCCTTTCCACAATAACCATCAAAAATTCAATTATTGGGTCTTTTTTCTTTGTAATTGGCATATTTTTTCTCCTTTATATATTTTCTATCTTTCGCTAATAATCTATGCTTTGTCATTTATTCCAATCAAATTCCACAACGCTTGCTCTGCGTTTTTTGCTATATTCTTTCTCATAGTCAAATTCAACAATGGAATATTCTCTTTCTGCAAGGGAAGACTTGAGTTTTTGAGTTTTGACAAGTTTAATTTTGTAAACGAGCCCAAGCATTTGCATTGCAAGAACGGGGAAAACAGCAATAAGTGCCACCGTTCCAAACCCACCAGTGTTGCCTGATAGCCCCGACACCATTGGGAGAATAAATGAAACAGCCATTGTTCCAGTTGCCACTCCGCCAGAGTCAAAGGCGACTGCGGTGAAGAGTTTAGTGTTTACAAATGCCAAAATTATGCAAATGGAGTAAAGCGGAATGAGAACATAAAGTAAATTGATTGGATAAATTGCAAGAATAACTGCGAGTGCCACTGCAATCGCAACGCCTATTGAAATTACAATGACAATAACTTTTTGACGAATTGTTTTGTTTGTTATGTCTTCAACTTGTTTTTTAAGAACGTGCAAAGCAGGTTCTGCCACAATTACAAGTGCCCCCAAAACAAGCCCCAGTGGAATTGCAACAAACTTATTGTCCAGTGTTGCAAGATATGTCCCAATTTTTGTCCCTAGTGGCAAGAAACTGCATGCAACACCAGTTAGGAATAAGGTTACCCCAAGGTGTGTTAGCACAAAGCCAAAAAGTGTTCTGACAACTTTTGTTTTTGGATATTTAAATGAGAAAATTTGAAATATGATAAACAGCACAACTATTGGCAAAATTGCAATGGCAACTTCTTTTGCACTGGATAAAAATTCACTTGAATACATTTGCCACATATTAAGGTTTTCTGCCACAGTTGTTGTTGACGTTGTTGGAACGGTGTTTTTTAGGAAAAGGCTCAAGAGCATAACAGAGAACATTGGACCAATGGAACTTAAGGCAATAAGGCCAAAACTGTCGTCTTCGTCTTGCTTGCTTCTGACAACCGAGAACCCCATGCCAAAGGCAATTAGGAATGGGACAGAAATGGGTCCCGTTGTCACACTGCCCGAATCAAATGCAATGGCAACAAAGTTAGGTTCGCAAAACATGGCAAGAATGAAAATTACAGCATAGGAAATTGCTATGAGATATTTGAGTTTAAGTTTTAGAACAAGTCGTAAAATTCCAAGGAGCAAAAACAACCCAACCCCCGCCGACACAATGGCAATGAACAGCCAAACACTGTTTAAACTTGAATTTTCCACCACTTGCTTTGCAAGCACCATAAGGTCAGGCTCTGCAAAGGTTATAAGGAAGCCAATTACAAACGCACTTAATAGCATAAACCACATTTTGTTTTTGCGAGATAGCGTGCTTCCAACGCCACTTCCAAGAGTCATCATTGACCCGTCAGCACCCAAAGAAAATAGCGCAATGCCAAGAATTAGCAAAACGGCACTTATGCTAAGCATAATTTTGTCTTGAGAAGTGGAAGGAATGAAAAAAAACAGAAGCAAAAAGATAGTTGCCGTAATTGGCAAAACGGACAACATTGCTTCTTTTATTTTATTCCACAAATCTTTCGCCATAAGTTTTCCTACTTTCAAGGCTTATGTTACATTCCTTTTGTTTTTGTGTCAACTTATTCTTGACAAAAAGTTAAAATAATAATAAAATTCTTTAGTATTTTATATGAAAAGTAACATTTAGGCGAAAATTTGCCTTTTGAAACTTAAAAAAGAAGGATAGGAAATGGATAACGAAAAAATTGAAAAAAAATGGCAAGAAATTTGGGAAAAGGAAAAAGCGTTTGAAGGAATAGACTTTGACAAAAAGCCAAAATTTTATGGATTGGTGGAATTTCCATATCCATCAGGCGTTGGAATTCACATCGGACACGTGAAGGCTTATTCTTCAATGGAAGTTTTATCTCGCATGAAAAGACTTCAAGGCTACAATGTCATGTTCCCAATCGGCTGGGACGCTTTTGGGCTTCCAACAGAAAATTATGCCATAAAGCATAACATCGCCCCACGAATTGCCACGGACGAAAATATCAAAAACATAAAAAAGCAACTTAAAGCAGTGGGTTTTTCGTTTGACTGGTCAAGAGAGATTGACACAACTGACGAAAACTATTTTAAGTGGACGCAATGGATTTTTTGCAAACTTTATGAAAAAGGACTTGTGTATAAGAGCAAAGCCTTTGTAAACTATTGCCCAAGTTGTGACGTCATTTTGTCAAATGAAGAAAGCCAAGGTGGAGTTTGTGACAGATGTTCAAGCCAAGTTGTGCAAAAGGAAAAAGAAGTTTGGTTCTTAAAAATTAGAGAATATGCAGACAGACTTCTATCAGGACTTGACACGCTAGACTTCCCAGACAGAGTGAAAGAAGGACAAAGACATTGGATAGGCAAGTCAACTGGTGCGGAAGTGAATTTTGACTTGAAAGTAAATGATACAATTTGCGATAAACTCAAAATTTATACAACTCGTTGCGACACGTTGTTTGGCGTAACATTTATGGTCGTTGCTCCAGAACACCCAATGCTTGAAAAATATAAGAAAAATATTTCAAACTGGGACGAAATTGTGAAATATGGCGAAGAAGCCAAAAAGAAAACTGAATTTGACAGAGTTCAACTAAACAAAGACAAAACTGGTGTCAAAATTGAAGGAATTGTTGCAGTAAACCCAGTCAGCCACGAGGAAGTCCCAATTTTTGTGGCAGATTATGTTATGATGGGCTATGGAACAGGTGCAATTATGGCAGTGCCGGCACACGACACAAGAGATTATGAATTCGCAAAGAAATTTGGTTGTGACATAAAACCAGTTATCGCTGGTGGCGACATTGAAAAAGAAGCCTACACGGACATCTCTGACGGCATTATGATAAATTCTTCTTTCCTAAATGGCAAAACTGTGAAAGACGCACAAAAAGCCATGATAAATTATCTTACAGAAAACAAAATTGGCAACGCAAAGACCAATTTTCAAATGAAAGACTGGGCTTTCAACCGTCAAAGATATTGGGGCGAGCCATTCCCAATTATATACTGCGACCACTGCGGAACAGTGCTTGTGCCAGAAAAAGATTTGCCAGTTACACTTCCTCATATGGAAAAATTCAAGCCTTCCAAAAATGGTGAATCACCACTTGCAGAAGTTGAAGATTGGGTAAATTGCACTTGCCCAAAATGCGGTGGAAAAGCAAAAAGAGAAACGGACACCATGCCACAATGGGCAGGTTCAAGTTGGTATTTCTTAAGATATATGGACCCACATAATGCGTCTTGCCTTGCAGACAGAAAGAAAATGGAATATTGGGGACCTATTGACGTGTATAACGGCGGAATGGAACACGTAACACGCCACCTTATCTATTCAAGATTTTGGAATATGTTTTTGTATGACATTGGTGTTGTGCCTTTTGAAGAACCATACAAAAAGAGAACAACAATAGGTCTTGTTTTGGGCGAAGACGGCAACAAAATGAGCAAAAGTCTTGGCAATGTTGTTGACCCAATGGACATAATCAAAAAGTATGGCGCAGATGTATTAAGACTTTACATCCTATTTATGTCCGATTACGAATGTTCCGCCCCTTGGTCAAATGCAAACATCAGCGGCTGCAAAAGATTTTTGGACAAAGTGGAGCGAATGAGCGACATTGTAGACAATTTTGACGGAATTCACGAAGAACATATAACAAAACTCAATTCCGCCATAGAAAAAGTCACATCAGATATTGAAAACTTTAAGTTTAACACAGCAATTTCTTGTCTTATGAGCCTTGCAAACGACTTTATCGCAGACGGATATTTGTCAAAGAAAGAATATAGAATATATCTGCAACTTCTGTATCCATTTGCACCACATTCCACAGAAGAACTTAACGAAAGAATAGGCTTTGCAGAACACTTATGCAAATCTTCTTGGCCAAGGACAATGGAAGATAATTCTGTTAAAATGGTCAAAATTGCAGTGCAAGCAAATGGCAAACTAAAAACGGTTCTCACCGTTCAAGAAAATGCAACAAGAGAAGAGGTTTTGAAACTTGTGGAAGAAGACGAAAAAACTTCCGCTATGCTCAAAATTGCCAAAAAAGTTATCTTTGTGCCAAACAAAATTGTAAACTTGGTCGTGTAAAATGAAGTATGAAGTTTTATCCCCAGCGGGGAATATGGAGAAATTAAAAACAGCAGTGCAGTATGGTGCCAATGCTGTGTATTTTGCTGGCAAAAGTTTTGGACTTCGAGCCTTTGCTGGCAACTTTTCTAGGGAAGAAATTTTGGAAGCAGTAAAATTCTGCCACGAGCATAATGTCAAAGCATATGTAACTGTAAATATTGTTGCCCACAACAAAGATTTTGACGCACTTCCAGAATATCTTGTTTTTTTGCAAAATGCAGGTGTTGACGCTGTTATTGTGTCGGACATTGGCATTGCAAAACTTGTAAGAGAAGTCGCTCCAAAACTTGACCTTCACATAAGCACACAAGCCAATGTAACAAACAAGTTTTCTGCCAAAGTTTATGCAGATATGGGGGCTAGCAGAATTGTCCTTGCAAGAGAACTTACACTCACTGAAATAAAAGAAATAAGAGATTATCTTCCAGAAAATGTGGAACTGGAGGCCTTTGTGCATGGAGCAATGTGCATAAGTTATTCGGGCAGATGTCTTTTAAGCAACTATCTATCTGGCAGAGCAAGCAACAATGGAGAATGTATCCAAGCATGCAGGTGGAATTTTGAAATAAGAGAAAAAACTCGTGGCGGAGAGTTTATGCCTATTGAAGAAGACGAACGTGGCACATATATCTTAAACAGCAAAGACTTAAATATGATTGAACACTTAGACGACCTAGCAAATGCTGGTGTCACAAGTTTTAAAATAGAAGGCAGAATGAAGTCGCAATATTATGTTG
Organism: Christensenella sp. UBA7862; assembly: GCA_002500135.1. GTDB lineage: Bacteria > Bacillota > Clostridia > Christensenellales > UBA1242 > UBA7862. Next base: position 10,387 of record DLSM01000012.1, on the reverse strand, counting down.
CAACAGTCACAAATGCCTATAGACGTGCAGTAGATATCTTGGAAAAGGGCGGGGAATATCATTGCCCAGAAGCCTTGCTTGACGAACTTGAAAAAACAAGTCACAGAAAATATACAACAGGCTTCAACTACAAAGACAAACAAAAAGAAGAAAGCGAATATATCTTGTCCAGCCAACCAGTGCAAACAGACGAATTTGTGGCAATAGTCACCAAATCTTCAGTGAATGGGGTGGCGGAAATTGAAATGCGAAACAGATTTTGCACAACAGACGAACTGAATATTCTCTCCTTTGGCAACAACTTTGATAAAAAACTTGAAATCTTAAAACTAACAGACGAAAAGGGAAATGAATTAACAGACGCTAAACTTGTCCAACAAAAACTCCTTATCACCACCCCCTTCCCACTTTTTGAAGGCGAAATAATCCGCAAAAGGAAATAGAACAAAAAAAAAGAAGCGAATTGTTCGCTTCTTTTTGCTTTTAATTTTACAATCTAAGATTTGTAATAAATGATGCTGATTCTGCGTCTGGGTTTTTCACGCCAATGTAGTCTGTGATGGAGTTCATAACGTCAGGGAAGAATGTAAATATTACAATCACTGCACACACAACAAGGAAAACAAGTTTTGCAATGTTGCCTTTATCCCAAACTGCACTAAGCCCAACAAGAATCATAAGGGAGATTGGTGCGTAAATTCCAACATATTTTATAATAAGATACACCGCTCCTTCCGTTGGCAAGAACCCACCTGGCACATAGTGATTGACAATAAGCAAAGCATATCGCAAAATCATTATAACAGCAACCAGTTGCCCAAGCCCATTTAACAAATCTCTAAAGGAATTGTTTTCGTCGCTCATTCTTTTCACCTCTCTTTTATTATAAATATAATATCAGATATGCGCAATCTTTGTCAATTTTTTATTGAAAAAAATTATAAAAAACGCAATTTTTGTTCAAATCGCTCAATTTTTGTGGACAGAAAGTCGATTTTGGAGTATATTTTTGTTGTAAAAGTTTGTTTTTGTTGCAATTATTTCAGAAATATGTTGAGCATAAGTTTATTCAAAATAGTAAAAGCAATAATAAAACAACTACAGAAAACAACTGAAGAAGATGACTGAAGAAGATAACCAAAGATAAATAACTAAAAAAGAATAGCAAAAAAATGAAATGAAAAGACAATACAAGGAGAGAAATAATGGATAATTGTATTTTTTGCAAAATAGTTGCGGGTGAAGCCCCATGCTACAAGGTCTATGAGGACGAAGATGCGCTTGCTTTTTTGGACATTGAGCAAAAAGATTATGGTCACACAATCGTTGTGCCAAAGGTGCATTTTACAAACTCGCTTGACTGCAGAGAAGATGTTTATACAAAGGTTGCTATAGTTGCAAAGCGTCTTGCAAAGCATTATGTTGAGCATTGCGACTTTGGCGGGGCAGTTATATTTAATCTTAATAACAAAGAAGCATTGCAATCTGTTTTTCACATGCATTTCCATGTTGTGCCAAAGGGTGAAAAGACGGGTAACTCTGACCCAAAAACTCCACTTGACGAGCAAGCAAAAAGGCTGTTTTTGAAATAAATGCACAATCGACAAAAAGAGTATAAATTGAGCAAAATTAGATAATTTGAATCAAAAAAACAGAAATAATTTGAGGACTTTTAATTGCAAAAGCCCTCTATTTTTTTCTACAATATTTTTTGTAAAGAGGTTTGAAAAATGGAGAAAAAAAGAGCAGTCAAGGAAAGAAAAGAATTTAAAATAACGAAAGAAAGTAGCCTAGTTTTTGTGGCAAAACTTGTTGGATATTTTGGACTTTTTTATCTGTTTTCAAAGGCAAAAGTTATGGGAAAGCTTAGCCCTTGTTTCTATGGGATTTTCCTTGGGTTGTGCTTTGTTGGTGAAAATCCTTTTTGTCTTGTGCCAAGTTTTTTCTTTGCAAATGCAATATCAAAAGGTTGCGCAAGTGGGCTTATGTTTTCCATAATTTGCAGCGCCAGTGGAAGTGTTGTTTCTTATCTTTTCAAAAGAAAATGTAAACGTGTTCCAAACTATCTTGCTACCATTTTATCTTGCGTTTTGGGGGTGTGTTACATATATCTTAATGCCTCAACATGGGGCGATGTATATTATTGTTTGACTGATGTTATGCTTAACACATTGTTCATGTTTTGCGTGCTAAATTTTATAAAAATTATTTCCGCAAGGAAACTTAATCTTAACTTGAATATTGATGAAATTGTGTGTGGGGCGCTTGTTTTGGCAATGATTTTCTGTGCACTCCAGAATGTAAATAGTTACAGTTTTGACATTGTGAAATTTGTGGGTTTTACACTAATTTTGTTTGCTACAAGCATTGCTCCAAGTTCGTTTGCGGTGGTGATATCGGTGATTATGGGGCTAGGGTGTTTTCTTGCTGCGGGACAACTGGAATACACAACCCTTTTTTGCATAACGGCGGTGTTTTGTTATGTGTTCAAAAAGCAGAACAAGGTGTTCAGTGTAATAGCACTTTTATGTGTTGATGTGTCGCTTGGACTTTTCTTGCATTTGTTTGGAGAATACAATATTTGGAGCATTGTTTCAAGTGTTGCGGCGGGCATTGTTTTCCTTGCGGTGCCAAGTGGAATTACATCAAAGTGGAGTGCAAAAATGTTTGTTAAAAAAGAAGAAAATACGCTTAAAAATATGCTCAATCAGAACAAACTTCAAACAAGCAAAAAACTACTTTGGACGGCGGAAGTGTTTTATGAAATGGATAAGAGTTTTAGAAATATGGTCAAAGGCTCACTGGACAGCAAAAGTGCAAAGGAAATGATTGCAAACGAACTTATACGAAGTAACTGTGACAGTTGTCCACAACGGTCAAGATGTTTAAAAGGTTTTTCAGGCGAACATAAAAAAGTTTTTGACTCTCTTACAAACTCGGGTTTTGAAAAGGGCAAAGTAGGGCTTATTGACTTTCCAAGTTTTCTTACCAATCGTTGTAGCAAACTCAATCAAATTGTGACGGGTCTTAACAGCCTTCTTGAGGACTACAGGTCATATGCAAAACTAAATCAAGATTTGGACAGCAGCAAACTTCTTATTGCAGAACAACTAAAAGGCATTTCAAATGTTCTCACAAACTTGTCAAAAGAGTCAAAAGAAACTGTCTGTATGGATACAAAATTTGAAAAACAAATTATGGAAACTTTGACCTATAATGACATTGTGCCAAGTGAAGTTGTGTGCTTTGAAAAAGATGAAAAAACAACAGTTGTGTCGATGATTTTGCGTGCGGTGGATTTTGACAATGAAAAGATTGCAAAAATCCTAAGTTCAATTTTTCCAAGCAAAATGGTGCTTGACGAGGTGCTTCCAAGCGAGGAAAGTTTGCTTACATATGTTTCCTACAAAACAGCCCCAACATATGATATGGCAGTGGGTATTGCAAGTGCAATTAAGGGCGGAAATATGACAAGTGGGGACACTCATTCCTTAACAAAACTTGGTGGCGAAAAATTTATGCTTGCAATTTGTGACGGCATGGGTTCGGGTGAAAAAGCCCATAGAAAAAGTGAAACTTCAATAAACATAATTGAGAACTTTTACAAGGCGGGCTATGACGACCAAACAATTCTTTCAAGCGTAAACAATCTTTTGAATCTTGACGGGGATAATGTCTTTTCTGCCCTTGATGTGAGCGTTGTTGACCTTAAAAATGGTGAAGCCGATTTTATAAAACAAGGGGCGACAGTTGGATTTATAAAGGGAGCGGAAGGTGTGAGCAAAATTGAAAGCAACAGTCTTCCACTTGGAGTGCTTGACGAAGTCGTGCCACGTGTGACAAAAACGGTCTTAAGTCCAGAAGATTATGTTGTTATGTTAAGTGACGGAGTGGTGGATAGTCTGGGGGAAGAAGGGGTTGTTGAATTTTTGCAAAACACAAATGCAAAGGGTGCACAAGAAATGGCAGACAACCTTTTAACCTGTGCCAAAAAAGCCCAAGAAAATTATCCTCAAGACGACATGACCGTCCTTGTAGGAAAACTGTTTTACTCTTACGTATAGCCCTTCTCTTGTTTCTTTCTAAGAATTGTTATTTGAAAAAAGCCTGTTTTTTCTTTAAGAAATATGTTTTTTATATGAAATTGCATATAAAAACAATAAATTTCTAAAATTTTTTGCATATAACTATTGAATTTATTTAATTTTTGAGTTATACTTGCAATTATGGAAAAAGAAGTTTACGAAGTTATCAAAAAAACAAAAATGTTTCAGGCCGGAGATGTTGTGGGTGTTGCCGTTTCGGGGGGTGCAGACTCCATGGCTCTTTTGCACTTCTTGTTTGAAAACAAGGACAATTTGGATATTAGCGTTGTGGCAATCACCGTTGACCATATGTTGCGTGGCGAGAAGTCTATGGGCGATGCGTTGTTTGTAAGGACTTGGTGTAAAGAACATGGAATCCCTTGTCTTGTTTTTACTGTTGATGCGGGAAGGATTGCAAGCGAAAGGAGTGTTGGAATTGAAGACGGGGCAAGACAAGCAAGGTATGAGGTGTTTGAAAGACTTTTGAAAGAAAACAAAGTTGACAAAATTGCTCTTGCTCATCACAAAGGTGACCAAGCGGAAACAATCCTTATGCACATTTTGCGTGGGGCTGGGCTAAGTGGCGCTGGCGGAATGGACTATGTTAGAAACAATTATGTTAGACCCTTCCTTGATGTATCAAAAGACGATATTGTGCGTTATTGCGGGGCAAATTTTGTTGAATATGTGGAAGATGAAACAAATAGTGACATAACATACAACAGAAATTATCTTAGAAATGTTGTTATTCCAGAGCTTAAAAAACGTTGGGAAGGGGCAGAAAATAACATTGTTCAATTTGGCAAAAGTTGCAGAGAGGACAATGAATATATCTTAAGTAACACAAGCCATGACGGAATTATCATTATGGGCGATATGGCAAAAGTTCCACTTATTTACTTTCATTATGCCAAAAGTGTTTCTTCAAGAATAATCTTTGACGCACTTTCAAAAATAAATGTTACAAAAGACATTGAAAGAAAACATATTGACATGATTTTTGATCTAGCAGAAGGCGAAAACGGCAAAAAGATTAACCTTCCAAACGGACTTGTTGCACAAAGAGAATATGACTATATTACGCTCTACAAAACCCAAAAGAAAATTATTTCTGAAGTGTTCCCAATAAAAACTGGCAAAACTGACTTTGCGGGAATTTATGAAATTTCTGTAAAACGCACAAACAAACTTGAGCCAAGGGAAAATGCTCTTATGATTGATGCCAAAAAAGTGCCAGAAAATGCAGTTTGGCGTGTTAGAAAAGCGGGGGATAGTTTTACAAAATTTGGCGGCGGAACAAAAACTCTCAAGAATTATCTTATCGACAAGAAAATTCCACTTCGAGTAAGAGAAACTTTACCTGTCCTTGCAAGCGGAAATGAAATTTTGTGTATCTTGGGTGTTGAGATTAGTGACAAAGTTAAACTTGACGAAGAAACAAAGTTTGCCTATGTTATTTATGGCAAGGCAATTCCAAACAAAAAGTAAATTTTTTAAAAAAAGTTATCAACAAGAACAAAATTTTATAATATTCACACTTATGCATAAAGCAAAACAGAAAATAGACAGAAATTGAGTAAAAGTTTGAATTTTTACTCAATTTGGTGAATAAATACACAGTTATACACAAAAGTTATCCACTTATCCACAATTTGATGACGCAAACATTGTTACAAGTGACATTTTATACATTGTTTCGACATTAAATTGCACAGACTTGGTGGATAATTTTTTTTTATCATTTGCATACTACATTTATGGATACTTTGACCGCTGCCGAAAGGGCAGAAAAATTTAAAAACTTAAATTGTCAAAATGAAGATGTTGTTATAAAGACAATAACTGTGGGCGGCAAAAATATGTCACTTGTTTTTGTTGACGAAATTGCAAACCAGCAAGAAATAAATAAGAGCATTGTCGAGCCTTTGTCACTTTATAAAGGCAAAAAGTTTTCGCTTGAGGACTTGCAAAATTCGGTGGTCTTTCTTTGCAATGGAGAAATTTTGCCAGAAACTGACGCACTTGAAAAACTGCTTAGAGGTTTTGCAATTTTGTTTGTTGACGGGGAAGAAGAAACTCTTTGTTTTAACACAGTCTTTTATGAAGGGCGAAGTGTTGAAGAGCCACCAACTTCCACCGTTATAAGTGGACCACGAGAAGGCTTTACTGAAGTTTTGCGAACCAATATTGCTTTGATTAGAAAAAGATGTCCGTCAAAAAATTTGAAGATTGAGGAACTTGTTTTGGGAAGTAGGACAAAAACAAGAGTAAATTTGATATATTTCAGCGACATTGCAAAAAATGAAGTTGTAAAAGAGATAAAGGATAAATTAAACTCCGTTGAAATTGATGGTGTGATTGATAGTTATTATGTAACAAAACTTTTGGAAAATAGACCAAATTCCATTTTTAATCAAGTGGGGAATTGCGAAAAGCCAGATGTTGCATGCGCCAAACTTCTTGAGGGGCGAGTTGTCATTCTTGTTGACGGCACGCCAGTTGCACTTACTGTGCCATATCTATTTTTTGAGGACTTTCAAAGTAGCAATGATTATTATTCTGACGCGCACCGTGCAACTGCTCTTAGAATTATTCGTGTTATGGGAATTTTTATTTCAATTTTTCTCCCTGGCATGTATATTGCACTTCAACTTTATCACTACAAAGTGTTGCCGATAAAGTTTCTTGTAACTATTGTCAACACCACTCAAAATTTGCCACTCAATCCCTTTTTGGAAATATTTTTTATTATAATTTTGTTTGACATTCTGTTTGAGGCAAGTGTTCGCATGCCGAAGTATCTGGGCATGGCAATTTCCATTGTTGGGGCGTTGATTTTGGGTGACACGGCAGTCAAGGCGGGACTTGTAAGCCCACCAGGGGTTATGATTGTAGCGCTAAGTGCGATAACTGTATATATCATTCCAAATCAAAGTTCACAAATTTCACTTTTGCGAATTGTCTTTGCAATAATTGGTGGCACGCTGGGCTTTCATGGCATTGTGTTGGGACTTATTTTCATTGTGTCTTATCTTTGCAATATGGATAGTTTCAAAACACCATTCTTTGCTCCATATGCTCCATACATTCCTAAAGACCAAAAGGACTTTGTGCTTAAAGACTCGCTTGTTGCCATGAAAACAAGACCAAAGAGTATCCCACATAAAAAGGACATTAGGCTTGTTATGAAAGATAAAAATGAGGGGGAAGAATGATGAAAAAACTTGTTTCCACAAGGCAACTTGTTCTGACTCTTATAATAAGCCTTATAACCCTAAAAGGACTTTTACTTCCAACCCTTATGGCAAAGGACTTGGGACGAGATAGTTATATTTTTGCCCTTATTTTGCTGCTTGCAGATTTTTTGGTGCTACTTAGTTTTCTATTCATTATGAAGAAATTTCCAGAGCAGTCGTTTTTTGAAATTTTAAAAGCACTTTTTGGCACTGTTTTTGCAAAGATAATAATGTTTTTCTTCTTTTGCTTTTTCTTTTTGAAGTGTTGCATAATCTTTCAAGCGAACTTTGTTTATCTTAATGAAAATTTGTATACAACTTTCAACTGGCTAGTGTTTGCGGTGCCAATTTTATTTACTGTTGTGGCGTGTGCTATGCGTGGGGTGACGGCGTTTGCTCGCATGATAGAATTCTTTGCCCCAGTTATACTTTTTGGCGTGTTTGTTTCTATGGGGGCTGGGATATTGTCGGCAGATTTTTCCAACCTTCTTCCGTTTATGGAGTTTGGCTTCGGGAAACTGCCTCATGTGTTTTCATATGCCATGTGGTTTGGCGACTATCTAATTATGATGGTCTTTTTTGGCAATGTAAAGATGACTAAAAAGTTTAATATGAGGGTTATACTTTCCATTCTTGGGGCGATTGTGGGAGTTGTTGCATTTATTGCAATATTTTATAGCGTCCACAACTACAACACCATTTGCCACACCAATGCAATTTCGGATATGCTTCAAACTATGCCGCTGTCGTCAGACGTGGGGAGTTTTGACTGGATACTCATTATCCTTTGGGACATTTCTCTTTTCCTATTTTTCACAATGAATGTTTTAGGTGCATTTTATAGTTTCAGAATGTCAATTTGTGACAAATTTCATATTCCAGTGGCTGTTATGATTGTTGTGCTTGTTTATGTGGCAAATAGGGTTGTGAATTTTGATATTTATCTCTCTGTCAACCTTGTGCAAAGATACTTTTGGCAAGTGTCGCTGGGCGTGCAATATGGGCTGCCACTTTTAATATTTCTTTTCGCACTTTTCAAAAAACCAAAGGAAAATGCCAATGAGCAAGATGTATCAAGTGACAAGCGAAAAATGGAAGAAGCAAGCCTTGACGAAGGAGTTTTGAAAGGACAAGAAAAGGTATCGGGACTAAAGATTGTGGGCAAACAGTTTGAGCAAGGGGGCGAAAAATGAGATACTTGTGGAAAAATAAAATTTTGATAGTTATCCTTTTGCTGCTTATCATAATGTTTCCGTCAACAATAAGTATTCCGCAACAAAGCAGAACGGAAAATATTGTTACTGCCGTTGGAATTGACAAAACGGGGGACGAATATGAAGTATCCATTCAATATGTCATTCCATATGCTGGTGACGGCGAAAACACGTTTAAGATGTCGTCTGCAAAGGGGAAGTCTGTCGCCGAAGCCATTGAAACATTAAGCGTAGAAACGGGGCGGCTATCTGGCTTTGCACATTGCAGAGCATTGGTGTTTAATAAGGAAGCAAGTGAAGAGAATTTGACCGAACTTTTGGACTATTTTATTCGCATAAAGACAAACACAAATAACATTGTTCTTCTTTGTGCAAAGGAAAGCAGCAAAGATACCTTGTCCGCAGTCAAAAACTTTAATGGCGAGTTTTACACCATTCTAAACGCCAACGGCTTTTCAAATGACCAAAGAAGATATCAAGACTTCAAAAGCATTGGCGATTATTATAATTCATTTTTCTCACCTTCAAAGTCCATTGCAATAAGCGTTATTGACCTAAAAGAAGATGACTCAAAAAGTTCGTCTGGTGGAGGGGCAAGTGGCGGAAGTTCTGGCAATTCGTCATCTAGCAATGACCTGTCCTCTGGCGGCGGCGGAAGCGAAAGTGGTGGTGGCGGCGGAGAGAAGAAAGTGTCAAACGCTGGCGAGCAAGTTGTTATTAAAGATTCAAAATTTGTGGCACTTCTGGATAAAGAGCAAGCAACTCATCTTGCGTTTTTCAACCCAAGCATAAAAGATATGAATTATAGACTTGACCACTTCAGTGACGAAAAATGCAATGACGTGTCAATATATTTTGACATTCACGACAAGTCAAGCAAAGCACTTGTGTCATTTGTTGACGGCAAGCCGCACTACACTCTAGACCTAACCCTTAATATGCGTGCAACGGAAATTGTGGGGCAATCTGTCGGGGAAAATTTATACTTCCTATTAAATAAAAAATTCACCGACACATTAAAGCAACGTCTAACAAATGAAATTACTGCCAACCTTCGCCAAGCGGAAGAACATTTTAAGCAAAATAAATATGACGTTGTGAAATGTTATGAAACTTTTTATAAATTCAAAAACAAAGAGTTTAAAACCTATCTAAACTCTCTCTCACAAGATAAATACTTCCTAGAAGACATAACCTTTGACTATAAAATAACTATCAATCAGCAACTATAATAAATCTTAACTCCTGTTTTAAAGATTTCGTCTTTTATACCCATTTTTGCACTTTTGTCAAATGGAAAAGTGCAAAATTTGCACCCTGAGGAAAACAAAAAGTGCAAAAATTGCACTTTTTGTAACTTTGTGGGCGCAAAAACTGATTTTTAAAAAGTTGTGTAAAAATGTTGACATTGTGGCAAACATTGTTTACAATTAAGTGTTTACAAATGAAAGAAGGTGCAAAATGGTCGATTTGAAGCAGTTGCAAAAGGACATAATTGCAAACAAGAAGGAAAAAGGTTTTAACACAACAGACGTCAATATGGAGTTTTGCTTGACTTACGGCGAAATGGCGGAAACATATGATGCTTGGCTTAAAAAGAAGTCTGACCTTGGGGAAGAACTTGCAGATGTAGCAATATATCTCTTGGGATTAGCAGAAATTTTGAACTTTGACCTTGAAAAAGAAATTGCACACAAAATGGAGAAAAACAAAAAACGCAAATACATTCTAAAAGACGGAGTGTATATAAAGGAAGAATAAAAAAGGAGAACTCCCAAATGACCTATAAAATCGCTCAAAACACTGATAAACACTGCAATATAGGGGGGGGGGGTATCTCTCAAGCAAAGTA
>DLSM01000004.1:229-103123 GCA_002500135.1 Christensenella sp. UBA7862 | reverse complement strand
AGTTCAATAGGAATAATTGCATGGGCGCTTGCCGCTGCGAATGTTGGACTTAATTCAACACTTTCCGTTACATATGAAGCAGCACCCCATGTTGTCTGCACAGCCAGTGCGACCTATCAGAAAACAACTGACACTTCAGCCACAGCATTTCAGTCGGGGACAATAGACATGAACTATGGCGACACAAGCGGTTCAAGGACTCTTAACGCAAGCAATTCCGCCCTAGTTCTTAATGACACAAATACATATGTAGTTTTTGAATTTACTTTTACAAATAACAACAAAATGAACACCATGGGCATAAATATCACCCTAACGGACAATGGTGTCTGCAGCAACATGACACGAAAATACTACTTTGGCGACCTATCTTCAAAAACTATTTCTGAAAAGCAAAGCACGATAAAATCAAGTGGAATAGAAAACTCTGCTTTGTCAACCAAATCTGTAACATTAAAACAAAATAAAACAACTCGCATATATATGCTCCTAGAAATCACCCCAGGGGTAAAAGCGAATTACAATTCAGACGCCACCAACAAATTTCTTTTCACCCTAACTTCAGTTGAAGTTGACCCAAATGCAACAGTAGTCAGCTATCTTTCAGCAGATTGGGAGGATAGAATTTTAAAAGTAGGTGGAAATTCGCCACAGCTCATTTTTAACACAGATATAATAATAACTAGTGACAAGAATAAAATAACCAATTTAACGCAATTAACTTCAGTGGGAACAAATAGTTTGACTTCTACAGATGCATATATTGCAAATGACGAAATTGAGGATGTAATAGCTTATGTCGATGAAAATCAAACTCAACTTGTTTTTTATTCACCAGTGAAAATCTATGCCCCAGAGAATTCAAAGTGGTTGTTTAGAGGAACGCAACAAGGTATTACCCGAAGGAGTCGTTTATTTGTATTTGAAAATTTTGATACGAGTAAAGCGAAATTTTTTAGTTTTTATGATTGCCGCTTTTCAACACAAACTCTTGATTTAGGAAATGTTGATTTAAGTGGATGGGATAATCAATATCAATATAGAGAAATTTTCATGTATGATGCCCCTAGCAAGTTTATCCTTCCTTACAATGTGCCAACTGGAGTAATTATAAAAATTGGTTTTGGTAATAACGGCTATTATCATTTCAAAGATTCAAACAACAACGATTGCACTGAAATTACATCAGAAAATTGCTCTACTTTGACAAATAAGGTTACATGGACATATTCATATGAAGATGACACCTTTGTATAAAATATTAGTATATTTTCTGAAAAAACTCTTGATTTTTTGAAAGAAGTTTGATATATTATGTGCGAATGATTTTGATTGACAAATTATTTGCAAGATAAAGGTCTATCAGTTAAAGGTTTTTGATTGATTGGCTTTTGATTTGAATGTTGGTCAGCAAAATTTATTCCTCTTGCCAAGACGTGTAGTCTTGTGCCGAATAAGTCCAAAGGAGGTTAAGAAAATGTCAAAATATGAAGTGCTTTATGTTATTTCCCCAAAACTTTCTGAAGAAGAAAGGGAAGGCGTCATTGCAAAGTTCAAAGGCTATGTTGAACAAAATGGCGGAACTGTAAGCGGGATTGACAAATGGGGTGTAAGAACTCTTGCATACCCAATTAAGTTCCAAAAAGAAGGATTTTATGTCCTTATGAACTTTGAATCCCCAAAAGAAACAAGCATCTCTATGGGCAAACTTATGCTCATTACAGATAGCATTTTGAGAAACATCATTGTTTGCAAAGACTAATTTGCGTTAAAATTTAGGAGAAAATTATGAACAAAGTTATTTTGGTTGGAAATTTGACAAAAGACCCAGAACTTTCTACCACAAACAGCGGAATTAACTATTGCCGCTTTACACTTGCCGTGCCAAAGAGATTTGCTCAAAGTGGCGAAAGAGATGCGGAGTTTATTAACATTGTTGTTTGGAGAGTCCAAGCAGACAACTGCCACAAATATCTAAAAAAAGGTAGCAAGGCAGGCATCGTTGGCAGTTTGCAAACAAGAAGTTATGACGCACAAGATGGCTCAAAAAGATATGTGACAGAAGTTGTGGCAGAAGAAGTTGAATTTTTAAGTTCAAAAACTTCAAGCGAACCATCTTCGCAACCTGACACCCAATCGGCTGAACTTCAACCAATTGAGGACGATACTCTACCATTCTAATAAGGAGGTATGTTTATGTTTGATATTGATGACGAAGTCTTCGGACCATGCAATCACGACTGCGCAAATTGCAGCGGCTGTGACTATGACGACGATGACGACGACGATGACGATGACGATGACTCAGATAGTGAAGACTAACCTATTAAAAGGAGAATAATATAATGGCTGAACAACCAACAACACCAGTTAAGGAAGTTGCAGAACCAGTTGAAAAAATTGCTAAAAGACCAAAGAGAGTGAACAAGAAAAAAGTTTGCATGTTTTGTGCTGACAGAAGCAAGGCTATCGACTACAAAGACGTTGCAACTCTTAAGAGATTTGTAACAGAAAAGGGCAAAATTGTTCCAAGACGTCAAACAGGCACATGTGCAATGCACCAAAGAGCAATCACTGTGGCAGTTAAACGTGCAAGAAACATGGCTCTTCTTCCATTCAGAGGTGAATAATATTAAAAACACAAAAGGAACTGTAATTTGCAGTTCTTTTTTGCTATGCGACTTATTTTATTTTTGTTTTTTGAAAAAGTTTGATATAATAATATAGTTACAAAATACAACTTATAAAATTTGCTTTAAATAAAGGGAATAATTATGAAAGAAGAAAAGAAAGAAGAACAATTTGGCGATATTGTTTACAATCACGACCTAAAGAAACACACAATTATGGTGGCGGGTTTTCCAGCACTTGTAACAAGTTATGTGGCTGGCGGACAAACACTTTACAAAGGCTTTCTCCCTGGGTTTGAATTTGCCCAAGTGGAAGGGCTTGAAGACGAAGAAACTTGTGTTGACTATTTGCAAGACATGCTTGACGATGAAGTGGAAGAACTTGTCGTCTTTGGAAAGTCACTTCCAAATGTGGCAGAAGATGACGAATTGATAAAACAATATCCAGATTATAAAATAGTCTATCTTGATATAAATGTCTATGCCACAGAAGATGACGAAAACTATTATGACTGCACTCACGATTGCTCCTGCTGTCACGGGCATTGCCATGACCATTGTGACGATGACGACTGCGATTGTGACGACTAATTAAAAGGCTTAGTATGAAAATTTCTGGCTCAGTTGAAGATATTATATACAAAAACCCCGAGAACGGATACACTGTCTTGAACATAGATTTCAAAGGCAGACTTTTGACATGCGTGGGAAAAACTGTGTCGGCAAATGTTGGCGAAGATGTGGAACTTGAAGGCGAGTTTGTGCAGAATAGCAAGTTTGGCGAGCAATTTGCGTTTGTGAAAATAGAAACAGTTGAGCCAAAAACCACCGAAAGCATAACAAAATATCTTGCCAGTGGGCTTATAAAAGGCGTGGGGCCAGTTACTGCAGAGGCCATTGTAAGAAAGTTTGGCACAGATACACTAAGTATTTTGGAATATGCCCCAACAAGACTTAAAGAAGTGCGGGGGATAAGTGCAAAAAAGGCATATGAGATTGCAGAAAACTATGGCAACATAAAGAAAATGCAAAATGCAGTTATCTTTTTGCAACAATATGACATTTCAACCAATCTTTCTGTTAAGATATTCAATTTTTATAAGGATAAAACCATTGAAACTGTGTCACAAAACCCATATGTTTTGGTGGAAGATATAACGGGAGTTGGCTTTTTGTCGGCAGATAGAATTGCTTTTAAAATGGGAATTGAGCCAACATCAGACTTTAGGATTCGTGCGGGAATATTGCACTTATTGTCAGATTTTTCGGACAAGAACGGACACACATATATCCCAAAGGAACAACTTTTCTCAGCAGAAGTTGACCTTTTGGGACTTGACATACAAACGCTTTCTCCAATTTTTGAAAGTCAAATTGAAAGGCTTGAAATTGAGAGTGTTATAAAGGTTTTTGAACACAAAGACGTGTCTTGCGTGTGTCTTAAAAAGTTTTATTATATGGAAAGTAGCATTGCGGCAAAACTCACCATGCAATGCATGTCAAAAGTGGAACAAACTGTTGATGTGGAGCAAGAAATTGCAGAGTATGAAAGAATAAACAAAATTAAACTTCACGAAACACAAAAAGACGCTGTGCGAGAGGCTGTTTTGGGACAAGTTACAGTTATAACGGGCGGGCCTGGAACGGGTAAAACGACTATTGTAAAATGTATTTTGCAAGCACTTAAAAAATGGACAAGCAGAGTATTGCTTCTAGCACCAACTGGACGTGCTTCCAAAAGGCTATCTGAAGCGTGCAATCACAAGGCAAGCACAATTCACAGAGCCTTGGAGATGACCTATAAAGACGGCGAACAAGCGGTGTTTAATCACAACGAAAAGAACAAACTTGTTGTTGATTGTGTTATTGTTGACGAAATGAGTATGGTTGATGTCGCATTGTTTTATAGCCTTCTAAAAGCCCTTCCCGCAACGTGCAAAATTGTGCTTGTGGGCGACAAGGACCAGTTGCCAAGTGTTGGGGCGGGGAATGTTTTGCATGATATTATTGGAAGTAAGACCATTCCAGTTGTAAAACTTTCTCACATTTACAGACAAGACGACCAGAGTTTGATTGTCACCAACGCTCACTTAATAAACGAAGGCAAAATGCCAGACCTTAGCAATAGGTCAAAAGACTTTTTCTATGAAAATAGGCAAGACCCACAAGACATGTATGAAACTGTTGTTGAACTGACAACCAAAAGGTTGCCAAAGTTCTTAAAGTGCAAACCCGAGGAAATTCAAGTGTTGTGTGCCATGAAATCGGGAATGTGCGGGGTGGAAAACTTAAATAAAAAACTTCAAGCAGTTATAAACCCTCATATGCTCAAGAAAACTGAAATTAACTTTGAAACAAGGTGTCTTAGAGAGGGCGATAAAGTTATGCAAACGGTGAACAACTATGACCTTGAGTGGAGCAAAGATTATGGAAAAGACATGACGGAAATTGGCAAGGGAGTTTTCAACGGTGACATAGGCAAAATTGAAAAGATTGACTATCAAACAGGCGAAACGACAGTTATTTTTGATGACGACAGAAAAGTTGTCTATTCCAAAGCCGATTTGTTTGAACTATATATTTGTTATGCAACTACAATTCACAAAAGTCAAGGCAGTGAGTTTGACGCAGTGGTTATTCCTGTGGTGGCGGGGTCAAATCAAATTATCACACGAAATCTATTGTATACAGCTGTCACTCGTGCAAAAAAACTTGTTGTGCTTGTGGGGCCCAAAAAGAACATTGCTCGCATGATTTACAACAACTACACCGCCAAGCGTTATAGCATGCTGGAAGAACTTTTGAAACTTCAAAAATCAAAGGCCGATAGTCTGTATTCATAAAAATAGTTTGCAAAAAGATGGAAAAAATGAAGAAACTTTTAGAAAAATTTAAAGATGAGTTGTTTGCGGAGAAGTTTGAATGTGTAAATTGTTCTGATGAAGTTTTGAAAGAAAACAAATATCACTTGTGTGACGATTGTTATGATAACCTTGACTTCATACACATCTCTTGCAGAAAGTGTGGCGACAAAGTGAATGAATACACATTCTATTGCAACAACTGCAAAGAAATAGAACATAACTTTGACAGAGTGTTTTGTTGCTCTAAGTTTGACGGCGTGGCAAAGCACATGATTTACAAACTTAAATATGGCGAAGCAAAATATCTTGCAAGAATTATGGCAACATTCATGGCAGAAAAGTTTGAAGAAGCGTGCAGAGAGAAAGTTGACTTAATTATCCCCGTGCCACTGAGCCGAGAGAGGCTAAGAAACAGAGGATACAATCAATCAGAACTCATTGCAAATCATTTGTCAAAACTTCTAAACATAGAAACTCACAATTCAGTTTTAAGAGTGAAAGATACGCCAACTCAAACTCACTTATCTCGTGACGAAAGGCGGGCAAATTTACTTGGAGCATTTGACGTTTCTGACAAGGATATTTTAAAGGGCAAAACGGTTTTGCTTATTGACGATGTTTGCACAACTGGTGCAACAATGGACGAAATTTCAAAAGTGCTTAGAAAATGTAAGGTGAATAAAATTTTGGGGCTTACTTTCTGCCATGCCTAGGGAAAAAGAAGTCTTAAAAGTGGCAAAAAAGTAATTATTTTTGCAATAAACAAATAAATTGTCAAAAAAACTGAAAAAAGTCTTTTATTTTGGCAAAAAGTATAGTAAACTAGGGGTTGAATTTAAAATTATAAACGGAAAGGAAAATTAACATGGGATTGTTTGCAAAATTGTTTCCATCGGACAACACGAGAAGCATAAAGAAACTTGAAAAAATAGCAGAAAAGATTGAAGCTCTTGACGAAGAGTTTACAAATAAAACGGACGAAGAACTTGTTGCTATGACACCTTATCTTAAGGAACAACTAAAAAACGGCAAAACACTTGACGACATTTTGCCAGAGGCATATGCAACAGTTAGGGAGGCAAGCAAAAGAGTTTTGCATATGAAGCACTTTCATGTGCAACTTTTGGGCGGCATTGCGCTTCACCAAGGGCGTATTGCGGAAATGCGAACAGGTGAAGGAAAAACTCTTGTCGCAACACTTCCAGCATATCTTAATGCCCTTGCGGGGAAGGGTGTTCATGTTGTTACAGTCAACGAGTATCTTGCAAAACGTGACGCAGAATGGATGGGTAAAGTTCACAGATTTTTGGGACTTACAGTTGGCGTCAATCTTTCGGACATGGACAAAGACGAAAAGAAAAAGGCATATGCTTGCGACATAACATATTGCACCAACAACGAACTTGGCTTTGACTACTTAAGAGATAATATGGTTCAAAGAATTGAAGATAAGGTTCAGCGTGGGCAAAACTTTGCAATCGTGGACGAAGTGGATAGTATCTTGATTGACGAGGCAAGAACACCACTTATCATTTCTGGACAAGGGTTTAAGTCTAGCGAAATGTATTACACCGCTCAACGTTTTGCCAAAAGTTTGACCCCAGAAGATTATGAAATTGACGAAAAAGAAAAGGCAATAAGACTATCGGAAAGTGGCGTTGCAAAGGCAGAAAGATTTTTTAAAGTGGAAAATCTTTCTGACATCAATAATATTGAACTCAATCACCACATTAATAATGCAATCAGAGCAAATTTCATTATGAAACGTGACGACAACTACATTGTTAAAGATGACGAAATTATTATCGTTGACGAGTTTACTGGTCGTCTTATGCCAGGCAGAAGATACAGCGAAGGCTTGCACCAAGCAATCGAAGCCAAAGAAGGCGTTAAGATTAAAGATGAAAACAAAACTTTGGCAACTATTACATTCCAAAACTTCTTTAGATTGTATAACAAACTCAGCGGCATGACTGGAACTGCAAAAACAGAGGAAGCAGAGTTTAATGGAATTTATAACCTTGACGTTGTTACAATTCCAACCAATTTGCCAGTTATAAGAAAAGATTATCACGACATTATCTATGTTTCAGAAGAAGGCAAATTCCGCAACGTTGTTAAGGAAATTGTGAGAGTTCATGAAACTGGACGCCCAATTTTGGTCGGCACATCAACTGTTGAAAAGAGTGAAAAACTTAGCGAAATGCTAAAGCGTGAAAAAGTTAGACACATGGTCTTGAACGCTAAAAATCACGAACAAGAATCGGAAATTGTTGCACAAGCGGGCAGAAAAGGTGCTGTTACAATCGCCACAAACATGGCTGGTCGTGGAACGGATATTTTGCTTGGCGGCAATGCAGAATTTTTGACCAAAAAGCAACTTAGGGACAAAGGTGTAAACCCAAATGAAATTGAACTCGTTTCAAGTTATGTTGCAAATTTAAGTGACGACCTTATGAAACTTCGAGAAGAATATTTTGACTTGCTTGCCAAGAATAAGGCTGTTACAGACGAGGAAAAGAAAGAAGTTGTAGAACTTGGCGGGCTTTGCATCATTGGAACAGACAGACATGAAAGCAGACGAATTGACAATCAGCTTCGTGGACGTGCTGGCCGTCAAGGTGATCCAGGCAGCAGTGTGTTCTATGTTTCTATGGAAGACGACTTAATTAGACGTTTTGGTGGGGACAGAATGAAAGCCATTGCACGTGCGTTCCGTGTTGATGACGACACTCCTTTCCAAATTAAATTTCTATCAAAACAAATTGAAAGCGCTCAACGAAAAATTGAAGCCCAAAACTACGCTTTAAGACGAAATGTTTTGGAATATGACAATGTTATGAGCCAACAACGTGAACTTATTTATGCCGAAAGAGATAAAGTCCTAAACGGCGTGGATATTCACCAAGAAGTTTTGGATATGTTCCCAGACGTTGTGAAAGAAGTTGTTTATAGCAATATTGATGACGATATTCCTTATTATGACTGGGACCTTGAAAAACTTAATAAAGAACTTGAAGTTAGACTTGTTGAAAAGGATACAAACCTTATAACAGAAGACTTTGTGGAAGATTGTGAAGTTGAAGATGTGTATAACAAAGTTTTGGAATATGTCCAAGACCGATATGAAAAAGTTACTAAAAATGCAAACGATATGGGCTTTGACTTCTCAAAATTTGAAGGACTTTTCCTGCTCCGTGTTGTTGACGTTTTGTGGATGGAACACATTGACACAATGGATATGTTAAGAAAGGAAATTGGACTTCAAGCATATGGTGGGCATGACCCAATTGTGGAATACAAACGTGATGGCTTTGATATGTTTGACAATATGATTAAGCAAATTAGGGAAGACACTTGCACACACTTACTTAACATTCAAATTCAACGTGTGCAACAACCTCAACGCCCTCAACCTCAAAACTTGCAAACAAACGCAAAGACAACTCAGGCAGTTAGCAAAAAAGTCGTGGGCAGAAATGACCCATGCCCATGTGGCAGTGGTAAAAAATATAAGCACTGCTGCGGAAAATAATGGAGAAAAAAAATGGTAGTTGATGAACAAAGAGAAATATTTTCAAAACTTAAAGATAAGAGTGATTATCTAAAGGAGTGTCTTTAACAAGGAAAATTTGTTGAAGATATTGAACGATAAAAAGAAGGAACAAGAAGACCCTGATTTTTGGAACGACCTTGAAAAAAGTAAGAAAAACGGAAAAGAAATAAAGAATATTGAAAGCAAACTTGCAGTTATATCTTCGTGTGAAAAGTTTGAAGAAGACATTGAGTTTTTGTTTGAACTTTTGGAACTTGAAGACGACCAAGCGTCTTACAATGAACTTTTGATAAAAATAAAACAATTCGATGAGTTTTTGGAAGAAAATACAATTTCCACACTCCTCAATGGCGAATATGACGATTGCAATGCAATTTTGTCTATCCACGCAGGGGCGGGCGGAACAGAAGCACAAGATTGGGCAAGCATGCTTTATAGAATGTATGTCAGATTTTGTGAAAAGAACGGCTATGACTTGAACGTTGTGGATATGTTGGACGGTGACGAAGCGGGCATAAAAAGTGTTACATTTGTTGTGTCGGGCGACAAGGCGTATGGCTATTTGAAAGCGGAAATGGGCGTTCACAGACTTGTCAGAATTTCACCTTTTGACGCAAACAAACGCAGACACACCAGTTTTGCCAGTCTTGAAGTTATGCCAGAAATTTCAGAAGATAATTCCATTGAAATTTCACCAGACGACATAAGAATTGACACCTACAGAAGTAGCGGAGCGGGTGGGCAACACGTCAACAAAACAGACAGTGCCATAAGAATTACACACTTCCCAACGGGCATTGTTGTTACTTGCCAAAATGAACGTAGCCAAATTCAAAATAGGGAAATGGCGTTTAAAATTTTGAAGAGCAAACTTATTGCACTTAAAGAAGAAGAGAGAAAGAAAAACTTAAGCGACATAAAGGGCGACATAAAGAAAATTGAATGGGGAAGTCAAATTAGGTCATATGTTTTCTGCCCATACACCATGGTCAAAGACCACAGAACGGGTTATGAAACTTCAAATGTTGAAGGCGTTATGGACGGCGACATAAAACCATTTATTTTGGACTATCTAAAAAAGAGCCTATAAGGCGGTGAAAAATGTATTTTGAAGAAATGCAGAAGAAAGTTGAAAAACTTAAAAATCAAAAAGATGTGTTAATTTTGGGAATAGAGAGCAGTTGTGATGAAACATCAATCGCTGTTGTAAAAAACGGCAGAGAAGTGCTTTCAAACATAATCGCAACGCAAATTGACATACATACTCGCTTTGGCGGAGTTGTGCCAGAGGTGGCAAGCAGAAATCACGTCATGGCAATTATGGGAGTGCTTGACGAAGCCTTGAAAACTGCGAATGTCGCCTTGCAAGACATTGACGCCATTGCTGTAACCTATGGGGCGGGGCTTATTGGAGCTTTAATGGTGGGCGTGTCATTTGCAAAAACATTGGCATATAGCCTTAACATTCCGCTCATTGCAGTCAATCACATTCGTGGGCATGTCAGTGCCAATTACATCTCTCACAAGGACTTAACGCCGCCATTTGTTGGACTTATTGTCAGTGGCGGACACACTGCCATTGTCTATGCAAAAGATTACACAAACTTTGAAACAATCGGCTCCACACTTGATGATGCAGTGGGTGAAGCGGGGGACAAAATTGCAAGAGTTATGGGGCTTGGCTACCCAGGGGGACCAAAAATTGACAAAATTGCAAAAGAGGGCAATGCAAATATCCGCTTTGTAAAAGACAATTTGAAGCATAGTTATGATTGCTCGTTCAGCGGGCTTAAAACCGCCATAATTAACTATGTCCACACTCTCACTCAAAAAGGCAAAGAAGTCCCCGTAGAAGACGTTTGTGCGTCTTTTCAGAAGGAAGCCTTTGACCCACTTGTTGAAAAGTGTATAAGAGCATGCAAAGAAAAAAATTGCAACAAACTTTGCGTTGCAGGTGGTGTTTCGGCAAATAGTTATTTGAGAAATGCACTTAAAACACAAGCAGAAAAAATGAATATCAATGTGTATATGCCAGAGATGAAATTATGCACAGACAACGCAGCAATGATTGCAAGCCAAGGATATTTCAATCTTCTAAGTGACATTGGACTAAGTGACATAAATCTTGGGGCAGTTTCAAATATTCCACTATAAAAAAAGTGACCTTTTGTTAGGTCACTAATTTTTTTTCTTATTCAAATTTCTTACCACATTTTGAGCAGAAGTTTGCAGACTTTTTATTTTTTGCACCACATTCAGAG
Source organism: Christensenella sp. UBA7862 (assembly GCA_002500135.1). Classification (GTDB taxonomy): domain Bacteria; phylum Bacillota; class Clostridia; order Christensenellales; family UBA1242; genus UBA7862. The sequence continues at coordinate 91,812 of DLSM01000004.1, read as the reverse complement.
CAGTACTTTGTTTCTTCGTCTGACTTTGCATCTTGAATAGATTTTGTGACGTTAGGAATAATCTCGTCTGAAGCATAGTCTGCAACGTCTTTTGCCACAGGGGCGACCGTTGCTGCACTATAAGAAGTCATTTCACGTCTAAATGCAGCACTAAAGCATGACAAACTAAATATTGTTGAAAAGCCACCAATGCCAATTAGTCCTATTGCACCAAACTGACCACCATTGGATAAGTCTTTAAGAACTTGGCTAAGTCTTATAAAACCTGCAATAAGGAACCCAACGCCCACAGCAAGCAAAATTGAACCAATGACGATAAGCCTTCTTTTCCACCTTTTGTACATTTCTTCGTTGGCAAATTTGCCTTTCATTTCTCCCATATTTCCCTCCATTTATGGATAAAATTAAACCTTTATCTCATATTTATAACTTATTTTAACATACAAATGACTTTTTTGCAATATATATGGGCAAAAAACTCATTTTTTTGTAGAAAATAACAAATTTATAAGCAAAAAAACAATTTTTTATGTTTTTCATCGCTAAAATCACAAACAATCACCAAAAATTCGGGGAAAATATAAAACTAATATTGTAAAATGTCAAAAATGACAAATTCTGCATATAACAGCACTCTTTTTAATAAAATATTTTGAGGATATTATGATTATTTGTTTGAAAAGAAAGTGGATAATTGTTGCGGTTTTAATTTTGGTCGCAGTGGCGGGGGCGTGCGGAACTTTTTTTGCTGTGAAAGACGTGGGATATATGCCAAAAAGCGAATGTACTGTTGTAATTGACGCTGGACACGGCGGAATTGACGGTGGCTGCGTTGGAAAAATGACAGGTGTTTATGAAAGCGAGTTAAACTTGACTTTTGCCCAAAATCTTGCCAAACAACTTGAAAACATGGGCGTTTCTGTCAGACTTACACGAAGTGACGGCAACGGATTGTATGATTCCAGCCAAAAGAACCTAAAAAAGAGCGATATGAAGCGAAGAAAGGAAATTATTGAAGAAAGCAACCCAACTCTTGTCGTGTCATTGCATATGAACAGTTTTCCATTGTCAAGTTGTTCTGGAGCACAGACGTTTTTCAAAAAGGGAAGTGAAGAAGGCGAAAAGTTTGCCACTTGCGTGCAACAAGAACTTGGTGTACAGATTGAAGGGGCGAAAAAGACCGCCAAAGTGGGAGATTATTACATAGTAAATTGCACCAATATCCCCTCAGTGCTTGTGGAATGTGGATTTTTAAGCAACCCACAAGAAGAAGCCCTGCTTCAAACCAAAGCCTATCAAACCAAACTCTGCTATGCCATAGCCTGTGGAATTGTGAAATACCTGAATTTCAAATAAGAAAGGAAAAAGAAGAGATAAAAAACTGGCGATTATCGAAAGTTGTCGAGAGAAAAAAAAGAAGAAAGAAAAGTGTTAGCGACAATCGAAATTGATTTACTGAGTTTAATATAATAGTAGTTGTAGAATAAAGTAGAAATGATAGTAAAAAACACCACTTTTAGTCAATGCTGTTTGAAACTAGCAGTATTTTCTAAGAAATAAAGAGCATATTTCAGGAGTTTTCCTATAGTATGCTCTTTTTCTATGTTGGTTGTTATGTAATTTATTTGTTAGGTTAGGCTTTTCTTTGTGAATGTAAAAGATAGTTTTTTTATATTACCAAGTAAACTTCGTATGCTTTGCTTGTTGTTTTAGTTGTTCCGCCTTTGAATTTACGAGTAGATGTAAAAGTTTCAGTGAAAAGTTTTTTAGATATGGTTTCGGTTTTAGAGATGTTTGTGTTAAGTGAGTAGTTTAGAGATATTTCTATTTTGTTTTCAAACACATTTACTCTTTGAATAAATAGTTCAATGGCTCTATCTGGGCATTGTTTCATTGTAAACTTAAAGTAGTTTTGTATATCTTCTTTTGTGAGTTCAAATTGTTGTTTAGATTGTTCTATTATTAGTTTTTCTTGCAGGTCTTTCTTTTGGTGTTCTAGTTCTTCAAGTCGTTGTTTTGTGGTATCTGTAAGTATTCCTTTTTCAATAGCAGACATAATATTTGAAATTGAAGTATTAGTTTTTTGTAAATTACTTTTTAGAGAGTTGAGAGCATTGTTTGTTCCAACTCTTTTTTTATGTATTTCAAATATTTTTTCTGAAATTTCATTTAAGTTTTTAGGAATGTTAAATTGAGATATTAAGAATTTATCTATTATGTTTTCAATAAACTTTTTGTCTATTATTCCAGTTAAACAATTTTTCTTTTTAGTAGTTATACATTTGTAATAGCGAATGGTGTTGCCATTTGAAGATATTGCAGACACTGGATACATTTTGCGATTGCAATTACCACAATATATCTTGTCTTTTAATCTAAAAATCTCGTGGTTATCTTTTCTACAACCATATTTATTTGCATCTAACTTTGTTTTTACTTTTTCAAATAGTTCATTTGAGATTATTTGTGGGTATATTTTATCGTAAACTTTGTTGTTAATTCTGCAAACACCTGTGTAATATTCATTTTTTAGATAATATCTTATTGTTTCTGGAATAAACTGCTTACCTTTATTAGTAATATTCTCTTTTTCAAAATCTCTTGAGATTTGCAAAATTGTTTTACCACTTGCATAATCTTCAAACATTCTAGTTAAGATTTGTTTTTCTTCCTCGTTCACTTTTAGCATTTTATTTTCTTTAATGTAACCATAAGGAACTGAACCGATTATATGTCCTTTCATTCTAGATTCGTGAAGCCCACGACTAACTTTTTGAGCAAGTTCTTCACTGAAGTATTGGTTCATACCTTCAAGTAAAGATTCAAGTAATACTCCTTCAGGTGTTTCTGGAATATTTTCCATAGCGGATAAAAGTTTTATTCCGTTATCTTTCAAGTGCTTTCTATGGATTGCAGACTCAAACTTATTTCTTGCAAATCTATCTAGTTTGTAAACTAACACATAGTCCCACTTTTTATTGTTGCTATCTTTTAACATTTTTTGAAAGGATTCTCTGTTGTCAGTTGTCCCAGAAATTGCTCGGTCTATGTAAGAATCTACAATAATTATATCGTGCTTTTTAGCATAATCTTCGCAAACATGAACTTGACCTTCAATACTTTGCTCAGTTTGGTTAGTGCTGGAATATCTTGCATATATTACTGCTGTTTTCACTTTATTTATTCTCCTTTTATTAAGTTTTATTTTTGTCTTTCGACAGAGCGAAAAGAAACGAAAAGGGATTGTTTTCTTAATTCTTAAAGTTTTAATTTTCTTGTCAAGGGTTGAGAATCAATACATTTTACCCTTGACAAGAAAGAGTTTTCGTTTATGCTCTGTAACCGAAAGACAATCAATAAGCTTTGGGTAGTTTATTTATTAAATCTTTGTTTTTGCTAGGCTGTCCTAAAACTTCGCCAGTTTCAAAATCTAAACATTTGAAATCATCAAAAAGCAATATTTTTCTATCTTCTTGACCAATTCTGCAAACAACATCATCGTCTAAAATATCTGTAACAAAATATGTTTGTAAGTGCTTTGAATAAATAACTTTTTCACCAGTTTTTCGAATGTATTTCATAATATAATTAACTGCATCATTAACACCAACATTGTTGATTATCTCCTTGAAATCGTTTCTTCCAAATCTTTCTAAAAAGAATGTGTTTTGGTGAGTAATCTGCATTTGATGTGTTTTAGTGGAATAATCTTTTGTTTCAATAATCTCGCCAACCATTTCAGCAATTACAAATATTCCATGAAAATGTAGTCTTTCTAGTTTTGGACTTCGTTCAAACACTCCAATGTATTTCCAGTTTTTTCTATGAGATAGATGTCTTAAACAAGTAAGTAATTTCTTTCTGAATTCTTCTTCGGTTAGTTTGAAGCTATCGTAAGTAAAAGTGCAAAAGTGTGTCCATTGTTGCAAACCAATTTTTCTATACAATCTCGTAAGTCTAACAATTTTATTCCTTTTTTCTTTTTCTAAAGTTGCTTTTACAATCTCTTTCACTTTTTCTTCATCTTTAATTTCTTCATTTATTTTTTCAATAACTTTTTCAGTTTTTTCTTTCTTTGTTCCAGTTTCGGCTTTGTATAACTCTTTAACTTTTTCTTGTATTTCATCTTTTTGTTTTGGTTTTGTATTCTTTCGTTTCTTCCATATTTGTTTTTCAGGTGGTATTCCAATAAAATGACTACCATCAAAATATACTTTAGTTTTGGGATAGTCCATATTGCACCTCGCATTTTTTGAAAAGCATAATCTGATTCAACATTGCAACAAAAAATTCATTGTCTAGTAAGGTTAAATCTAGTTCGTTTTCAAATTCAATTTCTAGTTTTTGCATAATTTTTAACTCCTTTTTTGAAAATTTGGAATTAAAAAGGACATAGAAAAGTTTTCTTTTCTACGCCCATAAAATGCAACCACTGGCTTTTAATTTTGGCTAAAAGCAAACCAATAAACTATCTTCTCGGTTTTGTCATTTTTGCGTTGTCTATTTTTAATTCATTGTAAAGGTATCACAAAAAATTTAAGTTTTGAATGACATTACTGGTAACATTATTGTATTTTCTGGTATAGTTTTTGTATTTAGTTGTAAAAAAACTTTAGATTTTTTGATTACCTCACACAAAAAGCATATCTAAATTTTTAAAAAATACAAGAAACTACACCCATACTTTATCCATATAAAAACTAAACAAAATAGTAGTTTGTATAAACGAAAACTAAACTAATATAGTCAAAAAAATACTAAATTTTTGTGATACAATTAGACAATAGCACTAACTTAAAAACATTGGTATCTCATTTGTGTATCAGGTTTGTTCGGTTCTTGTTTCAATTTTGTATCATTTTTGTAACACCTTACATATATAAGCCACGAAAAATAGAAAAGTTAAGGTCAAATTCAAAATTCGCACATAAAAAGCCCACATTTTTGATGTGAGCCTATACTTTTATATACAATATGCTAAATATCTATCTTTGAATTTTCTTCTGCGTTTGTAAACAATGTCTGTGCTAACTCCTAAAAACTCGGCAATAAGTTTTACTTCAACACCATTGTAGTAATACTCTAAAATTTGACTTTCTAATTTGTTGGTTACTAAACATTTAATAATCTTATTTACTTTTGTGTAATTTGATTTTTCTTCTCCAAAACAATCTTTTGCAGGAATAAACTCAAGTAATTCTTCGTTTTCAGAGTTTCCGTTTTTCATTTCTTTTCTTAGATATGCAAACAATGTTTTGAAACAAGCCATTCTAATTGAAATTGTTTGTGGAGCTTTTGCAGTAGATTTAATAAAAGTACAGTTATCTCCAAGTCTTTGACCTACAAATTTTAGTAAAAATAAACTCGCTTCTTGAACTAAATCGTAAGCGTCTGAATAGCAATCTAATTCACTGTGATGACGAATATCTTTTTGTAATTGCTTGTGTAAAAACTCTATTCTTTTTGAGCTTGAATAAGCATACTTTTCAAAATTGCTTAGACTAGCCAGTGCAATAACTTTTGAGATTTTTTCAATGTTGTCTAAACTAATTACAACATTATTTTCTAGTATTTCATTTTTTCTTTTGTTCATATATTTTCTCCTTTATCCGCCTTTTGGCAAGTGTCGTTGGAGCAGAGTTTGGATACAAAACATAACCCTTAAAGTTTTAATACAAGAAGTCAAGGAAGAAGAAAGAAATATTGTGTTGGAATATTATTGCAATAAAAAAAATACTAGACTGAATGTTCAATCTAGTAGATTACATAAACAATATTTGTTTCCCTTGACTTAGGGGAAAACTATGCTACAAAAGACACCAAAAGCGAGTAAAGGAGATTAAATAAAGAAAATATACTTTAATGATTTTGGAATAACTAGAACATTAACAATGCTCATAGTTATGTATTTGAATAATGTCTTGAAACAACAATATTGAAATTTAAGAACAAATTACAATACAATTTGCCGAGTGGTAAAAAAAAGAGGTTTTGCGTATAGCCTCGCGCGCAAACCTCTTTTTCACTCGGCAATGTTTGTTCAAGAGAAATGTGTTTTTGTTTAGTTGTTTTATATTCTTGTAGTTCATTTAGTTTATATTGTTTAATTGCTTTGTGTTCGTGTGCTTGTCTTCGGTGGAGCGTAGCGACACCGACTTGTATCAAGACAAGCACACGTTTAAATGCCAGTTTATTAAATTACATTAAGGATGCTATTTCTAAAGTGCATCCAGAATTTATTATAAAAAATGCATATTCCTTTGATTTTGTGCCATTTATGTGCTATAATGTCTAATATGTATAATAAAATAGTTGCATAAGGAGATTGATTAATGTTAAAAACTTATACTTCAACTCAAATAATGGAAGAATTGGATATAAAATATTCAACATTTTATTATGTGTTAAAAAATAATTTGATTTCAATTAAAACTTCTCCTACTGGTAGATATATATGGGATTTGGAAACTTTTAATAAATTAAAAAATATACTTGAAGACAAAAATAAAATTAAATTATCAGAAGAAGATTTAAATCCGACATACAAAACTACATTAATAAATAATAGAAGATATTTAGGAAATAAGTATAAATTATTGGATTTTATTAAAAAAGTTGTAAATGAAAATTGTACGAATATTTCAACGGTCGCCGATATTTTTGCAGGTACAGGTTCGGTATCTTCAGCTTTTATTGATAAAAAATTGATAACAAACGATATAATGTATTTTAATTATTTATGCCATATCGCATGGTTTAGCCCTGAAAAATATTCTCAAGATAAAATTATTAATATAATTAGTTTATACAACCATACAACTGTTAATGAAGATAATTATGTATCTGTAAATTTTGGAGATACATATTTCAGTAAACAGGATTGTAAGAAAATTGGTTATATAAGAGAAGATATAGAAACTTTATATAAGAGTGGTAATATAAATTTTCGAGAAAAAGCTATTCTTATTACTTCCTTATTATATGCTATGGATAAAATTGCAAACACTTGTGGACATTATGATGCTTATATAAAAAATGGAAAATTTGAAAAGAAATTGGAATTGTCGGTTCCTTTAGCTAGTAATGAAAATAACGAAAACAATCAATGTTTTAATACGGATTCGAATGAGTTGGTGAAAAATATTGAAGCAGATTTAGTGTATATTGATCCTCCATACAATTCTAGACAGTATTGTGATGCCTACCATCTGTTAGAAAATATTGCAAAATGGGAAAAGCCTGAGGTGTTCGGTGTGGCTAAAAAAATGGATAGAACCAATTTAAAAAGTGAATACTGCACTTCCAATGCTACACAAGCATTTGCTAATTTAATTAAAAACATTAAAGCAAAATATATACTTCTATCCTATAACAATATGGGCAACAAAGGAAACGATAGATCTAATGCAAGAATTAGTGATGAGGATATCATGACTATATTATCAGCAAAAGGTAAAGTATCTGTTTTTTCACAAGACTACAAAGCTTTTAACGCTGGGAAATCTGATATACAAGAAAATGAAGAAAGATTGTTTTTGTGTGAATGTTATGATTATGGTAAAAAAGATCTTATTCAATCACCTTTGAATTATACTGGCGGTAAATATAAACTTCTTCCTCAAATATTTCCTCATTTCCCAAAAGATATTGAAACATTTGTAGATTTATTTAGTGGTGGTGGTAATGTCGGAATTAATGCGCCTTGCAATAAAGTTATATTTAATGACAAAAATGATTTAATAAGATACATTTTTGGAACATTTAGAAACTTAGATAAACAATCCACATTTGATTTTATCGATAAAACAATAGAAAAATATGACCTTTCTAACACTGCTAAAAATGGTTATGAGTATTATGGATGCACAAGTTCCGAAGGATTGGGGGCTTATAATAATGAACATTATTTAAAACTAAGAAATGATTTTAATAATAGAAAGACTTATGATTACTATTACTATATCCAACTTTACACCTTGATTGTATATTCTTTTAATAACCAAATTAGATTTAATAAAAAGGGAGAATTTAATCTTCCAGTTGGGAAAAGAGATTTTAATGATAAAATGAGAGAAAAATTATCATTATTCATTGATAGATTAAAAAGTGGAGATTATACATTTTTGGATTACGATTTTAAAAAATTATCAATGGACGATTGGAATGCCAACACTTTCGTTTACGCAGATCCCCCATACTTAATAACATGTGCAACATACAATGAGCAAGATGGCTGGACTGAACAAGACGAAAAAGACTTATTGAAATATCTTGACGATTTGAATGAAAAAGGCATTAGATTTGCACTTTCGAATGTATTACGAAGCAAAGGCAAAGAAAACAAAATTTTGTTGGAATGGATACAAAGTAATCAAGGAAAATATCGTGTAATACCTTTGAACTATACTTATGCTAATTCAAATTACCAAACAAAAAATAGGCAATCAATCACAGAAGAAGTGTTGATTGTAAATTATTAGGAGGAAATATGGCAGAACAGCTTTGGAGTATGAGTACAACAGTAAGAGAGGCTGAAAGAATAATTGGATTTTTAAAAACGGCGCAAGAGTTAGAGGGGCAAGCATGGACAAATGAAAATCAGGAAAAATTTCAAATTCTGTTAATCAAAAATCGTTTATATCTATGTGATCCAGATAATTCACAAATCTATAATAATTTAAATAACAAACAATGTGAATTATTGAGAAATAAAGAAATTAAGATGAGTTTTTTGCAAGCGGAAGATATTTTTTATAGCAAAGGTTATAAAGAGCCGCCAATGAGAGGTAGGCAGTCTATGAGTCCCCTTGTTAAATTAGGTTTAGTTTTTATGATCCCTAAAGATGACAATTCAAGAATAAAATATATAACGATTTCATCTGTAGGGAAAAAGTTATGCAATAATGAAATTTCTTTTGAAGATTTCATGCTGGATTGTTTGTTAAAATATCAATATCCAAATCCATTAGAAAGTTCTTATAGAGATTGGAACACGAAACCTTTTATTAATACACTCAGACTTATTAAGAGAGTAAATGAATTATGTGAAGAAAATAATATGTCTGCAAAAGGAATAACAAAAACAGAATTTGGTATTTTTTGCCTATCTATGAAATCATTTCAAGATGTCGATTTAGTTGCGAAAACAATTATTGAATTTAGAAAAAATCTTATATCTATCCCAAATGATCAACAAGAAAATTTTATTAATAATTTTACAAAAGAATACTTAAAGAATTTTGTTAGACCGGAACACAATATTAAGGAATATACCGACAATATGATAAGGTACATTCGTTTAACAAAATACATTTATATTAGAGGCAAGTATAACAACACATATATTGACTTAGAGCCTAGACGAATGACAGAAATTAATTCTATCTTAGAAACAGATAATGGATCAGCTAAAAATTACTCAAGAGAACAATGGATTAATTACATGGGGACATATAATTCATATATCAAACCATTTGAAACCCCTGAAAAATTAACAACCATTCATAATGAAATTACACAAGAGATTTATGAATTAGAAATGCAGTTAGGAATTAAACACAAAACAATTAACATACACTTAAATGACTTAAAAGAGGAAATCAAAATACTTAGAAATTATAGGACAGAATTACAAAACTTGGTATTAAAACAAGAATATCATCAACATACAGAAAAAATAAATGAGGCAGTAAACTCATTAAATGACATCATTACTCATAATAGAGCAAATCTTGCAAAAAAGTATTCTATTGAGTTGGAAAAATGGACTAATGTTGCATTGAACATTATTAATGATGCAGAAGAAATTCATCCTAATGCACCAGTTGGTGATGACAATGAGCCTATATATACTGCACCAAGTGGTGTTGCTGATATTGAATGTATTTATAATAATTTTGTTTCAATTTGTGAAGTAACAACATTAACAAATAGAGATCAATGGTTTAATGAGGGACAACCTGTGATGAGACATTTAAGGAATTATGAGAACTCTCATTTGGATAAGCCCGGGTATTGTTTGTTTGTAGCGCCTAGTATTCATGTTGATACAATTAATACGTTTTTTATGGCAGTTAAGTATGAGTATGAAGGCAAATCTCAAAAAATTATACCTATAACAATTTCTCAAATGATTAAAATTTTGGAAATAATAAAGAAATTATTAGACAAAGGTAAAAAATTCTCACATTTGTTATTAAAAGGATTTTATGATTCTTGCTTAGACATATCTGGTTTGTCTGGCTCAAACGAGTGGAAAGCTCATATAGCAAAATGCTTAGATATATGGACAAAACAAATTTCCGCTTAATCACAATGTTAAAGAAATTTCTATTATAAATAAACGAATTATTAAAGAGGTAAAAAGATCACAAATCATCGATTAAAACAGACTGTCAAAAATTCTAGGAAAAAGTATGGGGAATCAGCCTAAAATCCCTGTTTATCAAAGAAAAATTTTTGTCAGTTTAGTCTTAGTATTCATTATTTAGTAAGTAGTACTGTTTAAATTTACAAAAGGAGAAAAATAGTGCAAGAAGCCTTGAAGAATAAAATATCTGAAGCCATTCAAGAGCCGTTTGTAGGTAATTATATTTTTACATCAGATGAACTAAATGAAATCTATCAATATATTGGATTAAAATTACGTTATATTGCTGCAGAAAGAGGAGAGGTATTATCTCCTATGGATTATGATTTGGTTTTTGTTGCAATGGTAAATTTAGCTAAAGAATGGATTTCTGAAGAAGATGCTTTTTTTGATTACATATCTAAAAAACTTTTAGGATATTTGCCTTTGCCTGGAAAGATATATAATCAAATAATAAATGCAATAAATAAATTGACGGAAAGAAAAATATTTTCACTAAATTCTTTTACAAAAAAATATTATGCTACTATATGTAGCCACTCTTTTGCTCCTAAATCTTCAATAGAATCTTTCTTTGATATGTGTTGGGACATCTATTGCAATGACTTAAATCAAAGTTACGAAGAAAATGACAATTCAATTGAAATGATCATAACAAGTTTGCATAATTATTTTGTTGGTGAAAATAATGAAGATGAGCCATTTCAAGTTGGCAGTCAAGTGTATTCTTTTAGAGCAGGTATTAAAGGTTTGGTGCTAGATCAACAAAAAATGATGAAATATTTGCTCAATGAGACAATTAAAACTATAAATTCATTATTTAACAGTGTTCCAATAGAAAATGGAAAATATTTATATACATTAATAAAAGATTGGTGGATGAGAAAAGAATCTTTATTTGGTGTTAAAAATAAATCGTATAATAAAAGGGATGTTGTAATTTCTGATTATTCGCAAATAAAACCAAGATATGTTTTAGATGATGATTCTGTTGTTTTATCAATCCCTTCTATTAGATTAAAAAGTAACATTGATATTGAACCATATTTGTCTCTGTTTACTGGAGATGAATGTATCTATGAAACAATTATGCCCCTTAAAGGCTCTGGGATACTTATGGCTACTGTACCAATTAATTTAAATATAAGCAAGTTTAAAAATATAAGTCAACTAACGATGAAAATTACTCATTGTGATAAAGTTATCTATGATTCCAAGAAGTGTTTAGAAAGGGATTTTTTGCTATTTAAGGATGAGAAAGAAATAAATAACGATGAGTGTACATTAGGGACATATATTTTATATTGTGAAAATTTAACGAAACTATATAGATACCCCAAAGATATTCACAAAATAAGTTTTAATACTTTTAGTATCGAAACAAATGTAGGTGATTTAATTCAAACTGATAAAAAAACTATATTCTTTGTCGATGAAAAATGCGAGCGAGAAGTATATTTCCATGCAAAAGAAAGACAAGATTTAGTGTATCAATACAATAATGAAGAATATAAAATAATTGAAGGTGAGTTATATTTGCATGTTAATGCTAATGTTGATACAAAAGATTTTGGAGTAAGATATGAAGATGCTGCATTCAGACTAAATGAATTTAAACAAGAAGTAGCTGGTATGGGTAATAGGTTTTTATTATCTAGTTTGGCTAATTCAGGAGAACCGCAAAAAATTTCAATTTTCAAATATAGTGACAATTCAATTATTTGTTCAGTATCGTTTGTAAAATTTAATAGTATTGTATTGATTTTTGACAAAAATTTGTATTATGGAAACAACTCTGTTGGTAATGTTGAGTTTATTTGTGATGGTAAAAATATAAAAAAACAATTTAATGCAAAAGAAGATGGACTTCAAGTTGAATATAATGAAGGAAAATTTCTTGTAAAAATACCAGTATTTAAATGGAAAATTGACGAGAACAATTGGAACTATGGCCAAAATGATAATGGTATTTGGTATAAATCTATTAATAATACTTCTACATTGTATGTTGATGTGCCATCAGATTTAACATGCGAAATTTGTGTCAACAATTCATTTCTTGAAAAAGGTAAAAATTGTTATGAATATAAACTTGGACAATATATTTATGCAATTAGTATGTGTGAGAATGAAAATAATGTAATTGTTTATGCAAAAATAAATAATCAATTATACAAGATTATAACTATTTATACTAAAGAACAAGTAATAAGTGACCCATTATATCTGAACAGTGAAAGTAAAGAACTGATTTGGTTGCCTGCATATTATGTAGGTGATGCTGATGTAAAATTTCGAATTGATCTATATAACGAATCAAAAAAGATTACTATGATTTTGTGTGATAAAACCCAAAAAAGAATAGACCTATCTCAATTTTGTGATGGTTATTATGAAGTAAAATTATATTCAATAGATCAAGGTTTTTTAAAAAGAGAAAAACTCTTGTTTCAAAAAAAGATAATTTTAGGCAACGAAAAGAACTTTAAATATAATAATAAATTTTTCACAATAAAATCAGTGATGTTATTTGATTCCAATGAAGAAACAGAAATTAAGCCTATTTTTATTGATGCTATAAAATATTTGGGAACGAAAGATGGCTTTGATTATTATTCTGGATGCCTTTTTGTAAAAAGTATATTTGAAGAAAATAAATATTTAGATTATATGAAAAATGAAGTTGGAAATCTGGTCAGGATAAATCCAGTCAGAATAGAAATGAGGACTTACAATTCTTGTTATTTAGGCTACGGGTTAGAAGACTTAGATGGCGAATTTGAATACGATAGTGAGTTTACTTTGGATTATCAGAAAAAAACTAATATCGTAACAAAACTTAATGGACAAAGAACAAAAGGGATAGATTATTTCTTATTGGAGGTGAAAAGTGTTTAATCCTGTTAAAGCGTCAAAGAATATTAAAGATGAATTTGTAAGTTATATTTCAACTTCTTTTTCATTCGCAGACAAAAATTTAAGGGAACAATTTTGCAAAGAACTCGAATTAAAAATTGCAAACGGTCCATGGCTTGAAATAAATGATATATTTAAAACTGGCAAATCTATTAATCAACTGATTGATCTTGGAGTGTTGTCGCCATTGTATAGAGATTTAGAATCAAAGAAACCCAATAGCCGTCTATATAAAAAGAATCTACCTTTAGATCGTCCACTATATTTACATCAAGAGAAAGCGATAAGAACAATTGAAAGCGGAAATAATGCGGTTGTATCGACTGGTACTGGTAGTGGTAAAACAAATTGCTTTCTTATTCCGGTATTAAATGAGTTGTTGAGAGAAATTGAAAATGACACTTTGGGACCTGGAGTTAGAGCCTTATTTATTTACCCAATGAATGCTTTGGCTAATGACCAAATGAAAAATCTTAGAAAAATATTAATGTTTTACCCTAAAATTACTTTTGGCGTCTATAATGGAGGAACAGAAAATAACGAAGAAGATGCTATATCTGTTTACGAATCTATGTTCGCTACTGAACCTATTCCCGAGCTTAGACATAGATTACCTAATGAATTGTTGTCAAGAGATGAAATGAAAAACAATCCACCCAACATTTTGTTTACTAATTATGCAATGTTAGAGCATTTATTATTTAGACCTAAGGATGATGTTTTATTTTCTAAATCAGATTTTCGCTTTGTTGTGCTAGATGAAGCCCATGTATATGCTGGTGCAACAGGAATAGAAACCTCAATTTTATTAAGAAGGTTGAAAGCAAGAATTACATCAACAAAAGAAACTCAATTTATTCTTACAAGTGCTACCCTTGGTAACGGTAAAAATTCTGATGACGACATTATTAAATTCGCAGAAAATTTGTGTGGTGAAAAGTTCAATAAAGATAATATTATTAGAGCTGAAAGACAATCATTTATTCCAAGTGACACGCAAAAAAAATATCCTAAAGAATTGATAGTGGATTTAGCGAATGAGCAAAATAAAGTTTCAGATGTTTTGAAAAGTTATGGATTTAAAAGTGATGATTCTTTATCTGAAAACGAACTCCTATATGATTTTGTTGTAGATTCAGAATTATATAATACAATGCGGGCAAATATTGAAAAGGTGTGTACAGTCCAAGACGTACAATCGTTATTAAATCTTGACTCAAATACAGCAACCGCCTTTATTTCTCTATGTACTAGGGCTCAAAAAAATAATAAATCACTGGTTGATGCTAGATATCATTATTTTATAAGAAGTCTTGAAGGATGTTATTTATCATTAAATGGAAAATTGTTTTTAACGAGACAAAAAACATGTTATGAAAACAACTCTCAATATGCGGTGTTTGAAATTGCTGTATGTGATGAATGCGGCAAGTATTCTATTGTTGGGAAAATAGACAATAACCATTTAGAACAAGTTGGTAAATTAGATGAAAGTGTAGAGTATTTTTATTTAACACAAGACAATAATGATGAAATAGAAGAAGAAACTGATGAAAAAACAAAAAAGGAATATTATTACCTTTGCCCTCATTGCGGTGCAATTGTAGAAGAAAATAGAATTAAAAATTTACCATGTGATTGCAATAAAAATGATTATATAAAAATTATAAAGGCAAATCAATTAAAGTTGGGTGCAAGGTGTGGAAATTGTCACAGAGGAGTCTATAAAAGATTATATTTAGGAAATGATGCAGCAACATCGGTCCTAGCAACAGCATTGTATGAAGAACTTCCGGAAATAACTTATGAGGAAGATGAAATTGATACAAAAACATCTACTAATATATTTACCAACGCAGTCCTTGCTAATAAAAAGAAAGCAAAAAAGACGGGAAGACAATTTTTGGCATTTTCTGATAGTAGACAAGAAGCTGCTAAGTTTGCATGTTATTTGAGCAAAAGTTATAATGAATTTTTACGTCGTCGTGGAATCTGTCAAATAATTAAAGAAAATTCAAACTTAATAATTGAAAATTCATTTACTATATCTGATTTCGTTAAAAAATTAACTGCTTATTTTTCTAACAAAAGAAGTTTTGCTCAATCTAATAGCGATATAAGTAATTTAACTGCAGTTAGCAATAAAAATGCTTGGGTGGCAATGTTAAACGAATTAGCTCGTTTCAATTCATCTACATCTTTAATGTCATTAGGCGTATTACAATTTACCTATCTTGGTATTAATGATGAAATTATAAATGCTATATCGCAAAAATACGATACAGATAATGATTGTGTTAAAAATTTGTTAAATTTACTTATTTTTGAAATAATTAAAACAGGTGCAGTCTGTACAGATTCTGATACCGATATTGATGATAATGATAGAGAGTATATATTTTATACTCCATCTCAAAGGTTTATTTCTAAAGAAGAACAAGTTTCTCCTAAAACTACCATTTCGTCTTGGATGCCAAAACATAAGAACGGAAAAGAAAATGATTACTTTAGAACCAATAAACTGTATTATGTAACTCATTTTTTGAAAATAGATAATAATTGTGCAATTGAGTTTTTGGATCAGTTTTTCGATTATTTAACTAAACCTGAATGTGGTAATGAGTATTGTATGGTTGATAAGAATAAGGATGGTACCTACGTATTACCTGCGAAATATTTACAAGTTAAGATAGCAAATGATCCTACAATAAAATGGTATAAGTGTACAAAATGCGGTAAAGTTTCCCCTTATAATATGGTTGGTAAATGTACTACGGTTAAATGTGAAGAACAAGTGATAGCGATAGAGCCTCAAAAACTGAGAGAAGATAATCACTTTGCTAAACTTTATTTTAGCGATAAAATGTCTCCTTTGTTCATTAAAGAACATACAGCACAATTAAGCAAAAAAGAAAGTGCTACATATCAAGAGGAGTTTATTAAAAAAGAGATTAATGCTTTATCATGTTCAACAACTTTTGAAATGGGTGTCGATGTAGGTGACCTTGAAACGGTATTTTTAAGAGATGTTCCACCTTTGCCATCCAATTATGCACAAAGAGCAGGTAGAGCAGGAAGAAGTGTGAATGCGGCTGCTTATGCACTAACATTTGCTAAATTAAGTTCCCATGATTTGTCATTTTTTAGAGAACCAAACAAAATGATTAGTGGTATAATATTACCACCATTATTCAAGGTTGATAATGAAAAGATTGTAAGAAGGCATATATATGCAATTTCTTTAAGTATGTTTTTTGCCGATCATCCCGATTTGTATGATCACAACAATTCGGATAAATTTATAAATGAGAAAAATTATCAATTATTTATTGACTGGTTAAAAAGCAAACCTAATAGACTTACCGATATGTTGAAACGGTCTATCCCAGATGTAAATGGATTACACAACAGACTTGGTTTACAAACCTTTCAATGGCTAGATTCTTTTATTGGTGAAGAGGGAAGCTTTACACTACTTTTACGAGAATATGAGAATAATATAAAAGAATTTGAAGAGTCCATAAAAAAATACAAAAAAGATGATTTGGAAAAAGCAACAAGATGTGAAAGAAAATTAAAAAATTACAAAAATAATAAACTTATTGATTTCTTAGCAAGAGGTAATATTTTGCCTAGATATGGGTTTCCTGTAGACACAGTGGAATTAGAGCAAAATACAACCGCTGGAAATTTAAATAAATTAAGGCTTAGTAGGGATTTGTCTATAGCGATTGCAGAATATGCCCCGTCATCAGAGATTGTTGCAGATGGAAAACTATATACCAGTCGATATATAAAGAAAACAAATATTGGCAATAATCATAAAGAATGGTATACCGCATATGTTGGAATTTGCAATAATCCAGAATGTCAGTGTGTTAATTATAGTGTTGTTCCTATCCCAGAAACAGGGGTTAAATGTTCTTCTTGTGGAAATTTGCTTTTTCCCCGTGATTACAATGAAAGCATTGAACCACGTTCCGGATTTATGACAGAAAGAGAGGCAAAAGAGGTCCCATTATCTAGACAAGAAAAAAATTATAAATCTGATGATTATTATATAGGTAATACTGAATCAAAAACAATAGAAAAACGCTCTTTCTTATATAATGATATTAAAGTTACAATAGAGTCCACTACCAATGATTCTTTGATGGTTAAATCCTCAAATAATTTTTATGTTTGTCCTAGATGTGGTTTTGCATATGCAGAAGATGAAAACATTGTAGATGATAAAGAAGCAAATAAAGATAAAAAACATAAAAAGCATAAGATTTATACGACGAACAAGCACGAAAGTTCTTATGGTCAATTTAAATGCGAATGTCAAGAATTGTATCGATATTCACTTCATCACACATTTAATACCGATGTCGTAAAAATAAGTTTTGATTGCAATACGTCTGATTACAACACTATGATTTCGACCATGTATGCAATACTATATGCAATTTCAAAAGGTATGAATATTGAAAGAAAAGATATAAAAGCCTGTCTTTCTTTAAAAATTATACAGGGAAAATTAAATTATTCAATAATAATTTATGATGCTGTGCCGGGCGGTGCAGGACACTCAAGAAGATTGGTTACTGAAGATGGAATGGTATTATATAAAATTATGAAATCTGCATTAAATAATATGGAAAGTTGTAATTGTAACCCATCATGTTATAATTGTTTGAGAAGTTATGAGAATCAAAAAATACACGAAATGTTAGATAGAAATCTTGCAGCAAAATTTTTAAAACAATTTATTGGTAATGTAAAGAAAAGTGATTAAATTTAATTGATTTTACTAATATGTAAAAACATAAAATAGTACTAGATATAAGCAGATTATATAATTATTAAAACCAAAATAAAAGGAACAGTGCATTGCATTGTTCCTATTTTGTTATTCTGCTAGTTTCAAAACTGTTAGCCCTTTGTGGTGTTTTTGTTTTTATATTTTTTTATGATTTTTATGTTTACAAGAATTTCTGTTTTATTTTCTATCTCGCTTGCTTAGGATGACGATAAGGAAGCGGAGGAAGTTGAGAATGGACACGACAAGGGCTGCGACATATGTCAGGGCAGCGGCACGAAGAACTTCTCGGGTTTGGTCAAGTTCTTCTTCGTTCAATGTTCCTGTCGATTCAAGAATTTTAAGTGACCTTCTGGAAGCGTCAAATTCTACGGGCAGAGTTGCCAAGTTAAAAAGCACTGCAAAACCAAAAAAGCCAATTCCGCTCCAAAGGAAGATGTTTCCAATAAGACTGCCGTCAGTGGCTGCAATGTTGAAGATAAGTCCAATGACAACAAGTGGCCAAAGAAGGGTGGAAGCGATGTTTGTAACTGGCACCAATATGCGTCTTATTTGATAAGGTGCATATTTTTCTTTCTTTTGAAGTGCGTGTCCAAGTTCGTGACAAGCAATGCCAAGGCTTGCAACAGATTGCGAATCATACACCCCGTCAGATAAGCAAATTTCTTCGCTTCGTGGGTCATAATGGTCGGTAAGTTCGCCAGAGATTTTTTTGACCGTCAAATGCGTTAGCCCGCACGTTGGAAGAAGGCTTCTTACAAAGTCACCAGCACACACTTGTTTTTGGCTCATAACTTTTCTATACTTTGCATAAGTTGACGACACTTTCCACTGTGCGTACATTGCAAACAACAAACCGGGAAGAAGTATAATTCCCATCAAATAATATTGCCAATAGGCTGAACCAAACATAATTTTCTCCTATAATGTAGAATATTTTAGCAATTTTTTATAAAAAAGACAAATATTTTGAGGCAAATTAAACTACATATATCCTATTTTGGTCTAATTACTTTATAAAATGGGTTTTTAAAGATTAAATTTCCGTTATATCTGCAATTTTATCATCTTTTAGTTCAAAATGGAATACTTTTGCCACTTGAATGTCATTTTCGTCATAAAAAAGAGCCACATCTTCGGGAAAAATGTTTTCTCCCAAGTTTTGCCCAAAGTTTTTGAACTCGCCAAAAAACTTTTCCAAATGCTTGTTATCTAGTGCTTGCGATAGGGCAGAAGATAGATAATTTCTAGCCAAGTCAAAGTCTTTCACTCGCACAGCATCAAGAAAATAATACGGCACAAGTTTTGGACTGATATGAGGGGAAGCCTTGTCACCCATTTTTGCAAGTTTATATTTGCCAGTAAATGTCATGCCATATTCGCCCACAATTCCATGCCCTAGTGCTGTGTGCAAGTTGCGAAAAGTTTTTATAACTTTGCCGTTTTCTTCCAGCATATCCACATTTTCAAGCCGTTCCAGTTCAAATTTGTGATTTTCTATTGAAATAAGTGCAATGGAATATTTTTTACTCATATTTTCCGCCCAAATGAGAATTTTCCCCTTGTTTGCTCGTGCGTCAAGTGTCACTATGCCCTTTGAAAATCTAAATTGCAACATATCCGATTTGTTTTCCACTTTTACAAGCCCAGAGCCACCACGAGTGTAAAAAATGGTGCAGTTTTCGCTCCCACAGGTCACTTCTTTTTTATGTTCGCCAATGGGTGTGTCATAAAGCAAAAATGGCTCCACTTCAAGCAAAATATTGTCATGTGGATATTTTGTAAGAGTGACATTTTGGCACCCATTTTCTGCCTTATTTGATACAGAACAACTTTCAAGATTTACTAGAACACTAAACGGAATTGACGTCTTGTTTTGATTGTCTAGCGGATAAAATTTTATCTTTGTCATATTTTTGTCTGTTGAGCATAAAAGTGTTGTAATTTTGTTTTTGTCCATTTCAAAAGACTCATTTTCCATTTCTACAAGAGCGTCAAAACTTGGCTTTATATGTAAATATTTTTGCATAATTTCTCCTTATCTTTGCTAAAAATTTGATATATATTCTTTTTTCTACATAACAAATTATTGCATTTATATATTTGTATTTTTCCTTGCGGGAAGATATGATTTTGCGGCACAAACAGCCGTCATTTGACAATTTTTGTAGGTTTAAATTGTGAGTTTTTGGCAATATTTTTTGTGGGGGAATATATGGAGAAAACTTTGATAGATTTTGAGCGGGCAAAGAGTAAATACGCAAAGAACATTGGCGACCAAGAGATAAATGCACTGTTTTCGGGACTTGTTAAAATTGTTAAAAGATATGCAATAACACAAGTTGAAGGCGATTTAAAACGGGAATGTGCCATGGCACAAGACAACTTTCGCTCCACCCTTGTAGATTTGCAACTGGCAGAAGAAAAACTTAAAAAGCAAACAGAGCGAACAAAATATCTTGAAGGCGTTGTCGCAAGTCAGCAAGAGAAAATTGCTCGACTTCTCAAAAAACTTGCTCGTAAGTGAAAAATAACTTTATCTTTTGCCTTTTTTTTGCTAAAATAGGAAAGAAAAGGATATTTTATGGACAAAAGAGAGTTTGAGAGAAATACCAGTCAAAATTTACGCCACGAACAAGTGGTGATTTTTGGCAAGACAAGTGATGACCTTTTGCACAAGACAATAGAACTTGTGGGGGAAGATAGTGGGCATAGAATTGTTGTTGTGCCAGACAGAATGACTGTTGTGTGCGAAAAGAAGATTTTTGAACAACTTAACATATCTTCCACTTGCGACATAGAAGTTGTGACCATTTCAAGATTATCAAGCAGAATTTTGCCCAACGTTTCTGTAATTTCCAAAAACACAAGCGTTATGCTTATTCAAAAAATTCTTACGCAGAATAGGGAAAAATTAAAATATTTTGGCAAAGGGCTTTCGGCAGACTTGGCTCAAACAATCTTTGGCACGATAGCGCAGTTTAAGAGTTGCAAAGTGTCACCAGAAGAAGTGTGCAAAGCTGAGTGCGACGACCTTTTAGCAAACAAACTCGCTGACATTTCTTTAATCTATGGCGAGTATCAAAAAGCACTCAGTCAAAGGGGGCTTTGTGATAGTTTGGACAGACTTAACATGCTTGAAAGCGAAATAGCCAAAAGTGAACTCATAAAGAACTCAAACCTTTACATAACAAACTTTGACGGCTGGACTTATCAAGGCTTTGCCGTTATGTCTGCTTGTGCCAAAGTGTGCAAGAAATTTTGTGTTGCCTTGACTTATCCAGACAACCCAACAAACGAACATATTTATGTAAAAAACTTTGCAGAAAGTGTCCTTAAAATGCTTCCAAATGCAAAGATTATTTCTTCTGAAGGCACAAGGAACAAAGAATTTGAATTTTTATCCGACAATCTCTTTTCATTTTCTCCAAGCAGCATGAAAGTTGAAAAAAGCCCAGTGACAATTTTTCAAGGCAAGAACTTTCTTGAAGAAGTGCAATTTTGCGTGGGTGAAATTAGATCCATAGTGCGGGAGGGAGCGGGATTTGAACAAATTTTTGTAGCAGTGCCGAACCTTGCCTCAAAGCGAGAAATTTTGGAACGAGAATTTGCCAAAAATGACATAAACTATTTTATAGATTTGCCACAAGATTTTTCAAAGACAATTTTGCCACAATTTGTTGACGGAATTTTTGAAATGATGCAAGAAAACTTTTCGCAAAAAACAACTTTAAGAGTACTCAAAAATCCACTTTTTGGAGCAAATTTTGAAGACATAGAAGACTATGAAGACTACACTCTTTGCTATTCCATTGACGACTTTTGGTCGCTGGACAAAAACTATGAAACAAGCGAATATTTTGAAGGGTTCTCAAGAACTCGAGAACAACTTAAAACTTGCATGGAGGGGTTTATAAATGAAATTTCTCAAAGCAAAACTTTTGGAAATTTTGTTGCAGCATATAGGTCACTAGCAAGCACCCTTAACTTGAAGGAAAAGTTGGGAAACATGTCACTAGACTTTTTTCAAAAAGGTAACATAAAACAATCAAAACTTTTTGAACAATATTATGATGCGTTTGAAGATATTTTGGAGCAGATAAACAGTCTTTTGGGTGACGAGGAATGTGACCACAAAATGTTTTATTCCACTCTTAAAGTTGGACTTTCAAGCGTCAAAATTTCCACCACTCCATTGTCATGCGATGCAGTGTTTGTTGGGGACACGAGTGCAAGCTTTTTTGAAGGACGAGATTATGGCTTTATTCTCAATATGAGCGAAGGTTCCTTTCCAAAGAACATCACCGACTGCGGGCTTGTCAGCGACCAAGAAATATCCAAACTTGAGGCAAGTTTCAAACTTGAGCCAACAATTTTTGAACTAAATCAAAAGGAAAGATTTAAGTCTTATGAACTATTGCTTAGACCGCAGAAAGAACTCTTTTTGTCAAGCAACATAATAGGCACTCAATCACGACTTTTGGGTGAAATAAGGAAAATGTTCGTTGTGGAAAATGACGGGAAATTTTCGACCATTCCACAATATGAATTTAACACATTGCCAAGAAGTGTGGCACTGTCTTCAAAGCCGCTTTGCAAGCAAATTTTGACACGAGAATTAAGGACATTCTCAGACGGCTCATGCGACTTAAACTCGCTTGACAGTTCGCTGTATAACGCCTTAAAAGATGATTTAGATGACGACTATCTTGAAAGATTTAATTTTAAAAATCACCCAAAACTAAATAAGTCCCCATTCTTTTTGCAGAACAAGACAAGCGTGTCGCAAATTGAGTGTTTTATGCTTTGCCCATATCTGCATTTTGTGCGATATGGTTTGCGACTGGGGCAAAAGGAAGAAGGTGTTTTTGATGCATTGAATGTGGGAAATATTTTGCACGAGGTGGCATGTTTATTGCTTAAAAACATTACACTTCCACAAGAGAATAACGTTGTTTTGAAAAAAACGGACGAGATTTTTGACTACATAATTTCAAAGGATAAATACCTGTCACTGCAAGCAAATGGCAAAAATGCTGTGCTTATAAAAAACCTTCAAAACGAGGCAAAAAGATTTGCTTTGGCTCTTAACGAACAAGCCAAAGTGTCAAGTTTCAGCCCAAAATATTTTGAAATGCGATTTGACGACAAAAGCAAAATAAAAGCACTTAAAATTAAAGCAAAAGGGAAGATAATCTCTCTTGTGGGACAAGTGGATAGAATTGACGTTTTTAAAGATTTCTTCCGAGTGATTGACTACAAAACGGGCGTGTGTGACACATCACTCAAGGAACTATTTTTCGGCAAAAAAGTGCAACTTGAAGCCTACATAAAGACCGTTCAAATCTCTCTTAAACTAAAGCCAGCGGGTGCATATTATTTGCCAATTAAAGCAGGCTTTGCAGACGAAAATACAACGCTTCAATCTAGATATTCACTAAAAGGTAGAACGCTTGATGATATTGAGGTTATTTCCGCAAGCGACAACAGGCTAGGAAAAGGTGAAAAGACAAGTGATGTTGTGGAAGTTAAACTTGCAAAAGAAACGGGAGATATGCTTCACACAAGATATTCAAAAGTTGTGGATAGTTTTCAAATGGACAAACTTTCGCAATATGCTTTTGACATAATTTCATCTGCGTGTAGCGATATTTCAAATTGCATAATTGAGCCAAGTCCACTATGCTTGCCAGACGACCCATGTGCAAGGTGCGAATACTCTGCACTCTGCCGATTTGACAAACTTTTTGGAAACGAAAAACGCTCGCCAAAAGTGGATATAACAATAGAAAACTTTGTAGGAGGTGCAAGATGAAGTGGACTGACGACCAAGAACAAGTGCTTGCATGCAACAGCGATAATTTGCTTGTTTCGGCATCTGCGGGCAGCGGAAAAACAATGACTGTCATTGAAAAAATTGCACGACTTATTGAAGACGAACACGTGGATATTACAAATCTTCTTGTTATAACTTTCACCGAAAGTGCCAGTGCGGAAATGAAAATAAGACTGAAAGACACCTTGTCAAAATCTGCAAAAGACAACAAGTTTGTGGCAACGCAACTTGCCAAACTTCCGCTTGGGGATATAAGCACAATTCACGCTTTTTGTGCAAAAATGTTGCGAAAATTCTTCTTTTTGGCAAATATTAAGCCAAATTTTGCAGTGCTTGATGACAATTCATCAAACTTTCTTAAATCAAAGGCACTTGATAAAACAATAAAACAATATGCTGAAAGTGGGGATAAGGAGTTTATTCTTTTGTCTTCCAGTTTTGGTGGCGGAAGAAAGTTTGAAGGTCTGAAGTCAAGTGTGCTTTCACTACAAGACTTTTTGACGGGCATAGTGGATAGGGAAAAGTATCTTTCAAGCATAGCCCTTTCTTGCTACAAAAAGGAAGACAACAAAGCGATATCATTTTTAAACGATTATGTGTTAAGAAATGTGAAATTTTTGGAGCGAAGAATTAAGGAAAAACAAACTGAAGCCCAAAAAGAAAATGCGCCATATTTTGTGGAATTTTTGCAAGCGGCACAAGCACAACTTGCGACTGTTTCTTCTGCAAAAGATTTTTGGACA
Source organism: Christensenella sp. UBA7862 (assembly GCA_002500135.1). Taxonomy (GTDB): domain Bacteria; phylum Bacillota; class Clostridia; order Christensenellales; family UBA1242; genus UBA7862. The sequence goes on along the minus strand of DLSM01000004.1, from coordinate 67,144 downwards.
ATGATTGCCTCATTACATGAAATGTCACTTCCAAGACTGACAAACAAAAAACTTTCTGACGAAGAAAAAACATTTAAAGACGACTTCAAGCCGTTTTGGACAGATGTGCAAAATAGATTAAAATCTATAAAACAATATGTGCCACAAAGAACGCAAGAAGAGGCGTTTATTGAGTTTGAAAAGACATCACAACTTTTGGGCAAACTTATTGAAGTGGAACAGGTCTTTGAAAAGCATTATGAAGCACAAAAGAACAAACGAAATGGGCTTGACTTTGCCGACCTTGAACGAAAATTTCTCGAAATTTGCAAACTTGATGAAGTGCAAAATACACTCACATTTTCTCATGTTTTTGTTGACGAATATCAAGACATAAACTATGTGCAAGAGGAGATTATATCTAGGCTTATTAAGCACGCAAAACTTGTTATGGTGGGTGACGTGAAGCAAAGCATTTATGCCTTCAGAAATAGCACCCCCGAAATTTTTTCTTACAAAAGTGCCGACTATAAGACAAACGAAACCCATGGCTCGCTTAAACTTTTGAACGACAACTTCCGCAGTGACAGCACTATTTTGCAGTTTTCAAACGAAATTTTTTCAAGGTGTATGACACTTGATTTTGGCGGAATTGACTACAAAGAATGTGGCATGTTCAGAGGCCTTGCAAAATATGAACATGTGTCGCCAATGCCCGTTGTTGAAGTGAATTTGATAAACACAAACAAAGAAAAAAATGACGAGGAAACCTCAGTAGAACTTCCACAAGTTTATTCAATTTCAAAAGATAAAATGCTTTATGAGCAAGAAATTTCCGAAACAAAATGTGAGGGGCTTTTGATTGCTCAAAAAATTCTTGATATGCTGAAAAATGATTATCAAATTTATGACGCAAAAGAACAAAAAGCCAAAAAGATAACCTTTGGCGACATTGCAGTTTTGTGCAGAAATAATGAAACTTTAAAGCAAATTTCAAAAGTTCTAACCGACCTAAAAGTGCCAACAAAAATAAACACAAAAGATAATGTTTATCAAAATAAAGACGTGGCACCGCTGTTGTCAATTCTAAAACTAGCGGGCAATTTTCATGATGATTTGTCGCTTGCAACCGTGCTTTTAAGTCCATTTGCAAACGTGACTGAAACGGAACTTGCAACCATCAGAACCGCTTGTCCCGATGAAAAATATTTCTATCAAGCGGTCAAAAATTTCCTATTGATTTTTGATGAAAATTCAAATATAAAAGAAGACGATTTTGACAAAAATGCGAATGATGTTTTGACCCAAAATGCGAATGGAAATGATAAAAATATAAGCGAAAATTGCAAAAAAAATAACGAAAAAGATATAAAAAATGGGCAAAAAATAGCAGAAAAAATACGAAAATTTTGTGATTTTTTAAACATTATTCGAGAAAAACTTATATATAATTCGTTGCATGAAATATTAAATTTTGCTTGCGATAGCGTGGGGTATTTTGACTATCTCACAAGCCTTCCTGACGGTTTTGCAAGAGAAAAAATTGTGCGAGATTTTGTGGAAAGTTTTGAAGGTTCGGACTATAATTACGACTTAGTCAGTTTCCTTGATTTTGTCAAAAATTACGCTTTTGAAGGTCGCTTTGCGTCAATGCTTGCAACCAGTGACAACGGCGTTACATTAAGCACAATTCACGCAAGCAAAGGGCTTGAATATCCCATTGTTTTTGTGGCGGGGTGTGGCAACAATTTCCCAACAAAGACCTTTAGAGAAGCAATTTTAAAGGATAAAACTTTCGGACTTGGCATGCAAACTTTTGATGAAATTTCCTTTTCAAAATCGACTAATCTTGCCCGAAATTGCATACTTCTAAGCAAGCGAAGAAGTGAAAGATGTGAAGAGTTGAGGCTTTTGTATGTGGCACTAACAAGGGCAAAAAATCACCTTATTGTGATAGGTGAAAATAAAGATTTGTTTGTTGCAGAAAACGATGACGCAGAGGGCGCGGGCAATTATTTGAATTGGATTTTATCTTACTTAAAACCCGCTGAGCGAGCAAGCCTTATGCTTGGGAAGAAAGAAATAGTCAAAACATTGTCGGACGGGGAAGTGAAACTTCAAGTGTATGAACTTGACGATTTTCGCTTTGACGACACAAAATCAAGACAAATTATATTCCCAAAAGACGACAAAAATTTGACAGAAACAATAAGAAAAAATATGCTTCTTCAAATGCCAAAACCATGTAACATTGCTCTTAAAAATTCCGTTTCAAGTTTGCTTGCCGAGCATAGCAGTGACGAAGAAAGTTTGAATTTAACTCCAAAAAAATTAAGCGTTTTTGAATATAAAAATGGCAAAATTGATATGGGAAAACTTGGCACTTTGTATCACAAAATTATGGAAAAAATTGACTTTGATAGTCCATTTGAAAGAGAAGAATTTGACAAGATTTTGAAAGACATTAACTTGCCCGATGAATACAAAAAATTGGTCAATTTTGAAAAAATTTCTTTATGTGAAAATAATCTTAAAAAACTGGGCAAACTAATTGTAGCGAGGGAGTTGCCATTTATAAGTTTCTTGCCTTACAACCAGTTGTTTGTTGAGGGAACAGACAAAAAGATTTTGGTCCAAGGGGTCGCCGATATGCTTTTAAGTGACGGAAATAGGGTTTTTTTGATAGATTATAAGACAACTAAAGCTTCTCGTCCCGAACAACTGGTCGAAAAATATAAAGTTCAACTTATGCTTTATAAGACTTGCTTAGAACACGCATTAAATCAAGTGATTGACGGGGCATATATCTATTCTTTCTCGCTCGACAGACTTATTAAAGTTTTGTAACACAGACCGTCTGGTCAACAAATTTGCAAAAAAATAAAAAAATTGTCGCAAAACATTTTTATTTGTTGCTTTGATGTGATATACTACAATAAATTTTTGAGGAAGGTGGAAATATGAATTTGCTTGGACTCAGTGGTTCGGAAATTGTTGACTCAGTTAGAAACTTTGTCGTTAACCTTTTTGTTACCCTTGCACAACAATGGTTTTGGCCAATAATTTTTGTTGGTCTTATGTTGCTTGCTGTTGTTGTTATGGTGGCACTTATCAGAGGTTCCTATGAAAACAAACTTTTGAAAAGTATTAACAAACTTAATAAGTATTTTTTGGCAAAACCTTTTATAACCGAGGAGAACTTGGTGGAGTTTAACCTTAAAATGAAAAGGGTGCCAAAAACGCTTAGAAACTCTTGGCAAATATATATGCTAAATAGGGAAGACGGCCCAACCAAATATATAAATACAAACACCTGCGTGGACAAACCACTTAGGTCTTCTTCCATTGAAAAGCACCTCGGCAACTTTTCAATTTTTACAACACTTATTGCAGTGCTTGCATTGTCAGTTGGGCTTGCATATTCTTACAAAGCGGGCATTGATGTTGTGGAAGAAAACATGAGGCTTTTGGTCGCAGTTTTATGTCCACTTGCCGTTGTTGTTATCTATTCAATTTATGTGCTTTTTGCAAGACTTAGAAAGAATGAAATTTATTCGCTTCTTTTTGAAAACTTTCCGGTGTTTGAACGCAACCTTGAAAAAGCAGTTACAACACTTCCAGCATATGTCGATTATGAAATTTTGTTCACAAAACAAGAAATTAAGGAGGGAATTCCTATCCTTCAACAATATCTTGAAAAACGTGCTTTGGTTGAACAAGAACAACTTGAAAAAGCAAGAGAAAGTTCTGTTGCTTGCGAAGAATATGACTTTGGCGACCTTGGCATTGACGGCTCACTTGTTCTTGAAAGAGCAATGAAGGAAAGTGAAACCTTTATTAAAGTGAGAAAACGTTTGCAAGACGAAAGCGACGCCATTGAAGCGGAAAAGGAAAATTACAAAAAGAACTTTGAAACAACAAGCAAAGACATGCAAAGAAAATTGCAAGCATCAAGAGAAAACTTGGATAGTTTGCGTGCGCAACAAGAAGCTTCTACAAACCGTATTGAAAGCAACTATATAAGAAAGCAACAAGGTGACGAAATTAAGAAACAACAACAACTTGAAAAAGACCTTGAAGAAGCAACAACCAAATTTAATAATGAACAAGAAGCCCTTGATGGTGAAATTAAAAAACGTGAAGCAGAAATTGAAGAAAAGAAAAACTTTGTGCAACAAGCAATGCTTCTTGAATTCAAACATTATGCAAACACACTTTATAAGGCTTTGACCGAAAAGGCTGCAGAAGTTGGGAACGAAAAACTCCTCGCACTTGCTCAAGAAAACAGCGACTTAAAAGCACTTCTTACAGACCTTCAAGGCGTGGGCGGCATGACAAATGAACAACTTGACCCAAATGCCAACCTAATTAAAGGAAATGAAATTACAACAGATGAGTTGTATTCCATGAAACAACAAAACCCAGAAGAAATAACTTCAACTGAGGAAAATTCCATTGATACGGGTTCAAATGTGTCTGAACAATATGTTGAACCACAAAACATGCAATATGTTGAAACTCCACAAGAAGCTGCATCTCAAGCAGAATCACAAAGTGAACAACCTCAAGAATATGTAAATGCAGAACCAGCGGAACAACAAGTCCCTCAAGAGCCAGTTCAGTATGAAGAATATGCTCCAGCACAACAAGATTATGAGCAAAATGTTGAGCAACCAGTGCAACAAGAAGTTTCTGAACCACAAGAAGAAACTCCAGCCCAAGATGTTTCAAATGAAAATGCTCCAGTTGAAAACAATTCTTCTGAAGAAAGTGTGAATGGTGAAGATTTCTTCAAAAAAGAAGACGACAATGACAGCGATGATGACGGAAGTATTTCAACAGAAGCAACTGCAGACGATTTGCAACAAATTCAAAAGCAAATTGAAGAAGAAAACAATAGGCTAAAGAGAGAGCGTGAACAACTTGAGCAAGAACTCAACAACACAATCTCCAAAATGGACGCACAAACTCCAGCGGGGCAATATGGCTACAACGGATATAACTATAACCAATATCCTCAAGGCTATCCACAAGGATACGCTCAACCATATGTTGCACCTCAACCAGTGCCACAACCTCAACCTATTGTTATTCAAATGACGCAACCTGCTGCTCAACCAGCACCACAACCTGCTCCTCAAGCGGAACAAAAAGTGGAAGAACCAAAAGTTGTGCCACAAGAACCAGTGGAGGAAGAAGAAAACGAAGAAGATGAAATTCAACTTCGTCCAGCAAGAAAAGAACGTAAACAATCGGTGAGAAACAGAGGAACAAGTGCAAGAGGCAAAAAGACTGTTTCAAGAAAACAAAATTCTGAAATTGATGAACTTAATGCCGAAATGCAAAAACTTCTCAACTCAAACAAATGATTATGAAAACGCCCAAAAGATTTCAAGTCCTTTGGGTGTTTTTTTATTTGTATGGAAATTAGTTTGAACGGGAAAAAACTGTGAGTTCTACAAGTTTGCCATGCCTACGGGCGGCTTCAAGAGTTAGGACGGTTATTGGGCTTTCTTTTTTGATAATTATCTCATTGTTTACGCCATAAATCGTTTTGACGGCTCGTCTTCCAAGTAAAAAGTTTGGGGACGCCACTGCACGGGCGGGGGTCGAAGGTGTTTTTGCCTCGACCTCAATTTGAGGGGCTAGAATTGTAACTTTGTGGGCGGGGTCAACGGAATTTTTGAAAGGGTTTGTCCTAGATTTTGAAAGTGTTTTTGTCGTATTTTCGCCTTTTGTTACAATTACTTTTCCAAGGCTTATTATACTGTCGGGGGATACTTTTTTGTCACCTATGACAAGGGAATTCAGTTTATAATTATCCGTCAATTCAAGGTCGCTAACTCGTCCTATGTTTTTGCCATCTGCTGAATAAACTTGCATATTCATGGTGGAAAAATCTCGACATTCTGCTTCGTTTATGGCAAGAACCATGGCTTCTCTGTTTTTTATAACCACGGCATCTTGTCCCACTGCACATATTTTCCTAGCATTTAACAAATATTCTTCGTCTTCGTCATCAAACATTTTAAAGTTTTCAACTTTTTTAAAATTTGCATCAAAACAAGCATTTTTTATAGTCCCTTCAACTTGTCCAGAACTAAGGTTTAACACTCTTTTTGCAATAAAATCGCTTAGAAGTTTCATTTTTTCTCCCTTTTTGTGTAAGTCAATACTTAAATATATGTAAACTTTTTGCCATTTATTATTTCATTTGCTAGCATTTTTTTGTTGGGTGTGATAAAATTATGACGAAAGTATGGGATTTTTTAGTTTTTTTTCTAACTTAATAAAAAAGAAAGCAATTTCGCTGCCAGAAAAATATAAGGGTGATATTGTTTATTTTGTTCCTTTGAAAAATAATTCTATAGAACTGGGGACAAATGTTCAAATTGAGCATGGATATAACCTTGTTGTGTGCTATCATAACAAAGTTCTTGATATTTTGCGAGATGATGAGGGCGAAGTTAAACTTGAAGATGTGACTGTGCCAAGACTTTTTAGGGAACATCACCATATGCTTGTCAAAAAGGGAATTGTTACGCCAAAAACTCTGCCAGCAGATATTTATTTTGTGAAGATTGACGGACATAACTTAAGTTTTAAAACTCACGAGAAATTTCTTTGCAAAACTCCAAATGGAAAAATGAGAATTAGGCTTCTAGGCAATTTTGACTTTTGCATAAAAGATATGCGAAAATTTATGGGAGTGTTTAGCTCTGAGTTTGCTGTTTTGAGAAATAAGACGCTCGGACGAGAGATTTCCATTCTTGTTGCGGATGAAGTGTCAAAAATTTTGGACAAGGCGGAACTCAGTTTTGATATTTACACCACTTGCAAAGAAAAAGTGCAAGATTTAGTTCTCTCCAAACTAAGCAAACTTTGTGTAAGTCTGGGCATTGATATTACGGCAATTAGAATAGATGACTTAATCATTCCAAAAAAGGAAAAGACATTGCACGATTTGGCTCTTAAAAGGGGTCAAGAAGACGTGTTTTTGACTCATGTTGAACAAGAACTCAACTCGGCACAAAAACCCCAAGAAAAGGTCTTTGTAACCGTCTCAAATAGCGAGATTATATTGGGAAAAGAAAACTCTTTGCAAGGCAATGATACATTTAGTAACAATTCTGCGACAAATTCTTCTGCGAATATAGAAAAAGTAAACAATTATTCAAACTTTAACACACAAAGCGGGGAAAATTCGTTTTCAAGCGGAAAAAGTGATAAAAATTCTTTCGGAAGTGAAAATTATTCGAATTTTAACAACTTTAACTCAAATAATGTTGGAAATGCACCAGAAAACAACAGTTGGAATACTTTTGAACCAGTGTCCGTGCAGAAAGAACCTAATTTGTTTAAAAAAGAAGATGAAGGTGTGCAAGCACTTGAAAATTATATGACAAGTCACCAAAAAGATAACGACAATGTTGGGAATGGCGACAAAATTTCTGTTAGTGACAGTAAAAATGACTGTTATGACATAAAAAATGAGATTTTAACGAAGAAATGTCCACGATGTGGAGAAAATATTGACCAAAACTCGAATTTCTGCAAAAAATGTGGTTCTCAAGTGAGTGGGTTTGTCGTTTGCCCATGTTGTGGAGCAAAAAACACAGATGAGAGTGAAATTTGCATGGTTTGCAAGAGTAAGTTGTAGATTTTATCCATTGGACAAATAAAATAATTGACGAAATGTGATTTTGGGTGTAAAATTTTGTGTGTTAAGTAAAAAAAACTTGCGGCTGTTACATTTTTCAAATAAAATTTGCTTTTTGTGAGTTAAAATTTTGGAAAGTGATAAAAATAAGGGAAAAGTGCTTAACAAAATAAAGGAGAAAAAATGGAAGTTAAAAAAGACACCACTTTGGGTGAAATTTTGAGAAATTACTCCAATGCGGAGGATATTTTGCGTGGGTTTGGCATGCACTGCTTTTCTTGCCCAATGAGCCAAATGGAAACTGTGGAAGAAGCGGGTGCGGTTCATGGACTTGACACCGACTTTATGGTCAAAAAACTTAACGAGGACTTAATTCCAGCAAAGAAAAGTTAAAAAAAGTGATTTCTTAAGGGAAAATTTATTAATTTTCTTAAAAGACAATTTTGGTCGCCTACGGGTGACCTTTTTTGTTAAAATTTGGCGAAAATGCAACCTATTATATATATAGGGACTTTTCGGCGGGGGTGAAAGGTAAAAATTCTGGGGAAGGGGGTGTCTTTGACAAGAAAAATGGGGCATTTTGAAAAATATCTTTGTGCAATTTGCACAAATTTATTTTTTTTTGAAAAAAGGGTATAATTTATTGAAAAAAAGGGTTGACGAATTGAATAAGTTGTTGTAAAATGGTGTCACCGTGAAAATTGGGATGAAGCGCAAAGTTACCACTTTTAGCAACAAAACTGGAGAATTTGCGTGGACAAGTTTGAATTAAAATTCAAGCGGGCTGGTTAAAAATCTTTCTAAGATTTTTTTTAAAGACCTTCAATACGAAACACACGGGGAAGTGTATTGAATGTCCCAGCATGGTAGAAGGAGAGTATATGGCAACACAAAAAATCAGAATCAAATTAAAAAGTTATGACCACAACTTGATTGACCTTGCTACTTCTAGAATTATGGAAGCAGCGTCAAAATCCGGTTCCCAAGTTGCAGGTCCAATCCCACTTCCAACTGAAAAAGAAGTGGTGACAATCATCAGGGCGCCTCATAAATATAAGGATAGTCGTGAACAATTTGAGATGCGCACACACAAAAGGATAATTGATATTTACACACCATCAAGCAAGGCTGTCGATTCACTTATGAAACTTGATCTTCCTGCTGGCGTTGATATCAATATCAAACTATAAAGGTCGAGAGGTGAAAAATGGAAAAAGCTATTTTAGGAAAAAAATTGGGGATGACTCAAGTATTCGACCTTGATGGAAAAGTTACTCCAGTAACTGTTATCCTTGCAGGACCTTGCACCGTTGTCCAAAAGAAGACCGTGGATAAAGATGGATACGATGCAGTGGTTGTTGGATTTGGCGAAGCTAAAGAAAAATCCAAAAATAAACCAGAAATGGGGTTGTTTAAGAAAGCAAATGTCGAAGCAAAGAAATATCTTAGAGAATTTAGACTTTCTGACACATCAAACCTTGAAGTTGGAAACGAAATCAAATGTTCAGTGTTTGCTGAAGGAGATTTGGTTGACGTGACTGGAACTTCAAAAGGACATGGGTTCAGCGGCGTTATCAAAAGATGGAACGCAAGAAGACTTAGAATGAGTCACGGCACAGGACCTGTGCATAGAGAAGTTGGTGGTTTGAGTGGAAGTTCAACACCAGCAAGAGTGTTCAAAAATCGTAAGATGCCTGGACAATTCGGTAACGATAGAGTTACAAAACAAAATCTAAAAGTCGTAAAAATTGATGAAGAAAGAAATCTTATGCTTGTCAAAGGCAGCGTGCCTGGCAGCAAAGACGGACTTGTGTTCATCTGCAATGCAAAAAAGATCAAAAGATAAGGAGTAGTTAGAAATGCCTAAAGTTAAAGTTTATAACACAAAAGCAGAAGTTGTAGGACAAGCTACTCTTTCAGAAGAAGTGTTTGGCTGTGAATACAATGAACCTCTTATTCACCAAGTTGTGGTTGCTTACAACAATAATCAAAGACAAGGCACAAAATCTGCTTTGCTTCGCAGCGAAGTAAGAGGACATGCAAAGAAGCCTTGGAGACAAAAAGGCACAGGTAGGGCAAGACAAGGCTCCACAAAGAGTGCTCAATGGAAAGGCGGCGGTATCATTTTTGCACCAAAGCCAAGAGATTTCTCTCAAAAAATCAACAAAACAATGAGAGTTGCTGCATTTAAGAGCGCAATCAGTGCAAAACTTGCAGATAATGAAGTTGTTGTGCTTGACAAAGTTTCTTTGGAAGCTCCAAAGACAAAGTTCTTCCAAGAAATTATGAACAATTTTGAAGTTGGCAAGAAAAATGTTATGTTTGTTCTTGACCAAAAGAATGACGATATTCTTCGTGCTTCAAACAACATTCCAAACGCTCATGTCACATATGCTGACGTGCTTGGAACTTATGATGTTGTTGCAAATTCAAGACTTTACATCACCAAAGATGCAATCAAAAAAATAGAGGAGGCTTATAAACAATGAACGCATATGACATTATCAAAAAGCCACTTCTTTCGGAAAAGAGTTATGCAACAATTTCCGACAAGAAATACACATTTATTGTTGACCTAAACGCAAATAAAGTTCAAATTAGACAAGCGGTTGAAGAAATCTTCAAAGTTAAGGTTAAACAAGTGAACACCCTTATTGTCAAGGGAAAAGTTAAAACTCAAAACACCAAACAAGGCAGAAGCGTTGGCAAAACAAGTGATTACAAAAAGGCAATTGTTTGGCTCACCAAAGAAAGCAAACCTATTGAGTTCTTTGAGAGTTTAAATTAAGGGTAGGAGAAAGATAAAATGGCAATTAAAAGACACAATCCAACCACACCATCACAAAGATTTTTGACCACTGCCGATTTTTCGGACCTTACAAAAAAGAAACCTGAAAAATCTCTTCTCGCTGTTAAAAATAAACACGCTGGAAGAAACGCGCAAGGCAAAATCACCGTTAGACATCATGGTGGTGGAAACAGACAAAAATATAGAATTATTGAATTTAGACGTAATCACGACAATGTTCCAGCAAAAGTTGAAGCACTTGAATACGATCCAAATAGAACTGCAAACATTGCACTTTTGCACTATGCAGATGGCGCAAAATCATACATCTTGGCTCCTGTCGGACTCAACGTGGGTGACAAGGTTATGAGCGGTGTTGAAGTTGAAGTAAAAGTCGGAAACTGTATGCCTCTTAAAAACATTCCAGTTGGTAGCGTTGTGCATAACGTTGAACTTAGACCAAACCAAGGTGCGGTTATTGCTAGAAGTGCAGGAATTTCTGCAAGACTTATGGCAAAAGAAGGCAAGTATGCAACTCTTAAAATGCCAAGTGGCGAAATGAGAATGGTTCCAGCAGAGTGCAGAGCTACTCTTGGACAAGTGGGAAATGTTGACCACGAAATCATCTCTATCGGCAAGGCTGGAAGAAAAAGACATATGGGTGTTAGACCAACTGTTCGTGGTGTTGTTATGAACCCATGCGATCACCCACACGGTGGTGGTGAAGGTAAGTCCCCAATCGGAAGACCAAGCCCAGTTACACCATGGGGCAAACCTGCTCTTGGATATAAGACAAGAAACAAGAAAAAAAGCACGAACAAATTTATTATAAGTAGGTCGTAAACTACGAGGAGTTATGAAAGATGAGTAGATCATTAAAGAAAAAACCATACGTTGAACAAAGATTGTTCAATCGCATCAAAGAAATGAACGAGTCTAACACAAAGAAACCTGTGAAAACTTGGTCAAGAGCATCTGTCATTTATCCAGACTTCGTTGGACACACAATCGCTGTTCACAATGGAAAGAAGCACATTCCAGTTTACTGCACAGCCGAAATGGTTGGACATAAACTTGGCGAATTTGCTCCAACCAGAACTTTTAGAGGCCACGGCGCAGACAAGGCTAAGGGCAAATAAGGAGAAGGGAAATGGCAAAGAGAATTAAAGAAAAAACAGAAAAAATAAACCAAACTCGTGACACAAGACCATATGCAAAAACAAAGTTTTTAAGACTTAGTTCTTCAAAACTTGACATTGTTATGGACCTTGTAAGAGGAAAGGGTTACAATGAAGCAGTTGCTATTTTGAAAAATACTCCAAACAAGGCTGCTGATCTCATTTGCAAAGTGGTTGAATCTGCTGGTGCAAACGCTGAAAACAACAAAGGACTTAACAAACAAGACCTTTATGTTGCAGAAATTTACTCTGGTCAAGGCCCAACTTATAAAAGACAAAACATTCGTGGCAGAGGCAGAGTTGACCAAATCTTAAAAAGAACAAGCAATATAACTGTTATATTGGACACAGTTAAGTAAGGGAGAGCATAGATATGGGACAAAAAGTTAGTCCAAACGGACTTAGAATAGGTATCAATAAGGGCTGGAGTTCCTTGTGGTATGTTGGCAAAGCTGATTTTGCTAAGTATCTTAAAGAAGATAACACCATAAGAACTTTTATCAAGAAAAAATACTTTGCTTGCGCTATTTCAAAAATCGTTATTGAAAGAACTGCAAAAAGAGTTATCGTTTCTATCTACACCGCTCGCCCAGGTGTTCTTATCGGACAAAAAGGTGCTGGCGTTGAAGCCCTCAAAAAAGAAATTATGAAATTGACTTCTGCTGATTCAATCTCAATCAACATCAAAGAAGTTAAAAATCCAGATGCTGACGCAACTTTGATTGCTGAAAGCATTGCAAGCCAACTTGAAAAGCGTGTTCACTTCAGACGTGCTATGAAAATGGCTATGCAAAAGGCAACGAAAGCGGGCGTTAAAGGTATCAAAACTATGGTCGCTGGCCGTCTTGACGGGGCAGACATTGCTAGAACAGAACAATATCACCAAGGAAGCCTTCCTCTTCAAACTTTGAGAGCAGACATCGACTACGGTTTTGCACAAGCAAAAACAACATTCGGAATTTTGGGAATTAAAGTTTGGGTGTATAACGGTGAGATTTTCTCAAAGAAAGTTCCTGCTGAAAAAGGAGGTAACGTCTAATGTTAATGCCAAAAAGAGTGAAAAGAAGAAAAGTTCAACGTGGCAGAATGAGAGGTGTTGCAACCCGTGGAAACAAACTCGCTTATGGCGATTATGGCTTGCAATCAACTGAACCATGCTGGATTACTTCCAACCAAATTGAGGCCGCTCGTATCGCTATGACAAGATACACAAAACGTGGTGGCAAAGTGTGGATTGATATTTTCCCAGACAAGCCAATCACTAAAAAACCTGCCGAAACTCGTATGGGTAGCGGAAAGGGAAACCCAGAATATTGGGTTGCAGTTGTAAAACCTGGCAGAGTGCTCTTTGAAATTAAGGGCGTTGACGAGGCTGTTGCAAAAGAAGCATTAAGACTTGCTTCTCACAAACTTCCTTGCGTAACCAAGATTATCTCCAGAGAACAATCCACTGCTAAAACTGAAGAAAACATTGTGGAAGGTGGTGCAGTTTAATGAAAATAAAAGATATTAGAAGCATGACCAACGATGAACTTAATGCAAAATTGGTCGCTACAAAAACTGAACTCTTCAATCTTAGATTTCAACATGCAACAGGAAACCTTGCAAATCCAATGCTTTTGAACTCTTTGAAAAAAGACATTGCAAAAATCAAAACTGTTCTTACCGAAAGAGAACTTGGCAAGACTGCTGAGGTCGATAAAAAGGTTAAGGCATAGGAGTGAACGAGATGGAAGAAAAAAGAAATAACAGAAAAACAAAAATAGGTGTTGTCGTTAGTGACAAGATGGATAAGACAATCGTTGTTTCCGTCGTTTCAAACGTAAAACACCCACTTTACAAAAAAGTCGTTAAGATAACTAAGAAATTTAAAGCACACGATGAAAATAATGAATGCAAAATTGGTGACACTGTTGAAATTATGGAAACAAGACCAATAAGCAAAACAACTCACTTCAGACTTCTTAGAATAATCGAAAAAGCTAAGTAATACAGGAGGAAATAGAACATGATTCAACCACAAACAAGGCTTAAAGTCGCTGACAACACTGGTGCAAAAGTTATTATGTGCATAAGAGTTCTTGGCGGGTCTTTCAGAAGAAGTGGCAATATTGGAGATGTGATTATTGCCTCTGTCAAAAAAGCAACACCAGGCGGTGTTGTTAAAAAAGGTGACGTTGTTAAAGCGGTTATCGTCAGAACAAGCAAAGGAGTCCTCAGAAATGACGGTTCTTCAATCAGATTTGACGACAATGCAGCAGTCATTATCGACAACCAAAAACAACCACGTGGCACACGTATTTTTGGGCCAGTTGCTAGGGAACTTAGAGAAAATGGTTATATGAAAATCGTTTCTCTTGCTCCTGAGGTTCTTTAAGGAGGAAACAATAGATGGCAAAGTTGAATGTTAAAAGAGGCGACAATGTTGTTGTTCTCACTGGAAAAGAAAATGGTAAAAAAGGCACTGTGCTTGAATGTTTCCCAACTGAAGGGAAAGTGACTGTTAAAGGTCTTAACATGATTGTTAAACACAACAAACCAAAGTCTGCTCAAGACAAGGGTGGAATTGTCAAGAAAGAAGGCAAAATTGACAACAGCAATGTTATGATTGTTTGCCCAAATTGCGACAAAGCAACTCGTGTTAAAATGGACGTGAACGCTAAAGGCGACAAGGTTAGAGTTTGCAAAAAATGTGGAGCATCACTTGATACAAAGAAAGCTGCTCCAAAAGCAAAGGCTGAAAAATCTGACGCTCCAGCAAAGAAAGTTAAAACTGCAGAAGTTAAGGCAGATGACGCTGTGAAAGCAGAAGCAAAAAAGCCAGCAGCAAAGAAAACCGCTGCAAAAACTGCAGAAAAGAAAACAACAGCAAAAACCGCTGTAAAGAAAGAAACTAAGAAGCAACCAGCTTCTGAAAAGACAGGGAAGTAGGAGGAAAAAATGGCAGAAAAGAAATCAACAAATAATGCAAGACTTCGTGATTATTACAAATCAACCATTGCTCCTGCATTGCAAAAAGAGTTTGCATATAAAAACGTTATGGAAATCCCAAAACTCGAGAAAATCGTTGTTTGCATGGGACTTGGCGAAGTTAAGGATAACTCAAAAAGCTTTAATCTAGCACTTGATGAACTTACTCAAATCACTGGACAAAAAGCAATAGCAACCTTGGCAAGAAAATCAGTTTCTAACTTTAAAGTGAGAGAAGGACAAAAAATTGGTGCAAAAGTTACACTTCGTGGCAACACAATGTATGAATTTTTGGACAGACTTATCTCTATCGCACTTCCAAGAGTTAGGGACTTTAAGGGCGTAAATCCAAAGGCTTTTGACGGCAGAGGAAACTACGCATTGGGCATTAAGGAACAACTTATATTCCCAGAAATTTCATATGAAAAAGTCGACAAAGTCAGAGGTATGGATGTTATCATTGTTACCACTGCCAAAACTGACAAAGAGGCATATGCTCTCCTTCAAGGATTCGGAATGCCTTTTGCAAAGAGATAATTTTTAGAGGAAAAGGAAGCAAAAAATTATGGCAAGAAAAGCAATGATAAACAAACAGCAAAGAGAGCAAAAATACAAAACTAGAGAGTACACAAGATGTTCCATTTGTGGACGTCCACATGCTGTTCTAAAAAAGTATGGAATTTGCAGAATTTGCTTTAGAAATTTGGCTTACAAAGGCGAAATACCTGGTGTTAAAAAGGCTAGTTGGTAAAGGAGAAAGAGAAAAATGATAGTTACAGATCCAATCGCAGATATGCTCACTCGCATAAGAAATGCGTTGACTATTAAAAGAACTGAAGTTACAGTTCCTGCTTCAAAGACAAAAAAGGCTATTGCTGAAATCCTTTTTAACGAAGGTTACATTGAAAAATATGAACTTGTTGATGACGGCAACTACAAATCAATCAAAATTGTTTTGAAATATGGTCCAAATGGTGAAAAAGTTATTCAAGGACTTAAGAGAATTTCAAAACCAGGACTCAGAGTTTATGCAGAATGTAACGACATTCCAAGAGTTCTTAACGGTTTGGGAATTGCAATCGTTTCAACAAACAAAGGAATTATGACGGATAAAGAGGCTAGAAGCCAAAATGTTGGCGGCGAAGTCTTGGCTTTCGTTTGGTAAGGAGGAAAGGGAAATGTCTAGAATAGGAAGAATGCCAGTTGCCATACCAAGCGGGGTTGAGGTTAAAGTTGACTCAAACAATTTGGTAACTGTTACAGGAAAACTTGGAACACTTTCACGCGAAGTTGACAAACTTATCAAAGTGGAGGTTAAGGACAATGAAGTTATTGTTACTCGTCCAAATGATTCCAATGATTGCAAAGCAAAACACGGGCTTTACAGAATGTTGATTGCTAACATGGTTAAAGGTGTTTCAGATGGATTTTCTAAATCACTTGTTATAAACGGTGTTGGTTACAAAGCCCAAAAACAAGGCAATAAAGTTGTTTTGAATGTTGGATTTTCACACCCTGTGGAAGTTCAAGAAATTGCAGGGATAACCCTTGAATGTCCAGATGCAACAACAATCGTTGTAAAAGGCATTTCAAACGAAGCTGTGGGTCAATTCGCAGCTATGGTAAGAGGAATTAGACCTGTTGAACCATATCACGCATATGGCATCAGATACAGCGACGAAGTCGTTATCAAAAAAGTCGGAAAAGTTTCAGGTAAGAAATAAGCATAGTGGAGAGAAAAAATGATTAATAAAGAAAACAAAAACGCTAAGAGAGTTAAAAGACATCTTAGAGTAAGAAAAAACATTTTTGGCACAAAGGCTGCTCCAAGGCTTAATGTTTACAGAAGCACAACAAACATCTATGCTCAGATTATAGATGACGAAAATGGCAAAACTCTTTGCAGTGCTTCAACTTTGTCTAAAGAAATCGCAAACGACATTAAGGGTAAGTCAAAAAGTGAACAAGCATATGCTGTTGGCGAACTTATCGGAAAATTGGCACTTAAAAAGAAAATCAAAACTGTGGTGTTTGACAGAGGTGGATACCTCTATACAGGCAGAGTGTTGCAACTGGCTGAAGGTGCAAGAAAGGCAGGTTTGGAATTCTAATGGAGGAAAATATGGAAAACGAAGTTCTACAAGAAAATGCTGTTGAAGAAAAAGTTGAACAAACAGCACAAGAAGAAGTTGTTGCAAAGAAACCTGCAAAAGTTGAGAAATCAACTGTTAAAGTTGACAATCCTCAAGACCGCAAACAAGGTAACAAGAAATTCGACAAGAGAAAACAAGAAAAAGTTGCTCCAAAGAAGGAAGACAGCGAATTCGATAAGAAACTTGTTGAAGTTAGACGTGTTGCTAAGGTTGTTAAAGGCGGAAGAACACTTAGATTTAGTGCGCTTGTAGTTGTTGGAAATAAAAATGGTCTTGTTGGTGTTGGAATCGGCAAGGCAAACGAAGTTCCAGAAGCAGTTGAAAAAGCGACTGCCGCTGCAAAAAAGAATTTGATTTCTGTGCCTATCGTTGGAACAACAATTCCACACAATGTTATCGGAAAATTCGGTTCATCAAATGTTCACATGTTCCCAGCACCTCAAGGAACTGGTGTTATCGCCGGCGGAAGTGCAAGAGCAGTGGTTGAACTTGCTGGAATTAAAGATATCGTTACAAAGGCTCATGGCTCAAACAACAAAATCAACGGAGTTAAAGCCACTCTTGAAGGCTTGAAACTTCTTAGAACACGTGAAGAAATTGCCGCACTTCGTGGCAAATCACCAGAAGAAATTTAATGCTAGGGAGAAGAGAAAATGGAAAAGAAAACCACAAAGAAAGCAAAAAACATGGGACAACTTAAAGTTACTTATGTTAGAAGTGTCATTGGGTTTGACAAACGCCAAGCCAAAATCTTGGAAGCATTGGGACTTACAAAACTCGGCACAACAAAAATTTTCCCTAACAACGATTGCATTAAGGGAAGCCTTTTCAAGGTCAAACACTTGGTTAAGGTTGAAGAAATCGACTAAATTTCAAAAAATTTCGTGAAAGGAGAAAGTTAAATGAACATTCAATCATTGAAACCTGCTGAAAATTCAAGATTTTCAAAGAAAAGACTTGGACGTGGCATTGGAAGTGGCGTTGGCAAAACAAGCGGCAAAGGTCACAAAGGACAAAATGCCAGAAGCGGGGGCGGTGTTCGTGTTGGATTTGAAGGCGGTCAAATGCCTCTTATCAGAAAATTGCCAAGACGTGGCTTTACAAATGCAGACTTCAAAAAAGTTTACACAGTTGTGAATGTTTCCGACCTTAACAGATTTGACGAAAACTCTGTTGTTGACGCTAACGCTATTGTTGAAAAAGGAATTGTTTCCAAAATCGAAAAATATGGCGTTAAAGTTCTTGGAAATGGCAAACTTGAAAAAGCTTTGACAGTTAAAGCAAACAAATTTTCAGAAACCGCAAAGAAGAAAATTCAGGACGCACAAGGCAAATTTGAGGAGGTCTAATGTTTAAGAACCTTAAAGAAGCATTTAAAATTAAAGATGTGAGAAGAAAAATCATATTTACTTTACTTTTGTTGCTTGTTTATAGGATTGGCTGCTGGTTGCCAACCCCTGGCATTAAGCTTGACACATTTAAATCAGCAATCACTTCAGGCGGCGACTTTTTGAATATCATAAGTGCCGTAAGTGGTGGCGCACTTGCCAGTGGGGCAGTGTTAGCATTGGGTGTTGTGCCTTATATCAACGCTTCCATCATTATCCAACTTTTGACAGTTGCTATTCCATCGCTGGAAAGACTTTCAAAACAAGGTGAAGACGGAAGAAAAAAGATTTCAGCATACACCAGAATTTGTGCTTTGATTTTGGCAATTATCCAAAGCGTTGGCATAGTTGTTAGTTTCGGGGCAAGCAGTTTGGATAGTGCAGTGTTCTTCGGCTCAACTTGGGCAACAGGCGCTCTTGTTGTGTGCATTTTGACCGCTGGCTCTATGTTCACTGTTTGGCTTGGCGAAAAAATCACCGCACTCGGAATTGGAAACGGATTGTCACTCCTGATTTTCGTTGGTTTGCTTTCCTCTGCTGGACAAGCAATCTTCAACAATATCGCAGGCATTTCAAGTTCCAATCTTGAAAACATTTGGACATTGCTTATATTCTTCGCTTTGCTCGTTCTTATCTTTGGCTTTATTGTCTGGATTGACAGTGCAGAAAGAAGAATTCCAGTTCAATATGCAAAGCAAATGAAAGGCAGAAAAATGTATGGTGGACAAAACACCAACATTCCTATCAAAATCAACGCTTCAGGCGTTATGCCAATCATCTTTGCAACAGCACTTATAAGTTTTCCACAACTTGTCATGAGCATCTTCTGGTATAGCACCGAAGAAGGCAGTGCATATAGGTGGTATGCAGAGAATATGGGTGCTGGCACATGGCCATATACAATTTTGGTCGCAATTCTTATCTTGTTGTTCTCATATTTCTATTCACAAATCAGCTTTAACCCAGAGGACGTTTCAAGACAAATTCAACAAAACGGCGGCTTTATCCCAGGTTATAGACCAGGCAAAACAACCGCTGACTACCTCAAAAAGGTTTCAAACAGACTTACTCTTTGGGGTGCAATATTCTTGGGGCTTATCGCCCTTGTGCCAAGTTTCATCTTCACATTTATCGGCTCATCAGGCTCACTTGTAAACGCATTCAGTGCAACAGGACTTTTGATTGTTGTTTCAGTTGCTCTTGAACTTGACAAACAACTCGAAGCGCAACTGCTTATGAGAAATTACAAAGGTTTTTTGAAGTAAGATAAAGTTTCAATTTTGAAAAGGGGTGAAAATGAAAATTGTGCTTTTAGGGCCTCCCGGAAGCGGGAAGGGAACACAAGCAGAACTTATTTGCAACAAATATAACATTCCTCATATCTCCACTGGTGACATTTTCAGACAGAATATCCGAGAAAAAACTCCACTGGGCGTGAGCATTGAGGAATGTATTGCAAAAGGTGAACTTGTGCCAGACAAAATTACAAATCTTGTTGTGAAAGATAGACTTTCTAAACCCGATTGCAAAAATGGGTTTGTGTTAGACGGATTTCCAAGAAATCTTGACCAATCAAAATTCCTAGACGATGTGACAAACATTGACAAAGCAATTATGATTGACCTTGATGATGAAGAAATTATAAAACGACTTTCCACAAGAAGAATGTGTAGGAAATGTGGAAATCCTACAAATGTTGGTTGGCTTGTTGATGGCAAATGCGAAAAATGCGGCGGCGAAGTCTTTATAAGACAAGACGACATGCCAGAAACGATTAAAAACCGACTTGAAAAACAAAAACTTCCACAAAATGTTGTAGATTTCTATCAAAGCAAGAATGTCTTTGAAAAAGTAAGTTCACTTGGTGGAAAGGAAGAAACTTTTGAACATGTGGATAAAATTCTTGCTAGTTTGAAAAGACAGGCGAAAAATGATAAAAATTAAAACGGACAAAGAAATTGAACTTATGCGTAAAGCGGGTGAAATTACAAGAAATACTCTTCTTGAAGTGGAAAAGTATGTAAAGCCCGGCGTTACAACAAAGTATCTTGACAAAATCGCACATGATTTTATCAAAAAGAACAATGCAACTCCTTCTTTTTTGCACTATGGCGGGTTTCCTGCAACCATTTGTGCGTCAAAAAATGATGTGGTTGTGCATGGATTCCCAGATGACGTCCCTCTTGAAGAAGGTGACATAATATCAATAGATGTTGGTGCCTGCTACAAGGGTTATCATGGGGATAGTGCAAGAACTTTCCCAGTGGGGAAGATTAGTGCTGAAAAACAAAAACTCATTGATGTTACAAAGCAAAGTTTCTTTGAAGGCATCAAAGGGATAAAGGCAGGAAATACAGTGGGCGACATTTCGTCACAAGTCCAAAATTATGTTGAAAAATATGGATTTGGAGTTGTGAGAGAGATGGTTGGTCATGGCGTGGGAAGAAATCTTCACGAAGACCCAAGTGTTCCAAACTATGGCTACGCAGGGCTGGGGCCAAAACTCAAAAAGAATATGGTCATCGCCATTGAACCTATGGTCAATATGGGAACATATGAGGTTGATATTCATGGCTGGTCGTGCAAAACAAGCGATGGGTTGCCTTCCGCTCACTACGAAAACACCGTCCTTATAACAGACACTGGAGTTGAAATTTTGACTTGAGAAGGAGAGTATTGTGTTGAAGATTGGCAGTGTTGTTGTGTCCAAAATGGGACATGACGTGGGAAAAGTGTATGTTGTGATTGACCTCTGCGGCGACTTTGCCCTTGTTGCAGACGGCAGAACAAGAAAAATCTCAAACCCTAAGAAAAAACGACTTAAACATCTTAAAGATACATTCGTGTGTTACGAAGGGCAAAAAGATAAATTTCAGGATTTTGAAATAACAACTTTCTTAAAAAACATGTCAAAATGCACAAAAATTTAACTTTTCTATTGCAAAAAAGGAGAAATTATGCCAAAATCAGATTGTTTGGAAACGGAAGGAATTGTCACCGAAGTGTTGCCAAATGCAACTTTTAAGGTGAAACTTCAAAACGGGCATGTCATCACTTGCTACATTTCCGGAAAACTTAGGATGAATTTTATTAAAATCCTTGAAGGAGATTCCGTTAAGGTGGAAATGAGCCCTTACGACTTGACAAAGGGCAGAATCACTTGGAGAAGCAAGTCAAACTAATACATTTAATAAGGAGAAAAAAATGAAAGTTAGACCATCAGTAAAACCAATTTGCGACAAATGCAAGGTTATCAAAAGAGAAGGGAAAGTTATGGTTATTTGCCCAAATAAAAAGCACAAACAAACTCAAGGTTAAGCAAACAACATGGTCACAGGCGGCTGTTTGGTTGCTTTTTTGCACCAAATCTGTGACTTGTGAAAATAAATAATCGGATTTAATTTAATTTTATGGAGGAATAAAAATGGCTCGTATTGCTGGTGTTGATTTACCAAACGAGAAAAGACTTGAAATCGGTCTTACCTACATCAAAGGCATTGGACTCAAAACAAGTCAAAAAATTTTGAATGAAACAAAAATAAGCCCTGACATTCGTGTAAAAGATCTTAGCGAAGAACAAGTTGCTCAACTTAGAAACTACATCGAAAAGCACCTCACTGTTGAAGGCGACCTCACAAGAGAAGTGTCACTTAACATTAAGGCTCTTTCCGAAATCGGTTGCTACAGAGGCATCAGACATCGTAAAGGTCTTCCAGTTAGGGGACAAAGCACAAAACAAAATGCAAGAACAAGAAAAGGTCCAAAGAAGACCGTTGCAAAGAAAAAAGGTGCTAAATAAGCAAGGAGGTAATGGATAATGGCAGAGAAAAAGAAAGTCGTTAGAAAGAAAAAACAGACAAAGAACATTGACAAAGGTGCAGTTCACATTCAAGCATCATTCAACAATACACTTGTAACATTTACAGACCTTGCTGGCAACACCTTGGCTTGGTCAAGTGCTGGTTCACTTGGCTTCAAAGGTGCAAGAAAAAGCACTCCATTTGCTGCTCAACAAGCAGTTGAAACTGCAGCAAAACTTGCAAAAGAGCAAGGCTTGAAATCAGTTGAAGTTTATGTTAAAGGACCTGGCAATGGCAGAGAGGCTGCAATTAGAGCTCTTGGTGCTGCGGAATTGAACGTTACAAAAATTAGTGACGTTTCTCCAATCCCACACAATGGTTGCCGTCCTCCTAAAAAGAGAAGGATTTAAGAGGAGATAGAGAAATGGCAAAATACACAGACGCAGATTGCAGACTTTGCAGACGAGAAGGTTGCAAACTCTTTTTGAAGGGTGACAGATGCATCTCTCCAAAGTGCGCAATGGAAAAAAGACCTGTTGTTCCTGGACAACATGGCATGGGAAGAAAGAAAGTTACAGATTATGGCATGCAACTTAGAGAAAAGCAAAAAGTTAAAAGAGCCTATGGACTTCTTGAAAAACAATTCAGAGAATATTATGAACAAGCAACCAGAATGAAAGGTGTTGTTGGTGAAAATATGCTCAGCTTGCTTGAAAGACGTCTTGACAATGTTATTTACAGAATGGGCATTGGCGATAGCAGAAGCGAAAGCCGCCAAATCGTAAGCCACGGACACATTTGTGTTAATGGAAAAGTGGTTAACATTCCTTCTTATTGTGTTAAGGAAGGCGATGAAATTTCAGTGAAAGAAAGCAAAAAAGATTTGCAAAAATTCCAACAACTCAAAGGTATCAAAATTGTTATGCCAAAATGGTTGGAATTTAACACAGATACAATGGTCGGCAAAATTGTTGCTCTTCCAAAGAGAGATGACATCGACTTGAACATCCAAGAACATATGATAATTGAGTTGTATTCAAGGTAAGGAGGGATATTCACATGATGCAAATTGAAAAACCAAAGGTTTCGATTGAAGAAAAAAATGACGGCAGTTTTGCAAAATTTGTTGTTGAACCACTTGAATGTGGCTACGGCATAACCCTTGGCAACTGCATGAGAAGAACTTTGCTTGGTGCAATGCCAGGTGCAGCTCCTGTTGCAATCAAAATTGATGGTGTTCAACATGAATTTTCCAGCATGCCTGGAGTTACAGAAGATGTAACAGACATTGTGCTTAACATCAAAGAAATGGCTGTTAAAACAAGTGTTCTTGACGAAGACTTTACAACAGTTATCAGACTTAACAAAGTTGGACCTTGCGAAGTTTTTGCAAGCGACTTTGAACCAAATGACCAAGTTGAAATTTTAACTCCAGACCTAAAAATCTGCACACTTGATGACGATGCAGAAATCAATATGGAAGTTACTATTGGTCGTGGCAGAGGATATGTCCCTGCTCAAAAGAACAAAAAAGAAGACAGCCCAATCGGCACAATAGCCGTTGACTCAATCTTTACACCAGTCAAAGCAGTCAACTACAAAGTTGAAAGCACTCGTGTTGGTCAATCAATCGACTTTGACAAATTGACCCTTGAAGTGCAAACAAATGGCACAATGAGTGCAAAAGAAGTTGTTTCTTTGGCAGGAAAGATTATGGAAGACCACGTTCATTTGTTCGTTGACATGGTCGAATACATGGGAGATATGGATATTCTTGTTTCTCATGATGATGCAAAGCCTGTTAAGGTTATGGAAATGACAATAGAAGATATGGATTTGTCCGTTAGAAGTTACAACTGCTTGAAACGTGCAAATATCAACACTATTGAAGACCTTACTCGCAAATCAAAGGACGATATGCTCAAAGTTAGAAATCTTGGACTAAAGAGTTTGGAAGAAGTTATCAGCAAACTTGAAAGTATGGGATTGTCACTTAGAAATGACGAAGAATAAAAACAACGGATAATTTAAAGGAGAAATACAATGGCTACTATTGCAAAACTAAATAGACCTACCAAGGAAAGAATCAGTTTGCTCAGAAATCAAGCAAGTTCTCTTTTGTGGGACGGAAAAGTTGAAACAACTTCTGCTCGTGCAAAAGCATTGCAGAGTTATGCAGAGAAGATCTTAACTTTGGCAATCAATTCCTATCAAGACACAGTTAAAGCTGTTAAAACAGAAGTTGATTCAAAGGGAGTTAAGGTCAAAAAAGAAGTTCTTAACGATGGACCAAAGAAACTTCAAGCAAGACGTGCAATCATGGCAAAGCTTTTTGATAGGCAAGAACAACGCCAACCAAAAGAATCAAAAGAAAATTTTGTTGCAAGAACAAAAGATGTCAATCACCCATTGATTGAAAAAATCTTCAACGTTTATGCTCCAAAATATGCTGCACGTAACGCAGAAAAGGGACAAGCTGGCGGCTATACCAGAGTTCTTAAAACCAATGTTAGACGTGGCGATGCTGCTCAAATGTGCATAGTTGAACTTATCTAATCTAAAAACCACTCAATCGAGTGGTTTTTTGCTGTTTTAAATAGGGTGAATTGTTTGACTTTAAACCATAATAAAGGATATAATTATACTGTATATTTGTGCAAACGAATATAATCAGTTATTAACCACAAAATATATATAAATGCACATATGCACACATGTCTTTGGAGAAAAAATATGCGAAGATTGTTAAAAGTTATTTTGTTAACATTTTTATGCACGGCAGCAGCCATGGGGTTGGTGCTTGGCGGAATATATCTTTTCGGCGGTTTCAACGAGAAGCCTGTTTATGCTGAATCCATTTCCTTCAGCGAGGCGGAAGTGGTCAAATCTGGGCCCTTTTCTTTAACCGTCAACACATCAACTGAAAATGTGAACAAGCGAACACTTGTGCTTGAAACGTCAAAAAGTCCAAATGGTGACGCAATTATAAATTACCCAAAATACATAACAATCGGCGAACCTTTCCACATTGCTCCAATTTTGACAAATGGAACTCCAGTTGGCGGATATTTGGAACTCTACGCCAGATACGAAGGGGAAGGCTCAAATCAAAGTGCAGTTGCGACTTGCAGAATTCTAATTGATGTTCCAGTTAAAACTGCAGAACTTCAACTTGACCAATCAACTCTAAAACTAGGACATTCAATATCAATCTCAAAAGCAAACGAAACAAAACTTGCAGATATTGTAGCCATTTCACCTGCAAACGCTCTTATGCCTTTTGCAAACTCGTCAAACGCTCTAACATCAATCACCAACGGCTCACTTTTTGCAGGACAGAATGTTGTTAACAAAAAGATTTTCTTGAAAATTGCCTCAAATGATGATAATCCACTTGTTACTTTCAAAATAGGGGAAGGTGCGGCTGCCACAACATCAACACAAACCGAACTTACTTATGCATACATAAACGGACAACTTGTCGCTACAAACTCCATTTCAATCGTCACAAACGGTGAAAATGTGGGCAATGTGACCATTGAAGCCTATGTCTGTTCGTCTTACGAGAGCAATGCAGAAGTGATAACCGACTTGGATAAATTGTCTGTCCCTGCAGTCAAGGCAACACATGATATTACTATTATCAATTACACAGTTGACCAAATGACACTTGCGACCGACACAGAGAGCATATTCTTGGGCGAAACAACAAAATTGTATCTTAACAACACAAATGCTGAAGCGGGAAGTTTAAACCTTGGAATTGACCTTGTTTCAAGTGACGGCAAAACGACTAACCAACTTCAATCATTCTTAAACAAAAGTGTTTTTGTAAAATTTGACGACAGTTCTGTTGGCGGAATTATATCTCGTTCAAGCGGAACACAAGACGACATGAATGTAAATTATGGCTTAAACTGCATGTCTGGCTCCACTGAAATGGACGAATGGTACTTCAATTTGCTCGTAAATAACTATCAAAAATACCTCGATTATGTGTCAAATGGCAATAAAATCAAACTAACTGTAACATTTTACGACAAAGACGGCTCACTCGGCGAAACGCAGACAATAATCCAAAAAGATTTCTATCTTGTGCCAAAAATCACTGAAGTAGATAAAGTCGAGTCAACCCAATATAGCCTCACAGCCAAAAGCGGCGCCGAACTTAGTTTTAACAAAGACAAATACTCAATTAAGTTTGAAAACAACGCAACTCCAGTGGGCATCGCAAAAAATTTTGAAATAGTCCACTATGTAAAATGCAACACTCCAGCAGACGGAATAATTGTGCTTAATGGCGTAACAATTTCTTCTGAATACACTCAAACAACGCTAAACGGCGAAAATATCCTCATTCTCAAAACGCCAAACGCAGTAGTCACTGGCTCGGGGACATTCAAAATTTACTCACAAGCGTGCTACAAAGACGGGCAAAATATCTATTTCTTGGGTGAAAATTGCAACACAGATATTGAGGTCGTGGAAGCAATCGAGTATATTGATTGTTACTCTTACGAAAATGACCAGCCAGTAAACTTCACAAAATTTCAATTTGACGAAAACGAAAAAGACAGCGGCAAGAGCGTTACTCGTTACTTGTATGTTACAACTTCCAGCGAGCAACTTCCAAAACTCACAACATTTGTAAATAATAACAAATTGAAAGTCAATTTTAAGCAGATTTCTGGACTTGCTGACGAAACAAAATATAACAGTTCCACCCTTGGCGGCGGGCTTAAAGACCAAAACAAGAATACAATTTCATTTGGCAACTGGGAAGAAGTTAGGGAAGGTGGAGTTGTTGTAGGTTATAAAATTTCTTACACAATAGGCGAGGTCGTGACAATTCAAATTGACGGCAATCCAATTCAAAGCATATTTGAAATCAGCGTTTACCTTGACATCTCGCCAGTTGAAGTCACCACAAATTACAAAGTCGCAAGCGGCAATACAAAATCACTTCAATACGAAATTAAAGACAAAATCTTACAAAAAACAATTTTGTCACTTGACTCAATGGGGACTTCACAAGACAATCCAATTTCACTTACGGCAACAGTGAATGACGCTGGGCAACTGACATGGACAGGTGGAAATCTTTCCAACTTGACCTACGGCTTTGCTTACGAAGGGAACACCCCAGCAAGCATCTCTGGCTATAGTTACAAGTTTGCCTTTGAAGAAGGAAATTTGCCAAACAGCATATGCTCATTTACTGCTCTTGAAGGTTTCAAAGGTGGAATAAACTTCACCACTTTGCCTTATAAGGCGGAAGGTTACCTAGGAAAATTCACATTTTTGTGCCAAAATGCAAATAGCGACAACTCAATCATGCAATGGAATGAAAGTTTGGGACGCTTTGAACAGGTTGTCAACCCAAGTCTTGAAGCAAAAGTTTTGTATTTCAAATTGACCGGACTTAACCTTATTGTTGAAGCAAATTCCACCAAAATTTCTGGAATAAACGGCTCAAACATTCACATTTTAAAAGCAACAAACACTGATACAAATTATCTATTTACGCTCAAGAGAATTGAAGGCAACTCGCAAATTGACGTTTTGTCTGACGACTTTAGACAATTTTTGACCCTCGAAGCAGTTATGGGTAGCAAAGAAAATAACGACAAAGTGACCTTCTCTTTGGCTGACAACAACTTTGCAGTTAATGCAGATTTCATAGCAAGCAGTCAAGTTCTGTTCTCGTTCTCTTGCCAAAATTCAACAATCAAAATTTCAAGCAATGGCGAAGAATTATCCTCAATTTCAAGGGAAATTCTTGGAGCATTTGACGTTTCGCAAAAGGAGAGTACAACAGAAATAACCCTTGGCGAAACCGCAGAAAACGCTCTTCTTGCTCCAATGTTTGTAGGGCTCACAAAAGATAGTTATCTTGAAATAACCTATGGTGGTAAAGCAATTTTAACCGAAAATGACCCATTCGCTGCTGGCAGTTACACATTATCATTTATAAGGAAGTCAGATGAAACGGCGGAATGGCTTGTTTTGAACAATGACGGCACAATAACTCTCAAAGCAATAAATTCACTTGACGTTGTTCAAACTTCGTTTGTCGTGCGAATTGCATTAAAGTCGGATAGTTCAGTTTATCACGATTTTGAAGTAAATATCTATGCAAAATCAAGCATTTCAAACGAAGACTTGGTTGTAAAATATGCTGGGGAAGACGCAAATCCGAATGAAATAACCGCTGGTAAAAATAATGGGATTGCTTATAATAACGGAATTTCATTCCTCGAAAATAGTCAACTCGCAACTCTTGCAGAAAATTCAAAAATCATTTCAGTGACACTTGAAACAGTCTATGCAGAAGACGGAATAAAAAATTTCATAAAAACAACAAACAGTTCGTCAGACCTTGCCTTTGGCTTCTATAGCGGCGACCTAGCAACCGACCAAAGTGTTACAATTAAATTTACATTCACATTTGCTGACGGGGCAGGTGAATTTACAATTTCAAAGCAAATCATTGTTCGTAAAAACATTTCATTGTCACTCATCACAAATAGAAAATCTGAAACAAATCCAGACGGAAACGACGGGTTTGACTATAAATCAGGTGAAGTAATTAACATTTTCAAATCTAGCACATATATCTACACACAAAATGGCTCGGTGATAACCGCCCTTGACCTCTCAGACTACGCCGACAGCGACACAAAAGACAACCATCCACACATAAAAGACCTGGAAAATTTAACCCTCGGCACGGCTGGCGAACTCGTCTTAGTTGCAAGATTTAAGACAGAAGAGGACACCGAAGACATTGTTTCAGCCTCGTTTACTTTGGTTTATGAATATAACAATGACGGACTTGAGTATTCGCAAGACATAAAATTTGAGTTTGAAATAGGTTTGCTTTCATTATAGTAAATCTGTTTTTAAAAATCATTTTGGCATAAAAATATAGATTTTTATGGTTTAAATTTGAGTTTAAGAGGAAAATTTTAACTAAAATACAAAAAAAATTTAACTGAAATTTAAGAGAAGTTTAGAAAAACTGTAAAACAAAGGAGATAGAAAATGAATTTGTTTGAAAATCAAAATTATTATAATAAGGAGTCCTTTGACAAATTGAGTTTTGATGACCAAAAGGAGTTATTTTTGAGAATCAGAGCGTGGGTGCCTCAAGTTAGCGAAGATGTCAGATATAATAAGGACAAATATAAACGAGTTATCTTAAACAGAATTGAACAAATTTGCGCCTACGCTTGTTCGGGGCATATCCCATCGCAAGATTACATGGGGTACATTTATAAACGTGGTTTTGCAGATTTTTTCCCAATCAATTACAAAAGGTCACTTGAATGGAACATTATCGCTGCAAAAAACGGCAGCAAACTTGCTCCGCAAAAAATGAAGGCGTTTATGAGCCCAGCCATTGATATGATAATGATGAGTCCACGTTGGGGGCAAATCATTCGCTACAACGACTTAAACTTGTCAAATTATTTTTGGTTTTTGAGCCAATATGTCTGTGAAATTCTGTATGCGGACCTAAGTCTTGACCCAGTTGAAATGTCAAAAAAAGAACTCATTGAAGAAGACACGAACGAAAGGAAAATACGAATTTTCTTTGACAGATTTAGGGACAGAAGCGTTGAGGGGGCTATCGAAAATCTTGTAAAACAACTGCCAGAGGACATGCCAGAAGTGGAAGAAGAAGGTTTTGGCGAAGAACTTTTGCGTGACGAAAATGGCAGAAAGAAGGACGAAATGGACTTTGAAAGCATAAATATTGACGATATTTAACCAAATTTTTATACAAAAAACGATAATGGGCTATTCCACTATCGTTTTTTTGTTGCTTTTTTATGTTATCTTGTTTGGTTATCTTGATTGTTCTTCAGCGTTTTCATTTGAGTATGAATTTTGTCCAAGTTCATAAGTTTTTGAATTTATCGCTCGCAAAACATCTGATGCTGTATCAAAATCTAGCGTTGGAAATTCCAAAAAAAACATATTTTTCTTTTCTTTTTTGTCAAGAAATGCAGGGAACTCAAACTTGTTCATAAAGTGTAAAATTGCTGATGATACAACAACATCTTCAAATGAAAATTCGCCAGTGTGGTCAAAATATATGTTGGAAAGTAAGCTTGAAATTTGATCAAGTCCTACTGTATTATTTAATCTTTCTTCAAGTTCTGTTTCCGAGCCGCCAAAAATTATGCCCGTGTCTGAAAGTGAATAATTGTGGCTTAAATCTTGATTTTGACGACAATATGATTCAAGCAAGTACGCCCCAGAATAGAGAACTTGTAAATCTTGAGGTTTGTTGCGTGCCGCTGGAAAATTAAAAATAAGTTTGTGAAGTTGTCTGTAGTTTTTCATAATAGCCCCTTTTGTTTTACGCTATATTTTAGCATATTTTCAAGCTTTTTTCAATAGGGAGAGATAGAAAATTATACCCAAATTTTGCATATAAATGATAGAAAAATCGTTATTTTTTATTTATATAACAATTTTTTACAAAATAGGCAAAAAGTTTGCATAGTTTTCTTGCAAAGACAAAAACTACTTACAAGATTTAAAAGGGGTTTTTGTTATGAGTTGCGGAATGGTTAGAAAAGTTGATGAACTTGGACGTGTTGTTGTTCCAAAGGAAATGAGGCGTGTGCTTGGAATTAAGCCGGGAAGTTCGATTGAAATGTCGATAGATAAGGACAATAATGTTGTTTTAAAAAAGTTTTCTGAAATTGAGAACTTGGAGTTTTTTGCGCAAATTATTGCCGATACACTGTTTGAAATGACAAATAATCCCGTTCTAGTTTGTGATGACGAAAAAGTTGTTGTTTCAAAGGGAATATCTAAAAAAACGATTGATAATGCCGTTTTGAAAGAAATTTTTGAGCAAGAAATGATAAATGAAGTGAATTTCGCAGGCTATTCAAAGGGGTTTTCTACAGATATAAAAAGTGACGGGAATGTTTGCGGATACATATTTATGCTTTCAAATGAAGAACTGAGTAAAGAAATTAAAAAAATGTGTGAAGTTGCGTCAAAAATATTTGCGAAATCAATCTGTTCGTGAGGCGTAAATGAAAAAACAATCTTTCATAACGGGAGCAATCATCCTTACAATAAGCGGCATTGTTTGCAAAATTTTGGGCGCTTTGTACAAAATTCCACTTACAAATATCTTAGGCTCGCAAGGAATGGGAATTTATTATATAATTTTCCCAGTTTACGCTTTTTTGCTAACTTTTGTTTCTTCTTGTTTTACTATTTCAATATCTAAAAAAGTTTCTTCCGCTATGGCAGATGACAACTTTTCTGCTGCACATAAATATTTCAAAGCGTCACTTTTGTTGCTTTTTACATTGGGGCTTGGGCTAAGTCTTGTGATGATTGTCCTCGCAAAACTCATTTCTCACCTTCAAGGGCTTTCAAACATTTATGTTTGTTATTTTATTGTTGCACCTTCGATAATTGCTGTTGCTGTGCAAAGTGCATTTAAAGGTTTTTTTCAAGGATTGCAAAATATGACTCCGTCTGCAGTGTCGCAAGTGGTGGAACAAATTGTAAAATTAACTGTTGGATTTTCGCTTGCAAGTTTGCTTGTGGGGAAAAGTGTTCTTTGGGGTGCATGCGGGGCATTAGTTGGTATATTAGTTTCAGAAATTGGCACATGTGCATATTTTGCTGTGTCATATTTCGCTTTTAAGATAAAAAACAAGGATTTATATACAAAAAACAAGCAAAAAGAGGGTAAAAAACGGGTTAAAAACGATATTAAAGCCAAAGCTGAGTCGCAAGGAAAACTTATGAGAGAAGTGTTTTCAAATGCAGTGCCTTTTATGTTAAGTTTGCTTATCATTCCACTTTCGCTTGTTGTTGACAGCTTTTTGATTGTAAATATACTAAAATCAATGGGGTTCGATAAGTTTTTTGCAACCGCACTTTTGGGGTTGAATTCTGGGGTCGTAAGTACTCTTGTTGGGCTTCCAGCAACCGTTTCATCATCACTTTGCACCACCATTGTCCCATATATAACTTACTCCATTGCAAGTGGAGATATGGCGTCCGTTTCGCAAAAAATTTGTATGGCACTCAAGTTAACTATTATTGTCTCGCTCCCATGTTTCTTTGTTTTTGTGTTCTTTTCGCCAAATATTATAAAAATTTTATATTCTTTTGAAAGCGTTTATGAGTTTAATGTTGCAAGTTCACTGCTTATGATTTCAAGCATAAATGTCCTATATCTTTCAATTTTGCAACTGACTATAGCCATATTGCAAGCGTTTGGAAAAACATATATTCCAGTTGTAAATTTGAGCATTGGATTGTTATTTAAAGTGATTTTTGAGTTAATTTTAATCAATATCCCTTATCTTAATATTTCAGGTGCCATTGTTTCAAATATTGTCTGCTATTTTGTCCCATGCATGTTAAATGTTATTCAGATTAAAAAACTTGCTTTACTTAGCCCAAGTTTGTGGCAGACGTTCATTTCTCCTACAATTTCAAGTATTATTATGATTGGGGGAATATATGCAAGTTTGCTCATAATTACACATGTTTTGTCATACAGATTAAGTTCACTCGTTGCATTTGTTATTGGAGCAATAATCTATTTTGTTTGCATTATGTTGTTTAAAACTTTCTCTAAAGATGAAAGGCGTGCTTTTACTCTTTTTAGGCTAAAAAAGAAATCAATTTGACTACGAAAACAATTTAATTGTTAAAATTTGTATCGCAGAAGTTAAAAGGCATAATTGCTATAACACGCATTATAAGCGAAAGATAGGAAATATTTGTAAAATAAAATGAAATTGCTATATTTGCTAATTGTCGCATTATCAGCGAAAAGCGTGAAATATTGTATGTCTTGTGGCTTTCTTTGAACTATAAATAATTTTAAACTGCTAACAGAAATTTGATTGTGGGGTGTAATAGGAATAGTGCGTAAGATAGGACGAAAAATTATACTGAAGTTTAGTTGTTTTTTTATCAAAAATTGTGTTTAAAAAGTCTAAAATTGTGTTGCGAAATGTTTTAAGATTTTTGTTATATGTGATAAAATATCAATATGAAAATAGGAAAATTTGAAACAAAAAGTGATGTTTTTTTAG
Organism: Christensenella sp. UBA7862; assembly: GCA_002500135.1. Classification (GTDB taxonomy): domain Bacteria; phylum Bacillota; class Clostridia; order Christensenellales; family UBA1242; genus UBA7862. Next base: position 34,135 of record DLSM01000004.1, on the reverse strand, counting down.
CCCCTATGGCGGGTGTAAGTGATGTGGCGTTTAGGGAACTCTGTCGCAAGTTCGGAGCAGGACTGACACCTACAGAGATGATAAGTGTTAAGGGCTTATACTACAACAGTAAAAATTCACAGAAAATGCTAGAAATTTCTCCGCTTGAAAAGCCTAGTGTTGTGCAACTTTTTGGGCATGAACCTAGGGTGTTTGAAGAAGTTTTTAAAATGGGAATTTTGGATAAGTTTGACATCATTGACTTAAACATGGGTTGTCCGGCGCCAAAAATTTGGAAAAACGGGGACGGAAGTGCATTGCTTAAAAATATTGATTTGGCAAGAGAAATTATTGAAACTTGTGTCAAGTTTTCGGGTAAGCCTGTTATGGTGAAATTTCGAAAGGGCTTTGGCGAACATGATGACATATTGGTGCAGTTTGCTAAAATGTGTGAAGAAGCGGGTGCAAGTGCAATAACTGTCCACCCAAGAACAACTTATCAAGGTTACAGTGGGAAAATTGATGTTGAAGACATCGCAAAGGTCAAAAGAGCGGTTAAAATTCCCGTTATTGGAAATGGTGATGTCCGAAATTATGACGACTATTTGAAAATGAAGCAAACGGGCTGTGACGCTGTGATGATTGGGCGTGGGGCTGTTGGACATCCAGAACTCTTTTCTAAATGTTGTGGAATTGAGCCACCATTTGTTGGACTGGACTCATCTAGAGAACATATTGAAATTATCAGAAAATATTTTGATGACAACTATATTGTTAAAAACTTCAAGCGACACGCTTTTTCTTATGTTGACGGCATGGGTGCGGTGGAAAAACGAAAGAAAATTGCACTTTCGAGAACCGCAGAAGAACTCGAGAAAATTCTGTTTGATGAATAAATATCTAAAAATTGATAGGAAATTTTGTTATTTTTCCAGTTTTATGCTCAATTTTGTTCACAAATGCTTCAAAAATTGCTAAAATAAAGTGATTTTAATGAATTTCTGAGGTTTATTTGCAAGAAAGTATGCTTTTTAGACGGGAAAAAATGATTTTTAAGCAATAAAATGATGATTTTCGTAAATTTTCGGTAAATATTTGAAAAAAGATAAAAAGAGGAATTTTAAATGAAAAAGACAATTAAAGATTTGGAACTTGAAGGAAAGAAGGTGCTTTTGAGGTTGGACCTTAATGTGCCAATCAACACAGAAACACACGAAATTACAGACTGCACAAGAATTATGGAAAGTTTGGGGACGATTAACTACCTCTGTGAACATGGGGCAAAAGTTATCATTTGCTCGCACCTTGGAAGACCTGACGGAAAAGTTAACCTAGATTATTCCTTAGAACCTGTTGCGGACAAACTTGGAAAACTTATTAAAAATAAAGTGACCTTTTCTCATGACACAGTGGGAAAGGAAGCAAAGAAACTTACTTCCGAAATGGAAAACGGCGATGTTGTTGTGCTTGAAAATTTGAGATTTGACAAAAGGGAAGAAGAAAATGACAAGACTTTTGCAAAAGAACTTGCAAGCCTTGCAGACATTTTTGTTTTTGACGCCTTTGGCACTTCGCACAGAAAACATGCTTCAACTTATGGTGTGGCAAGTTTCCTTCCAAGTGCAGTCGGATTTTTAATTGGCAAAGAACTTAAAGTCATTGGCAAAATTTTGTCCAACCCTGATAGACCACTGGTTGCTGTTCTTGGCGGGGCAAAGATTGAAGACAAAATTCCAGTTATCGAAAATTTGCTTCCACGTGCAGACTACATTTTGATTGGCGGGGGCATGGCATATACTTTTGTTAAAGCAAAGGGCGGCAGTGTTGGTTGCTCGCTTGTTGACGAAAGCAAAATTGAACTTGCAAAGTCGTTACTTGAAAAAGCGGGGGATAAAATTGTTCTTCCAAAAGATAATATTTGCAATACAAGCATTGATAGCGCAAGCAAGCCAAAGAAATTCGCTTCGGACAAAATCCCAGAAAACTATATGGGACTTGACATTGGACCAAAGACCATTAGACTTTTCAAAAAATATATCAAACGTGCGGGGACTGTTGTGTGGAATGGACCAATGGGCGTTTTTGAAAAGGAACAATATGCTCATGGCACAAACAAAATTGCAAAATATGTTGCAAAAACAAAGGCATTTACATTTGTTGGTGGCGGCGATAGTGCTGCAGCAGTCGTGAAAACTGGTTATTCAAAAGAAATCAATCATCTTTCAACTGGCGGTGGAGCAAGTTTGAAATTGCTTGAAGGGGGAGTGCTTCCTGGCATTGAGGCGATTCAAAATGTTGAAGACGAAGTTAAAGTTGAAGTACCAAAAACAAAGACTTCAAAAACTGCCACAAAATCAACTGAAAATAAATCTGATGTAAAAAAGGCATCAGTAGAGAAGAAGTCTGAAACAAAGAAAGTGGCTGTAAAGAAAGATACAAAAAAGACAGAAAAGAAAGTAACAACTAAAAAGACCGCCGCAAAACCAGCGAAGAAAACAGAAAAGACCGTTAAGGCGAGCGTGAAAAGTGGCAAAACTGTGGCAGCCAAAAAGACAGTTGCTGCAAAGACTAAAGACGCAAAAATTGCGAGAGTTGCACAAAAGCCAAGAAAGACTGCTCAAATGATAAAGAGCAACAATAAGGGAGAATAAATGGCAAAAACGGATAATTCCAAAATGCAAAACAAGCCAACTGTCCTTATTGTTATGGACGGGTTTGGAGTTCCAAAAGATATTAGTCGCAGCGGTATAACTGCAGAAAATACCCGAAATATTCAAGAATTATGTGCCAAATTTCCAAATACAAAGATTAGAGCGAGCGAAGAATATGTTGGACTTCCAAAAGGGCAAGCGGGAACAAGTGAAGTGGGACATATGACCATTGGAAGTGGGCGTGTAACTTATCAACCACTTGTCAGAATAAACAAGGAAATTGAAACGGGTAATTTTTACAAAAATAAAGAGTTCCTAAAAGCCATAAATTATGCAAAGAAAAACAATAAGAAAATTCACCTCATCGGCATACCAAGTGACGGCGGAATTCACTCGCATATAAATCACCTTTTTGCCTTGCTTGAACTTTGCAAAGAGCAAAAAGCGGACAATGTGTTTGTGCATTTTGTTGGTGACGGCAGAGATACCCCACCAAAAAGTGCAAAAAAATACATTCGCATGGTGGAAAAAAAGTCAAAAGAACTGGGCGTTGGGAAAATTGCAACAGTAGTCGGCAGATTTTATGCTCTTGACAGAGATAAAAACTGGGACAGAAACAAACTTGCCTATGAACTTTGGACAATGGGAAAGGGAAAGCAATTTGATAACATAAATAAGGCTATAGACGCTGCATATGCTTCGGGCGAAACAGATGAATTCTTAACCCCAATTTGTATGACGGAACAAGGGAAACCTATTGCAAAAATTGAAAAGGGCGATGTTGTGTTTTCATATAATTTCAGGGCAGATAGGGAAAGACAACTGGCATATATTTTGGCGGAAGATAATGACTTAAATTTTGTTAAACCGCTTGACTTATATGTTGTTACAATGACAGAATATGACGAGCATTTTTCAAAAGTCCATGTTGCATATGGGACGGAAGTTCATAAGAATATTTTGTCAGAAGTCTTAAGCAGAAACGGTGTAAAACAAGCAAAAATTGCCGAAACGGAAAAATATGCACATTTAACATTTTTCTTCAATTCTGGAAAGCAAGACCCATATGAAGGGGAAGATAGATTTTTGATTGACTCTAAGAAAATGGCGAGTTATGCAAAATGCCCAGAAATGGGTGCAGAGCGAATTGCAAGCAAAGCACTTGAAATTTTGGACAAATATAAATTTGTTGCAATCAACTTCGCAAACTGCGACATGGTGGGGCATTCGGGTGACAAAACGGCAACAAGAATTGCTGTTGACATTGTTGACAAATGCGTAAAGAAAGTTGTGGACAAAGCATTATCTCTTGGTGGGTGCGGAATTGTCACCGCTGACCACGGAAACGCAGATATTATGGAAGAGAAAGACGGAACTCCAAACACTTCTCACACCACTTCCATTGTGCCTCTTATATTGTTTGGCGAAGATTATGTAGGGGAAAAACTTAGAAAAGACGGCACTCTTGCAGACATTGCCCCAACAATTCTTAAAATGATGAATATTGCTATTCCAAAAGAAATGACTGGGCATGTGCTTTTTGAAAAATAAAAGGTTTTGACAAATAAAAGGAGCAAAAAATGAGAAAAAAATATGTTATTGCAAATTTTAAAATGAACAAAATAGATAGTGAAGTTGACGGATATATGTCCACAATTCTTCCACTTGTCGTGGGGGCAAAATGTGAAGTTATGTTGGCTGTTCCAAATGTTTCCATAAAAACTGCAGTGGAGAGGGCAAAAGACTCAAAAGTTGTTATTGCTGGGCAGAATTTGAACGAAAATAACTTTGGGGCATACACTGGCGAAGTTAATGCTGAAATGCTTGCTGGCGTTGGGGCAGGTGCGTGCATTGTGGGACATAGTGAAAGACGTAACTTTTTTGGCGAAACAAACGATGTGGCAAACAAAAAGGTCTTAAAAGCCCTAAAAAGTGGGCTTGTTTGTGTGCTTTGCATTGGCGAAACTTTGTATGACAGAAAAAATAATCTTGTTGACCAAGTGTTGCAAAGTCAAATTGCAGATTGCTTGGCGGGACTTTATGCAAACGAACTTAAAAATATTGTCATTGCATATGAACCAATTTGGGCAATAGGCAGCGGGTCAATTTTGGAACCTATTGACATTGAAGACGCAATGAAGCACATAAGAAAAGTGCTTGCAAACATTTATGACGAAGAAATTGCAAACAGTGTTTCCATTTTATATGGCGGCAGCGTCACAGATAGCAATGCAAAGGAAATTTCAAAAATTTCTGGCGTTGACGGTGTTTTGGTGGGCGGAGCGTCACTTGTTCCAGAAAAATTTGGCAAAATTGTGTCGATTTTTAGTAATTTGAAAAAATAAAGTTGTGCAAATTGGCTATTGAAATTTGTAGAGAAGTATTATATAATATCCCCGTAAGATAAAAAGGAGGGGAATGTTATGGAAATTCTTTCACAAATACTTGTATTTATCAGACTAAATTTCTTTTACGATTTGCGTTCATCAGTTACAAGCATTTTTGCATTGTTTATGTTTTACTTTCTCCACAAACTTTTGCACGATGACGGCAAAAAAACAAAACTTACATTAAAATACCTTACGGGCTGTTCAATGTCGTTTGCGGTTCTCGCAATTTTGATGTAGTTAAGTGGCAAGATTTTGTTGCAATTAAAATTTATTTGTGATAAAATACAAAATGTTAATCAATTTAAGGAGTTATTATGAATTATCTTCTCGCAGTTCCAAACTGGGTTGCAAACTCGTTCCCAATTATCAAATTTGTTATTCTTTTGGCAATTCTTGTCATTTCACTTGCAATAACAGTTTTGATTTTGTTCCAAGACAGTGAAGGTGGCAACACAACCAATTCAATCACTGGCATAAAGGACACTTACTATTCCAAAAATAAGGGAATGGGCAGAGATGCAAGACTTAAAAGAGCAACAACCATTTTGTCAATAACTATTGCAGTGCTTGTTGTCGCATATCTCATTCTTGCAAAAATATATGCAGGAAGCATTTGGGGCTAAAATTACAAAGGTTCTCGCAAGGGAATCTTTTTTATGTCCTTTTTGAAATTAAATTTAATTAGTAATAATTATGGCAACTGAAAAGTGAAAACTTTAAATTGTTAGTAAAACAATCATAAATTCACATGCAAACAAACTCACAATAATATTTTATCATGACTTTTTCAAAAAATAAAATTTGAGTGCCATAAATTTTGAGGATAATATACTACTTATAGCAAAAAGTATATTATCTTTTGTTTTTGTGACCCAAAAGGCTTGTCATTTTCGCTTAAAAACAAATTTTCCCCAAAAAAAATAAAAAAAATTGAAAAACTTATGTAAAAAAATTGGAGAAAAGGTTTTAAAATGTTATAATGTGTCGTAGAATATATAAAAGGAGGGAAACCAAGTGAAAAACAAAAAGTTGATTTTTGGATGCGTAACACTTGCAGCACTTGTTGCTGTTGTCATTGCAATGTTTGTGCCATATATCAAACTCTCTATGAAGGCAACTACATTGGGAGAAACTATTTCTGAATCTCAAACATATAGCATTTTCAATGGAGATTTGCTTGAGGCAGAAGGCGTAGCATGGCTCACAATCAGCAAGATTGCACTCATTGTTCTTGCAGTGGCACTTCTTGTTGCAGGACTTGTTATGATCTATTCATCTCTGGGCAAAAAGACCCCAGATTGGGTCAATCTCGTTGGCGTTATCGCTGGACTTGTTGCTGTTGTTGCAACAATCGTCCTTGCTGGCGGAATGATTGGCTTTGGCAGTGCAAACAGAACAGTTCAAACTGTTGGCGAATCTGTTTATACAATCAAGGTTTGGGGTGCTGTTGGCTTCTGGTTGGCTTTCATTGGCGGAGCCGCTGCAAGCACATGCGCGGTGCTTCCATATTTCAAGAAAAAGTAATCTTGAATTGATGTCCAAAATTATACTTTGGATTATCTCCCAAAAAGATAAAAACTCGAGCTATTTTCTCGGGTTTTTCTTTTTTTGTGAGTTGACTTTTGTAAATGCGACAATTTTTTGTATTGATTGTATATGGCAAATATTTACTTGTTTTTGACTTACAACGGCGTTTTTTGCAAAGAATAACCAATTTTTTTTGCGAAAATAGTTGCTTTTTTATATTTTTTTTGCAAAAAAATGGGTAGATGTTTGACAACAAAGACAAAAAAGTTATAAACTTACACTATGGAAGACTTGAAATCACAAATATTAGAAATTTTAGACGAAAAATTTGTCAATCACAAAGGCATAAACAAACTTGCCGAAGTTTTGTGCCGTATGCTAAAAAGCGACTATGACAAAACACTTGAAGCCCTTTTGGAACTGGAAGAAAACGGGGATATTTTTGAGTTTGTAAAACACAAATATGCTAGTAGCAAAAATTTGGGACTTAAAAAAGGCAAACTTTCCATTTCAAACGGCAACTTTGGCTTTGTTTCAACGGGTGAAGGCAAGGATATTTTTGTTGCAAAAAGAAATCTTTTGAAAGCGTTTGACGGCGACACTGTGCTTGTCAAACTTATTTCAAGCGAATATCAAGGCAAAAACCCAGAAGGAAAAGTTGTTAAAGTGTTGCTTCACAATAGCACTGGAATTGTGGGGACGTATAATGCTTTTAGGGGATACGGCTATGTTGAACCTGAAAAAAATAATATGCAAATAAAAGTGCCTATGGCTAGTTCAATGGGGGCTAAAGACGGGGATAAAGTTGTTGTTGACATTGTTTCCACAAAGTCGGGTGTGCCTGTGGGCAAAGTTACTGAAGTTATCGGCAACTTAAACGACAAAGGCAATGATGTTAAGTGGCTTTTAAGACAATATAAAGTGAGAGATGTTTTCCCACAAGAAGTTATAGACTCGGCTCGCCGAGTGCCACAAGAAATTGACCCAGCAAACTATCCACAAAGACGAAACCTTATGGACGAGATGTTGTTCACAATTGACGGCAAAGACGCAAAAGACCTTGATGACGCAGTATCTCTTAAGAAAAACCCAGACGGAAGTTATCTTTTGGGCGTTCATATTGCAGACGTAGGCGAATATGTAAGGCTTGACTCAACCCTTGACAAAGAAGCCTATACTCGTGGCACAAGTATCTACTTTTTGGACTATGTTATTCCAATGCTACCAAAGGAACTTTCCAACGGAATTTGCTCATTGAACGAAGGTGTCGCAAGACTTGCAATGAGTGTTTATATGACCATTGACAAAGACGGAAATGTTACAAACAGTGAGATTTTTGAAAGCGTTATAAAGAGCAAACATAGACTGAATTATGACGAAGTTTTGGAAGTGCTTGAAGGGAACAAAGCAACACAAAAACGACTTGCCGACATAACCCCAACACTTCTTGAAATGTTGGAACTTTCAAACATTCTTGACGCAAGGCGAAAAAGATTTGGTTCGCTGGACTTTGACCTTCCAGAAGGGGAAGTTATATGCGACAAAAACGGCAAACCAACTGAAATTGTGAAAAGACGTGCCACAAAATCTACAAAAATTATTGAAACATTTATGGTTGTGGCGAACGAAACAGTTGCAAAAACTTTTGATAAAATGAACATTCCTTTTGTTTATCGTGTGCATGAAAAACCAGATAGCGAAAAAATGCAAGCGTTTTACAACTTTATTGACACATTTGGCATAAGCCACTCGGGGGACAATAAAGAAGTTGAACCAAAGGACTTGCAAGAAATTTTGAACCACATAAAAGGGCAAGACGCAGAAGAAGTTGTTAATATGATTATGCTTCGCAGTCTTAAAAAGGCGAAATATTTTGAAAAGTGTTTGGGACATTTCGGCATGGCACTTACTTACTATTGCCACTTCACATCACCAATAAGACGTTATCCAGATTTAACCATTCACAGAATAATAAAAGAATATTTGCATGGCAATAATGCCTTTTTAAAAAGTCCAAAAATGCTAGATTTTGTGGTGAAATCTAGCGTGCAATCAAGCAATCAAGAAAAACTTTCTGAAGATGTTGAAAGAGCAATAACCGACTATAAAAAATGTGAATATATGTCAAAATTCATTGGCGAAACTTTTGACGGAATTATATCTGGCGTCACTCAGCGAGGTTTCTTTGTTGAACTTGACAACACTTGCGAAGGGCTTGTCCCAGTGTCGTCACTTAAAAATGGCTTTTATGAATTTGACGAAAGAACATTGTCACTTGTAAGCTCTGTGGGAAGATTTAGAATTGGCGAAAAAGTGCAAGTAAAAGTGGTCAGTTGCAACTTGCCAGATAGAAAAATAAACTTTGATTTTGTCAAAAAATTGAATTCTACTAAGAGTAGAGTTTGATATATTTGCAAAATTTCTCATATATGATATACTTTTTGTGGAGAGTAAAATGAAGGTTGTTTCAACAAACAAATTCGCTTCCCACAACTACTTTTTGCTAGAAACTTTCGAGGCGGGAGTGGTGCTGTTTGGGTGCGAAATTAAGTCAATAAGGCAAAATGGAATTGTGATGAACGAAAGTTTTATCCTAATTTCTGGCAATGAAGTTGTGCTTAAAAATTCATTTGTCAAACCTTATCAAACCTCAAATTCCTTTTCTCCAAAACCCGACAGAGATAGAAAACTGCTACTCAATTTGTCCGAAATTTTGAAACTGAAAAACGCAAGAGAGCAAAAAGGGCTGACAATTATTCCAGTTAAGGCATATTTGAAAGGAAACCTTTTGAAAATTGAAATTGCAATCGCTCGTGGCAAAAAACTGTTTAACAAAAAAGACGACATAAAGGAACGTGACATCAAAAAAGAAGCAGAACGGGCTATCTCGAAAATGTAAGGGGGTGTCTTGGTTTCGACAGGGTGGTTGAAAGACAAGTTAAGCGAGGTGTGGTCGTCATATCCACAATAATAAGATGGCAAAACGCTTAAACGCAGAAAAAAATTATACTCCAGCAATGGCTCTTGCAGCTTAACTGGCGTCCTATCTTAAGCCTTCTTGGCGACTTTTGACAGGGCGACAACAAGACCAAGATTTTTTGTCCAAAGTGTTTGAATAGGGCAGAAATTACTTTTCAAACTGTGGTCAACAGATTTTGTTGTTTTGGAAGTTGACCGAAATTAAAAAACAACTATCCCCGTAGAAAGACTTGCCTTTGCCATTTTGAACAGGAGTTCAATTCTCCTCACCTCCACCAGAACAAAATAAATCAGAACACACAGGTGGGCGGATTTTTTTGTTCTGTACTTTTCTTTCTTATTTTTTCGTCTTTCTTTTTTCTTTTAAACACGGATTTATTTTGAAATAAGAAATAAAAAAGAAGAAATAAAAGTTAAGGTAGAAATCTCTTTGAGATTTGAAGTTTAAAGAAATCACTTATTTCCGCTTGACATTTCTATAAATATCTTTTAAACTTTCTACAAATAGCGTTAAGCCGTGCCACTTATTCGGGTTGCTTTCGCAACCACTCAACTTTTAGGCAGGCTTTCCTTTACCCCAAAAGTTTCGCTACGCTGCTACTTTTGGGGACTCCGCCTACGAATAGGTGGTTTACATAAAAACAATTTGATTTAGATATAATAAATTTAAACGGAGGAAATTTTAAAATGACCAAATACGAACGCTTTGTGTTATGGCTGAATAGATTTTATCATAAACAAAACAAGATAACAATTTGCGTTCTATACACACTCATTATGGCAATCTTGGGAGTTCTTATCTATGGTGCAACGCATCAACAAGCAAGTTCTAACATTTCAGTAAGATATACAAGACCCACATACACAGTGACATTCGACCCAAATGGCGGTGAGTTATCCACAATAGGGGGGGGGGTATCCTCTAAGCAGATAAGGTTAGGTGACACCTACGGCGACTTACCCGTGCCAACCCGCACGGGTTATTCTTTTGTTGGGTGGAGAGGGAGAAATCTAGTAGATGTTTCTAAGGGGGCTTCTTATAAACAAGGAAAAGTAACTTATAAAATAAATGAGGACAACTCTATAAGTATGACTAATGTAGCACATGTCTCAGATGGCACACCTAGACTAGATTGTGTACTTATTCCTTTAGAAGATATCGCAGCTGGAAAATACTTATTTTCTTTTGAGGAATTTAGTTATTCTGGCGAATGTAATACACCTCTTACATATGTTTGTGGGCGTGATTCAAGTGATAATATTAAGCCTGTTGGTGAAACCATAAATTACTCTTCAGGTATATGTTCAGTTCGTTTTGACGCAGCCAATCTTGATGTAATTGTGCCTGGAAGTTTTCAGATTGAAATTTACTTATCAGCTTCTGTTGCTGCTAATAACTTTGCTTCATTTTCGTCAGGCTCGCTATCAGCAAAAGTTATGCTAGTAAAACTAAATGATGAAAATGAAGTTATCAACTATGAGCCATACTATATTACAAGCGATACGGTCTTAAATAACATAGGCGACAGAACATTAACCGCCATGTGGAAAAAGGATAATTAAAAATTTTTTCTGCTTAAATCTTTTTCTTTTTTCAAATTTTATGTTATATTAAAAAAAAGGAGAATATGAAATGAAGGTTTATGTTAAGAACAGACTGACGCTTGCGGGCGGGTCTAAGGTGTTTGACGAAAATGGAAAAGATGTGTTGAAAGTTAAGGGCAAGGCTTTTAGTTTTAGACACAAAAAGAGAGTTTGTGACCTAGAAGGCAAAGTTCTTTATCGGGTTCAAAATAAGTTTTGGAATTGGCTTTATCCAAGTTGTTACATTTTGACTGCGGACAAAAAAAGACTTGGGAAGTTGGTTAGAAAGGTTAGGGGTGAGTCAAAATATGTTTTGGAAGATTTCCCAGACGAGATATCCCTTGACGGCGAATTTTTAAGCAGGTCTGTGACTGTTATGCGTAAAGGCGAACCCATTGGGACTATTAAGACAAATTTCACTGTTGTAAGCGACAAATATGAAGTGGAAGGTGAAGAGACGGATATTCCATTCCTTGTGGCACTGACTATTGCAATGGATAATATTAAAGACAAGGCGACAAAAACTAACTAAAGTATCTTAATTAAAAAAATCTCCCCAGCGGGAGATTTTTTTATGTCTTAATATTTTAGTGAAAGGTTGACAGAAGGGTAGTTAAATAGGAAGAACTGCTCTACTAGCATATCACAATAGAGTAGTAATTCAAACTGGACTACCCCCTCGGCTTGCTGTCCGCAATCCACTCCCCCTTACAATGGGGAGCCTTCACTTATTATTACTATTTGAACTCTTACACCTTATTTTTGATTGAAACGATTGTAAGAATGATAATAACTGAGATTATAAAGGTGAAAATTTTGCTTATTTTGAGAATTCTCTTTCTCTTTTTAAGTGTTTCATCAATTTCAAGTTTGTTTTGATGTTCTTCAATTTGACAAGCGCTTTCTGCAAGAACTTTCGGTGCCTTGTTTAGGTCTAAGGTTAGGGCAATGTTGTTTTCGCCGTCAACAAGTGTAATTGTTGCGTCATATTCCACAACGGTGAGTGTTTTGCTTGGTCTGACGTCAAGTAGTCCAAATATACTTATCAAAAAGAAAAAGATATTTGTCAAAAGCCACATTGGGTTTTGAAGTTCCAAAACACTTTCCACACGAACATGCACAGAGTTGTTTTCTGTTTGAACAGTTGCAGTTTGTCCGCCAAAGTTGTTGCGTTTTGTTTTGACCGCTTTGTCGTCAACAAATATAACTGCGTTCTTTGCGTCCATTCCACGCAAAATGAGATTTACTTCTTTCATTTTAACCCCCTATTGCCCCAGTGATAAAGAGTATGCACAGCCCTGCGATTATGGAACTTAAAACAATGTGTGCTGTTGGCTTTTTGCCATAACTGAAACTCATAAAAACTATGCTTATGACGGCTGTTCCAAGTGTTATCCAATAGACATATGGAAGGGCGGGGGTGATAAATTCTACAAACCTTGCTGCAAGATTGTCTTTTGAGAAAAACTGCATGTAGTCGGGATAGATTGCAAGAATTGCCCCAAGGGTCCCTATGAGAAGAATGAGCCAAAAAATGGCACTTAAGCCATACATAACCATGGCAAGCACGCTTGAAATGATAATAAGCATGCCTATGATGGAATAGTTTGACAGGATAACACCTAGCCTACTTGTTTCCATTCGGAGTAATTTTGTTTGATTCATATTGCCCCCTAATGATATGATTTTAACAAAATTAACCTTGTTTTCCAAATGTTTTATGAGATTTGGATGCGAATTTTAAAAAATTATAGCCAAAAATTGTCAATTTGTGTCAAATACTTGATTTTTTTCCAAAAAATATTTATAATATGCTCGAAATTTTTGCAAAAGCGGCAAAAATGCTTTGCAGTGACATTTGGGGGAGAAATGAAAAACAAAAATTTTTTTGAAAAACAAAAGAAAGGCTTAGGAAAATTCTTTGGGGAATTTAAGACCTTTATTTCAAGGGGCAACATTGTTGATTTGTCTGTTGCGGTTATCATAGGCGGTGCGTTTTCTGCCATTGTGACGGCTCTTACAAACAAAATCATTATGCCACTTGTAAACTGGATTTTGGCAATCTGTGGCGGGGCGGACGGACTTCAAAGTGCTTACACAATTTTAAGCCCAGCATACACAACTGACGCTTTGGGCAATCAAGTTTTGGACTTAAATGCAAGTATTTATATCAACTGGGGCGACTTTATTGCGTCAATTCTTAACTTCTTTATAATCGCATTTACATTATTCCTTATTGTTAAAGCAGTTAATGCATCAAAGAAACAACTTGTAAAAATGGAAGACGACGCGAAGAAAAAAGCAAGCAAAGAATATATTGACGAACGTTTGGCAGTGAAAAAGCAAGCAAAAGAAGAAGGAAGAAAGTTTAAAACTGTTTGGGCGGAACACCTAGCACAAAAGGAAGAAGAAGCAAAGGCTAAGGAAGAAGCTGAAAAGCAAGAACAAGAACGAATTGCAAAAGAAAAGCAAGAAGCCTTTGATAAACTTTCAAACGAAGAAAAATTGCTTACTCAAATAAGAGATATGCTCGCAGAAAAGAAGTAAAATGGCAATGTTTTTGACGATTTTTTAGCCAAAAATATGCGTTAATAGAAAATTATGTTGCCAGCAAAATTTAAAAGGATAAAAATATGAATAAATTTGAAGTTTCAACTGACAGCACTTGTGACCTTTATGCACAAGAATATAAAGACTTGAATGTATATTTTGCACCACTTGAATATACAATGAGTTTGGGTGACGACATTGTGGTGGAGCAAGATAATTACACAACCCACGAACAATATGTGGAGTTTTATAACAAACTTAGAAAGGGATATGTTGCAAAGACGTCAATTTTGAATGTTGCCGCACACGTTGAACTTTTTACAAAAATGCTTGAAAGAGGCATAAGAAATATCCTACACATTACGCAAGGCTATGGACTTAGCCCAACTGTGGATAACGCTAACACTGCTATTGAAGAAGTTAAAAAAGTTTATCCTGACGCAAATATTATTGCTGTGAACAGCGATACAACAACCATTGGCGAAGGAATGATTGTAAGAAGTGCTTGCCAAATGAGAGATGAGGGAATGGAACTTGAACAAGCGGTGGCGGAGATTGAAACATTTAAACACCACACCCAACACTTTGTTTTGGTCAACGACCTAAAATTTCTTGCACGTGGCGGGAGAATTAGCAAAACTTCTGCAAGCATTGGCTCTATGCTTCAAGTTAAGCCTATTTTGGAATTTGGCAAGGACGGCAAACTTAAAGTTTGTAGAAAGGAAATTGGACTTAAAAAGGCATTAAATTCCATTGTTTCTGACTATGCAAAATTTACAAGGCACGAAAAGTATCCATACATATATATTGTCCACACAGACAACTTGCCACTTGCCGAGCAACTTCAAAACTTGCTTGTTGAAAAATATAATGTGAAGCCAGAAATTAGAATTATGGGGCCAATTATTGGCGCTCATGTGGGACCAGGTGCTGTTGCATATGCGTTTATTAGCAATGAAGAAAGACCTTATGACTAAAATTATGGAAGAAAAGACAACAAATATATCAAGATGTGAAGATTGTCCGAGGAGATGTCCTTCGGGCAAGTCTTTTTGTGGGAAAGATGAAAATTTTGTGCGGGTGGCAAAAGTTATGCGTCACCGCTATGAAGAACCTATAATCTGCCCAGAAGAAGGAAGCGGCGCAATATTCTTTTCGCATTGTTCGCTTAAATGTTGCTTTTGTCAAAACTATGAAATATCCCACATGGGGCATGGGAAAGATTTGACCGTTTCTGAACTTGCTAAACTTTTTGAAAAGGTGGAAAACAGTGGCGTTGCAAACTTAAATCTTGTTACGCCCACACATTACACGGGTAAAATAATTGAAGCACTAAAACTATACAAGCCAAAAATTCCAGTTGTGTGGAACACAAGCGGATACGAGCGGGTGGAAAATATTGAAAAGTTAAAAGATTATGTGGACATTTTTTTGTTTGACTTTAAATATTTTGACCCAGAGTTGTCGCTTAAATATTCCAAAGCAAAGGGCTATTTTGAAGTGTGTTTGACGGCTCTTAAAAAGACAAGAGAAATTTTGCCAAATGACGAATTTCAAAACGGGGTGATGACAAAGGGTATTATTGTCCGCCACCTTGTTTTGCCAGGGGCTTATGAAGATAGTTTGAAAATTCTTGACGTAATTTGTAATAGCGTTGGGAATAAAACAATAATAAGTCTTATGAGTCAATTTGTGCCATACTACAAGGCAAAGGAATACAAAGAGTTGCAACACACATTGCCACTTTTGCAATATAAAAAAGTTGTTGCACATGCCAAGGCTCTTGGCTTTGAACATGGCTTTGTGCAAGAGATGACAAGTGCTTCGTGTGACTATACGCCAGATTTCTCAAAAAATAAATTTGACGAATTGTAGTTATTCCATTGCAAAAAATAGGGCTCCCAAAAATAGCAGCAATGCGAAATTTTTGGGAAAGAGGAAAGCCTGCCTAAAAAGTGCGTGGTTGCGAATAGCAACCCGAATAAGTGGCATGGCTTGACGTTTTTGCGTAAAATATATAATATTTAGACATATTATTGGCGTTTTGCCCAAATTTATTTTTCAATATTGACAAGATATTGCCATTGTGCTAAAATCTTGGTATCAACAAAGAAAGTGAGGTAAAAGGATAATGTTGGATACTTTTTTGAACATTCTAGGGGTTATCGGAATTATCGTAGTTGCGGCATTTATTATTGTTTTCTTGTCAGACCTCTTCATCTCCATCGTTGATGGCACCAACGGAATTTTCTTTAAACGCCACAAGAAAGACGAAGACAAACCTGTTACAAGACCAAAACTCCTAAACGCTCCAGACGAGGAGCAAGAACGTCCTGTTTTGAAACAAGCCGAAGAAGAAACTCCTGCAGCACCAGCCCCAAAGACTGAAGAATCTGAGGAAATGGCACCAGAACAAGGAATGGAAGAAACTGAAGTTGACCTTGACAAAGCAGCAAAAGAAGAAGCCGCTTTGAAAGCAAGCAACCTTCAACCACAACAAGAAGCAGTTGTTGTGCCAGCGCAAAAGGAAGCTGACCCAGACGAAGTGATTGCAGAAATCACAGAAGAAACAAGAAAAGAAGTTGCAAGACTTGACGAAGAAAAGAAAGCTCAAGCAGAACTTGACGAAGCACAAAAGCAAGCCGAAGAAGCAATGAGTCAAGCAGAAGCTGCTCAAAAACAAGCAGAAGATGCTGAAACTCGTCAAAAAGAACTTGAAGAAAAAATAGCAGAACTTGAAAGACAACTTGAAGAAAATCAAAAGACAATTAAGGACTTGGAAGACAAATCTGCAGAAGAAAATGTTACAGTTGTTTCTGGCAGCAGAGAAGAACTTGAACAAAGACTTGATGTCCTAAAACAAAGGCTTAAAGAAAACGAAAAAGAACTTTCTGCAAACAAAAAGGAATTCTTGCCACTTAGACGTGTTAATATGACACTTGACAACGACAAGAGAAAACTTCGCAGAAAAGAAGCAATCGTTGCAAAACAAAAAGTTGTGCTTTATGGCGTAAATAACTATGTTGACATTGACGAAGAAAAAGCAAACAAACTTACACAAGAACTTGACCTTCTTGAAGGGCTTAGACTTTCTGTTCAACATTGCGAAGAAGTTATGCAAAAGAACAAGGACAGATATCCAATTCTTGAAAGAGCAAATGCTTTCCTAAACAAGAACCATGACGAACTTAAAATGGATATTGCAGACCTTGAAGAAAAAATTAGAATTCTTGACGAACAAGCTGCAAAAGAAGCCGAAGAAAACGTGAATGTTGTGCCACAAGACGACAACACATCTGACGACAATTCTTCAAACAACTAAAACTCAAATCAAAACGACCAAGGGAAATTTCTCTTGGTTTTTTTGTTTTGAAAATAAAAAGAATTGTGGTATTATCTTCTTGTGACAAAAGTTATTCTGCAAATTATGACCTTAAAATGTTTGCTTGCGGGATAATTTTGGATAAGATTATCACAAATATACTTTTTAAATTGAAATATGGATATAATCTTGTGAAAAGGGAATGAAAAATGAGATTTTTTGAACAGAAGCGAGATGTCCCAGTAAAAAATAAAAAGGTGAAAATTGGGCTTGCATTGGGTGGTGGCGGTGCTAGAGGAATTGCACACATTGGGGTTTTGAAAGCGTTTGAAGAAAACGGAATAACTTTTGACTATGTTGCTGGAACAAGTGCTGGCTCCATTGTTGGGGCGATGTATAGTTTTGGCAAAACGGCTGACGAAATGCTACAAATTGCACATTCAATAAGAGTTAAGGATATAAGACGTAGCAAATTTTTTATGCCTTCAAAAACTGACGGAATTCAAGGGCTTATTAAGGACAACTTGGGTGATGTGGATATTTCAAGTGCAAAAATTCCTTTTGCAGCAGTGGCTGTTGACCTCATAACTTCAAGGGAAATTGCTTTTACTCGTGGCAACCTTGCCAAAATTGTAAGCGGAAGTTGTGCTGTGCCGGGGGTGTTTGTGCCAGTGGAATATGAAGATATGCACCTAAGTGACGGCGGGTTGCAAAATAACATTCCAAGTGATGTGCCAAGGCATTTTGGGTGTGACTATGTGGTGGCGGTTGACGTCAACTCCACACGTGGATATGGAACTTCATCACTTAAAGTGCTAGATGTTCTTTTGGCGACAATAAGAATTATGACCAAAAGCAACTGCACAAAGGGATATTTGAATGCGGATATTGTTGTTGCTCCAAGCATGAAGGAATATAAGTCAACAAAGATTGACGAAGTTGACGCAATGTTTGCTGAGGGCTATCAAGCGGGGATAGAAGCAGTGCCTAAAATTTTGGAACTAATTTCCAAAAAACCAAAAAAATCACACAAAATTAGATTTAAACTTGCAAGCGAAAATAGACAAAAAATTGTTTGAGGTGAAAAATGGATAAAAAACAAGATGACGAACTTCGAAATTTTGCAAAAAAGCAAATTAACAAAGAAGTTAGAAAAAAGAAGAAAAAGGCAATTAACAATGTGTCAAAACTTGCTCGTGGCGAAAAAGTGGAAACAAGGGCAATGAGTAGCAAAACAAAAGCAAAAACTGCGTTTAAACTTGTCATTTACTCAATTCTTTGGGTGGCACTTATTGTGAGTTTGTTCTTTTCAACAAACATTGAAAGACAAATTAACAAAACAACATTCCAGTTTGAGTCTGCCATTGCAACGGGCGATTATAAAGTTCACTTTATTGATGTGGGGCAGGGTGACGCCACTTTGATACAACTGCCAGATAGCAAAACTATGCTCATTGACACCGGCGACCCAAGTGCAAAAAATGCACTTGTCAAATACATAGACGCCCTAAACATCACAACTATTGATTATTTTATCCTAACTCACACCGACAACGACCACGTGGGCAATGCTGCAACAATATTTGGACTTTATGAAATAAAAACATTCTATCTTCCAAAATGCTATTCAAATTATGAAAAGAACAACAACAAAATTGAAAATTCTAATTATAAAGTTGTTACAACAAAAGTTTGGGAAAATACAATCACCAGTGCATACAACGAACCAGGGCTTGTTATGAAACGAAATGAAGCGGACGCAAAAATTGAAAGCGAAAACTATTCTTTTGTGTTCTATGGACCAGTGGAAACAAGTTACACAGACGTCAACGACTATAGTCCAATTATAATTGCAAACATTTGTGGAATAAAATACACATTTACTGGTGACGCTTCAACAAAAACAGAAAAAGAATTTATCGACAACTATCAAACTGCAATCACTTCAACGCCAAGTGTGTTTGATTGCAATATTCTAAAAGTCGGTCATCATGGCAGTGACACTTCATCAAGTCAAGCATTCCTAGATGTAATTAAACCAGAAATTGCAATTATCAGTTGCGGAAAGGACAACAAGTATGGTCACCCAAAATCTTCTGTTGTTAATAGGCTTGAAGCAATGTCAATTACAATTCACAGAACAGACGAGGAGGGAAGCATTGTCTTTTCGTCAAGTGACGATATGCCAGTTTCTCAAAGCAACTACAACCATGTTTCTGACAGTTATGTCGAATGGAAATATATTGTTATAGTCGGCGGCATTATCCTAGCCCTTTCATGGTTTGTGTTTTTTAAAAGAAGCAAAAAGAAAGTTAAGAGCAAAGATTGAAAGGATATAATATGTTACATGAAATGAAACTGCAATCAAAATATTTTGATAAAATTAAATCTGGTGAAAAAATATATGAAATTAGATTGAATGACGAAAAGAGAAAAATTATAGATGTGGGTGATACAATTATTTTTAGTAGAGAACCAGACTTAAAAGAAAAAATTACAACCATTGTCAAAGATTTAGTATATTTCGCCTCATTTGAAGAAATGGCACAAACTTTACCTTCAAAAAAAATTGGTTTTGATAATTTGGATACAAAATCAATAGTTGATATATATCATACATTCTATTCTCAAGATAACGAAAAAAAATATGGCGTTGTCGCTATAAAAGTTAAAGTAATGTAAAAAGCAAAAAGGTGTTCTTTGGGGACACCTTTTTGCTTGCTGTTATTTTTTCCTTAATATGATAGAAATAAAGTTTAAATATTTCCCAGCCCCTGCATTCATGGACTTGCGGTCATTTATTGCATATTCATTTTCTTGTGTAAGCCAGTCATGCCACACTTCCTCATTAGATTCCATTTCTTTTATTTCCACAATTTCACAATCTTTGCTGCTTGAAATAATGTTTGTCCACCAGGAAACATCATGCATATAATCAAGTTGTTCAGGTGTCCAAGAGAGCAAAAGTTCTTTTGGAAGATTTTTATGAATGTCTTTTTTCATTCCAGGGATTGAAATATACACATATCCACCTTTTTTCAAATATGGAAGTAAGTGTTTGTCAAGATAAATCTCATCTCGTCCAAAATAATTGTATGAATCAATAGAAACTATTTTGTCAAAAAAGTCTTTATCAAAATTTAAGTTAGTGGCATCTGCTTTGACGGGAATAATGTTATCTTTTGTAAGTCCTTGTGAAACAAAGAATTTCATATTTTCGTCTGGATTGCTCCAAAGGTCCGTTGCATAGACTTTCACTCCAAATTCTTTGGCTAGAAAAACCGATGTAAGACCATTTCCACTTCCAAGGTCGCACACAACTTCACCCTTGTTTATTTTAACATTTTTTAGCAATTCTTCTTCCAATTTTATTGGGTTTGGCCCCATTATCATAGATTGTAATTCTGGTGAAGAATATTTTTTACTTAATTTATATTCCATTTTTTCTCCTTTTGGGTTTTTAGCAAAAAACATTTGCAATAAAACCAACTATGTGATATATTATAACTACCGATTGGTAGTTTGTCAACAAAAAAGGTGTAAAAAATGGGTGAGAACAGAAAAGAAGAGATAATAATCGCAACTCTTAAACTTGCTGCGGAAAAGGGATTAGGGAATGTTTCGATGAATATGATTGCAGACAGCATTGGCATAAAAAAGCCTTCACTTTATAATCATTTCAAGTCAAAAGAGCAACTTGTTCAAGAGATGTATTTGTTTTTAAGAGAATCAGCTCAAAGAAGAACCAATACTCAAATGGACTTTAATATCTTCGAAAACAAATCTGCAAAAGAAATTTTAACAACATTGGTAAACAATTACATTCTTTTGAGTTTGGAGCAAAATATGCAAATGTTTTATAAAGTGATATATTCAGAAAGGGCATTTTCACCTGAGGCGGCTAAAATTTTGACAGAAGAAACGCAAAAGATGATAAATGCAACAAAGCAAGTGTTTGTTGTCTTACACAATAAAAGACTTTTGCAGTTTGATAATTTGGAAATTAGTGCAATGAGTTTTGCACTAACAATCCATGCTCTTATGGATTATTCACTTGACGAAAGTTTTAGCAAAGGGGAAAATGTTGCGGTTAATTTTGATTTAATAAAAAGATATATTTCAAACTTCTGTTTGGAACATAATAAAGGAGAGAATTTATGAAAAAGACTTTGTTGAATTATTTAGGACTTTTGGGAGTTGTGAGTTTTTTATCTTATACAGTTGCCGTGATATTTTCGCCATTTGCATATCCGGAGTATAACTGGCTTGCCCAAGCAGTGAGTGATTTAAGTGCGGCAAATGCTCCTTCTCTTGGACTTTGGAATCAGTTATCAAGTTTGTATAATGTTTGTGAAGTGTTGTGTGTTGTTGTAGTTTGCATTGCAATGCAAAATAAAAAATCTAAGCTTTTGAAAATAGGTGTTTATCTTTTTGCAATTATGGAGTTTATTTCAGCAGTTGGATATAGAATGTTCCCGCTATCTACAAGTGGATATGCCGGCACATTTCAAGATATTATGCACATGATTGTTACGATTTTGGTTGTTCTACTATCCATTGTTTCCCTTATTTTGGTTATTATTGGTGGCTTTAGGCAACAAGAATACAAGTCTTACGCTATTTGTGCTTTGATTGCTCTTTGTATGATGCTCGTTGGGGCTATGGGTATGAAAATTGTTCCAGTTGAATATTTTGGAGTCGTTGAGAGATTTAGTGTATTTGCTGCAACGGGATTTAATGCTGCACTAGGTTTGCACTTATTTTTTTCAAAAGATGTAGAAAAAATAAAAGTTGAGAGCGATTTCGGAGAAAATAAAGAGGAATGAAGCATATTTTCGACTAAATAAACAAACAAGGGAACAAAAATGTCATCAAGCAAAAATTACAGGGATTTTATTTTGGAGCAACTATACGCCCTTAACCCAACAAGCAGAGCAATGATGGGAGAATATTTGCTTTATGTTGGTGGAGTTTATTTTGGTGGCATTTTTGATGACCGCCTTTTAGTCAAGATAACAAGCACAAACATAAAGTATAACTTGTCAAAAGAACTTCCTTATGAAAATGCAAAGCCAATGTTTTTGGTTGAAAATGTTGACGATAGAGAATATTTAAGAGAATTAACCCTAGACACTGTGAGAGGAATAAAAAAATAGCAAGTATCTAACTATTGATATTTGCTATTTTTTCTACATATTGTGGTGGGCTTTTGGAGCGGGGCGGAAAAGTGCGTTTTAATGTTTATTCATTCGTTTTGAGGAGGGTTTGAGGGGGCTGTTTCCCAACGAAAAGGTGCTTTATTTCAAGCAAAAATGAGCTTTTGGGTGGTGGGGAATTATGACGAATTTTGTTATGTTTTTATGCAAAATTATGTATAAAAATTTATTTTAAATTTGTGCAAATGAACAAAAAAACCACAAAATGTAGTATTTTGTGAAAATTTGTTGACACAAGATGTTGTGTTGTGATAAAGTTTCAATGTTTGAAAGTTGAAGGGCAAGAGCCAGCGTATTTTTGGGGCAAGTGGCGAAACCTCAGGAGAAATTATTTACCCCCGCCAACTTGACTTTAAAGGAGAGAAAATATGATAACACAAGTTAGAAAAAGAGATGGGAAAATTGAAGAATACAAAAAGACCAAGATTGCAGACGCGATTTTTAAGGCTGCACTTGCATGTGACGGGCATGACAGGGAGTTGGCAGAGAACCTAGCAGACCAAGTCGAGAAAATTTTGATTGCAACCAATGGTTCAAAAGTCCCAGCAGTGGAGCAAATTCAAGATACTGTTGAAAAGGTGCTTATTGAAAATAGACACGCAAGAGTTGCAAAGGCATATATTTTGTATAGAGAAAAGAGAACTTCTGCAAGGGAAATGAATGCTCTTACTGGGGCTACTATTGACCTATTTACAAAATATCTTGACAGTGCCGACTGGGCTGTTAAAGAAAACGCAAATATGCAACACAGTGTTGCTGGGCTTAATAACTATGTTAGAGAAACCTTTACAAGAAATTACTGGCTCAATGAAATTTATCCACAAGAAGTGAAAGAAGCTCACGAATCGGGTGCTATCCACTTGCACGACCTTGGCTTCTTTGGTGCATATTGTGTGGGTTGGGACTTAAGACAAATTTTGACTGAAGGCTTTACTGGAGTTCCAAGAAAAATGTCCAGCAAACCACCAAAACACTTGGGTTCATTCCTAGGGCAAGTTGTAAATGCAACATTCACAACGCAAGGCGAAACCGCTGGCGCTCAAGCATGGAGCAGTTTTGACACTTACTGCGCTCCATTTGTCAGAAAAGACAATCTTTCATATGACGAAGTCAAACAATGCTTGCAAGAATTTATTTTTAATATGAATGTTCCAACGCGTGTTGGCTTCCAATGCCCATTTTCTAATATAACTTTGGATATTAAATGTCCAAAAACGTTGAAAGACCAACCAGTTGTTATTGGAGGCGAACTTCAAGACACAACATATGGCGAGTATCAAGCGGAAATGGACATTATTAACAAAGCATTCTGTGAAGTTATGCTTGAAGGCGATGCAAAGGGCAGAGTTTTCACATTCCCAATTCCAACAATAAATATTACAAAAGACATGGACTGGGACAGTGATGTTGTAAACTCGATTATGGACATAACTTGCAAATATGGAATTCCTTATTTTGCAAACTTTGTTAACTCCGACTTGTCGCCAGAAGACGCTGTAAGTATGTGCTGCAGACTTAGACTTAATGTTTCGGAACTTAGAAAACGTGGTGGCGGACTTTTTGGCTCCAACCCACTTACAGGTTCCATTGGTGTTGTTACAATAAACCTCCCAAGAATTGGCTACCTTGCAGAAAATGAAACAGAATATTTTGCAATGCTTTCAAAATATGCCGACATTGCAAAGAGTTCGCTTGAACTTAAAAGAAAAGTTGTCGAAGCACAAACAGAAAGGGGACTTTATCCTTATTGCAAATTCTATCTTCGTGATGTCAAAAAGAGAACGGGTGGCTATTGGAGTAACCACTTCAACACAATCGGAATTGTGGGCATGAACGAAAGTTTGCTTAACTTTATGGGCAAGGACATAACAACCCCAGAGGGGCAAGCATTTGCTCTTAAAGTTATGAACTATCTCCGTCAAAAAATGGTGGAATATCAACAAGAAACGGGCAATCAATATAACCTAGAAGCAACCCCAGCAGAAGGCGTCAGTGCAAGACTTGCAAAACTTGACAAAAAGAGGTTCCCAGACATCATAACCGCAGGAAAACGTGCTGTAAGTTACACCAACTCCACACAAGTGCCAGTGGAATATACAGACGACATTTTCAAAGTTGTTTCACTTCAAGACGAACTTCAATCACTTTACACAGGGGGAACTGTTTTGCACCTTTATCTTGGTGAGAAAATTGAAGATAAGGAAGTTTGCAAGCGACTTATAAGAAAAGTATTTGAAACTTCAAAAATGCCATACATTTCAATCACTCCAACATTCAGCGTTTGCGAAGACCATGGATACATCACTGGCGAACACTTTGAATGTCCAGAATGTGGCAAGAAAACCGAAGTTTGGTCAAGGGTTGTTGGCTATTTGCGTCCAGTTCAAGACTTCAACGACAGCAAATATGACGAATATATGAACAGAAAGAAGTTTGTTGTTGACGAAGACGAACTTGACGAAGTTTGCGACAGTGACTGCCTAAGCGACTTCAAAAACTAGGAGAAAAAATGATAATTGGCGGACTTGTAAAAAATTCGTTTGTGGACTACCCTCACAAAATTGCTTGTGTGGTGTTCACAACGGGTTGCAATTTCAGATGCTGGTATTGCCATAATTCTCATCTTTTTGTGGGGAAAAATAAAATTGACGAAGAAAAGTTTTTTGACTTTTTGTCAACTCATAAAAAGTTCCTTGACGGAGTTGTTGTAAGCGGCGGCGAACCAACCCTTCAAAAAGACCTTATTCAATTTATCTCTCGCATAAAGTCCATGGGATTTTTGTGCAAACTTGACACAAACGGCACAGATTTTAAAACATTGAAATATCTTGTGGAAAACAAATTAGTGGACTATGTTGCAATGGATATTAAGGCACCATTTGAAGACTATCCACAAATTGCGGGGAATATATCTCAAACTCTTATGGAAAATGTGAAAAAAAGTGCAAAATATTTGCTTGAAAATCACGTTGACTATGAATTTAGAACAACGCTTTCGCCAGATATAGCTTATGAGCAACTGGATAGACTTTGCTCGGAAATTGCTGGGGCAAAATGTTATTCCATTCAGAAATATAGGCAAGTGGAACAAAACGAGAAAAATATGAGCGAACAAGGACGGAAATATCACCAAAAAGCAGTGGAAATTGCAAAAAAACATATAGAAAATGTGCAACTTAAGGGCGTGGACTAAGAGAAAAAGTATAATATTACAAAAAGACCTGATTTTTAAAAAATTGGGTCTTTATTTTTGTTACTCCTTGTGATATAATAAAACCATGAAAAATATATTGTGTATTTCAACTTCTTCAATAATAACGTTAAGTGTGCTTGCGGGAGTCTTAGTGCTTTGCATTATCGCTTTTTGCATTGCAGTGCCTTTTAAAACTTGGTGGAGTGCTTTGTGGGCGGGGGCGCATATTTCTGCAAGGAAATTATCTTCACTTAAATGGCGAAAACTTGACTATAAAACGCTTGCAACTTGCTTTGTTAAAGCCAAAAAATCAAACTTGCCAACAAGTTTTGACGAACTGGAAGGGCATATGCTTGCGGGCGGCAACGTTGTGGGACTTGTTGACGGAATGATACTTGCAAATTCAAGCGATGTTGTGTTGTCACTTGACACGGCAAAAGCCATTGACCTTGCAGGACTAAGTGTTAGCAAAGTTGTGAACGATGCAATAAAACCAAAAGTTATTAAAACAGACGAAATAAAAGCCATAACTTGTGACGGAAGGGAACTTAAAGTTATTATGTGTGTTAGTCTAAGGGGCAATCTTTCAAACACCATTGGTGGAGCGGGCGAAGATGTTATCTTATCTCGAGTGACAGAGGGTGTTTTGAGCGTTCTTGGCGGGGTAAAGAGTCACCTTGAATTGCTTCAAAACCCAGACCTTATTTCAAAGTCAATCATGGCAAAAGGCTTTCCAAAAAATTGTGCGTTTGACGTGATTTCCGTTGACACAAAATCTGTTGACTTGGGACGAGATTTGTTGGCGGAAAAACAACTGGAGCAAGATAAGCGTGAGCGTGCTTTGGCTCTTTCAAAAGCGGAAGAGGAAAGACTGCGTGCTGTTGCAAGAACTGAAGAAATGAAGGCAAGAGCAGAAGAACTTAACGCAGAGAAAATTCAAGCAGAAGCGGAAATTCCAAAGGCACTTATCAAGGCGTTTGAAGAGGGAAAGATTGGTGTTATGGACTATTACAAATTGCAAAACATGATTGCCGACACAAATATGCGAAATACAATTACAAAAGACTATGTAAAGCCAAAAGAAAAAGACGATGATGACGATGACGACTTCTTTGACTTTACAGATTAGATTTAATTTATAAAATGATGTGGAGTCTTCACTTAAACTTAAATAAAAGGAGAGAAAAATGGAAGTTTTGTTTTATGTTTTGTGTGTAACATTCTTTCTTTCGCTTTTTATTTTAAAATTTAAGTGGTTCAAAAAAATTGGGGCATGGATTGCGAAACCATTTGTAAAACTTATGAAGAAAAGACGTTTGAAAAAGAAAAGTAAACAAGAAGCCGAAACTCAAAAAAGTGACAGACTGGGGAAAAGCGAATTTCAAATAAGACCTGTTGTTTTGCCTCCACAACTTAACGCTCCAAAAAGAGAAGAGGCTCCAAAACAATCTGAAAAGAAAGAAGAATCTTTGACGGATAGAAAACCTATGACCATGAAAGAGGCATTTGGTGACCAAGACCCATTTGCAACAAGACCAATTTTCCCAATGGCACAGCAAGATTATGAAAGAAGAAAATTAAACCAAAAGTCAACACCTTTTGGCACAAGATTTGCACAAAATGCACCTAACAATTTGCCTAAAGGTCAAGACAAAATAGCACTTGACTTCTTAACTCCTCCACAAAATGCAGGCAGAAGACCAAATTTTGGCGGGCGAGCAGTGCCGGGGTCACAAATGATGGATTTTGCAAATGTGCAAAGGGCGGCAAATTCTCTTAAAACAAGTCCAAATGGATTTCCGAGTGGCGGGAATATGCCTCGAAATGTGCAAGGGATTTCAACTGGAACAAGTCCAAATAGAATGGCAAATTTTGATAGAGCAAACATGAACGCAGCGGGGAAAAATTTTGGCGGCTCAATGACGCAAAAAACGCCAGAAATGGATGCAATAATTGCAAAAAGAAAACAAGAATTTGAAAATTACAAACGCCAAAAGGACAGCCTGAAACTTGACGGGCAAGACGTTGACATGGCGGGGCTTCCACCAAAACTTAGACGAATTCTTGTTATGGGAGTTTTGGATAAGAAAAATTATGATTAAAAACTAAGTGGGCAAATGAGTGTCCACTTTTTTGTCAATTTTGCAAAATAAGGCTTATTTGTTTGACAAATATTATTTATTTATTTATTATTAACTTGTATGTAACAAAAGTTGTTGGCAAAAATAATTTTAAGTTTGGGGGATATTATGCCTAGTAAAGAAGAAATTGAAATGGAAAATGAAAGACGTTCTTATGTTGTCGCTCACACAAAGGAATATGTCGGGGCAAGAGATGATCAAGTGCATATTTTCAAAACAAGTGCCAATTACAACAATCTTTTCCCAGTGGATATTGCTGTTTTTGAGCCAACTGTTGAGTTCGATGGCTTTGTTGTGTCCACTGTGGGGCTTAGCGAATATAGATTTTCGCCAGACGTGGCAAGGGCAGAACTTGTTATGGTGCTTCCTGCAACATACAAAATGTCTTTTGAAAAACCTGAATATGGCTGGGTCATAAACTTTATGGCGCATATGGCACAAGCGTGCATTGCAGACAATGTCGGTGTGCAGATTGGGCAAATTTACACCTTCTCAAAGGACGGCAAACCATGCTTTGACGGCACGGACTGCATAAGTGGACTTATATCTTTTCCAGAGATGTTTCCACTTGAATATTTTGAAGAAAAAATTGGGATAACATACACTCACTTCTTGCAAGTTGTGCCACTTAATCAAAACAGACTTGCAAAACTTAGAGAAGTGGGGCTTGAAACCTTTTTGGACTATGACTTGCATGACGCAGAAGGCCCATTGATGTTTGCTCCAGAACCAAGAAAAGTGCAATCGCAATCGGCTATTGACAAAATTATTTCACACAACGAAGATGTCCTAAACGACAAAAACTGATGTGGGAAAAGATTTCTTTTCTGTGTAAAATAAGTTGATTTTTGTATAATTCACAATATGGTGATTATTTTAGAGATATATCAAAAAATAGCAAAAAGATAGAAAATAATTTACTTAAGTTAGGATAAAAAATGAGAAGGATTTTAGGAATTGACCCTGGGTTTGCTCTTTTAGGCTTTGGGGTTGTTGATGAAGATTGTGGAAGGCAAGAAGCCGTTGATTATGGCGTAATTTCCACACCAAAAGAACAAAGCATTTCACAAAGATTGCTTACAATTCACGAAGGAATTTTGGCACTTATTGACAAATATCATCCAGACTGCATGGCAATAGAAGAATTGTTTTTCTTTCGCAACCAAACAACTATCATTCCAGTGGCAGAAGCAAGGGGAATTATAATTTTGTGCGGCATAGAGAGAAATTTGCCGATGTATGAATACACGCCTTTGCAAATTAAACAAGCACTAACCGGCAACGGGCGTGCGGAGAAAAAGCAAATTCAGTTTATGGTCAAAAATATTTTGGGGCTTGAAAAAGTGCCAAAACCAGACGATGCGGCAGACGCTGTGGCAGTGGCTCTTACGCATTTACAATTTAACGACCAATTAAGTGACAATTCAATATAAAACGGAGAAAAAGATGTTTAGTTATCTAACGGGCAGAATTACAGATAGCACAGACGGGTGTATTACCCTTGACAACAATGGCATTGGCTATGAAATTTTTGTTTCCGCCTTGGCTCAAAAAACTTTGCTTGCTCAAGACGGCGAAGTTAAAGTTTGGACATATTTTCAAGTTAGAGAAGACGGAGTAAGTCTTTTTGGTTTTTTTTCTAAGGAAGAAAAAGATGTTTTTATGAAACTTATAACAGTAAGCGGCGTGGGACCAAAGGGCGCAATGGGAATGTTGTCAAGTATTTCATACAGTGACCTTTGCACAGTTATTGCAACTGGGGACGCGAAGTCACTATCAAGTGTTAAGGGCGTTGGCAAAAAGACGGCAGAAAGAATTATTGTAGACCTTAAGGACAAGGTGAGCATTATGGGTGAATTGCCACAGACAGCCGCAGACAGCCTTTCACAAGAAGTGGAAGATGCTGTGGAAGTGCTTTGCAGCCTTGGAATTGCAAGAGTGGAAGCAGTGAAACTTGCAAATAGCGTTTACGTTGCGGGGGATAGTGCGGAAGACATTATTTCAAAATCTTTTGCACAGATGAGAAGATAATTTGAAGGGTAGATTATGAACGATTTTATCAAAAGCACAAAAATTTCGAGCGATGTGGAAATTGAAAATTCACTAAGACCCACCGCTCTTGACGATTATGTTGGCCAAGAAAAGGTGAAAGAAAGTCTTTCCATATTTATAGAGGCGGCAAAAACCAGAAAAGAGCCGCTTGACCATGTTTTGCTTTATGGACCACCGGGACTGGGAAAAACAACACTTTCTCACATTATTGCAACGGAACTTGGGACACAACTTAAAGTTACAAGTGGACCTGCCATTGAACATGCAGCGGACCTTGCAGCAATTTTGACCAATTTGCAAAAAAATGATGTCTTGTTCATTGACGAAATTCACAGACTTAACCATTCGGTGGAAGAAATTTTGTACCCTGCAATGGAAGACTTTTCGCTTGACTTCATTGTGGGCAAGGGTCCTAGTGCAAGAAATATGCGACTTAAACTCCAACCATTTACACTTGTTGGGGCAACAACAAAAGCGGGGAATATTTCTTCACCACTTAGGGATAGGTTTGGAATTATTCAAAGGCTTGAACTTTATGACGAAAAAGACTTGTCAAGGATTGTTGAGCGAAGTTCAAAGATTTTGAATGTCAACATAACACCAGAAGCAATTTTGGAAGTTGCAAAACGCAGTCGTGGCACACCAAGAATTGCAAATAGACTATTAAAAAGAGTTAGGGACTATGCCCAAGTGAAGTCGGGTGGCGAAGTTACACTTGATATTGCTCGTGAAGCACTTAAACTTATGGACGTTGACGAGAAGGGGCTTGACTTTGTGGATAGAAGACTTCTTGAAAGACTTATCACCACATTTGGTGGCGGGCCAGTTGGTGTTGAAACACTTGCAACTGCCATTGGCGAAGAAGTGGCAACTGTTGAAGACGTGTATGAACCTTATCTTATAAGACTTGGCTTCATTGCCAGAACTCCACGTGGCAGAATTGCACTTGAAGGAGCGTATGAACATTTGGGACTGAAAGATTTGTTCCCAAAGGACGGAAAGAAATGATAGATTTTACAAAACGAAGCACATATTATTATGACTTGCCCGAAGAACTTATTGCACAAACACCTATTGAGCCAAGAGATGCATCAAGGCTTTTGTGCTTTAATATGGACAATGGGCAAATTGAACACAAGCATTTTAGGGATATAATAGATTTTTTGCACGAGGGTGACATACTTGTGTGCAACAACACAAGAGTTATCCCTTGTAGACTTATTGGCAAGAAAGAAACAGGTGCAAATGTTGAAATTTTCCTTATAAAGCGAGAAAATTTGACCGATTGGCAAACACTCGCAAAACCCGGCAAAAGACTGAAAGCGGGGACAAAAGTTGTGTTCTCTGATGAACTTAGTTGCGAGATTTTGGGGGATAATGACTTTGGCGGAAAGGAAGTTAGATTTTCTTTTTCGGGAACCTTTGAAGACATTTTGTCACGAGTTGGCACAACTCCACTTCCACCATATATAAAGCAAAAACTTGCAAATAGTGAACGTTATCAAACGGTGTATAGCAAGTTTAATGGCTCAACCGCAGCACCAACTGCTGGACTGCATTTTACACCCGAACTTTTGGAAAGAATAAAAAATAAAGGTGTTGAAATTTTAAATGTTCTTTTGCATGTTGGATTGGGGACTTTTAGACCAGTTAAAGAAGATAATATTCTAAACCACGATATGCACGAAGAATATTATGAAATTGAACCAGAAGTGGCGGAAAAAATTAATAAGGCAAAAAGAGAAGGACGAAGAATTATCGCTGTTGGCACAACCAGTGTCAGAACACTTGAAAGTGCGGGCAAAACAGGCGAAGTTGTGGCACAAAAGAGCAATACAAAATTGTTTTGCTACCCACCATATGATTTTAAAATTGTTGACTGCCTAATAACCAATTTTCACCTTCCAGAAAGCACCCTTATTATGCTTGTAAGTGCATTTGCTGGTTATGAAAACACAATGAAAGTTTACAAAACGGCAGTGGAAGAAAAATATAGATTTTTCTCATTTGGCGACAGTTCGTTTTTTTATAGAGAAAAGCCAAAAAAGGAGAATAAATGAGCGAATTTGAATTTACAACCACACACATTGACAAAAACTGCGGGGCAAGAACAGGAATTTTTAAAACTCCACATGGAAACATTGAAACCCCAATATATATGCCAGTTGGCACACAAGCAACAGTCAAAAGTTTGACACCAGAAGACCTAAACGAAATTGGCGCTCAAATAATTTTGTCAAACACATATCACTTGTATCTTCGTCCAACAAATGAACTTATTGCAAAAGCGGGCGGACTTCACAGGTTTATGCACTGGGACAAGCCTATTCTTACAGACTCGGGCGGGTTTCAAGTGTTCTCACTTTCAAAATTTAGAAAAATTAGCGATGACGGGGTGGAATTCCGCTCTCATCTTAATGGCGACAAACACTTTATGACGCCAGAAAAATGTATGAAAATTCAAAACGATTTGGGGTCGGATATTATCATGCAACTTGACGTTTGCACCGATGCTGGTGACGGCGAAAAGGCAACCACTCACAAAATGGCAGAAAAGGCAATGCAAAGAACATATGAATGGCTGAAACGTTGCTACGAAGTGCAGAAAAACCCAAAACAAATGCTTTTTCCCATTGTGCAAGGGAATGTGTATAAAGACTTGCGTCAGAAGAGTTTGGAACTTGCCATGCCATATGTCCGTTGCGGAATTGCAATAGGCGGGCTGAGTGTTGGCGAACCAAAGGAAGTTATGTATGACGTTTTGGACGATTTGAAAGACAAATTGCCAAAGGACAGCCCACACTATCTTATGGGCGTTGGCAGTCCAGATTGTTTGGTCGAGGGCGTTTTGCGTGGGGTAGATATGTTTGACTGCGTGCTTGCAACAAGAATTGCCAGAAATGGAACTGCCTTCACCTCTCATGGCAAAGTTGTGGTGAAAAATGCACAATATAAAGAAGATTTTACACCACTTGACGACAACTGCGACTGCGAATGTTGCAGAAATTACACCAAAGCATATCTTCGCCACCTATTTAACACTGGTGAAATTTTGGGTGCAAGACTTTTAAGCAAACATAACCTGAGATACCTTCTTAGGCTTATGGAACAAATAAGAGAAGCCATAAAGCAAGACAGATTTTTGGAATTTAGAGAAGAATTTTATAAAAACTACAAAGATTGAGCAAAATTTATGGGAAAAGTGTTGTTTTTGACAAAATTTTCAAAATTTGGCACAAAAATGCTCAAAATGATTTGATTTATATTGAATTTTCAAATATAATTGATTCATTAAATAAAATAAGGAGAAAAAATTATGTTTTATATGTTAGGCGCAGAAGCAAACGGCAACGGAATCGGCATGACAATTTTGTTGGGCGTTTTGGTGCTTTTGATGATTGTTTATCTCATTTTCGGGACAATCAACAGAAAAAAACAACAAGAACAAGCCCTCAAAATGATGAGCGAACTGAAAGCAGGCGATAAAGTTGTGACAAACGCAGGAATTTATGGCACAATCGTTTCTATGAGAGAAACAAACATGGGCAGAGTTGTTGTTCTTAAAACTGGAGCAGACGATGACGAGAAAAACGCAAGTTATGTAACTGTCAACGCATCAGTTATTTTGGGAATTGACAAAAAAGAAGACCTAATTCTTGACGAAAACGGCAACGTCATTGACCCAAGCGAAAATTTGAAAGACCAAGTTTTGGGCGATGTTAAAGACGAAGTTAAAGAAGAAAACAAGCCAGTGACACTTCCAGCAAAAGAAGAAGACGCAAAGCCAGTTGCAGTGGAAGTTGCAGAAAATCCAGCAAAAAAACCAGCAGCAAAAAAATCAACTGCAACAAAGAAACCAGCAACAGCCAAAAAAACAGCAACTAAGAAACCTGCCGCAAAGAAACCAGCAACAAAGAAGGCTGAATAAGACTGAATAACCACAAAAATCTCAACCAATCGGCTGAGATTTTTTCTATTCACAGATTTTTTGTCCAAAAAACTTGACAAGTGGGAAAATATATTCTAAACTTTTTGTGTAAAATACTTTCAGTGGGTCGCCCCTTGTAAGGGGAGGCACACACAACAAACACACTGCCTCACAGACAATGGGGGAGCCTTCAATATAAAGATTAAAAATAAATAAAAGGGAATGAGTGAAAATGAGAGGAAGATTTTGGGACAAGATGAGAGCTGGTATGTTGTGTGTGAACTACACCCTTGTCATGGCTCTTTTGTCCATTATCATCTTCGGAGCAACCCAACAAAGAACTTCCTCAAACGTGTCTGTAAGGTATTCTAGACCCTCTTACACCGTCACTTTT
>DLSM01000004.1:0-209 GCA_002500135.1 Christensenella sp. UBA7862 | reverse complement strand
GGGGGGGGGTATCTCCCAGCCAAATAACGGCTAAATTAGGCGAAAAATACGGTAGTTTGCCTACTCCAACTCGTAGTAATTATGCCTTTGTAGGGTGGCAGGATGAGAGTGGAAATTTGGTGACTTCTTCCACTCAATTTACAAATATTGGCAACATGACTCTTACTGCAAAATGGTCACCAATTTTAACAGTTTATCAAGAAAATAAT
>DLSM01000008.1 GCA_002500135.1 Christensenella sp. UBA7862 | reverse complement strand
CCTTGAAACCCTAGTAAAATAAGAGCCTGCAAAAAGCAAATTTTCTTATTTTCTAGCCATTTGCGTGCAGAACCTTGGCGTTCGCTTCGCTCGGCTAAGGCACTTTCAAGGTTTTTTATTTCCATATTTTTAACAAAATTTTTTAGACGAAAAACATTTGCTGTCAATTTTTGGTGCAATTGCTGTCAAAATTTGCTCCAAAAGAAGATTAAAAATCTTCTTGCGTGCCTAAAAAAAGACCGATAGTCATAAAATTAACTATCGGTCTAATTCTTTATAAAACTCTCTAAAACTGGTGCATTTGCTGTCAACTTTTTATTCTTTTGAGAGAACAAAATCTTCTATTTGTTTTACTATATTTTCTTCGGTGTCATTTGCGTTTATATAAAGGTCATAGTTTTCTTTTCCGCCCCAAACCTTATTTGCAATCAAAGAATAATATGTTTTGCGAGCAGTATTTGATTTCTTAATATGTTCTATTGCTTGCTGTTTTGTATCGCCATACATTTCCATAACTTTATTTATCTTGTAATCTTCATCAGCATACAAAAATACCGTTACTAAATTTTTATGATTTCTTAAAATATAGTCAGCGCACCTGCCAACAATTACAAATGATTCTTTACTTGCAAGTTCTGTGATAATTTCACTTTGTGCAATAATAGAGTCCTTGTTTGCGTCAAGTGAAAGATATGCATTATAACCATCTTCATTAGTATTTTCTTTTACATATTTTTTATCAAGGGCTCTTTTCTTCGCTTCAAGCATTGTAAGTTCTTTATCATAAAACTTAATGCCTAGATTATCCGCAAGCATTTTACCAATTCTCTTTGCTCTTGTTCCGTGTTCTCTTGAAATTGTAATGATAAGGTTGTCGCCTGAAATTTGTTTTTCTTCCAAAGTATCAATTTTCTTTTTCATCACATCTTTCAAGATGAATAATGAAACAACTGCTGTCAACGCTTCAGAAATTGGGAATACCCACCATACGATGTCAACAACGTTTGGAGATAAAGTAAATAAGTATGCTATTGGGAATACAAATACTGCAAGTCTAAGTAACGCAGTTAAAAAAGGTTTGAATGCGTAGCGAAGTGCTTGCAACACACCTTGCACTGCAACACTAAACCCCATAAATATATAGCCAATTGACGCTATTCTTGTGGCTTTTTCACAAACTGAAATAAGTTCACTAGATGAACCACCAGAAAGAGCAAACAATTTTGCAAGTGGATTTGCAATTATCTCAAACAATATCGTTATAATCAAGGTTACAATAAATGTATCTATAACCCCATATCTAATACAATCTTTTGAGCGTTCTCTGTCCTGCATGCCATAGTTAAACGATAAAATTGTAATAATGGTGTTTGAAAGCCCAAAGCAAGAAAACAATGCAATCTGCTGAATTTTATAATAAATTCCAAATGAACCAACAAGAACAGTTGGGTTTGCATTTGCTGAGCCTAGAATAATATTCATTCCAGCCATCATAACAGATAAAAGAGCTTGCATAATGGCAGCGGAAATTCCGATTGAATATATGCCTTTGATTATGCTTCCGCTAGGTTTAATATATTTTAAGTTACCATTGATTTCTTTATTTTTTGTGTAATGCAAAATCATTGCAATAATTAGGGACACGAACTGACCAAGAACGGTTGCCCAAGCAGCACCGCTAACTCCCATATTAAGTGGAAAAATGAAAATGTAGTCAAATACAATATTTATAACAGCACCGGAAATTTGTGCGATTGTAGAATACATTGTTTTCCCAGTTGCTTGCAAAAATCTTTCATAAATTGCAAAGCCGATTGCACCAAGTGAAAGACTTGAACAAATCATCAAGTAACTTCCACCCATTTTGATAACTTCTTCATTTTTAGTGAAAAGTGAAATAAACCAATTTGAACAAGTTAGTCCAAAAATTAAAAAAACAAGATAGATAACAAGTTCTAAAAATATTCCATTTCCAGCAACTTTATTGACTTTTTCTTTGTTCCTTTCTCCCAAACTTTTTGAAAGCAATGCGTTTAACCCAACACCAGTTCCAACACCTATTGCAATAATTAAAATTTGAATAGGATAAGCATAGGTTAACGCTTCGTTAGCTAATGCTCCTGTGCCTTGCATATTGGCAACAAAAACACTATCAACAACATTGTATAGTGCTTGTAATACCATTGAAACTATCATTGGCAAGCCCATTTTCCAAAATAATTTTTTGAGTGGCTCAACTGCCATTTTATTTTGTTTTACTTCTTCCATAAAACCTCCTAAATTTTGCCATAAAATAAAAAATGTGCAAGCCCAGTAATCAACTGGACTTACACATTTCTGTTACTCATTGACCCGAGTATTTTATCAAAAACAAAAAAATTTTTCAAGCAAAAAAGCAAAGATTTTTCAATTTTTTTTATTGCAATATGCCCCAGACTATCTGAAAGTATTCTAACTCGTTCCGTCATATTCTATCTAACTCTCTTACAAATTTCCAACACCTTTTTCATCGTGTTTGCAGTTCGGATTGTAATCTTATCTTTGATTGTTGTGCTGGCTGTTTTTATCCACCAGTTTGACTTTCTGTAGTTCTTTAAGTCAAACGACCAAAAGATATGGTTCTTGTATTCTTCAATTTTATCGATGTTTTTGCTTGGCTCACCTACAACAGAGCGGACTTCTTTAAAGGTCGTTGGTGGCATTATGAAAATAAGGTTGTCACAAATATTTTTATCTGCACTGCCCCACCATTTTCAATTCTGCCATTGAAATTTTATTCTTGCCGCTTATATTAACCCCTCTGAGCAACGCTATATATCTCACAACTTCCCTCCAGTGCAAACTATTTTTCTAAATATCACAGTCTTGTTTTTAAGCGAAATTTTAGCGACTTCGTAACCAAAATCTACAAGTTCCTTTTTGTAACTTAAAAACGAGTGGTCAATTTCTACCCCACAAATTTTTTTAATCTCATCGAAACTTAAGACGACCTCATCCTCGTCGCAGCCTTTTATATATTCCCACAATTTTTGATACTTGCTCATTTCCTCTCCAAGCGAATTCAAATATTTAATCTTCAAACAATGTCACAATTTTATTGTGATTTGATAAGCTAAGTATAACACAAAAAACACAATTTTGTTTACTATTTTATTAAACTTAAAATTTGTTTGCAACCAAACACTTGTTGGATTTTTAACAAATAGAAATTACCTCTAAAACCCATACAAAAAAGAACAATGCTTCATATCGCATTGCTCCCTTTTTGTTAGAATAACAAATCAAAAAAAATTATTGTTCGATGCCTTTTAGTTCTATTATGTTTTTTGCTTTCTTATCCATAAGAACTTTGACAATTGTTAGCACTGCTCCAGCAGTTAAGCCTAGTGAAGTGAATGCTATGCAAAAACCTTTTGCTATTTTTGCACTTTTGCATTGCAAAATCATAGTAAAGTTTATTCCATTTGAACTTGTAATACTTTTGTCCACTTCAATCTCACAAGCATTTACTTTGCCAAACAACTTCCAGTCATCTGCATCAAATTTTACAAAGAGTTGATGGTTTCCATTTATTTTATACTCATATGTTTCTGTTGTAGATTCTGTGCCAACAAAACCAGAATAGGTTATATATTTGCCGTCAAAAGTTGCATTTACTTCTATATAATATTCACTACCGA
Source organism: Christensenella sp. UBA7862 (assembly GCA_002500135.1). Classification (GTDB taxonomy): domain Bacteria; phylum Bacillota; class Clostridia; order Christensenellales; family UBA1242; genus UBA7862. The sequence continues at coordinate 1,656 of DLSM01000008.1, read as the reverse complement.
ACCCGTAATCATCTAAAGACATTGTATAAGAATACTCTTTATTAAGTGACACTGGTTTATTGTTTAAAGCAATCAAAGCAACCATAAACACCAACCCAATTAGTGCAGATACCCCCGCAATGATATACAATAAATTCTTTTTCACTTGTTCTTTCATATAGATTTCCCTCCTTTTAAGTATGTGTTTCTTTAATTATACATAGCGGCACTATGTGTGTCAAGCATTTTTTTAGTGACACTATGTATTCTAAAATTTCACATAGTGTATAATATTGATATGAATAAAGAATTTATCAGGAATCGAATTTATTCAATTCGCAATGCAAACAACATATCGGCAAGAAATTTAAGTTTGGAATTGGGAATGAGTAGCGAATATGTCAATCAATTGGAGGGTGGAAGGTTAAACCCTTCTATAGATTTTTTGGTGAATTTTTGCAATTATTTTAATTTATCTTTAAGTGATTTTTTTGACACAAAAACCAACTATCCCACAAAACTAAAAGAATTGATAGCTGAACTAAACAAACTTAATGATGAGGAGTTGGACCTTATTTTTAAACTTGCAACCTATTTAAATTCTAAAAAATAAAAGCCCCCAGTTAATGAAGTGAACCCCGTAGGGTCACTTCATTAAACTGAGGGTTTTTGTTTGCTAAATTTATTGAACCATTTGCAAATCTTCTGAAACAGTGTCTCCGTTTTGGTCATACTGCACCGCTCCATAAACTTTTTTGCCAGCGATAACATCTTTAAACCAAATTTTGTCAGTGTCGAACATTCTGTCATATGGAATTTTGTCCAAGTCGAACCACTGTGGTCGCATTTCTTCCGTTTCCCTTATTTCACCAACATATTCTGTGCAAATAAAGATATTCATACACAAGTCAGACCTTTCACCCTTATACCACACGTCATAGTTAATTTTCCCCACTTGACTATATGAAACAGGTGTCACATTTATTTCTTCTTGTGTTTCCCTAATCATTGCCTGTTCTATGGTTTCATTTAAGTCTTGCTTTCCACCGATTCCATTAAATTTCCCTTGTCCAAACCCCCTCTTTTTTTCTGCCAATAAAACCTTTTTATTTTTTACTATCAGCAGAAGCGTTGTGTTAATTTTTTTTAAATCCTTCATAGTTTTCTCCTTATTTTTTTGTTTAATCGATAATTTTTTAAACATTGTTTAATCTAAGTGCAACTTATATTGCTTCAACTTCAAATTCAAGAAATTCATCGTTGTAGTCAATTTGAATTGTTGTGTCGCCAATTTTTGTCCATGAGGTGAAAATTTGGAATGGAACATAGATATCGTCAGCGAGATTTACGAATAGGCATGCGGTGTTGTCGGAATAGAATTCGATATAGGAGTCATAATCGTTTTCGCCGTCTGTCAAGGTGTAAGATTTTAAGACATATGTTGCTGTTTTTTTAGCAAATTTTAATGTTAAATTGTTTCCATTTTGAGAAGAAATCTCAAACTCTATTGGACTTTCTTCGGCTAGACAGAACATTGCGTCGTCTGAGTCAAATGAAATAGCACAGTCGGTTATTTTAAAAATATTATCTTCAATTACACACATCGCTCCACTGAGGACACAAGTGTCATTGAAGTAAATATCATAGATATCCTCATCAACTTTTGTTGCGGTATAA
>DLSM01000006.1:183-251349 GCA_002500135.1 Christensenella sp. UBA7862 | reverse complement strand
TGGAATTATTTGACTTTTTGTTGCAGTTCTTCCGTTTTCAAAATGGGCTGTATATTCAATCTTGCCATCCGTTGTGCAAGTTGCGTCAGTGGTTGAAGTCGTTATATCTTTTGTCGTAAAAGTTTTAACATCATTACACACTTCACAAATGAGTTTCATGCGGCAACATTCGTTATTTTCTAGGTCTTTTGACCATGTAATCTCACTTTCTTTGTAATTATGTGACCCAGCCCTTGTTGATTCAATTTTTGTTTGATTTTCAAACAACTTATTCGTAAAAGTTGCTGTCCATAAATATTGTTCATCAAATAAACAACTGGCTATTTGAGTTGGCTCAGAACTCCTTGTAAGCACACCATATTCTTCAAAAGAACTTTCACATTTCTTGCAACTTGCAGTCGCCCTGCAACTGGCATAATCTTGCCAAATATATTCAATATTATATTCGTGAGAACACGCTTGTGGAGCGGTTTTTGTGAAATATTCATTTAAGTCACAACCCGTCCCAAGTCCTATAACTAAAACACAAAAAATTGCAACAAAAATATCTCTCAAAACACGTTTCCCCATTTCCAAAACCTTCTTATGAAACTTCTATTTTCCAAAAGCAACAATCGCCACTTTTCTACTTTTTCAGTATATATTCCCATTCCCAATTTTGCAACCATTTTTTCCATATTTTTCCAAAAAATGAGAAAAATTTTTCAGAAATGTGTATTTTTGGGACATAAATTGCAAACTTTTTGGGGTAAAATGCTTTTTTATCCACAAGCATAACTATTATGTTAAACATCATTAACTGTTTTAAGTAAAGCTCCAGGCTATCTGCTGATGAACATATTACAAAAAATAGACCAGTTTTATCGCCTGGTCTTTTTTGTCTTAATCTATTGATTGCATTTTGTCTAGCAAACTTTCGTAACTATCTACCACTTCATACCTTACATTGCCTGCAAGTTGAAGTTGGTCAAACAACTTCTTTGCACAATCTGTCTTTGCTTTTTCTATTCCACGAAGTTCTAGCGATTCCATATTACCTTTTGTTTCAGCAACAAAGTATATGTGTTTTACACTGCCTTCGTTGAATGCTATTGCCCAGTCTGGGGCATAGTTTCCAACTGGTGTTGGAATTTGGAATGATCTTGGAAGTTTAGCATATACGCAAACTTCATTTGCCACATCAAGTTCTTTTGCAAACTTACGCTCTATTGACTCTCTAGCACTTCCATCGGTTACAACATAATCTTGAATTGCCTTTTGCGCCTTATATGCCTTGTCAAAGTCAATCTTTGCTTGATTACCTGTGAAGATATCGCTGTCGTATTCACCTTGGGTTTTGTTATATGTTATGTGGTCTACTATCATTGAAGCCTTTTGCTCGTTTATAAGTCTTGAAACTTTTGTTATAAACTCTTCTGGGTTGATAGCAAACATCTCAAACTTCTCTCTTGTAATGCCCTGTAAAATACGAACCACTGTTTTTCTAGTTAAAGTTGTATTGTCTACAATTTTACCTATTAAATCATATTTTGTGTTATCGGCAGCACCACTACGAATTGTTTCGGTTCTGGTATCTGTTGTGCTAAATGAATCTCCACGCTTTAAAGCATTCTCATCCATTGTTTTCTTTTGCTGACCAATTCTTACAACGTACTTTAATTCAGCAACGAACAATCCTTTGTTTATGCTTTCAATTGAGTGTTTGATTAGTTCCTCACTATCAAAGTCAACTTTGTATGTATATTTGTGGTTGATTTGTTTCCAAAGTTTTTGGAACTCTGCCTTGTGGAAGTTGTCATTAAGTGGGTTGCTATCCACTGTTGACTTATTAGCATCTTCAAACATACCATCAAGTGCTTTTTCATTGTAAATGCTTTCAACAAGTTTATGCACACTTTCTGTGTATGGCGCAAGGATTTCTGGCATTGCGGCAAGCGTGTTGTTTGCCTTGTCATCAAAGTATTTTTGAGTGATTTTGTTATCTTTATCGGCATAACCGTTAAATCTCAAATAACTTTGAATATCACTTGCCATATCGTTGTTGACCTGAATTCTCTCTTTTCCATCGCTAACGAACTTGCCACGGAAATATTCAATTGTTGCCCTTGTAGGTCTGTCTGCAAGGTTTTCTTTAAGCACTTTTTGTATTGAACCAACAAAGTCTTTATAACTGTCAGTTGCAATAACTGTTAAAGTGTTGACATTATGGAATGATGATCTCTCATTCTTGAAATAGTGAAGGTCTGTTCTATCCCCTATCATATTTACAGCAATACGAAGTCCACGACCGACCTCTTGTCGCTTTGCAATTGCACTGTCGCCACCGGGTTTCAATGCACAAATTTGGAAGATGTTAGGGTTATCCCAACCTTCACGAAGTGCTGAGTGTGAGAATATGAATCTTGTTGGTTCTTCCTTTGAAAGCAATCTCTCTTTGTTTTTCAAAATAAGGTCGTATGCTGAAATATCATCTGAGCCTTCGCCTTTGCTTTCCTTTGAATCGATCATTCTTCCGGTCTTTTTATCTATTGAGAAATAACCTTTGTGTGTGTCTTTAACATCAATGCCTTTCAAGTAGCGAATGTAAGGTGTTTCGAATAGTGTTATCTTTTCGTTGAGTGCCTTTGTGTACTCTTCTTCAAACATTCTTGCATATTCGCCTTTTTCATCTGGCTCGTTGTAATCTCTATACTTTACAACCTCATCAATGAAGAACAATGACAAGCATTTAATTCCTTTATCGTAAAGCTTCTCTTCTTTTTCAAAGTGTGAACGAATTGTTTCTCTTATTTGTATTCTTCTAAGGTCTTTATCTGAAACATCCCCTAGCACTTCGCCAATGTGCAATACTTGTCCATTTAGGAAAGTGATTGTGTTGTTAAATGGATTGATGTCTGAGATTATATAATCGTTCTTGTATTGTTCCATTTGGTTAGACTTGTGATACAAGTTGTCGCCTTTGCCAAGGATTCTTGTCTCTCTATTGATTGACTTGTTATAGTTTATTTCAAACTCTAACTTACACATTGGTGGTTTGTTTGGTGAAAGCACGATGTCTTGCAAATACAAGTATTTATCTGTTCCACGCAAATTCTTAATCTCAAAGCCCTTGACTTGAATCTTTTTAACCAAGCATTTATTGTATGCATCCACTGCATCCAAGCAATATACAAGGTTGTGTTGCTTTTTGTGTGTTGCTGAGAAGTTCATACAAAATAGTGGATTAAATTTGCGAAGTGAAAGTTGTGTTGCACTCTTTTCATCGCCCATCTTTTGTGGTTCATCAAGGATCAGTATTGGTCTTGTTTTTGCTACAACATCAATTGGTTTTCTTGATTGAAATTCATCAAGAACCATATCAATTCTTCTGGCATCAGTGCCACGAGCATTGAATGCTTGCGTGTTAATGATCATTACATTGATATCACTAGATGAAGCAAAACTATCTAATTCACTAAGCCTTTTGCTGTTGTAAACAAAATATCTTGCCTTTTTGTGATAACGATCCATGAAGTGATCTTCCATCATCTGGAATGACTTTTTAACACCTTCACGAATAGCAATGCTAGGAACAACAACTATGAATTTACTCCAACCATATCTTTCGTTCAAATCAAAAATGGTGTTGATATATACATATGTTTTGCCTGTGCCTGTTTCCATTTCAATGTCAAGCGAACATTTGCCAAGACCTTTAACCAATTCTTCTGACTCTTTGTAGTTGCAATCTTGTTGAATATGCTTTATGTTTTGCAAAATGTCAGTTTCATCAAGCAGTATTTTAGCATTTTCGAAACCATCATCATTTTCTTCATAGGCGTCAAACATTCCAAATTGAGGCTTTCCAGTCTCCTTTCTCCTAATACCCAAATCTCTTGTGTATCTAATCATATCCAACTTTGGCTGCCCTTTAAATACCTTGCAAATATTTATTACAGCATCTTGCTGATACGACTGTGTCTTAAATCTAAATTTCATTTGTGTTCTCCTTAATACATCTTAATCAAATGATCCCAATCCTTTTCGTTTTGGCTATTAAGAATAATTTCTAAATCGATTGGCTTGCTAAAAACTTTTTTTAGATTTCTTCTATGTTTATAAACAAATTTGTCTTCCTTTAATGAACCATCTTCGTTATATAGACTAAGAAACCTTTCATCTTCTAAAATAAATCTATACTCGTTTTGATAGTTATATTTTATTCTTTTAAAGAATGGGTTAATAGCCCCACACATCTTATCTGTATAATAAGAAACATGGTTACCAACTATTTTATTAGCCTCTCTAATAACATACTTTTCAATTAATTTTTTGAACTTTGCAAAACTAATAAAAGAAACTGAATTACCAAATTTTTGCAAATTATCTTTATCTTGCTCTGGAATAGAATAATTACCATTTTTATCTGTTGTCAAAAAGTACATACAAAATATTAATTTCTTGTTTATATTAGGATCAAACTTTTTATCATCTGGATCAACTTGAACTAAAAACTCTTGGCTGTCTCCAATGACATCATCTTGTTCATATCTATTAAAATAAACAGGTGGTCTGAACCATATTGCACCTTTTCTCATATTTTTTAAAGCAATCAAACTTGAAATTTTTATAAAATATCCATGTGCTTCTAAATCCCAATAAATTTCTTTTTTAATTAATCTATTCTTACAAAACGGACAAATACTAATATCTTGTGTGTAATCTTGATAACATTTAGCACAAAAATACTTTATTTCTTTAACTTTGTTTGTCATTTATTTCTCCTTTTTTAAGATTTTGACAATTTATTTTAAAATCAAGTTTTACTATAGGTTTGAAATTTTTATTTGGTCATAAATGTTTAAATTATTCAATAAATTTATATCTTTAGTAACACTAATCCTATATTATTTTCCTTGTTGTAGTTGGCGAATATGTCTCAAAAATTTGGTCAAAGTTTACTGCTACACTGTCAGTTGACATACTTGCATCTCTAAATACGGCATACAATGGTTGCATTTTTGCTATTGCTGTAACGACATCATCGTTAAGGTCTTTATCAAAACAGCAAACTAGGTCGCCATCGTTTACATTGAATACTTTTTTGCCATTGATCTCTAAGGTCTTTATTTCACTTGAAAGCATAACACCCATATCAAGCATTACTTGGAATAACAAATCTTCTGGGGTTCTATCTTCTTTGATGTTATCTTCAAATTGAGTGAGCAAATCTTGTGTCGTTTTATTTGGAGAATAATAAATGTCTTTCATACAACTACTGTCAAGTTTAAATACACGGAAACCAACATCAATTTTTTTGCCAGGATTTTCATCCTTTATATTTTTCCCTGCTCTACGAATTCTTTCTTTGCCTATTTCACAAATTGTCTTATACCCAGCTTTATATGCTTCACTGTTTTCGTCAGTTATTTCAGGAAGTTGAACCATTATGTATTTTCTATTTTCGCCATCTTCAACATTCAATTGCATGACCGCTTGAGCAGTTGTTGCTGAGCCCGAGAAAAAATCTAATATAATTGATTCTTTATTTTTATCATAACTTAATATTTTCCTTACAAATGAAACTGGTTTGGCATAGTCAAACATTCGTTCATCAAATAATTCTATCATTTCTTTTGTCGAAACTTGATTCATATATTGATTTTCGCAAACGTCTAGAGAATTTAAAAGCAAATTCTGACTTCTTAAATCTTTTTTATAAGCTTTGTAAATAAAACCTCTTTCCGATTCCTTGCAATCTTTCTTGAAAATAACTATCCCTTCATCTACTAAACAATCAAATTTTTCTTTAGTAAAAGCCCAACCTCTTCCTTTTGGTGGAAAATCTATTTTTCCGTTATATGGATTGATAATCTCGAAATTATTTTTAGATCCACTCATAGTGGGATCAGATGTTTTCCAATCTCCTCGTGGATCATTATCTGGATTACTGTAAACATTAAAGTTTTTTTCGTCGCCACATAAATCAAAATTATTATTATTTTTAGTATAGATTAAGCAATATTCGTGTTGTGTATTATAATTTTTTGCCATTGCTCTTTGGGATACTGTTTTTCGTATATGTGTGCCAATAAAATTTAATTCACCAAATATTTCATTACAAATTTTCTTTAAATTCTCTTGTTCATTGTCATCAATAGAAATAAAAATTACACCATCATCAGTTAATAAATCTTTTGCTAATTTCAGTCTTGAATACATCATTGAAAGCCAATCAGAATGAAATCTACCATTTGAATCGTTGTTTTGGAACATTCTATTGCCTTGATCATCATAACTCTTACTTGCTTGCAAATAATCTTCAGTACTACTAGCAAAATCATCTTCATACACAAAATCATTACCAGTATTGTAAGGTGGGTCAATATAAATCATTTTAACTTTGTTCAAGTAAGTTTCACGCAGAAGTTTAAGGACGTCAAGGTTGTCTCCCTCAATGTAAAGGTTTTTTGTGCTATCAAAATCAACACTTTCTTCTCTGCAAGGGCGTAGTGTTGCATTGATAGGTGAATTTGCAGTTAAAATTGCTTGTTTTTTACCTGCCCAATTAAGTGTATATCTTTCATCATTACCCTCAACAATTTCTTTCGACAATTCTTGTTTAAGCAAGTCAAAATCAACAAGTTTAACAACTTGTCCATTTTCATCTTTTCCCTCAGTAATACAGTTAGGGAATAACTCTGCAATTTTACTAATATTTTCATCCACCAAATTTTTACTTCGCATTTGTAATTTATCCATTATTTTTTCTCCTTTGCATTTTCCATTATTTTTAATAAAAATTCCGTGATTTTTTCAAAACAAGCAACATACTTTTTCAACTGACATATAGCTTTATGTCCGTGAAATAGATTGTTCCTAAAATAATAAGAAATTGATAACACCGATTTAGGTTTATTTTGTTTTTGAATTAAATCATTTTTTAATTGATTTAGATAATTTTCTTTAACAACGCCATAAAAACTATTAAATTGATCATTTACTTCATCATCTTTTACATATCTCTTATAGAAAAATTCAAAATATTTATTTATCAAACTTTCATCAACTGTGTATTTATCAAAAAAATCATACCAATGATCTATGCCTCTTTCGTTTAAATAACTTTCAAATAAGTTAAAATAACAAACAAACTTTATGATTGATGATTTGAGATTATCTTTCTCATCATCACTAATATAAGATAATTCACATATCAAATCATTGTTTTCCTCTAAATTCATTTCTTTTTTCATAACATTTCCTCCAATTCTCTTTTGAGTTCTTTTATTTGGCTGTTTATCGCCATTTTTGTGTTTGGTTGTTTTTCTGCATCACGAGTTTTTGTTAGCTTCTCAATCTCTGTTTTGTGTTTTTTTATTTGGTTGGTTCGGTCTGTGTATTCATCAAAAGTTTCATCTTGTCTGAACTTTATTTTCGTGATGTAACTTACCATTGCTTTGAAAACATTTTCTAATTTACTAGTGCTTGGAAGTTCCTCTTTATTTTCTTTTTGCCAATCACTTTCGCAAGTTTTCAAAACCTTGGTTTTATCTTCAGTAAATGCTTTTAGTGATGTGATATATTTGACCTCTACTTCATATCGCAATCTAAAAAGTATTTGAAAGTTTATGTATTTATTCAGTGCATCTATAAACTTTGTTGGGGCTGCTGCTTTGTTAAGAACAATGTCCATTATGTATATTTCTTTCACATTTTCGCTTGGTTCTAGGTTCGTTCTATCTGGTGACAATATGTTTGTTAATATTACCTTTGAAACTATACTTGCATCTGATTGAATTTGCTTATTCGCCTTGATTACTTTGAATAGTTCCGCTAGTTTTAAGTCTAAATTTACTTCAGTTCTTTCGTTATATTTAAACATTCTCCCCCTCCTTTTGTTCGATTACGACAAAGGTTATGAGTTCAAAATCGTCCAACCCCTTAATTCCAACTTCATTTAAAACTTCACTTCCGAATTTAAACAAATATTGCAAATCGCTTGTGTTTTTCTCACTGATCATTGACTGAATTGCGTCTTTAAGTAAGCCAGAATATATATGCATGTCCTTCCCGTCATCTGTTTCTAGGTTAAACTTTTTGTAAACTTCAGCGATTGGTTCTTTCCGTCCAGAGCATGCCCGTTTTAATATTTCCAAAATTTGATGGACTTGAGTGTAGTCCTCAATAACCTTTCCAGACTTGTCCACATACACCAAGAAATATGGATACAATCTATTTCTCTTTACTAAACTGAGATTTTGATTTTGGTTTTTCAAAACATAAATAACCCCTGGAGCAATTCCATTCTTTTCATCTGCTGGGACAACACAATGAAGACCTTTTGGAAGTTGTTTTGATTTGCCATATGTTTTAAGCAATTCCGACATATCCATTCGGAAGTCGTTTAGCCCCAAATCTGAAATTGAAACACCAGTTTCTTGGTCATCTAGGTCTATATTTTCACCTTCTTGAAGTTTTTTAATTTGAATTTCTCTATAATCATCAAGCTGTTCATCTGGGTCAAGAATATTGTCATCAGCAGTTGCAGTTTGGTTGACTATTGTCATTCTGCTACTTACTCTTTCTGTAAGATTAAGGTATTCGTTAAGTGATATTGGTGGCCAGAAATTTATAAGCCTTATTTTTTCATTTTTGCTCCCCAATCTGTCCACACGTCCATAACGTTGGACTATCCTAACAGGGTTCCAATGGATGTCGTAATTTAAGCACATATCACAATCTTGCAAGTTTTGACCTTCTGAAATGCAATCTGTGGCTATGAGGATATCTATCTCAGTGGACTTGCCATGACATTCAATCCTATTAAAAGTCTCATCTCTATTTTTGCTTATTGGGCTGAACATAGTTAGCAAGGCATCTGTTCTGTTTGAGCAATCGCTAATGGTAGTTCTATTCTTTTGTCCTACTATTAAAGCGGACTCTATTCCATAATTCTCTTTTAGGCAATTCTTTAAATTGTCATAAAGATAATTTGCGGTATCGGCGAAAGCTGAAAAAATTAAAACTTTATGATTGCCTGGGTTTATTGGATTTTGAATTTTATCTTTTATAACATCCTTTAATGTTTGCAATTTGTTGTCATGCTCGGGTGTTATTTTGTTCATCTCGTTCAAAAGCAATGTCAATTCATTTATATCCTCTTGCATTGCCCTTTTCCACGATCTTCTATCTACATCTGCATATTTAATAGAAATTGTTCTTCCTTTATCCGTTCTGAAAAAGGAAAATGTTTCATCATCCATATCTATTGCTTCATAACTAAAAACTTTTTTATCTATTGTAGCATCGGGGTCAAGCAATCCATCTTCGTATTGTTGCAATCTATCTAGTTCTGCTAAATTCTGTTTAAGAATTTTGTCCATTGTCAGACTGAAAGCCTCTACACTCGATTCCAATCTTTTCAACAGATTTATAGTCATCAATCTCTTTATTCCTGCCGTTCGTCCACCTCTGGATATTCCACCAAAATTTTCTTCGAGAGTAGTTTTCATTTCATATTTTTCTTTTTTACTTTCAAGGACATAGTCAAAAACGCCATAAACAGCCATATTCATCAAAGCGATTTTTTCATAGATTTCTTCGTAAGATGATACCCCTTGCAATTCGGTTAGTTCTGGGAAATATGACTGAGGCGGCAGTCTTTCTGGGAAGTTACCTATACTGTTGTCTTTATAATACTTTAGAATCTTCTTTCTGCTTCTTGCTATTGTCACACTGTCAAGAAGCGTTTTAAAATCCATGCTTAAATTGTTCACCAAGTCTATTGTTTTTCTTTTGTATATCGGCTTCCTTGACCATTCATTAAAGACAGATTGAGCATTTCTGAATATTGAAGCAATGCTACTTTTTGTGTCCAAACTCGCCTCAAAAGCATCATAATCTTGTGCATAAGCAAGTGCTAGTTGGTTTTTTAAGTCAGCATATCTGTTGTTTACTGGTGTTGCAGAAAGCATTAAAATCTTGGTTTTCACCCCCGGTCTTAAAACTTTATTTACAAGAAAGTTGTATCGAGATTCTTTACCTTCCGCCGCATAGTTGTTCCTAAAGTTATGAGATTCATCTAAAACTACAAGATCATAATTTCCCCAGTTAATATATTTAATGTCTCTGCCGTCATGAGACATTCCAGATCTTCCTAGGTCTGTGTGATAGAGGACATCGTATCTAATTCTGTCTTGATAAAAAATGTTTGTTACTTCATTCCCACAATATTGCATCCAATTTTGACCAAGCCTTTTTGGACATAACACCAAAATGCTTTTATTTCTCAAAGAATAATACGCCATAACTGCAAGTGCAGTAAAAGTTTTACCCAGTCCAACACTATCTGCCAATACGCAACCGTTATGTTTTTCAAGTTTTTGAATTATGCTTATTGCGCCATTTTTCTGAAAGTCATACAAGGTGTTCCAAATTTTTGTATTCTTGAACCCAGTTGCTTCATTTGGCATATGATCGTCACTGATTTCATCAAGAAAATCGGCAAAAACATTGTATAGAACTATGTAATAAATAAATTCTGGGCTGTTTTCTTGATACGCAGAACTAATCATTTCAATAACTGAATCTGTTATATCTTCAACCCTTGACTTGTCGTTCCAAACTTCGTCAAACATGGATAATAAAAATTTACTCTGCTCGGCAAAGTCAGTCTTCATTGTGGCTGAAAATATAGCCCTCCCTTGTTGATACCCCAAGTCGCTTGCTGTAAAGCCATCTATTGGATTGTAAACTATACTTGGTTGTTGAGATTTTTCTATTCCTATAAAATTTGGAATGTAGGACTCAGTTATGTTACTTTTAAATCTAACCTTCTCTTTTACCCATTCAGCACATTCCCTTGCCACCGCTTTAAGAGTCATTTCATTGCGAAGCCTTATTTCAAAATCTGTTCCATACAGGCAATTTTCTCTATTTAATTTAGGTATATAGAATTCTCTTTTTTCACTTTTCATATCTTCCACAATTTTTTCTTTTGTAAATGTGGGCGAAGTGAATAGAAATTTTAACTCGTCAATCTTTTTAAATTCTTCTTTCAGTTCCTTAAAGGCATACATAGAAAAACAGGATGCTGCAATCCTAATTTTTGAGTTCTCTTTTAACTCCTTCTTTAGATCATCTCCAAGGAACCTTATCCTGTTATCTATATTTTCAAACATCATCCTTTCCTCTCTTCTGTTGAATACAAACATTATCAAAATCAAGTTCAGATTATTAAGTTTTTTACTACTTAAAGGTACACGTTGGTGTAGTTAAGCTAAAAAAAGGCTTTGAGAAGCAGAATTGCATGAAAATGCAAAAAATATTAAAAAATTAGTAAAATTATGTCCATTTTTTGAAGAAATATGATATACTACACCTAATAAATCGTTTGGATTAAATTACTACACCAACGTGTATTTTTGTATAGATCTCTTTGTCAGTATTGCCATGATGAAAAAAATATTTTAAAATGTATGCTGGAGGTGTATTTTATGATTTATGGATATGTGCGTGTTTCATCAACCACACAAAATATTGAAAGACAAACTGAAGAAATGGCAAGGCTAAAAATTCCAAATGAGAATGTTTTTATTGATAAGCAAAGTGGCAAGGATTTTAATCGTGAAAATTATCAAATTTTAAGGGCTAAAATAAAAAAGGGTGACCTACTGATTATTAAATCAATAGACCGCCTCGGTCGTAATTATAAAATGATTTTAGATGAATGGTATTATATCACTAAGATTGTTGAGTGCGATGTTTTTGTTATTGATATGCCACTTTTAGACACTCGTTCTACCCCACAAAATTTAGTTGGTAGATTTATTGCTGATATTGTGTTGCAAATCCTTTCTTTCGTTGCTGAAACTGAAAGAGAAAATATTAAGTCAAGGCAAGCAGAAGGCATACGAATTGCCAAGGAAAAAGGTGTTCACATGGGGCGACCAAAATTGGTTTTACCTGACAATTTCTATGATGTTTTGAAACTATATCTAGCCAAGGAAATAACTTGTAGCATTGCCGCAAAAATGGCTAATATGCCCATTTCGACTTTCTTTAAATATCTAAGTTTAGAACGAAAAAAGTTTACTGCTTAAAAACATAAAAAGTGCCAATTTTTAGGCACTTTTACTATTTCTAAAATATCTATATTTCTGGCAATGGATTTCACATTTAATACACAATTTCCCAGTGGAGGGTGGTGGTGTAGGTTCCGGCGGGGTATTCTGCTTGGGGAGTGAGGGATAGGAGGAAGCCTTGGGCGGACGGCCATGTGAGGGTGGTTGTTTGAGTGGAGGCGTCCCATGTGCCGCTGTGGACTTGAAAGAGGGCAGTGGAGATTATGTTTGAGGCACCTTCAGTGTTGAAGACTAGGTTGTTCTCCAGTTTATTTTCACCACTTGTAAGGGGCTGTTCAAAAAAGCAATATAGCGTCCAATTCCCGCCCGATGTGCGGGTGTCTTTTATTTCTATTGTAAAGTCGGTGTTATCTCGCAAGATAATGCTCATATTGGACTTTGTTGTAAATGTTTTAAATTTCAAGTCGTCAACATGAGAAACAGACACAGAGCCTTCTGTTTGTGTTGATATTTCCTTGGTCAAAAAGTTAATGTTGGCTGCGATAGTTACTGGGGTGTCAACTGCGGGTGGGTCGATTGCAACTATAAAATCTCCTTCACTGTCGGCAGTGGTGATTTGAGTTCCGTTTAGTGACACACCTACAGTTGCAAGTGGTTCTGTTGTTCCAGTTATTTCTGTGGACAAATCGTTTATGGTGACAACATTTAGTGGCAATGAGCCTAGGCTTATGACTTTTGATGTGAAAAGCTTGAGTGAGGTGGAAGAAAACGGATAGCCCTTGTCGCCCTCTTCAAGGTTACTTGTAAGTCCAGTCATTTGTGAGGTTGTTGATTTTATGTTTAAAGTTAGGTCGTTTGCGTAGTTCGCTTTGTAAAACTCGCTGCTTGGAGGGTTGTCAAAAGTTCCAGCGTCTGTTATTGGACTTTTTGCCACGTCCCAAAGACGTAACATTTCTGTTGAGATGTTTATTATATTCGGGTTTGACGCTGTTCCCGTTTGGAAACTGAAAATATCTCCGCCACGATTGTATAAAACGACATTTTTTGGGGAGTTTATTTGGATGTTTGCCGCTTGACCGAAATACACAAGAGCGGTGCTGCTTATCATCTCGGAAAACAATCTGAAAGTGGAATTTTTATTTATGGTGAAGTTTGATTGGCACTTGAACATTGGCACAGAGTTGCTGGCGTTTTTGTATGCGACAAAACTTGCACCTTCCTCAAGCGTAAAAGACTTTGCGATATGCGAGCCGCTGCCCGAGGCGTAGAATAGTCCTCTTTGGGTGGTGATTGTGGTTGATGAATTCTTTTTACAGAGAATGTCGGGAGATGAGTCGGTGTATAAAAGATAAGTGAGTTCTGCTTTAACAATAAATGTTGCATTCTCTTGCACCGTCAAACTTGCGTTTTGTCCCGTGAACCAAATGACGGCGTCACTTGTGGAGTTTGACGTCACTTGCACATTGCCCGAAACTGAAACTCTGTTTGCTTCTAAGCATTCTTGCGGGTTTGTTGAAGTGCCGTTACTGCTTAGGATTATGGTGCAATCTATAATATTTGTCACGCCGTTTTTGTTATACATAAACTGAGGGCCAGTGTAGGATATATTTTGCAAGGTGACAGTGGTGTTTGTGTTGCCGTTATATACGCCAACAACGCCATAATAATTTCTGCCGCTCCACTCGGCGTTTTTTACAGTTACAGAAATGGTATTTGTGGTGGAAGACACGTGCAAGGTGTCCGTAAACGTGCTTGAAGTGTAGTCGGTGACTTTATGACCGCCAAAATCTATTACAAGCGATGGTTTTGAAACATTTATATTTATCCCGCCAGACGAAAAAGTTATGTCTTGCGCAACTAAAATATCTGTTGTGACACTGTCCTCAACCAATGTTTTAAGTTCCGAAAAACTAGCCACTTCTGTCGCCATAACCACACACTCCCCTTTTTATTTAATTTATGTTGAGTGGAAAAAGTTGGTTAATTTCTTTGTGCAAATATCACGAAAGTATCATTTGACAGACGTGCAATTTTTTGGATATAATCTAATAAAAATATAGGAGGAGTTTTTATGAAAAAATTTATTGTATTTTTTATTGCGCTGTGTTGTGCGTTAGTTTGCGTTCCGCAGATGACTCAAGAAGCCTACGCCGCAACGGAGAGCATACACACATATTACATACAAGACTTAGACACAAATGCCAAAAAGTTTTATAAGGCGTTTGAAAAAATGGCAGAGGATAATTCTTTTGCACAAGGCAAGTCGTATGACCTTTTGAAAAATGGGGTTATATCTAATGCAGATGTAAGAAGTTTTCAAAACGGGGACACTTCCCTTTTAAGGTCTTTTGGAGCGGGAAGAGATTTGTTCTATCTTGACCACCCAGAACTCTTTTATGTAAACTTTGACCAAGCCACTCTCAGTCTAAAGAGCAAGGGGGCAGAATTTGTTGCCAGCATTGACGCAGGCAGGAGCGATAGTTATCTTGCAACTGGGTTTAAAACTCAAGCAGATATCCTTGCCGCCGTTACAGAATATAACGCCGCATTGGAAGCCATTAAAACAAGACTTTCTTCCGCCACCGACAACTACACAAAAATCTTAATGGCAAACACTTATCTATGTGAAAACGTTACCTATTCCTTTGACGCAGACGGAACGGAACTTGGAAAAAAGCAAATTCGCACAACATATGGTGCGATTGTAAAAAAATATGCCGTTTGCGAAGGCTTTGCCCGTGCGTTTAAAGCAATTATGGACACACAAAACATTCCTTGCGTGGAAGTTGTGGGATATGTTGCAAACGATAACGGCGGATATGAAAGCCACGCTTGGAATTATGTTCAACTTAACTCAAAATGGTATCTTGTAGATTCAACACTAAACAGTTCTGCCACCTCTCAGACAAAGTATTTCCTTTTGGGAAGCGAAAACAGCAAAGACCATGTTGAGAGTGGTGAAATTTCAAACAGTGGTTATGAAGTGAAATATCCAGCCCTTGCAACCTATGACTATGGCAAAGAGGAACTTAAGACAACAATTTCTTATGACGATGACAGCCAATATATAACATTTGGCTATATGAATTATGAAACAATTACAAAACTCGAAGAAAATTCACTTTATCTTATGATAAATCACGAATACTTCGACACGGATACAAACGAATATAAAGGCTGGTCTGGGTTCTACAGGGTTACTGGTGACAACCTAAATTCAAATATAATAAACATCAACAAAAACTGGTATAGTTCCCAAATGTTCATAACAAAGCAAATGCTTGCTGGTGGAAATGTTTATCCAACCATTGACGAAACTCAAATTGTTGCAAAAAGTGATGTAATTGTGAATGAAAAATATGCACCAGAAACTGCTGCCCCAAAGGTTCAATCAATAACCCCAAGTCCAACAAGTGTTTTGGCGGTTGACCAAACTTATACAGTTTCCATAACCTATGACAAGGCGATTAAAAAGGTCGACAACTCAAAGCCAATTGAAATTAACGTTTTCAGTTCAAAATCTAGCAACCTTTCAAAATATGTAAAATGTGATAGTGTTCAACTTTCAGGAAACACAATAATATTCTACTTCACCCCAAGCAAAATGTTTGAACATGACAACCAAGCCTACAACTTTGTTCCAACAAACATCGTAAGTAGCGTAGGCGAACTTGTGCCAAGCCCAGCAACACTAACCTTTGCAAGACCATGGACGGTTTGCAGCAAGATATATAATGACGGCAGATTGTATATCAATTCTTATGGTTCCCCAGTGCTTATTGACGGGCGTGACCTAAGCCTAACAAACTTCCTTGACGAAGACGGCAATCCAGTTGCTCAAAATCAACGCAGCCAACTTGTGCTTGTTGCCAAAAAACCAAGTGAAGAGCTTTCAAGCAGAATGGAGGAAGACGCAACAGAACTTGTTTCATCTGGAACAATAGAAAAAAGTGCAACTTATGAAATTGACCTTAACATTTGCGGCGGCGTTGCAACAATTCCAAGTGGCTCTTATGTGAAAGTTGCATTCGGCTTCCCAGAAGGCTATGGACCAGAAGACAAAGGCGTGACATTCAAAGTTTTCCACTACAAAAAGAACGATCTTGGATATATTGTCCCAGGAGCTACAGAAGAACTTGAGTGTGTCGTAACAGAATATGGCATTGTGGTCACAATCAGCGACTTCAGCCCATTCCTTGTTGCAGCAGTCAAAAATGAAGAAGTTTCAACAAAAAGCATTTATGCAAGAAACATTACCGAGGGCGGAAGATTCCTTTGCACAACTTATGAAGGCAATGTTGCTACCACTCAAAAAGCAGTCGCAAAAGTCAAATCAACCGAAACAATAACCTATCACATTATTCCAGAAGACGGATACAAAGTGGATTATGCAATGCTTGGAAGAAGAAAACTGACAGTGGTTGACGACCAAATAGACTTCACCTATGCAGAACTTGAAGCAAACAACGAACTTAAAATTGCCTACGTTTCAACTTCAGTCGCAGCAAAAGAAGAAGCAAACGGCGAAAGTTCCCTTAACTCTACAATGCTTGCAAACGAAATCGTCATAACCCCACAACAACCAGCCACTTCCAAAAACAACCTTCCAGTTATCCTAGCCCTTTGCTTCACAATTCCAGTAATTGTAGCCCTCTGCGTCCCAATCGCCATCAAAAAGAAAAAATCCGCAGCGAAATAAATCAATACAAACAAAAGGATAGTCAAACGACTATCCTTTTTTACAATAAATTAAAATTCATAACCAAAAATTTCATTGGGCGTTACGTCAAGAAGTTTGCAAAGAAAGAGAATTTGCTCATAATTCAATTCAAATTTTCCAGTTTCAAAACGACTGTATTGTTGCTGTGCCATGTGTAAACTTTCGGCGACTTGTGCTTGTGTAAGTCCCGAATTTTTGCGTGCATATTTCAAATTTTTTCCAATCTTTTCCGAAATATTCATCACTTTATTTTATACCACAAAGTGATGTATTATTCTTGACTTACAACACAAAGTGTTGTATTATTTTATAAAATGAAATAAATCTATTCCTTTACAAACATATCCTAATACACAAAAAAAACAAACTCTACTATTGGTAGAGTTTGTTTTTTCACATCACCTTTTTCTTCTTTTTGTTTCGTTTTTCGCTGTAGGCTTGGCAGCGGAGATCGTCACCAAATAGTTCGGCGTTTATGTCAAAGAACTCGTCATCAAGAGATTTCGGGCAATCGGGTTTTAATAGCCCTATTCTGTAGAAGCTGAAGTGCTTATCTTTTGTTATGATGATGTGGTCGGTTAGTCCTATTCTGACTGTTGCGAGCAAATCTCTCAGTTCTCTTGTAAATCTAATTTCCCATGTTTTTGGTTTTGGTTCACCTTTAGGGAGCACATGGCAAATGAGGACGTTTTTGGTTGGGAATTTTAATATTTGTTTAAACATTTCCCTATTCGTTGTGAACATTTTCCCAATTGGAAAATCTCCCATGGAATTGAAATACAAAAGTTCATTTTTTGCGTTTAAGCAGAAATAATAATAGCCCTCTTCCTCAAGGTTGAGAATGTCACTGGCATAGTCGACAGCTGCTGTTATGCTGTCAAACACTATTCGTCTTCGGTCGTCACATTCAGCATATAACTCTGGCAAACTGGAACAAAATTTAATGAATTCTGCAACATGGCTGCTGGTGCCATTCACAGTTTTCAATTCTTCTTTATCCGCTTCAAGAACCTTCGCCAATGAGCCAAATTTTGCTATCAACCTTTCAGCAATTTCGCTGCAATCATTGCATGGTGTCACAAAAGAAAGCATAAGCGTGACGGCTTGCACGTCAGTCATGGTGTCATAGTCAGCAAACATAAACTGAGTCCTCACCCGCTTCGCCGCACACAGCCCTCTGTACTTTCTCTTGTCCATTATTCTTCCCATGCATCTCTTCATATCTAAATTATATCACCCTCACACTTTTTCTGCAATCAAATAATCAATATTTTTGAAAGGTTTTGGAAAAATAAAAAGTCTAAGGTTACAATCCCTTAAACTTTTTTTATCTATTCTTCAATATTTTTCGTAAAAAAATTTTGTATGGTGATATTGTATTAGCAAATGTTTTACTTATAGACAAAATAACATAACTCTCAAACCTTGCTTTAATAAATAATAATAACTCTTCAGTTTTACTTATAGACAAAATAACATAACTCTCAAACTACAAAAGAGTTCCATATTTTATTCCCTCAGTTTTACTTATAGACAAAATAACATAACTCTCAAACACACCGAAGACCCTGCCGAAGGGTCACCTTGTTTTACTTATAGACAAAATAACATAACTCTCAAACATAGATAGCAATATTGCTCATTGTTTTAAAGTTTTACTTATAGACAAAATAACATAACTCTCAAACTGACAAAATAACGACAAAAAATAGTTATATGTTTTACTTATAGACAAAATAACATAACTCTCAAACGTTTTGCTTTTCTTTTCTCTCAACATCTTGGTTTTACTTATAGACAAAATAACATAACTCTCAAACAGTTGTAAGTCATCCTGCGTTAATGTGATGGTTTTACTTATAGACAAAATAACATAACTCTCAAACACATTTTATAGTCTTTATCTTTAATATAGAGTTTTACTTATAGACAAAATAACATAACTCTCAAACGGCGGTCGTGTCGTTTTTGTAACACGCTAAGTTTTACTTATAGACAAAATAACATAACTCTCAAACTTGAGTTATAAAGTTTTGATAACTCAATCGGTTTTACTTATAGACAAAATAACATAACTCTCAAACGTTAAGTTATATATATATAACTTATTGGCGGTTTTACTTATAGACAAAATAACATAACTCTCAAACATGGAGCTGCTACAAGCGGGTTGCCGTCCCGTTTTACTTATAGACAAAATAACATAACTCTCAAACGCAGTTGCTGGCGGGGTTGCTTTTCGTGTTGTTTTACTTATAGACAAAATAACATAACTCTCAAACATAATATTCTGCATATAAAAATTCATTTTTGTTTTACTTATAGACAAAATAACATAACTCTCAAACCTCAAATTAAAGAATTATTTATGCTATCAACATTTTATTTTGTCAATAAGTTATTGATAATTTTATTATATCACGGTCTTTCATCTTTTGCAACTAATATAATCATCAAATTTCACAAAGGTCGTTGTCAATGAGAATTCTTTTGAAATTTTCCAGTTTACAATCATTTCTTTCGACAAGCAAAAGCCCAAGTCCAAGATACTCAATATTTTTGGCAAGAGTTTGGATTTCGTCTTTTGTTAAAAATTGCATCAGCCCTATAAAAATAACAAATTTTATGGGCTTTAAGCTTGAGTAAATCTTTATATACGCGATTATTTTCTCTAAAAAGTCATTTGATTCAGAAATTCTATAGTTAGAGATTTTTATAAGTTTATCTGTTCCAAACTCTTCGTCATATGTAATTTTAAAATCAAAGTTATCTAAAATTTCATCGTTTATTTCCAAAATGAGTTTGTTTATCTGGCACATTTTTTCTGCGAAATCATAAGTCTGAAGTTGCTCTTGAATTCTGTTATTTATTTCGTTTATATTTTTTTTATTATTTATATCAAGAGAGAAATAATCGCAGAATAACAGCATGTTTTTTGTCATCGCCAAAATATTTGCATTTTCAGAAAGGACAAAATCACTATTTTGTACCCCATTGAACTCGTCAAACAATTCAAAGCATACTCTTCTATATTCTTTTGCATTTTCTATGACAAAAAGATAGTTATTTGTTATATCAAAATCCATTTTAAAGGAATATCGGTTATTGATAAGTTTCATAATTCCACCACCCTATCTTCGCTATCCACAATTTTCTTCTGAGATTTCCCGCGCAAATATTCAATGCTTGCAAACTGTTTTTCCGTCACCTCCAGAAGTTGAACATTTCCGCTTGAAGGTAAATTATCTTTTACTTTCTTTTTGACCAATGAAAGAGAGTTTCTGTTTATGACAAGCCTAGAATAAATGGATTCTTGCATCATAATAAATCCATTTTTTATTAAAAATTTTCTAAATCTTCTATAGTCAACAAGGTCTTTTGCCGTAAGGGTTGGCAAATCAAAAAAAATCATAATTCTCATAAATCTGTTACTCATACATTTTAATTAGTCTTTCATCTCCACTTTCTATTGCATCAAAAACTGATTGCACATAAATTGAAATTGCATTTTCAAAGAACTGTTCCTTTCCATCGATTTTTAGTTTCAAATCAAAAATCTCTAAAATCTTTCTTTTATAATCTTTTGCACTTGGCTCCAGAAGACAAACCATTTTATCAATTAAAATTCTAAACGGCTCCATAAGGTCGCAAGCGAGGTTAAACTCATTGAATTCATTTTTATGCCAAATTCCAAGTTGAGTAAGATAGCCCTTTGCCACAATTGCTCTATTAAAGCAAGACAACAAGACTGCATATCCATAATTTAATGCACTGTTTACATAACCTTCAACACGGCGAGAGAAATCCATACCCCATACAGCATTAAAATATACTTTTGCAGCATGTCCTTCCCTATTTGTGCTGTCATTGAGTTGCAATTCGTTTATATATTCATCAAGCATATTTGCTTCCTCATCATATCCAAGAATCATAAGAAAATTGCGTTGTTTTGAAATTTTGCTTTTCACAATGCTTGTCCAAATCTTCTGTTTATTAAAGACATTCCAGTTAATCTGCCTTGACACAACACTGGGTGAGTTATGAGCCCCATAATATGGGGCTAACTCACTTTCTGGATTGTGCTTTTCGTCACAAAAGATTATTTTTACATTGTTCTTTACAAGTTCGCTTATGAGTGCAGTCGTGAGCGAAATTGCAGTTGATTCCAAAATTAGGACTGATATTTCTGGAATATAAACCTTTTTCTCGTCCTCACTTCTGCACACGAGATAGTTTAAATTTAAGTCAAGTTTTGAGCGGTTTTTTATAACAACTGTTCTAAAACTCATTATAACTTTATTTCCTTTCTTTTTAATCCTGATGCCGATTGAACAATCACCTTTACATCTAGGTCAGTGATGTTTTTACCTATTGTCGTTGCCCCCGCTCGCCCAACTCCGCCAAGAAGAATCAAATCGACTGAATAACTCCCGCCAAGATACCGGATAATATTGTTTAACTGCTTTACTTGTTCGTCTAAATTCAAAAGATTAAATTTTCTCCTTGAATTTTCCAAAGTATTCAGCACTCCTTTGATGGAACTTATGTTATATATTTTTTTCTTAAGTTGTCTAATGACAAGGTCATATAGCTCAATATTCTCCTGTCTTGTAATTCTAACCTCTTGAGTTTTATCTTTGATGCCTGGGGAAACAACAATGTAGTCATCAGCTTTTGCAAGTTTCTCCTTGGTTGAGTCAGACATTGAGAGATATTTTTCGAGAGTTTTAACATATGCTGTATTTTTATTGTTAATGTGCCATTGAATTTGATTTGAAATCATAAGCGAATTGTTGGTCTTTCCCGTCAATGTATAAAGTCCGCCACCTATATTAAGAGTTGATTTGTATTTAAGGACAGACATAATGACTTTTGTGATTTTTATGTTATTCTGTTCCTCAAGGTATTTTATTATTTTTTCTTGCTTGTCTGGGTCATTTCTATATTTATATTCAATTATGATAGGCACAGTTTCAATAGTTTTCTTTATTTTCCCATTTTTCCCTTCACTTTCGACAACCATGAAGTATGCTCCGCTAAGGCTGTTGTAGCCACCATACTTTTCTATATCACTCAAAAGTTTTCCTTCACCTTTCAAAGCAAAACTTGCACTTGTATTTGGGTCTTTTTTCTTACTCTTATAAACTGTATCATTGTAGAATTTTCCATTGCTGTTTACATATGGCATCACAGATACTATACAGTTATTTTGTTCGCATTGAGCTTTAACTCTAGTAAGATCTCTATCCTTGTTCCATACAAGATTATCTCCTCTGCATGACCAAACATTTCCTTCGAATAATTTAGTATAATTTCTTGTTACATGTTCTCTTGAATTTTTATCATTATCTCTTCTATCCCAAAATCTTGCTGTAAATCTGTTATATATAACATTCCCCACGACTACATTAAGATAAGCGTCTTTTGCATGGTGCAAAGAGTTTACTTCTCTTGATTTATATATTTCGTATTTTTTTCTAAAATCACTTACAGCATTTGCCTTTGAGAAAATAATATCTGTTGGATTATCAACAACTTTTCTTAAAAGGTCTATGACTGCTTTTGATTCTTGATTGGTTTCGACCAACTGCCTATTAACAAAATCAATCTCTTCCCTCTCATTAAATGGCTCTGTTCTTTCCAGTCTCGAAAGTTTTTCAGCAGACAACAACCCCCTATCTTTTAACATATGCCAAAAATGTTTTTGTCTAATTTGCCACTCTGGTTTTATATCACTTATTGGATAATAGTTATCCTTTTCCTTATTGGCAATCATTTTAACAAGAACTTTATTGTTAAGACTATCATCTTTAATTTTACTTTGTGGAATAATGTGGTCCACGTTATATTTATTGTCATCATATAAATCGGCAATTTCTATTGGCTCACCAGTATACATACATTTGCCAAGTTGCAAGAAATAAAGGAACAATTTGTCGCTGCGAAGATTTGATACATCACTTTTGTTAAGTTCATTTATAAGCGTGTTGTATTCAAGACTAAACTGTTTGCACATTTCTTTAAGTTTCGAATCGTTATATAATTTCTCAAGGTTTCTCTTTCTGGAATCTTTTCGACCCTTTTCTCCCTTTACACTGTCATGCCTCGTTACCTCAACAAATATTTTATCTGGATATTTTCCAATCGCAGATTTTATTTCATTTATTATCTTTATTGCTTGCCACGCACCCCTTTTTACTGCTGGCGAACAATACATTTCATCAACATCCAAATAAGTCAAATCCCGTCCAAGCTTTTGCTCAGTCTGCTCAATCATATCTCCAAGTGTATAGTTGGTTCTATCAAACAACTGTTGCAAGTTATTATTTGTTTCCCACAATGCTTCAATAACGGAATAGACTTCACCATTATCAAGTTTTTCAACATATCTATCACTAAAATTTTCTTTTACAGTCAAGTCTTCTTGCTTTCTCCTATCGGCAAAAAGTATTTCCTCCAAAAACTCTCTTGATAGTCTGCCCCATTTCGAAAAGTTAAGCGACTTCAGCCACTTTATATCGTCATCAGTGAAAATATCAAACTCTCTTTTTATTCTTTCTTGCAGCCGAGATTTATCGGATATAATTGTGTGATATTTGATAATTTTTTCAAAGATATCAATATTTTTCTCAACAAATTCCTCTCCGAATCTATTTGAAAATGTAACAAAACTTGCATAATTGTTTGCAAATTCTTTATCTATCCCAGTTATGGAAACATTTTTAATATCATCAGCAGAAATTACATTCTCTGCTGCTAAAAAGTTCAAAAGTTTTTTAGTCGAAACTTTCTTTTCTTTTTTAAATAAATTGTTAAATATAGATTGCTTAACTGCGACCGAAATTGAATTGCCATCTATTTTCAAGTTATTTAGTTCGTTAAGAACTCTAAACTTGGAATACAAAATAGAATCTTTTGGCAAAACATCTTTATCCTTTAAATAAGTGCATTTATTTGTCATTCTCTGGATAAACCCATCTTCCGCCTTGTTTAAGTCAATAATTTTGCTTAAATTCCATGGACGAAGCGACATATCTTCTTTCCTTTCCGCCCAACTAAATTCTGGTTTTGAATCCCCTATAGGTCCAACAAAATATGGCACTCTAAAGGATATAATTTGCAAAATCTTTTCCTTTCCACTGAGTCCTGTTTCGTCTATAGTTTTTAAAAAATCAAATTTTTGGAAACTAACCTCAAGTATCTTTTTCAGTTCAGACATATAAAGACTATTTGGCAAAACTGTATTATCATGGCTGCGAATTTTTTGCAAAAATTCACCCTTATCCATAAGGCTTATAACATATTCTTTATATTCCTCAAAATTTTGATCAACAGGGATTTCTGGCTCTTGCTCCAAAATCTTTTTTACAAATGAATAGAAATTGTCCTTTGCTGCTCGTTTTTGCATTACTTGTTTCTTCCCACCAGTTAATGTCTGATAAACATAATGAGCATAGTTGTTTACAACAAGTTTATCACCATTGCCAGCATTTCTAAATATGTATGACTTTTTTGAAGGATAATATTTTGAAATAAAATTCTTGAATTCTTTGAGTTGTTTGTTGTGAAGTTCATATTTCGCAACCATTGCTTGACTTATATACTTATGTTCTCCAAGAAGTTTTTTAAGTTGAATAGATGAGTAAATATTTTGGAACTTGTCCACTATAGCAAGTTTCTCATCATCACCCAGAATTTCCGAGATTTTTCCATAAGTTTCTTGTTCATATTTTTCACTTGAAAAATCAACATCAATATTATCTTCCTTATCCACTTCAAACAAGTCCTTCAACTTGAACTTGCCAGAGATAATAATTTTTGCAAGGTCTTTTTCTCTTTTGTTTTTCGCCCCAATATTATTGGAAAAATTTTCTTTAATTTCTCTTAGAGATAGCCCTTCCTTAAAGTTCTCCAATAAATCGGTAAATACCTTTTCTTCAACCTCGCTCAAGCTAAAAATTTGTCCATTTTCAAATTCTAGTTCGTTAAGTTTTGAAAGGACATCGTTATACATTGCTGTTATATCTATTTTATCCGCTTCCGCCGTTTCATATAAGAAGTGCCCCCTGTGTGTCAGAAAGCTATGAACAGCAAGATACAAAAGTCTTATATCATCTGCAGGTTTTTCCAATAACTCTTCTCGCAAGTGATAAACTGTTCTATATTTTGCATAATATTCTTTGTCTGTGTAAACTTGTTTTAACACATCATTAAACAGCGAATACTTACTGTTTATTCCCATCAACTCTTTATCTTCTCTAAAAAGATTACTATATTTAAGCCTATCAAAAAATTTCGGGTCAGTCTTTTCAACTTCATTCGAAAAAATCTCTCTCAGCCATTCCGCTTGAAGTATTTTTCTTTGAAGACGCCTTCTTGCTGTTCGTTTTGTTCTTCTCTCTTTTGCCACTTCGGCATCATCAAAAAGCCTAACACCCCAGGCCTTTTTCCCTTTCACTCTGACGACATTATAATCCTCATCTGTAAGAGCCCAACCACAGCTGTCCGTCCCGATATCCAATCCTAAATAAAAATTTTTGTCCACTTTATCCATTTTAGTTGACAACCTCCTTTGTCTGTGATAAACTAACATTGCAAAATAACATAACGAGTTCAAATAAATGTTATTCTAAGCATTCTTCAGCGTGAAGAGCATGAAAAGGCGAAAGCCTTTTTTTGTTTTAAAAAAATTTGTTGTTTTATCGCATAAATTTCCCATATTTTTCCAAATATCACATGTAGTATAACATAAATCTACACATTCTCAACCTATTCGACAAAATAATACATAATATTACACAACTTTTTATACACAGATATTTAGAAAATAAAACATCCATACTGCCGTCACATTCTTTTTATCAAGAAAAGGATACAAAAAATATTTTATGTGATATAATCTTGATGAATTTAATTTTAATAAGTTTTGAGAAATAGGGGAAATGGCTTTTACACGACTTTAAGAATAGATTTGGTCGTCTGAGTAAGATATTTAAAAGAAAGGAATATTTTGAAGAGGCTTAAAATTACAGAAATATGATAGGAGAAAAAAATGGAAACAAAAGTTGAGAAGTTGACGAGGAAGTTTTGTGGGGAATGTGTGGAGATTGTGAAAAATGGCGGGCTGGTGTCGTTCCCTACTGAAACGGTGTATGGGTTGGGGGCTGATGCGACAAATGCGGCGGCGGTGAAGAAGATTTTTGAGGTGAAAGGTCGTCCGCAAGATAATCCGCTGATTGTACATTTGGCGGATAGGAAGCAGATTGAAAATTTTGCTGTGGTGTCGAACGACATTGAAAGAATGATTATAAAAAAGTGCATGCCTGGGCCTATTAGTTTGATACTTCACAAGCGTGAAAATATTAGCGATGTGGTGACGTGCGGCTTGTCCACGGTGGCCATCAGAATTCCGATAAACAAGACTGCAAGAAAATTCATTCGTGCAACAAAACTCCCTATTTGTGCCCCAAGTGCAAACACTTCAAAACGCCCAAGTCCAACAAGAGCCAAGGACGTGCTTGCTGACATGGACGGAAAAATTCCTGCGATTATTGACGGCGGAAGTTGCAAGATTGGCGTTGAAAGCACGGTGTGCAAGGTGGAAAATAACATAGTGTATATTCTCCGTCCTGGGAAGTTTTCCGCTCGAGCGTTAACCAAAATTTTGAAAGTTCCCGTTGTTGACAAACTGAACACCACCGAAACAAAAGTTGCCGAAAGCCCTGGGACAAAATACACTCATTATTGTCCAAAGTGCGAAATGATTTTGATTAAAAATGATGTGGTGAAAAACATAAATACTCTTTATGAAAACTTCGTGTCGCAAGGCAAAAAGCCTATTATACTTTGCTCAAAGGACACGGCAAAACATCTTGACGGAAAGGACAAAGTTATTCTTGGCAAGACGTCTGAAGACGCATGCAAAAATATCTTTAAGACACTTCGCAATGTGGAAAATGACTATGACATAATCTTGGCAGAGTTCATTGCAGAGGGCGATATGCAAGACGCACTTTTTAACAGAATGATAAAATCTGCAAGTGGAAGATTGGTTTAATATGATAAAGACAAGCCTAAATTTGGCTTGTTTTTTGTTTTATTTTCGACTTATTATTCGGGTTGCAGTCCGACTGTTCGTAATTATGTAACTATGAGGAATAATCACTTGTATATCGCTTGAATATTTAATAATCGGCAAATATTTTTAACTTCCGAACGCATAGTCTGACGTGCAATTATATATATTTTGACCAACATTTATATTGCGATATATGGCAATATTTTTCCTCGACCATACGGTCGAATAAGGCAAATATCTTCTTATTTCTTGCAATGGTTAGGCTTTTGTACAATGCGAGGGGTGCTAGAGATATATTCACTCTTTTGTGGATATGATGGAAGCATACGTGTAGGTTTCTTGGTGCAACTTTTTGTCTGTCTGCCCGCTGAGTCGCATGACTTGCGTTGTTGTGGGAAACTGCAAGGAGTTCTCTTTTTGTCGCAAAAGCATGGTGGATAGGTGGCACATGTTGGTTGCTTTTTTATCTCAAAATCTGAGGAAGTTCTTGTTATGTCGTAGCATTTTATTTCCACAATGTTTGAAAAATACATAACGGGGATTCCGTCACGCTTGCATGAAATTTTTGATTGGAAAGTGAGAATTTTAAAATTGTTTTCCATATCACACTTGCGACTTGTTGACTGTGACATCGAACTTAACAACGATTGTCTTAAACACGTCAAGTTCACCCAAGTTGAAGCCTGCCACTGGGTCAAAGTCCTCCTTTTCTACATCATCAACTGTAACACTTCCTGGAACAAAAGTTACACCTTGTGGCAACTGGTCGGTGAAGAAAAGGTCGGTGTGTTTGGTGTTGCCTTCATTTTTAATTTCGTGCATAAAGGTTATTGTTCCGCCCTCGATAACTGCTGTCACGTCACTTGTTTTATTTATGGTTATTGCCGCTTCGACAACTGATATATCACTCTCGTTGGTGTATTCTTTTAGGTTTGAAACTTCATTGACGGAGTAAGTTATTTCTGTTTTAAGTTTTAGCATATCTTGGGTGGGTTGGTCGGGAATGACTAGGGTATATGTGATTGTTCGTGATGTATTTTTTTCTATTGGGTCAAGCCCTATGCCCGTAAAAATATCTTCGCCCGGTTTTGAAACGCCATCAATCATAAGACTGTTTTCTTTCTGCTTGCTGCCGCCTAAATCGTTAATAGTTTCCTTAACTAAAATATCAAAAATCTGAAACTCTGAGTTGTTTGTGAGTGTGATTGTTTGCTGCACTTCCCCACCTGGTTCTGCGACTTCTTTTGCCGAGAGCCGTGTTTTCAAAAATGAGGTTGTCATGTTCTCCGTTGTGGACACATTGCTCATTGTTTCCGATTGTTTTTCCGTCATGTCTGGAAGTTGATATTTTGATGTCACTTTGGACTGGTTTTCTATTTTTGCCATAATATCTCCTTTACATTATAATAGACTTCACGGGGCGAAAATGTGAATTGTTTTGAAGGAATTGCAACTTAATATATATTGGTTATTTTAGAAATTCACAAAAAATGCGGGGTGGAAATATAATGCCATAGAAAGTTTAGGAGATTGCTATGGCAGATATGTATAAAGAATGTTGCGAACTGTCCACAACAAGTGGGACAATATGCCCTGGGGCAACGCAAAGTGGCGGGGGTGCCACGGGTCCAACAGGTCCTATGGGTATGCGTGGTCCAACAGGCCCAACAGGTCCTATTGGTCCACAAGGGGCAACGGGTGTGCCTGGGGAGCGTGGAGCGCAAGGGGCTATGGGGCTAACTGGTGCGACTGGTCCTACGGGTCCAACTGGTCCTACGGGACCTAGTGGAGCGGACGCAAGCGAACTTGAAGTTAGGTCAACGGTGACAATGGGTCCAGACGAAGACGCAAAAGTTGTTTCTTCCAAAGAGGGTGACCGCATTTTTCTTGACTTCTTTATTCCAAAAGGCGAAACTGGCAACTCTCAGAAAATTCAAGCGGGTGACGTGACAACACTCAACCCCGAAGACGCAGCCGAAGTCACCAGCAGAACGCTTGACGACACTCTTGTGTTTGATTTCAAAATTCCACGAGGCTTCCCCGGTGACAAGGGTGACACGGGCGAGCGTGGTCCTCAAGGCTTCCCCGGCGAACGAGGGGACAAAGGTGACACAGGTGATGTTGGTCCTCAAGGGGCAAAGGGTGACAGAGGCGAGCAAGGTCCCGCGGGTCCGTTGTCCATTCCTTGTGCGTTTGTTTTGTCCTACAATGACGACCCAAACACCTTCCCCGTTGCGGGCATGGAAATTACAAGCAATGCAAGGTTGCCGCTGAATAGAATGGAGGCTCATCACGAAGACATTATCACCTTGGACAGCGACCAAAACACAATTCAATTCAAGCAAACGGGGCTTTATTATGTGTCCTTTGTAACAAACGCATATATCAAAAAAGCAGACGCCGATTTCAACCCGCAAGTAGATTTTGTGGCGGTGTCATTTCGGGAAAATGGCACGGACAGAATTATTGCCTCGGCGAACACTTGGAGCAATGAAGAAGTGGCACACAACATTTCTGGGCAAGGGCTGCTGGTCGTGAACGACACGACAAGTCTTTATGAACTTGTAAACACTCACAAGAGGAGCATTTATATAAACGGAGCGGACGTAACTCAGACGGTTTCAAACTCCTATTTTACAGTGCCTATGGTGTCGCTGGTTATTATCAGATTGTTCTAAGATATAAAGCCGTTTGCAAACATTTATCTATAGCAGTAAAAAAGAAAATTAAATCTACTCATCGTCAAACCCAACAAAAAACTCACCCTCGTTTGAGTAGTGAGTTTTTTGAAGCGAATTCTATTAACTTGTTTTGTTTAAGTTGGTGATTTTAAGATTATAATAATAGGCGTAATTGCCGTCAACGGAATTTGTTCCAATGACAATGAAGTAATCAACATTAGAGGAATTTCCACCTATAACAGAGATTTCTTTGTTAAATTGGCCACCAATATCTGAGCCTTCGTCATCTGCGTAGCCAGCATAGGATAATGTTATAGTTGTATTTACGTTGCCAGTAGATTCGTCAATAGATTCTTCTGTAGTGCATTTGAATAGCAACATAAAGGCATCGACTGATTGGCTATCATCCTTATTATTTCTGTTAACTCTGTAGAAGTCAGATTCAAAGCGTCTGATGCCTTCTACGTTATAGAATTTCACACGCTTGACGATATAGTTCGTTGCCACTCCACCTTCCACTGTTTGGATATCCGAATCGTCACCGCTTAAGAGAGTGTCATTTCTTGCATTCCAAATGGCACTGCGTATGCCAGAATTGTATTCTGTTAACTCAAAATCTTGAGTTATATTATCTTCGGGCTTCCATGGGCAGAGTTTTATGCGGAAGAATCTAAGTTCGTTGCTACTTTCAAAGTTGCCATTCTTTGCAACAAATTTAACGACACAGTTTGCGTCTGTCACACCATCGTTTATGTTGTCCTTAAGCGATTTGATAAGTGCTTGAAGTGAGGAGTATGCTGTGAGGTCGTTTGTAGTTTCCCATGCAGGATTCCTTTTGTAAAATTCAAGTTTGTATGTATCCTTGTAAGCGTCTGAGAGTTCAATGGTAGTGAACTTGTCAAGTTTTACAATGTTATTGGAAACAAAATCGCTAGCCTCAGTGTAACCCTCGCCATTTTCATTTTCAAGCATGAATTTATTTTCATCTTTTGAGTAAAAATATTTTCTTCCGTTTTGCAAAATGTAGGCGACTGGTTCTGGGTCTTTATTATCTCTATTTGTTTTGTTTGCCTTAACCATGTCTTCCAGTGTTTCATATTGGAAATTGACTGGTTTGACTGTCAGAAGTTGTGAAGCACAAGAGGTGAACATTCCGTCATTGCCACCACTGCCCTTAATTTCTTGGGCTGTGCGTTCTGTGGCTGCGCCATTTTCAAACAATGTCACTGTGTTGAAGAATTTTGTTATGTCGTAACTAGTGCTGTTGATAAGTGACACTTGGACAGTGTAATCACCCACGGCAAGAACTGATGGGCTGCCTTTTTCAATCGAGATAACTTCCGAGCCAAGCAAAAGTCGAACGAGAATAACGATATTGCTTGAACCATTAAACACTGGAACATCTCCACTGGTCAACATTATAACATTTAGGTCTGTAACATCTTTGCTTGAAACTGTAATTTTAATATTGTTTTCATTTAGGTCTTTATCTTCCAACTTGAAATCTTCAATGGAGAACGAACTATTTGAATATTCTTTTGTTTTTCGTTCAATTTGGATGCTAAGGCTAATTTTGTTAATTCTAAAAGTACTTTCCCAAGATGATTCAGGGATATCTGGGTTTATGTCGTCTGCACTGGCATAGTTGTCGCCGTTTATGGAGATGTAATATTTAACTCTGTAAGTTTCGCTTGGGACTATTGGACACTTGTCCATTTTGACACCGTTGTCAGAATACATAAAGCCTACAAGTCCAATCAGGTTGCCAAGTTTGTCTGTTATTTCTACAGCATAGGCATAGTCGGTGCCTATTTTCATGTGGTCATAGTAACTTACATAGACTTTTTCGCTGCCGTTTACAAATTCACGAGGAGTATCATGGCTTAACAATTTGTCAAGCGAAGCAAAGCCTCTGTATTTTAGTGAATGATAAACTTCACGTCCGTTGTAATAATATCCCGTAACGCCCGAAGGCTCAGAGAAGCTGTCTTTTGATATTGTTCTTTTTGCAACGGCGAGTTTTCTTGTAACTTCCGCTGGGGCAAAGTTGAGGTCTGGGTCAAAAGTCACCACAAATTTAAGATCAACGCCGCCGTTTTGGCAAGTCATAACATATTTAACCCAACTGTTTTCGTCAGTTGCTTCTGGGTCAAGTTCAATGTCTGTGCCGTTCACGTTTACATAGATATTCAAGGTGTATTGCGACTCTGTAAGGTCAATTCGGAACATTCCATTTGTGGTAGAAAGTTTGGACTCATCGCCATATCTTATGATGTTATATAGCCCAAGTGGTGAAATGTTTGGATTGTAAGTCACCTCTTTCGTAACGACAGTAATTTCGCCTGTGTATGCTGGTTTTGAAATGGAATATTCATAATTTGACACGCCATAATAGTTCGCGTTTTCACCGCCAACTGTTAGAGCCAAAAGATATTTCCCTACAAGAACTGGAACAACGTTCTCATTGCCTGCAAGGTCAACTTGCTTATTTTCTGCAAGGCTTATGCTATAGTCGCCCATAGCGTCATTGAACATAAAGAATGAGGTTGTAATTGGGCAAGGGAAATCATTATCCGCAATGGCCGCAGCAAGTGTTGTGGTTGATGAAAGTTCGCCACGGTGGTTGTAGAGTTTAATTTTGATATTTGAGAAGAATGAATCAATTTTGTATCCCGTGTAAGCGTAAGAGTTTATTTGTGGAAACTCAATTTCTGCAACACAGGGTTTGACTTTGAATTCAAATGTTTCGTCTTTGTAAAAGTTTGGAGTGACTGCTTTGACTTTCACTTGATAAGTCCCAACGCCTAGAATGTCGTTGCCGCCCCAGCCGTCTGTTGCAACAAACAAAAGTGAATCTCCTATGTTTGGCGAAACGGAACACTCAAATGGGAAGTCTGCACGGGTTTGGTCTATCAAATTGAAGTTTGTGCCATAGAAGAATTCGTTATTTCCAAATGTAAAAGTCAGATTGCCGTTTTTCTTTATCTCATACAAGAATGCAATTTCACAACTTCCGCCATTTCTTGTTATGGAATAGTTGTTACCGTCTGAACTTATTGTTGCCACGCAAAGATAGACACCCGCCCCTTGTGGAGAAACATTGCTTGACTCAAGTTCCACAGCCTTTGTGCCGTTTAGAACGACATATGTTGTGCCGTCAACGACAACTGTCATATATGACACTTCGTTTGCGGAACTTGAAATTGCCGAGGCGTCAAGGAGTGATGAGTTTTCAAGATTTACACTGCCGTTTGCATAGTCATAAACTTTAAGTTTTATGTCAACGCCGTCAACGCTGCTTTCTGGCTTAAGCCTTAAGTATCTGTATGACAAACGATAAGGCACATTTCCAAGGTCAAACGTTGGAGTTATAACACAATTTTTAGTCGTTCCGTCATATATTAAGTCTTCTGGAATTTCAGCCGAGCCGCCCGTCAGTTTGACTTCTTTTGCCACAATACTGAGGGTTGCATAAATGGTTGCTGGGTTGTAGTTTGCACTTTCTGGCTGGACAATCAGAGTGTAGGTATATTGACCAACATTTAATGTTGCAATTTCCTCAACGCCTTCCGCAACCTTGTAGTGCTTGCCGTCAAACTCTTTAAGCACTGCTTCTTTTATAACGCCCTTTTCGGTGACGGAGAACACATATTTTGATATAACACCATCAAGATAATCAAGCATAATGTCTGGCAAAGTTGTTGCACCATAAGTCAAGGTGTTTTCAAATTTCACTTTATCCGTTGCAACTGTAATTTCTGCTTTCCTAATTGTCAAATAGCCTTCTTCTTGAAGTCTTGCGACAAATAGATTTGATGTTTGTGGAAGTTCGGAAAACTCGACTATTTTTGTTTCGCCGTCAAGGATATACTCAATTACAAGTTTGTGGTCGCTATCTACTTTTGGCAAAACACTGTAACTGCCCGCATTGGCTGGGGCTGAGGTTAGAACTTGTCCCAGCTCGTCAATATAATAGAAAGAAATGTTGCTCTTGCTGCTTATTGAATAAGTGTCATTTGTGCAAACAAGCTCAAACAAGTCCGCAACTTCATCACCAGTGTAAGTTGTTGTGGCGGTTGTTACATCTTCTCCCTTTTTCACAACTTTAACTTCAATAACACTCTTACCAAAATAATATGCCACATTTCGTCCCAAAGCCCATTCGTAGCAATCGGTCACGTCTTCGCCGTCAAGGATTATACTAAGTGTAATATCGCCTTTGCTTTCAATATAATAATTGTCCACGCCGTCTTTGAATGTTGCAACTGTTGCCGCAAGTGTCACGTCTCCCACTGCTTGTTTAAGTTTAAGTTGGCTATCCCCAAGCGTTGCATTTTGAATTGGAGTAGAATTTTTGTCCGCATTGGAAGTTGGCAAAATGTCTAACACTGCTTTTTTAGCATTAACTGTGTAGGTTGAACCCGAAACAAAAGTTAATGTGTAGTTGCTTGAAGTGCAATCAAAAGTTCCCTGTGCGATGTCATAAGTTCCAACTTTGTAGCATGTTTTTCTTGTAACGTTTTCATCGTCTTTTTGCAAAATAAACATTCCCGCAAAGGTTGGGATATTTGTCAAATTTTCGTCAAATGGAACAGAGTGAGAGATTTCATAAGAATATTGATTGAGTTCAATGTCTGAGCCGTAAGTTACAACTGGGCTTGTAGGCGTAACTAAAACTTCTCTTGGCAAGATGACGAGGTAGCAAGTGTCAAGCACAACTGAATAGTTTTCACCCAAACTCACATCGCCCAAGGACAAAGTGTAATTTCCAACAACTTCGCTATCTTTGCCCGTTCTTGTTCTGCCGAGAGTTCCCGAGCCGCTGCCCGTTATTTCTTCCAAAACTTTGAATTCAAACACTGGGTCGTCTTGCCCATAGATTTTTGAAATGGAAGGATATGGAACACCGTCTATTGTGACAGTTGTACTTGAGTTTAGTGTTACATGCACTTGTTTTTGAGTGATTTCAAAGAAGTAGGTCCTTGAAGTGTCAAACACAAGTTCATAATGTTCCATTCCAGCATTGACTGTGACGGTGCCGTCAAGCATAATTTTATATTTGCCGCAGTCTTTCATTTCCCCGACCAAAATTTCACCCGAAGGAAGCGCTTTTACATACTGCCCGTCACTTTGCAAAGTGAGAAGTTTTGTATCTTGTGGCAAAACGTCTTGTGCAGTTTCGCCGTTTATGAAGTTGCCTTTCAAGGTGAAAGATTTATAGAATTCGTCATCAAGCGTTACATTTGTGCCATCATAAACTCTTGTTGCAGTGTAGCCAGTTTCAAAATATGGCTTTATATTTGGCGTAACGGTCAACTTTTCTCGCTTTGTTGTGATGTAGGAATCTCTAAGCGTTACTCTATAATTTTCCTTTTTAGAATTTGCGTCTGAGAAGGTGTATTCTCTCATTGCAAGTTTAAATTTCTTATAACTATTCTTATCGCTGTTTGCCACTTCGTCAAGCCTAAATCTAAACTCCATTTTATCATCACCGACAAGCGAAAGTTTGCCGTCTGTGAAGACTTGTGAGCAGTCTTCATTTTGAGCCACCAGTTCTTCAGACACGACAAGGATTTCCACCTTTTCAAGGATGTATCCGTCACCGTCAAGTCCCACGTTTTCCGTTGCTATGTAATAAACGTCCGACACGTCTTTAAACTGCAAAACAATTTCCACAGGTGTCACTTCATAAACAATTCTTGCACCCGTCGATGTAGGCTTTGCGTCCGAGGTGAGGGTGAAATTGTAGTTTTTGTTTTTTGTGTTGTCGATGGAATAATAATATGTTCCAACTGGGGCAAGCATATTCCCTTCGCCAAGATTAAGTGTTGTATTAAAACTGACAAACACAAATGGCACAATTTCGTTTTCGTCAACAACACCACTTGAATAACTGCCCGTGTAATATTCCGCCTCATCTTTTTCGCCATAGATTTTGCTTCTTGAAGTTGGGGTGACTGTTATGTCTTTTGGGTTAATTTTAAGTTTGCTGGGTGACGAGTTTTCCACTTGCACATTGCCGCTGCACACAAAGTTTGCCACAAGGTCATATTCTGCAACAACATCTTCATTCCACAAAACGTCATATTGATTGTATGCGTTTTTCGCCACGGTTTTGTTTCCAATTTTAAGGACAAAACTTGATGACGAGATATTTTGTGCATAGGACACAAGGCTGCTTGAAATTTTGTTCAAGCCGTCAAACGAGTTGCCATTTTCTATGTATTCTTTGTTGTCATAAAGTTCATATTCAATTCTATCAATTTCCTCACCATAGGAAATTGTCTTATTAAGCACTTTCACTGCAAGTTTTCTTGGAGTAATTGTGTGGGTTCCTTTTGTGTAAACAAACTTATAGTTCTTTTCGTCTTGCTCGGTGGAATATTTAACTTGTGTTTCAACTGCGTAACTTCCGACCCCGCTTGTAAGTGTTGCCTTTGTTACAAAAACACATTTGCCAATTTCTCTGTCACTGTCTGCCCCAATGCCAAATAGTAACGTGCCGTTTTCAAAGTCAACTTCGTCACCATTTGCAAAGACTTTGTCAAAACTTTCATCGCCATAGACGCTTGTTACATTTGGAACGTCTATCAAGGTTGGAATAGCGGCTGGCAAAACATGGACATTCAAACTGCAAATTAAAGTTTGGGTCGAGCGTCTTGTACATTCCACAACATATTCACCAGCGTTCACAATTTCAGTTGTTTCAACAACTGTTTTTTTGCCATTGATTGTGGAAATTTCATAATATTTGCACTCATAATTGTCACTCATGTTGTTTGGCACAAGTTTTGTGGCACTTTCACTTTCCAAAAGGTTCATGCCCTCGTAAGTTAAATCTACATCACTTGAGGAAAAACTTGGCAACTTGGTTTCAGAAACATAAACTTTTATCGCATAATATACAAGTTCGCCGTTTGAGTTTTTGTATTGCGCCGAAACATCTGCCCAGCCTTCACTTTTTGCCGACAACGCCCCACGAGAAGTTATTGTGGCGACATTGCTTGGCGAACATTTCCAAGTTAGGTCTTCGGCAGTGTATTTGTCTGGAACTATTTTCACTTCCACCTGATAAGGCTTGTTTCGTTTGAGGACCGTCCAAGTGTTTTTGCCCGTTGGCGTAACATCTTGCCCCGATAGAGAAAGCGTGATAGAACTTAACCGCTCCTCACTGCAAGAGCAAGAGGACAGCATGAATATTGATGCAAACACGAGCGGCAGCACAAACAAAAGACATAAAAGTTTCTTTTTCATTTTCCCACCATATAAATTTTGCTACAAAAACAAGCCCATAAATTAAAGTTATTATATAATATATTGTTATTCTTTCAAAACAAAAAATTCAATTTTACGCACAATTTCGCAATTTTGTTCCACTTTTCGCCCAAAACGAGGTGCAATGGCAAAAAAGTGTTTGAAAAATTTTAATCTCGGTGTATAATAGCCGTATAATGGAGGGAATATGAGAGCAGTTGTTCAGCGATGTCACGAAGCACAAGTTACAGTCAGCGACAATGTTGTTGGAAAAATTGGAAACGGCTTCGTGTGCTTTGTTGGGGTCAAAAAAGGCGACACAGACAAAGACCTTGAATATCTTGTGCGTAAAATTTGCGGGCTTAGAATATTTTGTGATGAAAATGACAAAATGAACCTCGCTCCAAAAGACATAGGGGCAGAACTTTTGGTCATTAGCAACTTCACTTTGTATGCCAACACTTCTCATGGCTTCCGCCCAGCCTTTTTTGAAAGCATGCCTCCGCAAGAGGCGAAAATTATGATTGACAAATTTGTTTCCCGCTGCGAGGAACAAAAGGTTTTTAAGAAAATTAACACAGGAATATTTGGAGCAGAGATGCATGTTGACGTCAAAAACAATGGACCAATAACAATAATTATTGACTCGTCCGACTGCAAAAGATAATTGCTACATCTCATGCTACAAGCGGAAAGTATAAAATATAAAATAGGAGAAAATATGAAAGAAAAACGACTTATAACCTCAGCACTTACATATGTAAACAACATTCCACACGTGGGACACATTGTTGGTTGTCACCTGCCAGCAGACATTTTTGCAAGATATTGCAGAAGTTTTGGCTATGACACAACATTTGTTGGTGGGTCGGATATGCACGGAACACCAAGTCTTGTCACCGCCCAAGAAGTGGGACTTCCAGTTGAGGAACTTACAGAAAAATTACACCAAATTCACAAACAAATTTATG
Organism: Christensenella sp. UBA7862; assembly: GCA_002500135.1. Lineage (GTDB taxonomy): Bacteria > Bacillota > Clostridia > Christensenellales > UBA1242 > UBA7862. The sequence continues at coordinate 213,580 of DLSM01000006.1, read as the reverse complement.
AAAAGTTGGAAATTAGTTATGACATATATTCCAACACTCACACAGACATTCACAAAGAAGTCACAACAGATTTCTTCTTGACACTTAACAAAAATGGCTACATTTCGCAAGGCGAAACTGACGTGTATTATTGCGACCATTGCAATATGTTTTTGCCAGATAGGTATGTTGTTGGCACTTGCCCAAAATGCGGATATGAAGCGGCAAACGGCGACCAATGCGAAAAATGCGACAGTCTTTTGTCCTCTGGCGAACTTGTAAACGCCAAATGCAAGACTTGTGGCAGACCAGCAACTTTGAAAAGAACAAAACACATTTTCCTTCGCCTTGACAAAGGGACTGAAATGCTTGACAAATACATTGAAAGCAAAAAAGATGTTTGGCGTCCACACGTTTATGCAGAAGCAAAAAAATGGGTGCAAGAAGGACTTAAAGAAAGATGTATTTCTCGTGACAACAAGTGGGGCTTCCCTATTCCTCTTGAAGGGTTTGAAAACAAAGTTTTCTATGTTTGGTTTGACGCACCAATCGGCTACATTTCCATAACAAAAGAACTTGACGAGCAAAAATATATTGATTTATGGTGCAAAAAAGACGCAAAAATATATAATTTTGTGGGCAAAGACAACATTCAATTTCACACAGTTTTCTTCCCAACAATGCTTCTTGAAAATGGCGAATATAACCTTGCACACAATGTCGTTGGGCTAAACTTCCTTAATTTTGAGGGGCAAAAATTTAGCAAAAGCAAGAAAATTGGCGTGTTCTGCAATTCGCTTATTGATGGCTCCAAGCAAATTGACATCGACACACTAAGAGCATATCTAGCAACAATTATTCCAGAAAATAGAGATACAGACTTCAAGTGGGAAGATTACAAGAACAACTGCAACTCTGAACTTGTTGGAAAATTTGGCAACCTATTTAACAGAAGTCTTAACATGGTGAAAAGTTATTTCGGTGGCACACTTGACTTGCCCCTTCCAAGCGAAAATGAACTTAACGATTTGGACAAAGAAGTTTTGCAAGCGATAAAAGAATATCCACAAAAAATTTCTGACGCCTTTGAACGTGCAGAACTGCGTGAAGCATATAAACTTGTTATGAGTTATGCAACAGTGGGCAACGGCTATGTGGAAAAATCTGCTCCATGGGCACTTATGAAACAAGAAAAAACTGCCGAAGCACAAAAAGTTTTGCGACTTGCCCTTAACCTTTGCGCAAGCCTTTGCATTGTGGCTTCGCCATTTATTCCACAAAAAACAAAAACACTTTGGCAAGACCAACTGGGGCTATCTGGCGACCCAACATCAAATAATTTCTGGGAAAACGCAAGCAAACTTAATATCCCAACCCCACACACAATCGGCACCCCACAACCAATCTTTGAACGCTTTGACGACATCAAACTTAAAGAACTCCGTGACTTTATGTCCACCCCATTTGATATAAAGGAATTCTTTAAAAAGTAAAATATTATTAAGTAAAATATAAAAACGGTGTTGCATTTTGCAACACCGTTTTTTGTTTAACCTCGTTCATGGCACGTATGAAGAAGTTTGTGGGCTTTAATTCCGCCCACCTCTCCAAGATAATTTTTGTAAAGGTCAGCAACTTCTGGGTTGTCGATAGATTTTCGCAACTTATTTTTTTTGTCGCTGGTTCTTAGTCCCATGGCTCTTTGAGCGACCAGTTCTTCTTTTGCTTCTTGAGAAAGAGTGCAAAGTGGCATGCCGCTTCCGTTTACGCACCCGCCCGAGCAAGCCATAACTTCCACAAAATCATATTGTTTTTGTCCGCTGGCGATTGCTCGCAAAAGTTCTCCCGCTGCGACAAGTCCGCTGGCAACGGCGATGTTTACATTCTTGCCCGCTATTTGAACAGCACCTTCTTTAATTCCGTTCTTCCCTTTTTCAAGCAAAAATTCTAGTCCCGGAATTTCTGTCTTTATATTTTTCCCCTTTGAAAACTTTGCTTCAAGTGTTCTGAGTGCCGACTCCATAACACCGCCCGCAGTGCCAAAAATCACCCCCGCTCCGCTGGATACACCCATTGGGAGGTCGAATTTTCCGTCATCAAGTTCTATGAGGTTTATATTTTTGCTTTTCAAAATTTCGCCAAACTCTCGAACAGTTAAAACTGCGTCCGTGTAACATTTTTGCTCGCCCATATCTGTAACAAACTTGTTTGTAAGTCTTTCAAACTTCTTTGCAACACATGGCATAATGGCAACAAAATATATGTCGTCCGCCTTCAAATTGAGTTTTTTTGCATAATAAGTTTTTGCAATGGTGGAAGTTATTTCTTGTGGCGATTTGCAAGTTGAAATGCTGTCTTTAAATTGTGGAAACGCTTTTTGAACAAACTTCACCCACGCTGGGCAGCAAGATGTGAAGAATGTGGATTTTCTAACTTTTTCATCATCAGTTGTCCACTTTTTTTGCATAAATTGTGCAAATTCTTCCGCTTCTTCAACGATGGTCAAGTCTGCCCCATAGTCAATATCAAACACATCGTCAAAGCCGAGAAGTTTTAGTGCGGTGACAATTTTCTTTTCCAAATTCTGCCCAACTTTTGCGCCAAACATTTCCCCAATGGATACTCGCACACTTGGGGCAAAGGCGGCAATCATTCGCTTGTTTTTCTTTTCAAGTTCTGATAAAACTTCTTCCGTTTGATTAAAGTCATTCACTTGGGTTAGCGGTTCTTTCCTAGTCAAACTTTGGGAGTTTTGTTCACTTTCCGCACTCTGTATATTTGTTTTTTGCTCGTTTTCTGTTTTATTCACATTTTTATTTTGCATATCTTCCGCCCGCTGCATATTTGGGCATTTGTTATATGTTCCGCATAGCAAAATGGTGTGCGTGCCGACTTCTTTTGCTGGGTCAATGTCATAAAAGTCGCTGTCGCCCACGACCAAAGTTTCACCTGCGGTTGCGTTTTCCCTTTTCATAACGGCAAGATAGTCTGCTTTTTTGGAGAGGTCTTTTGGGTCAAATCGGTTTTGGATAATGTCCGAAAAAACTGTGGTGTCTATGCCAAGCTTTTCGCAATCGAAGCGAATGACGCTTTCGCTTGAGTTTGACACAATATACAGTTTATATTTTTTTGCAAGTTCTCTTAAAAGTTCATTTGGGATTGTTTTTGCACCAGTCCAATCTGGTTCATACAGAAAAGTTGCCGTCAAGTTGCGAAAGTCTTTTGTCGTAAGAGGAATGTCATCAGACGCAAAAAGTTTGAACGCTTTTTCAAAAAGTCGTCCGTTTGTGCTGTGCAGGCCATATTTTTCCATAAGTTTTTTGACCTTGTTTTTTGGCAAAAAAGATAGCAAACCTTCAATCTTTTTTATAACAAACTCTGCCCATTCCTTGCCCCAGTCAACGTTGTCATAAAGTGTGTTGTCAAAGTCGAAGATAACGACTTTTAGCATTGATATTTGGTCAAAATCTTTTGTGGATAATTTGTCAAACATTACATGTGTATTCATATAAATATTATACATAATTTTTATGAAAAAAGAAAATACTTTGAAGCACTTAACAAACTTTGTTTTGTGTGATATAATATAGTTGGTGAAAAAATGAAGATATCTAGTGACGGAATTGTAAACGGCAAAATTTTGGACAAATATGGCAAACGGGGGAGTGAACAACGCTTTGGCATGCCAACTTTGTCTTTGCCCATTAAAATTGAAGACGCACCAAAGGGGACGCAGAGTTTTGTAGTTATCTTTGACGACCCAGACAGTGTGCCAGTGTGCAACTTTGTGTGGATACATTGGCTGGTTGCCAATTTGCACCGCACAACACTTGAAGAGAATGCAAGCGAAACTTGTTTTGACTTTGTTCAAGGGAAAAATAGTTGGCACGACAACAGTTATGGCGGTCCTTGCCCACCAGACAAGCCACACAAATATAGGCTGACTGTTTATGCCTTAAAAAGTGACCTTAATCTTCGTGGGGACTTTTCAAAGGCACTTTTAGACAGCGAAATGCAAGGAAAAGTTCTTGACAGTGCTACGATTTATGGAATTTATGACAACTAAAAAGAGATACAAAATTGTATCCCTTTTTTTATATATCTTAGTTTGACGACACGTTGATTTGGCAAACTTTTTTACGCATTGCAAAATAGTTTTGCTCGTCGATAGCGCCGCTAGCGCGAAGTCGCTCTAGTCTCGCTAGGTCTTCAATTCCCTTTGGAGTGATGTTATATGGCACGCCGTTTTGCCCTGGAATAATGCTCACGCCCGACCTATTTGGGTTTTGAGTGAAGGTTTGAGGATTCAATGGCTCAACGGTGTTCTGGGCATATTGAGTTTGAACATTTACACCTTGCCCGCCATAGTTGTTTTGTGGGGCTTGGTTGTAATTTACATTTTGATTGTAGTTTGCGTCATATTGCCCTTGAGCATTTGGGTCAACATAATTTTGTTCTGTATAGCCGTTGTTATAATTTTGAGAGTTTTGATACTGCCCGTCATATTGATAATTTTGCTCTTGATATTGCCCGTCTTGTGCTTCCGCTTGCCCTACAGGAACGTTGCCTTGCTCGGACATAAAGTCTTCGTAGTCCTTGTCTTCTTGATATTTTCTTTTGGCTTTAATGAAACTGATTTGTGGAATGAGATACAATACAAGTGCGATTGCCGCTAGGACAACACTCAGGGTTGCAGTGAAATTTGGAATGAATGTGACATAGATGTCCACTGCGTCAAAGGTTGCAATGAATGTTTGGTCGTAGAAACTTCCAGTGAAGACATAAAGGAAATAGACCACAACGAGAATTTTCATAACAAGAGCAAAGGCACAAGTGCGATGGCATTTGGCGTATTTTTCGTCTGTCTTTTTGGCAAGTGTAATTTCCTTAATTCCCCAAAAGGCACCAATGGCATAAAATGCCAAATTAAAGAATACCATAATTTTTTGCACCATGTCATAATCTACACCAAAAGAGTTGTTGAGAATGGCCGAAAATGGCATGACAAATATTGCGTCATAGACCATATAAATTATGGCGACAGTTTGATTTTCTAGTAAGTTTTGCAAAAAAGCGATGGAAAATACTTTGCCTAAAAATAGCACTGTGCAAAGAAGAACAAGCACAGATAGAAGCAATGTTAATATTCCAGAAACTCTTGCACCGCCTTTTTTCATTTTTCCTCCCCAAAGAATGTGACATTATGCTTTTTCGTCTGTATTTTGGTCACAAACTTATATTTATATACTTATTATATTTATATCTGCAAATAAAGTCAAATAAGTATTGCCATTTTCATTCAAAAATACGCAAAAACATTTTGGAAAAGTCATTTTGGGCAAAAAAAAATGTTGACTTAATTGACTTTTTGTTTTATACTAGCATAGACCAATAGAGAAAAGAAATGTAGGAGGCCGAAATGAACAAAGATATTCAACCAAATTACCATGAAGTGGAAGTGGTTTGTGCTTGTGGTGAAAAATTTAAAACTAGATCTACAAAACCAGGCGAAACAATCAAAGTTGATATTTGCAGCAAATGTCATCCTTTCTTCACTGGAAAACAAAAAATTGTTGACGCCAGCGGAAAGGTTGAAAAATTCCAAAAAAAATATGGCTTGTAATCAAGCCATATTTTTATTTTAAAAATTACCTTTTTGATAATTTATTGTGACCATCTCTATTTCTTTACAATTTCTCGTGCCAATTTTTCTATACTCCCTGCTCCGAGAAAGAGTAGGACGCTGTTTGAAATTTGCATGAACTTTATGTAAGATAAAAATTCTTTGAAGTTGAACACTCCTTGAACGGCAAAGGTGGGGCTTGACAGTTCAATTTTCTTTTTTAAAAATTCGGCACTGCCAAGATACTCAAAACGCTCTCTTGCGGGATATGTTTCAAGCAGCACAAGCGAGTCCAATCCGTCAAAACACTTGGTGAAATTGTCAATTAGGCATTTGGTTCTGGAATAGGTGTGTGGTTGAAAGACGCACACTATTTTTCTGCCAAAGACCTCTTTGCAAGTGTTTATGGAGCAAGCAATTTCCGTTGGGTGATGGGCATAGTCTTGCACAACAATATTGCTGCCAAAAAATCCTATTTGCTCAAAGCGTCTTTGCACTGGCTCATAAGTTTTCATTGCAAGTTGAATTATGCTCATGTCAATTCCAAAATATCTTGCAACGGCAATGGCCAAAAGTGCATTTTGGATGTTATATTTTCCATAGACATTTAGTTTGAAATTGCACAAAAACTTCTTTTTGCAATACAAGTCAAAGGAGTATTTGCCGTCATCGTTTAAAACAATGTTCTGAACATTAAAACCCGTTTTATCCCCAACAAAACGGGTGTTTTTGTTGTCTAAAAAGCATTTTTTTGCAGATTTTGAGGCAAAACAGACTTCCTTTGTTAATTTTGCAAATTGGGAAAAAGATTGACATTCACGAGAGAACGTTTTGAAATAATCAACATGTTCAAATTCGACATTTGTCACAACGGAAACGGTGGGCTTCAGTTTGAGAAAACTATCTCTAAATTCACAGGCTTCTGTTATAAAATACTTATTTCCGCCCATATGTAAGTTGCCGCCAAGTTGTGGTTCTATGCCGCCAACGTGGACAGTGGGGTTTAGATTTGCGACCATAAAAATGTGGGCAATCATGCTTGTTGTGGTTGTTTTTCCATGTGTGCCAGAAACGGCGATAACTTGCTCAAAGCCTTCACAAATTTTGCCCAAAAACTCCGAACGTTCCATGGTGGGAATGTTAAGTTTGCGTGCTTCCGCCAGTTCTGGGTTGTTCCCTGAAATTGCTCCCGAAAAGACAATGAGGTTCGCTCCCGCAATGTTTTTCGCCTTGTGTTTTAGAAATATCTTTATCCCTTGCTTTTTGAGGTTTGAGGTTATGCTTGACCCCGTGCTATCACTGCCCGTCACTTCTGCCCCATTTTTTTTGCAAAAAGTTGCCAAAGCGCTCATGCTTATGCCGCCAATGCCAACAAAAAATATTTTGTTATATTTCTCGAATATTTGAACCATAATATTAAATATGAAAAAGTGTGTTAAATTGTTTGCTTTTTTTGTCAGTTTAATATAAACTTATTCTAGCCAGTGAAAAATCACGGCAATAAAAAAGGAAGGTATAAGACTTTGAAGATTTCAGACATCAGAATTAGGATTATCAAGAAAGAAGACACAAAACTTAAAGCAGTTGCTAGCATGACAATTGACGATTGTTTTGTTGTCCACGACATCAAGATTATTGAAAGCAACGAAGGCAACGGCGAATACTTTATCGCAATGCCAAGCAGAAAAACTCTTGATGGCGGCCATAAGGACATTGTGCATCCATTGGACACAGAAACAAGAGAACACATCAAATCTCTTATTCTTGCAGAATTTGAAAAAGCAATGAAAGCAGAATAATAGTTTTGGCTTGGTTTTGTAGGAAAATATATATTTCTCAGAACTACATCTTGTATCAATAAAAATCCACCAGTGAACCTGGTGGTTTTTCATATAACGGGTAAAACCCTACTTTAAAGGCAGCACGAAATCGTGCTAAGCCTAACATTGCCTATTGCGAATCTTTCCGTTATTTCTTAAATGGGTCATTCAATTCATATATTGTCATTTGTTCCATTTCCTTATCTTCTTTCAGCTGATTCGCAATGTATTCTTGAATAGCTTTTTTGTTTTTACCAACTGTATCTACATAATAGCCTCGGCACCAAAACTCTCTATTCCTATATTTAAATTTCATGTTTGCGTACTTTTGATATATGAGTATACTACTCTTACCCTTTAGATACCCCATAAAACCGCTAACGCTTAATTTTGGTGGAATACATACCAACATATGTATATGGTCCGGGCATACTTCTGCCTCAATTATTTCTACTTCTTTCCATTCGCACAACGACCTTAGAATTGCCCCAATCTCTAAACGCTTCTCACTAAAGAATACTTTTCTCCTATATTTTGGAGCAAATACAATGTGATATTTGCAATTCCAAGTCGTATGTGCTAAACTAAAATTGTTTTCCGGTTTGTTTTTCATTTAATTTTCTCCTTTTATATTTGTTAGGCTCAAACAAATATACCATAAAAGAGAAAATTAAATCTACTCATCGGTAAACCTAAAATGAACCACCAGACTATCTGGTGGTTTTATATTACAAAAAAGGAAACCTTCTCGGTTTCCTTTTTTCAATTCATCATTCTATTGCTTCAAGACAATAAAGTAGTTATTCTTATGGAAGACACACACTTTAATTAGTTTTATGAAAAAACAAGTCAAATAATTGACTTGTTTTTTTTTGTGAATAATTTTATCTGAGTGTTGGATATTGTCCAGCGACAAGGTTCCAAATGTCGTGTGCGTTGCCTTCGCAGCCAATGTTGCGAGTGAAGTTTGAGAAGTCGCCGCCAACACCTGTAATTTGTTCTTGTGTAAGTTTTGTTCCAATGTTTGGAGCAGTAACTGCACCAGATTCTTGATAGATATTTCCAGTAAACTTGCCACCGACATATTTGTCTTCAAGGTCGGCTGTTGTTGAGAAACTTACGCCCTCTCCGCCGAATGTGACAACTGCATAGTTGCCGGCAAGTTGTGCATTGTTTGAAATGATAACTGCATATCCTGCACTTGCTGAAACTTCCATATTTACAACTGAGGAAACTCCGTTGTAACTGCCAGTTGTTGGGCAAGATTTTACTGTTGCGATAACAAAACTGTTTTTGATAAAGCCATCTGCAATGCCTGCTGCAAAGCCACCAGCGTGGAAGCCTGTGATTTCTGTTTTTTCTTCAAGGTTTGCTGGATTGCCAACTGAAACATTTGAAACTTTACCGTATGAAAGTCCAGAGATGCCGCCTGCGAAGAAGCCAGAAATTTTTGCCAATGTTGTTGAGCAATTTCTGATTGAATATGCTGCGGTTGTTCTGTCGTCAAAGCCAACAAGTCCGCCAGCCATTGAGCCAGTTGCTATAATTGAAACATTTTTGTTGTTGTTTGCAGATTTTCCGTTTGTTGCAAAGTCAAGGTCGATTGTTCCGCCAGTGACTGATGAATTGGCGATTGTACCATTGGTTGAATTGCCGTTTGAAATTGTGCTATTTTTGCCAACAAGTCCGCCAGCCATTGCATAATATTTGCCAGTTGTTTTGATAACTGGAAGGGTTACTTTTGTGTTGTTGATTGCACCGTTGTTTGCACCAGCCACGCCACCAATTGAAATATAGAAGTTTGAACCAGTTTGAATATCTGCAGCGAAGTATGCCACATAAGAATTTGCGATGTCGCCGTTGTTTGTGCCAGCAATTCCGCCTACAAAGAGGTTTGTTTTGAACAATGTGTTTTTGTTGCTGTCTGTAATGTGTTGTTTAAATTCAACATTGTCTGCACTTGCAAATTCAACTTTGCCAAAATTATTTCCAACAAAGCCGCCTGCATAGGTTGCGTTGAGTTTGATTGTGTTGACGCTGTTGCTTCTGAGTCCTTTTGTGATGACTGCACTATTGTAGCCAACTACGCCGCCGCCATACAAGAAGTATGAGTTTCCAAAGTCAACAAGTGAAATTACAACATATTGAATACCTTTTGTTTCGCTTGCATATGCCCTGCCTGCCACTGTGCCGAATGCACGACCAGAAGCAGTGATTGTTCTGACAGTTGTGACATTTGCCCAACCTTGAGAAAAGTCAACACCAGTCCATGAACTTACTGGAATAAGTCCAGTTGAAAGGTCGACTGAAACGTCTTGGATAACGATGTAAGATATTGCTGCACCTTTATCTTCGCCACAAAGTACGCCGACATATTGTGCTGGGTTGCCTGTAATTTGAACTTTGTCAAAGGTAAGGCCATTGACGATTGCGTTGCTGCCAAGAACTTTCACAAGTCCAACATTTTCTGTTGCTGTTGTGTCTGTGTTTGTTATAACAAGATTTCTTATAATGCAATTTGTGCTTGAAGTGATAGTCTTGTCAAACATTGCTGGGATTGGGTGGTTTTCATCGCCCCATGTCCAGCCGATAACTTCTGGGTTCATGTCAAGGATATTTTTTCCGCTTTCTGCGTCATATGTTCCTTGAATGTCAATGCCAACGATGTCTGCATATTTGCCAGTGCCAGTTAGTGCTTCATAAAGTTCGTCTGCTGTTGTAACTGAGCCGTCTGTGACAATGTCTGGGTCGTCAAGATATGTTGAGCCGACTGATGAGAAGATGTTGAGAACTGGATAGATATATCCGTCTGTGTATTCCCAAACTGAATAGAAGTTCCAAAGTCTGTCTTCTTCTCCGTTTGAACTCTTGTAAGTTACAAAGTTTTCTTGATTTGAAAATTCTTCGTTTGTAAGATATCTGTTGTTTGTTGAATTAACACTTGTTCCGTCAACAACTGCTTGTGTCAAGTTTTCGTTTCCGCCAAAGTAGTTGCCAAGAATTCTTTTGTTAATTACATCTTGTCTTATTTCATAATTTCTTGCAATAAGTCCAGCGATTTTTGTGTAGTCAACGTTTTCAAGATTTTCTGAAGCGAAGAATGCATAGTTGTCATATGCTCTTGCATCGCCATTTGCTAAGCCATAAACAAAGCCGCCAGCAATTCCGCCAAAGTTGTTATCATAATTTTGAACACCAAGACCAGTTGCTCTGAAATAACTCTCTGAAAGTTGTGCGCATCCAAGTCTGCCTACAATGCCGCCATATTCTGCAAGATTTTTGCTGCCGTCATGTGGCAAAGAGATTGAACCTTCAAATCCGCAACGGTCAATTTTTGGCAAGACTGAATCTGCTTCTGTACTTCTTTCAGCAATTCCCACAACACCGCCAATCATGGAAGTTGAATCATAAGTATCAACTTTGATTGAGCCGTCAACAAGAGTTGTTTGAATTATGCCTTGGCTTATGCCAGCAACTGAACCAACGAATGCTCCGTTTGTGAGTTCAATTTTCAAATTTGAAAGAACAAGGTTTTTGACAACTGCCGAGTTAGTGATATTTGCAAAGAAGCCTACAGTATCTTGACCTTCTGCCACAGTCTGGTCTGTGATGTGAACGTTTGAAATTGTATAGAAGTTGCCGTCAAACATTCCGCTAAAACCTGCGATTGGTGTCCAGTTGCCGCCTTCCACTTCTTCAAGGGTGATGTCTGAGCCAAGTCTATAATTTTTGTCCACCGTATATTTATTATTCTCTATTGTATTGTCGCCAATCTTTTTGAGTGCTGCTTCTGTTGTTATGACAAATGGATATTCTGCCGAGCCGTCACACACAAGAACGTCAATAACAAATGTTGAATAACGTTTGTTGCTTGTTTTGACAACGATTTGGCTTTGACCACCTTTCTTTGCTTCAAAAGAATTGCCTTCTGCCTCAAAACTTAAAATTTCTTCATTTCCGCTTGAGAAAGACAAGGTTGTGTCTTTGCCTCTGTTTTTAAATTCAAGCAAACTGTTGGTTGAAATATACTCCCCTTCTTCCACAACGAGATATGAACTGCGGACATAAATAACCTCGTTGTCTGCAGAGAAATAGTAAATTGTAAGACCAAAACTTACAACTGCTATTGCAACCACAATAAACCATAAAAATTTCTTCATAGTTTTCCCTCCGTTTTTGTTGTCCATATTATATATCCAAAAAGTTCGTTTGTCAATAGGCCTGCATACTTTTGGCATTTTGACCAAAAAAATGGGAGAAAAATCATTCTCCCACTTTTTTATCTTATGTTCTTATCGTTGTTATTTTCTCTTTTGGACAAAGATTTAAGTTCTTTCTTAATTCTTCGCATTTGTTGTTTTTGAATGTTCTTTCTCATGTTACGTCTAGCGATTCTTACACTTATGCCAATGGCAACACCAGCAAGAGCCAAAACACCCAAAACTATTGCAACAATGACCAAAGTGTGTTGCCCGTCTGGTGGCAAGACTGTAAATCTTAGCACCTCGGTGGCCTCGTAGTTATCGCCGTCAAAGACAATTTCAACTTCATAATTTCCTTGCTCAATGACGCTGCTTACAACACTGCCGTTTTTGCGGAAGACTAAGGTGTAACTTGGGATATTTCCGCCAACGAACTGACTTTCGTCAAATATCACTGACACCTTGTCGTTCAGCCTTTCGCCCGTTTGTCTTAGGACTCCTTCAAGTGACAAGGTGTAGCCAGAAATTTGCTTTTTCAAAACTGTGTAAGATTTTGTGAGCAAGTAGCCGTTTTCCACAAATTCTTGGTCAAAAATGAAGTTGCCTTGAAGTTTCTCAAGTTTGTTTTCATTCAAGAAGAATTTTATGGTGTATTCGCCAGCATTTGTGCTTGAGGATAGTGAAATTCTGTTGTTGTTTCTGTCAAAGACGCCCAAAGTGTAGTCGCTGCGGTTCAAGTTTTCTATGCCAAGGACTGCAACGCCTGTGTTCATTGGGTCAATGCTGCCATACACAACTTCAATGTCATTTGCAATTTCAAACGAAACATTTGAACGGTGAATTTTGAGCCATTTTGTTGGGTTGTAGTCGCCGAAGTCGAAGTTGTTGCAAGTGCCACGGGTGAACATTGCATAAACCTTATAGAAATATGTGTAGTCGTCACTGTCGCCGTGAGCGTCCAAAATGTCTGTTGGCAAGAGTTCTTTTCTTGTTCCAACAACTTTGTATGGGTTGCCTTGAGTGTCAAGTTGCCACAGTTCATATTCATAGAACACGTCTTGTGTGTTTATGCTGCCTGCATATTGTGTCAAGAATTCTTCTGCAAACTCTACGCCCACAAGTCTTGAAAGTGTTGCAACATTTTCATATCCCATAATTTGTTCTGCCTCTTCACCTGCTTCGGCTGGGAAATAGACAATAGATGATGGGTTGTCTATGGTGATTTGTTCCAATTTGACATAAACATTAAGATTTATGCTGTTTTGTCCAGCAAGAATTCCTTGGCTGTCTTTGTCAAAACTGAATACAACACTTCTTACATATTGAGCGCCGTTTATGAGAAGCAGGACTTCATCTCTTGGCTCGTCATCAAGGTTTGCCCATTCTGCAATGCCTGTAAGTTCCACCATTTCTTTAAGATAACTATCCCAATATTCAACTTTAAGCGAAACAGTGTTGCCGTTTAGGTTGAGTGCGTCACCGTTTTGTCTTAAGATTGCTCTTTCTCCATTTGGAAGGGTGATAATGCTATCAGCACCTTCGTCTGTTAGATAATATGTGAAGTCTGGAGCAATTAAGTTAAGAGTTATAGTTATTCTTTCGGACAAGTCTTCGCCATAAGTTTGATAGTTAGGGTCGTCAACCAATTCTCCGTCAACAAGAATTTGACCGTGATATACAAGTTCCACAACGTTTGAGCCAAAATACAATTTTTGTTCTGGCGTTCTGAAACTAAAGCCCGTTGGAAGGGTGATATTGAGTGTTGAGATGTCAAGATTTTTTGCCGCTTTGTAACTTGTGCTTTCTATCACTGCTAGTTGTGCAACATTTTCTTCATTTAACACTTCTTCCCTTGTGTATTTTGCTTGTGAAACATAAATTGTTGCATAAGTTTCAACTGGGTTGTAGTTTTGCTTGTTGCCATAGACTGCTGTTAAGAAGCCACCTTCTTTTAACGCTTTGTTGTCAATGGCTCTAAGTGGGTTGTAAATCATTTTAAGTCTAAGCCCTTCACTTGACACAACGACTTGTTCGTTCCAACCTTCAATATACACGCCGTTTTCCTTTATGCTCCATGGCCATGAAGTTTGATTGAAGAACTCTAGGTCACGATAGAAAGTGTCTGGAGAATAGGTGATGTAGAAAGTTTTTGCAAAGTTTTCTGGCAAGAGGGTTCCTCTGACGACACAAACTTTGACTGTTATGTCATATGTGCCGAACAAGTTTTCTTCGCCGTCATAAACTGCTTGAAGAATATAAGTTTTGCAAGGTTCGTTAAGTCCAAGTTCTGTTGAACCAGTTATCTTGTCACTTGCAGTGAAGAACTTATCTTCTTCGCCGTCTTTCCACCTATAACCCATTGGAAGGGTGACATTGGCAAGTTGGAGTCCCATGAAGTATGGCACACGATAAAGCGATGTGTAAGCACCAAATCTGTCTTGGTCTTTATCTGCATAGACTTTGCTTTGGATATTTGCTTTGTCTGCTTCTGTAAATGTGCCACGTTCCACTCTGAATGTAACCTTAATTAGGCTGTCGGAGTATTCTTGTGGATTTTCGTTGTAGTAAGCGTCAAAGGTTTGTTCGCCAACATAAGTTATCTTTGTGCTGCCGTTTAGCCATTCAAGTTTTGCACCCGTAGCCAAAGTGTTGGCATAAAGTGTCAAGTCATCAAGCACAAGGTCACGAGTGTAGGTGATTGTTGTGCTGCCTTTCAAAGTTACAGTTATTGTGACGTCTGTTGGGGAGTAGGCTTTGATAATGGCAAATTGTGCATATGCAATGCCGTCAAAGTCGCCATTAAATCTTATTGTCACTGTTGCCATGCCATAGTCTGTGTTGTTGACATAACTCAATGTATAGTTCGCAACGCCGTTATCGCTGGCTGCTGGAAGTTCTAGCCATTCCGCCTCACCTAATTCGTTTGTGTATAGGAATTTGAGTGTGTCGTCACAGTAGTCAAGTGTAAACACAGGTGTTGCTGGGTTATCAGTCTTAACTTGGTCGCGAATGTGAGGAATGAAGAAACTATCTTGCGAATACATTTTTGGAGTGATTTCAAATGTTGCAGTTTGCGTTGCATCTTCATAGTTTGAGGACAACATGAAGTTAAGAGTTGCAATCCCCACGTGGATATTGTTTTGATACTCGTTTATATATCCATAGTTTGAAGATACATAGGAGTTGTAGATTTTCAAAACTTCCATGTTGTTGACGACCACTTCAAAGTAAGAGTCTTCGCCCGCTGCAATTTCTTCAAGTGTTCTGTCGTCAAGCATAATTTGTTTGCCTGTAAATGTTTCGCTTCTTGTGCCAGCCAAGGTGTTGTTCTTTATGACAACATTTGTAATGGCAACTGGCAAGATTGTGAAGTTGCAAGACCTTTCGCCTGTGAAATTACCCAGACCTTTTATCCAAACAGTTGCAACGCCAGCGTCAATGTTGTTTTCATAACGTGAAATTTCAAAGTCGCCAGAATCGTTTGTTGCATATTTGAATGTGTAGGTGCTGCCGCCAACTTGCATTGTGACAATCAAATCCTTACTTTCAAGTGAGATTGCCTTGCCATAGTTGTAGTTTGGAGTTGCCGCCACCACAAAGGAAATGTCTTCGTCTGAGATGTCTTTTGGAGTGATTGCAAAAGTGATGTCTGTTGAACCTTTGAAATTGTGTGCGCCACTGCCCTCCACTGCCTTAACTGTTACAGTTGCTTGGCCAACGTTCTTGTTGTCTTTATATGTTAAGGTGTAATCTTTGTCAAGGACAAGGGTTTGACCGCCAAATGTCACTTCATAATTTTTGCCGATGTTTGTGCCTGTGTAAGTTTCGCTTGTGAAGAAGTTGCTGTTGAAGTTTGCTTGCGAGATATCTCGTCTTGCAATGTTAAACTCAATTTCAAATTCTCCCGCAAACACGTCACTTGCACTGCCCGCAAATTTCACTTTAAACTTGCCTTTATTCTCTTGGGTGTAATTTCCCAGTCCGTCAAGGCTTGTTGCGTTTATGTTTTCGCTTGTGTTTTCAAAGAAGCCGTCACGAGTTAGGACAAAGTCGTTGACTGTGAACGCATATGCTTTGCTAAACAATGTTTCTTTAAGTTTCATCTTAATCATAGAAGGTGAAATCTTAATTTCCGCCCCTGTGTATGTTGGAGTTGGAAGGTCAAATGTCACATCGTCCATAGTCAAGGCAATTTTTGAAATGCCATAAGATTTTGCAAGTCTGCCTGTGTAGTTGCCTTTGAAGATGACTGTTGCTGTTGGCATATTGCTTGAAATCATTGTGCCGTTTGTGTCGTGTGACACACGTTGACAATTTGTATAGATAACTTGATAATCTGTGTCAAGCACAAGTTTTTCGCCAGCGTCTGTTATTTCAAGTTGAGGTTTTACTTCGCCCATGTTGTATCTATAGAGATATACGCCACCCACAATGCTTGTTGGGGTTGGAAGGTCTATCAAAAGGTCCTCAGCAGTTGCAATATCTTTTGGTGAAATGACAAATTGCTTTGCAACTGTTCCTGTGAAGTTTGAGGTGCCTATTGCTTCAAACACAACTGTAGCAATGCCCGAAGATGTATTGTTTTCATAACTCTTGATTGTGAAGTTGCCAAGTCCTGTTTGATTGTCAAACAAGTTCAAGGTTTCTTCATGCGTGCCATAGACAAATTTAAGTTCAAAGTCAGAGGCCGCAAGAGTTGTTGGGACATTTTTGCCCTTATAATATTTTGGTGAAGTCAAGTTGAACACAAACTCGTCAGCATAAAGTGACATATTTCTTTGGACAATGTTGAAAGTCATTTTGACTGGTTCGCCAGTTGAGGCATAGTTGTTTTGTCCAATGATAACGATAGTCTTTGTGCCGACATTTGTCTTATCTTGTGTGCCGTCATATTGAAGAATGTAGTCTGTGCCAAGGACAAGGCTTGTTTGCCCGTTCTTAAGTCCAATGCTCCCATTTGCCATGAGGAACACAAGATTTTCTAGTCTGACTTCCGAACCCGTGTATTCCACATCTTGAATTTTCACGCCGTCAAGAAGTCCCAAGATGTTCATTGGTGAAATTTCAAATTGAAGATAGGCTGTGCCTGTAAAGTTGCCATATCCCACAACGAACAACACGTTTTCGCTTGCGACATTTATGCAGCCGTTTAGAATTCCTACATAATAGTCACCGCTTGCGTTTTGAGTTGCACGTTTTGAAAGTTGAACTCTGCTGTTGCCAACTAAAAGACTTAGGACAAAGTTTGGAACAATGCTTGAGCCTGTATATGTGGCTGAAGCGTCAAACATAAACGTGTCTGTGTCGCCATATGTTCCCTTGCCTGTGTAGTTGTCTAGCATAATTCTGCCGTCAACGTTCTCGTCTTGTCCGTTTGCAAGCCAATTTTCAAGGGCTACGCTTAGGTCAAGTGGGTCTATTGAGAAGAATGAATAGATTGAGCCTGTGTAGTTGTTAAGACCAGTGATTTTTACATACGCTGAGCCAGCGGATATTGCATAGTCTGCTTCTTGTGGAGTTTCTACAACTCGGGTTAAACTTTCTGCTCTGAAGTTTGGCAGGTTGTTGTTATTTTCATTTGTTGTTGCAATTCTAATATATTGGACGCTTCCGTCACCGAGGGTCACCTTTCTATACACTGCCACTGCTTTGTTTTGTCTTGCACCAGTGTATGTTGTTGGTGACAAGTTGAGTGAAAGTGATGTCATTGTGTCTTGCAAGTCATCTGTGTCGTCAACAATGAAGAACAAGCCGTCTTTAATTTCTTGTGGCAAAATTTCAAAGGTCTTGTCGAGAGTGCCAGTGAAGTTGCCGCTGAGGGTTATTCTGATTGTTGGGCTTGCAGAAGAGTTTTGAGGGACGTTGATGTTGTTTAGATATTCATAATCTTTGCTTGTCCAGTTGGAGATTGCAAGTGGGAATGAACTGTTGCCCACGATAAACGAGATTGCTTCGATATTTGGTTTTAGTTCTTCGCCAGTGTATTCAAATGAAGTTCTGTCAAGAGTAACTGCGAACATATTGCTGTTTTCTGAGGTGACTTCAAGTGGAGTTATGACAAATTCAACAGATTTTGTTCCAGTGAAGTTGCCACGCCCAGAAACTGTTATGCTGCCGCCATAAACTGGAGTTCCCGTTGCGTCAATAACAACATTTATGTTTTCGCCAAGTGCTGAATAGTCAAAGTCGTCTTGAATGAGGATATATTCGCCGAGGGTTGCTGTTATGTCTTGGAAAACTGGGGTTATTCTTGCACCAGCAAAGGTTTGAGGTGTCACCACAAAGTTAACATCTGCCACATTTCTCTGCTTTATAACAAATGTTTTTGTAACACTTCCAGTGAAGTTTGTTCCCGCTTTGGCAGAAATTACAACTTCGTGTTCGCCAGCATTTTTTCTATCGCCAGTGTATGAAAGTTCAAAGTCGTTTGTAATGGAAATGTTGCTTTCCCATGCAAAAGTTTTTGTTTCTGCATTGTAATTTGTTCCATTTCTTAAAACTGTGACGATTGGCGACAAGTTGTTGCCGTTATAGACGAGGCTGTTGTCATTTATGTTGATTGTGACAAGGTTATTGCCCTCAATGTTCATTTGGACAATTTTGTAACCTAAATCTACTGTTCCAGTGTAGTTTTGAGTTGGATAGTCGCCAGTGATTGTTACTCTGATAACATATTCGCCCACGTCAACTGGGTTGCCGTCATAGTTCACAATGGAACTGCCGTTTGCCATAAGATAAGTGTAATTTGGGTCAAACGATAGGCTCTTGTTGAGGTCTTTAAGTTTGACTGAGGTGATAAGAGGTTTAATTCTTCCGCCAGTGTAGGTAAACTCTTTGCTTGTTTCGCCAGCAACTGTAAGTTCATATTCCCCAATGTCCGCTGTTGTAATTGTCTTTGGCAAAATTCTGAATGTTATTACTTTTCGTCCAGTCAAGTTGCCCTGTCCGATAATTGTGAGTGTTGCTGTGCCAGCGTTTAGGTTATTTGAATATGTTGTTGTGAAGTTGCTGGAAGAAATGTAGGCAATGTCTGTGTTGTTTGTGATGTAGATTTGATTTTGCATTGTCTTTGTGATATTTGCCCCAGTGTAAGTTGTGCTGTCACTGAGTGCTGGGTCAAAGACCAACGCTTTGTTTGCCACGCCATAATAAAGTTCTGTTGTTCCAAGTTGTTTTTGTGACGTTTGGTCAAGGTTCAAGGCGTCAATGGTGAAAGATTTTTCAAATGAGATTGCTCCGCCGCTTGCATTTTTGCCCGATGTAAACGAGCTTGCTTTTGGATTGCCTTCTGCGTCAACACCTATTGCAAGATAAATTTTTGCATCACCAGCATTAACATTGTTTGCAATGCTCATGATGTGATAGTCTGTGAACAATACACCTTTTACATAGACTGTAATGTCGCTATCTAGCACAAGTTTTTCTGTTGTGTCATAGACATAACGATATTTAAACTGCACTGTGACGTCACTTGAATCGACAAGTTGGCTTAAGACCCAAACTGCACCAGTGGTTGAAGAAATTTCATAATTGTCATGGACAAAACTAATTCTTACAGTGCCACTGTTTTTGCCTGGGGAAAGTCTTGAAATGTTATCCACAACTGGAGAAACTAGGGCTTCGAGTTCTGCCTTGTCACTTTCAAGAACGCCCGAGTTTTCGAAGATGTCAACCGCAGTGAATCCGTCTGAGCCAATGGCGGAACTTGGATATATTGTGCCTGGAATTGCAAAGTAGTTGTATGGAATGGCTGAACCCGTCCTAACAAATGTTGCTGAGTTGTCGCCATAGTCAAGTTGAGCGTCTGGAGTGTTGAGCAAGATTTCTTTCTTTTCGACAACAAGTTTTGCTCGAGGGGACAACGCTTCGTTGTAACTTGTCACATTCTCATTTTCGGTCAAAATTCCACCTTGCTTATAGCCCCAAATGTATGATGTGCCAGTGCTTAATAGTGTGATTTCAACTTTTACATATGTTCCAACATCAATTCTTGCATTTATTTTCTTCTCTGTTTCACTTAGTGAGTTGTAATAATTTGTATAGAATTCCGAGAAACCGTCTGCAACGGTCATTGAGGTTATGGAAATTGCACAACGAATTCCGTTGACGTCTTTTGTTGTGTCGCTTGCGGAAAGTCTATCCAAAATTGCGTCATTTCTGCCAAAAAGTTTCACGCCATAACTATTTGTGTCAAGGCTAATTCCGCCAAAGACATAAAGTGTTATTGTATCGCCATAGACAAGTGCGCCACCGTTTGCGTTTAGAAGTGTCAAATTGTCGTTGACTTTTACATAACTATCGCCCAAAGCGTAATACAATCCAACTGGACTTGTTTGTGCTTTGTTTTGTGGGACGAAAGCGTCTGAATCGACTGCCATATCTTGAACTGAAGCATAATCTGCCATGTTTGTGAGGTCGCTGACGTTTGCAGAGAATGTTATTGTTGGGTGATATTGGTCTTCGGCTGTTTCGGTGTAGGTCATAATGGCAAACATCAAGTTGTTGTCGCCGCCCGTTGCAAGAAGCATGTTAAATGCGTCATAAGCGGTGTATTTTGCATAGTCGCTTGTGGTTGCTGCTGTTTTTACAACAAGATTTTGGACATTAAGAGTGTTTGAGCCGTTTTTAAGTGTAACTTGCCCACGTGGGAAGATGTAGTCTGTGCCACTTCCCGCAACAATGTTTCCATTTGCTGAATTGACAACTACTAAGACTATTGTTTGCTTTTCTTCCGCTGTGGCGTCTGTGCGCATATCTCCCATTTTCAAAGGAATGACTGTTATATTTGGCGTATATTGTGTTGTTTCATAACGGAAGTTTAGAATTGAACCCGTTTGAAGAACGAAGTTGTTTTGAGCAAGTTTGCCGTCTAAGGCTGCTGTCACCATAAACTTGCCTGCATGGACAAGATAACCTTCGTCAACGTTTTGCCAATCGGAAGAAGTTTCCGCTGGGAAGGACGAATTTCTGCTATATTTATATGTGTATTTTAGAGGTGATACAATTCCGTCAAGACCTGTAATTTGAGGTTCTGGGACATTTTCTGAGCCGTTAAATCTGTAAGCGTTTTCTCTTGCTGTGCCGTCTGAGAATGTTGTTGTGCCAACCTTCCAGCCAGTGAGTGTGATTGCTTTCTTTGTAACGATAAATTTACAACTTTCTTCGCCAGTTTTTAGTCTGTAGTTGCCTGCGACTTCTGGACGTTCGGAAGACACAAGTGAAATTGTTACATTTTGCCAACTTTCGTCATCAATGTTAACGTTTTTGATTTTTGCTGAGCCAATGGACACAACATTTTCCACAATAAGTTGGTCGCTTGAAGAAAGTCGGTCGAGGACTCTTACATAACTGAATTGTGGGCTGAGATAGTGAATGTCGCTATCGAACACGCCAACGAAATTAACCTTAAACTCAATGTCTGAGCCAGTGTAAACTGCGGTGACTGTTGTGCCAGTGACTGTTAGGTCTGTTGGGAAAGACAAAGTTATTTCTTTTGGAGTGATTGTCCAAGTTCTTGACCTATTGCTGTTTGGCAAGGTGTAGTTGGCTGCTGCTAGTGTATCTGACAGTCCAGTTACAGTTGCTGTGTATGTGCCAGCATTTATAGAACTGCTCCAGCCGCCAGAACTTGAAAGTGTGACGACTGGCTTAACATCGTCATCGCCATAAACATTGATTGAAGCGGTGAACCCTAGTTCTTCGCCCGAATAGACTGCAGTATAGCCCGTACTTGTGGAGGATAATGCCCCTTGATTCCAAATGATTTCAACTTCTCGTTTTGCAATTATCCAATCGCTTTGCGACCTTGTGCCGTCAATTTGATAGTTGGTTGCTGCTGTGCCAGAAAGTCCTTCGACTGTGGCTGTGTATTTACCTGCTGCTCTGAATGTTGCGTTGCCGTAGGAACTTACATAGACATCGTCTGTGCCAATTTTGTTGTTGACAATGGCGGAATATCTGTGTTCTTGTCCGTCATATGTAACAAACCATGTTCCCGTTTGGTCGTCACGCTTCCAATTTGAGTTGTCTGCGTCACCGCCTTGCCAAGTGAATGTTGCGACACGGCGAGAAACTGTCCAAGAATATGTTGGTTGCGAAACGCCAAGTTCGTAGTTTGTTGCAAGACCATTTCTGTCATAAAGTTTGAATGACAATGTATATAGACCTGCTGCAGTGCAACTGTCATAAACTTCTTGAATTAACGCTCTTATTGCAGTTGCGTCAAGGCTATTGTTAAAAGTGAATGTTGAAGAAACTATATGTTCGTTGCTTGCAGAATCTACATAAGAGATAACTGGATACAAGAACAGATTTCTGCCCATATCACTTATGATACTTTCTGGTTGAGAAGCTGTGTCTAGCCCCATGGACGAAGTGCCACCAGCATCTCTGCCCTCTGCATAATAATAGTGAGCATTGCCGTCATAGACCATAGAACCTGCAGTGTTTGGTTGATAGCCGCTGAAAGACACACTTCTTCTTGTGATTTGCCAAGAAACAATTTGATTGTTTGCGTCTTGAATTTGATAGTTTGTGTATAGTCTTTCAAATTCTGTTTTGTCAACTTTTACGCCATACACACCAACTTCTTTTGGAGCGGCTGTTCCTATTGTAGAACTGTCTGCATTGTAGAATATAAGTTGAATTCCGTTTTCTGCAATGCTTTCATAAATTCCCGACAATGTGAGTGTTGGTCGTTGGGCTTCGGCTGTGTAGATAAGTGAAAGCGAACTCCAATTTATTCTAACATTTTTCCTAATAATTTCCCAATCGCAATAGCCTGTGCCAATGGTGTTGTCAAGAGTGTAGTAGTCGTTGTCGCCAATGGAGAGGATACATCTGTATGTTCCAACGGCAAAAATGCTATCTTTGTCTGTAACAGTTTGTCCGTCATTAACTCTTATGCCATATTGCAAAGTTTGTTGAGGTCTATCAATGCCGTCAATGAGGTTGGCAAATGTTGGGACAAAATATCTTGCATTTCTTTGCCCAGCGTATTCAACTGAGAATATGCCATTTTGACTTGTAACGATAGAGTCAGAATTATTGATACTCCAATTTACAACGAGTTTGCGTTTGATAATTTTCCAACGGAAGGAAGTGTTTGCCGAGCCAGAAACTGTGTAGTTGCTGTTGTTGAGTGCTTGGACACGAGCGGTGTAATATTCGTCATTTTTGTTGATGTCTGTTGCAACATTTGTAATGTTGTTTGCCATGTCGATTGCATAACTTGCTATACCCACTGCGTCTTTAACGCCCGCACTGTTTTCCAAAATTCCGTCAATGCTCAAAACTGAAACTGTGATATTTGAGCCAGAGAACTCAAACTCGTTTGCGTCTGGCCAGTTAAATGATACAGTTTTTGGCTTGATTGACCAACGAACTCTGCAACTTGAAACCTCTGTGAACACGCCATTGTTCATTGTGCCTAGTGCGTAGTTTGGATTTATCAAAGTTACAACTGCGTCATATACGCCTGCTCTTTCGCTTTGAGCGTTGGAAACGGTGTAGTCGCTGGTTGGAGCGAGTTGTGTGCCAGAAATATCTCTTAAGAGAATGTTGATTGTTTTTCTTTGAGTGTCATAAATCCAAGGTGAATTTAGGACTGTTGTTGTGCTTGAGCCATATGACCTTGCAACGCACCAATCTTCAGCATGTATGCCTGTTGTGTCATTGTCGTCATATGTTCTGCCGATAAGAATTTGTGCTGGGGTAACTTTGAAGTCAATTCTCAT
Organism: Christensenella sp. UBA7862; assembly: GCA_002500135.1. Classification (GTDB taxonomy): domain Bacteria; phylum Bacillota; class Clostridia; order Christensenellales; family UBA1242; genus UBA7862. Next base: position 190,221 of record DLSM01000006.1, on the reverse strand, counting down.
AGTGTCGCTTGAAAGGGTGTAATTTGACTTGCCGTTATCGCCCGTAATACTCTTAATTTCAATGTAATATTCGCCAGCGTTTGTGAAGTAGTCCGATTGGACAAAGAATTCTTTGTCTTTTAGCAGTTCACTCATTTTAAGTGTCATTGTAAGTGAGGAAGCATCTCTGCCGCTTCTCTTTCCAAATTCCACTGTAACATCTTCCATGCCGTCTGGTGGGGTTGCATTGTTCTTGCCACTTAGGATGTAATAGAAGATATACTTTGTGGATTGAGCGGAAATGAATGGTCGTGTTTCACCGCTTGTAACTTCTTCTTTTGTGTCGTTGTCAAGCCATCTGGCGGAAAGAGAGAATGGAGTGATTTCCCATGAGCAAGTTCTGCTTGCCACGTCCAAGACATAATTTTTACATTCGTCACCGCTTCCAATCATAACAAGGCTGTATGTAGCGGAATATTTACCTACATTCACAATCTCGCTTTCAGAAATTTCTGTTCCGTCTTGATTGAAGTATTTTACGCCGATTGCCACTGCATTTATGTCTGCGTTTGCAATGTCGCCCGACTTGATTGTTGCTTTTGTAAATTGTTTGCTGCCGTTGTAAGTGTATTTTGCGTCATTTGTGAATACGAGGTTGACTGTTTTTTCTGCAATGACCCATGGATATTCTGGGTTGCTGATTTCGTAGTTAATCGTTCCATTGCTTGCCCTAGTTAGAGTTGCTATCGCAACATAAGAGCCGCAGTCGGTGCCTCTGTTGCCACTTAGGACAAGAGAATATCCCTCGTTTCTGTATTGTTCGTCAAGAGTTGCAGTAACTACTTGCTCGCCACCTGTGTAGGTGAAGGAATTTTCACCCCACACAATATCGATTTCCCTTGTTGTAATTGTCCAGCATATTGACGCTTTGTCTGGGTCTATAACACCGCTAGAGAGAGTTGGAAGTCTATAATATTTGTAGTCTTCGCTGTCGCCCAAGCCCTTAAGAGTGCTGGCTGTTGCTGTGTAGGTGCCAACGTCTTTTGGCGAACCAGTGTATTCTTCCATGCCTTGTTTTGCAAATGTCACTGTGCTTGTAACTTGGTCATAGACTTTGCTTTGAACGGAAACAAAGCCGCCAAGGACGATGGTTGGATAATAGGTGTTGCCGCTATAGACGTGAGAGGTGCTGACTGTGCTGCTGCTTGGCATAACCTCGCCGTCCACCACGTCACCGTCTTTAAATTGCCATGAAACAGTGAGTGTTTTTCTGACAATTCTCCACCTAACTTCTTGTTCGCTTTGATACGCTCCCGCTGACACGAAGGCATAGTTGCTGTCTGCAATTTCCATAACTGCAACATATGGGTCGCCTGTTTCGTTGATGTCAGATTTGTCAAATGTTTCATCAAAAAGAACAATAGTTTTTCCGCTGTCTTGTATCAAAACGCCGTCTAGTGTTGGTCTGTAAGATTGAACTGCACCGTTCCACTCAATTTCAAAACTTGTATTCTTAATGGTCAAAGTTCTTGGCTTAACTGTCCAAATGAGATAGTCTGGCTCCAAGATATAATTTGCTTGGTCTGCTGCTGGGAGTGAAGCAAAGGTGATATATGTGCCAGCGTCTTTTACTTGTTGAATGTTTGAACTGCCGTTTTGGGTGTAAGTTCTGATATCTGTTATATATTCGCCGTCTTCGTTCAGTTGAGCAAGATAAGTCAAATAACTATATCCCGAAGCGTTTTCGACTGTGACTGCTTTGTTGTTGCCGTTGTAGACATTTGTGTCGCTTGTTAGGTCACCCACCCAATTTGTGTGGAGGACTTGTTTGTTCACGACAAGAGTGAGCGTGTAAAGATATGCCGATGCCATGTCATAACTTGTATCATCGCCATAGATAAATGAAATTGTTATTGTATAGACACCTGCATTTGTATTGCCCACACCGTCATACAACTTGACAAAAGAGTCAGCGTCTTCTGAAATTACAACATTACCGCTCGTGACGACATATTCCTTGCTTGTGGTGAAATTTAGCCCACTGTAAAGTTGTCCCACGACATCAAGTTTAACTCTAAGTCCGCTTGAAACAATGCCCGTTGTGCCGTTTGCGAAGTTCAAGAAGTTTACGCCCACGCCGAGTTTGCCGTTGCCGTTTATTCCGCCACCATAGGAGAACTTGTCTGCAACAACAAACTTGTTTTCCGCTTCATCATAATATTCGCCATTAACTTTAAGTTCACCGTCTTCAAGATAGGTGTAATTTATTGTTTCTGTTGCGTTGTCGCCAACAAAGCCGACAAACCAGTTTGCCACAATGGCTTGAGTTCTTGTGATTGCCCAATCGAGAGTTGTGTTTGTGCAAACATAATTGCCACGACTTATGCTGCCGTTTTCCTCTGCATAGTCATTCACCATGCTGAGAACTGTTTTAAGTGTCCCCTCGCTGCTAAAGCCGCCCAGTTCACTAGGTTTTGAACTGAAGTTGTCAATGTCGCCAAGCACTGTGACTGTGTCGCCAACATTAAAGCCCGTTTGTGGATATACAACAATCACTTCTTTTGTTTCTGTTGCGCCAGCGGCTGAGGTAAATGTTGTTTGAAGTTTAAATCGGACATAATCTCCTGCTGTGTTTTTGAACACTGGCAAAACAATGAATGAATATCCACTTAGATTTTGAATTGAGTTTGTGTAGTCGCCAACAATTTTGAAACTTTCTACGCCCGTTTGTTGTGCATAGACCCATTTTTCAACTTCAACTTGAAGTGGGGTTATGCTCCAATCTTTGTCTGTGTTTTCCACAAGCACATAGTCCATATATCCAAAGTAGTCATAGCCGCTGTCATCTGGTTTTTCCATGCTGCCGCTTGCTGCAAGCTGTGAATTGATGTCAACAATGTATTTGCCCGTTTGAATTGCACTTGTTATTGGTTGCTTAACCCCGTTTGCCATAACAAACATTGAACCGCTGAGTTGCAAACTTGAAAGACGCTCGTTGTATGGAAGCGTGATTGGGTTGCCACTCGTCGAAGCGGTTTCGCCGTTAAGTTTGCTGATTGACAAGTTGTAGTTTTCGTCCGCTGCTTCTGCGACATATTGCCCGTTTTTGTATAGTGGGTTTCTTTCGTTGTGGTTATAGACAAATTCTTTTTCCACAAGTGAAAGTCCAAGTTGTGCTGGGTCTATTCTGATGTTGTTGCAAACTACAAAACTATTTGTTGTCTTTTCTGCTAAGTCATTTATTCCCTTGCCAGTGACCATAACTTGAACAATAATTTGTGCTGAGAAAACGTGTTTTAGTATGAGTTCGTTTTGAATAATATCATTCTTTATGTTTTGGCTAAATGAATTTTGTGCTGAACTTGAGCCGTCCATCCATTTCCATTCATATGAATATTTATAGCCGTCACTTGCGTTTTCATTTTTGTTTTGAATGGCAATGGAAAGTTTTATTCTCTTGCCATAGTTTGTTACAATTTCGTCAGTTGCTGCGTTGTCTGAAGTTCCCACAACTTCGTCGTTTTCGTCAAGAATTTCTGCCTTAACGGTGAACACTGGGTTTGCTATTGTCCACTCTGCACGCATATTAAGTCCAAAACGCACTTGAGTGTTAAGATTCCATGAATATCCACCTATCATGTATGCATATCCACTTATTGCTTGCCCGCTTTGCTCAAATCTTCTAGCAGATTCGCCGTTTGAAGAAAGTTTGATATTTCTTTGGTCAGAGGACTCAATATAATCTGTATATATATCACCATATTCTGCTGTAACTTTGACCCAAGTGTTTTCTGTAACATCTGCTTCGTTGTCTTGGTCTTTTGAAGTGTCGCTTGGTTGTGTAATTCCCGCTGTTTTGAAAAGATAGAAACTGAACTCGCCACCAACTTCTACAAGAGAAACATTTTCGCCGCTTGTAAACTTCGCTGCCACTTCTGGGTGAGTTGTTATAACTGCAATTTTTGTGTTGACTGAACTGCTATATCCATAAACATCTGTGTTTGTTCCACGTTCTGCTACGACAAGCACTCTGCCGATGTCGTTTATCATGACGTCAGAGTTGTTTTCGCCCTCTTTCATGGAATAAACATACATTTGCCCCGCAACATTGCAGAGTTGTCTGATGTAAGGATATGTTCCATAGTCAGATGAGTTTGAAGTGTCATAAAGCACCACTTGCCCGCTTATAGTGATTGCTGGAGCCGAAGCGTTTGGAGTGTCTGCTGCCGTTCCGCCATAAAACCTCATCATTTCCCCTTGACCTTTGAGGAAGATTGAACTGTTTTTGCCGGAGGTTGTTTGATTGTATTCGACAAACAAAGATTTGACAAAAAGTTGCACGCATGAGTAAATTGCTGCCCCCGCACGAGAGTAGTTGTTTGTGATTGTTGTTGCAGTTTCGTTTGTTGCGCCGTCAAATTGAACTTCGCCGTCTGTGACGCCTATTGCCCCGCCATAAGCAAACGACCTGTTGTAAGAAAGTGTTGATTGTGTGAATGTAACTTTAAGTGTTTCGCTTGTTTCAGCTAACGAAGTGTATTTCTTTTGATAAACTGCACCGCCGTAGCCATATGTAACACCAGTTGCTGGCGTTTTAACATTCGCCAAGTTGCGAGTTAAGGTTGCATTCTTTATTTCAAGCACGCCATAGTTTGCTATTGCACCGCCATTCCTTGCCATGTTGCTTTGAAGTGTGCCACCCTCTATTTTTGTTGTGCCAAAGTTTGAAATTGCACCGCCGTCATTTATGTTTTCTGCATTGCACAAAATTACGCCGTCATTTATTGTAAGCCCACCACCAAGTTCGACATTTATTGAACTTGCTGTTGCTTGAATTCCTGTGTTGTAGTTTATGGTGAGGTCGGTGAGGTTTGAAGGATAGTTGGTTGATGGATATGAAGTGACGTTCCACACTGCCCCGCCGTCTATTGTAATTGTGCCTTTGATTGTAAGCGAATAACCTTCTTTAACATTTATAAGATTTTCCTTGAAGTCCGCTGCACGAGTTATTGTAACTCTGCCGCTTCCGTCTTTTCTGTCCCATGTTGTGTTTTGGTTTTCAATGTTATAAGTTTTTGCAAGAAGAATTTTGCCACCGTCTGTCAAAGCATTGAAAGCAGTACTCATGTCGGTGTGGAAAACGTCTGCTTGTTGCGTTTCCTCTCTCACAACTTTGCTTGTAGCACTTTCAAGGGTTGTTTTAAGTGAACTATCCATATAGAAAGTGTCGCCGCCATCGCCTGTGCCATAGTAAAGTTCTTTTGCATAGACAAAGACTTCAATTTCGCAAGTGGTTGTGGAGTAGGCTGAGTAGGTGTTTTCGTCTGGGACAAACCTAACTGTGCATTTCTTTATTCCCACTTCATTGAAGTAAGTGTAACTTTCGCCCCACTCAAATGTTCCCTTGATTTCAATGCTTTCGTCATCTGCATCAACGACTTTTGCGTTTGCACCTGATAGATATTGGTCAAGTTGAGTTTTGCTCATTGGAGTTGAAGCGTTGTAATAAATTGTTGTGTCAAGTTTTGGCTTGTCTGTAATAACAACATTCTTTGCGCCAATTTCAATAACTCTGCAATCATAAGAACTTGTTTGTGTTATGTCGTTTTTATTTCTAAATCTGAAATAGATATATGTCTTGCCCGAAAGAATTGGAGTGTAGGAGTTGCTCCAAATGTTATCGTTTTGCAAGATTTCTTTATCCAAATTTGCTGACGAACTTTGATAATATTGAATGTCATATGTGTCGCTTTTATAATCTTTTATTGAGATTGAATGATAAGCGCCGTCATATTCCCCAATGTAATCGCTCGCAGTGTATTTTATTGAGGTTGTTCCGCCATTTAGAACGCTTGTTGGCTTGCCGTACATTATGCTAGAGGTGTTTTCAAGCATGCATTCAAAGCCCTCACTAGCTGCTGTTTTGTTTGAATAACTTGCTGCAAACACATTATTGGTGTTTTCGTTGCCTTCGATGTGTTCGTCACTTGAGAAATATTGCAAGTTTTTAGTTCCGATTGATGTTCTTGTTCCATTGAGAGAATATGCTATGACAGCCTCGATATATAGTTTGTTTGAACTTGAAATATTTGCATAAAGTCCAACACTTGAGCCAACATTCAAATTGCCAGCAAGCGTTATTGCGTCATTTTCAGAAGCCAAAACAATGTTGCGTCTGTTTCCGCTTATATCAGTATTTCCATAAATATATGGGGTGCCGCTGAGTGTAATGCCGCCAGTTGCTCCGCTGGTTTCACCGCCAATCGCCCCGCCGTTTGCGGAAACATTGTTTGTTATTCTGCCGCCAGAGATTGCAACTTTGCTAACAAAACTGTCTTTCAGCATGTTGATAATATTGCCTAGTGCAGCATTTCCACCGATGTATCCGCCGTTAATGGTCAAATTGCCATTTCCAGAAACTTTAATGATACTTTCAGTGCTGCTATCACCATTGTTGCAAATTTGAGTGTTGTTTGAAATTTTGGCATTTCCGTCACTACCGCCAGCGATAAACAAAACAGAAGTTTCTCCCGAGTGGCTGGTGATAAGTCCGCCGAACATATAAAGTTCGCTGCCGCTGTAGATTGCACTGCCTTCGCCGTCTTTAACAGTGTTGTTTGAAATTGTGCCGCCAAAAATATTTGTTGTGCCGCTGCTTAGATACAATGCACCACCCGCTGCTGTGCTGTTTCCGTAAATCACACCGCCATACATATTGAAGATTGTGTCTTTATCCTTGGCTGGGTCTTTTTGATCCTTATTCTTGTCGTTAACAAAAATTGTTCCGTTGCCTTGTCCTCCGCCGTTTTGCAAGAAGTCGCCGCCGTAAATGTTGAGCGTTGTTCCAAGGTCAACATAAATTGCCGCACCAGAAGCTTTTTCCAATGTACCAAATGTTTCATAAACGCCTGTAAGATTCGCATTTGAAAATTCTACCGCATTCCCCACAAATTTTGAGCCATCATAGATATTGATTTCTGCGCCGATTGCTGCAACCGCGCCGCCAGAATATGCCTTGTTGCCTTCAAAAATTCCGCCACGGATAGCAACTTTGCCGCCCTCAGCAAAGATTGCACCACCAAGACCGTCTTTTTTATCAAGGGAATGAGTTTTGTTGGCAACGAACAAGCCGCCACTTACAGTAAGTTCACCTTTAGAGTAAACTGCACCGCCAAAACTTGCAGAGTTACTTTCAAACACACCGCCAGCAATTTCAAGAGTTGCCTCGTCTGCAACATACATTACACCGCCACGAGTAACACTGTTTGCCGCTGTTGGAACGATATTATTTTCAAATGTTCCGCCATTCACAACACCTCTGCCCGCTGCAAGATATAGGACAGAGCCGCCTGTCATGTTGTTATTGTTGAAGAACATACCGTCATTTATTTCTGTGTAGGCGCTGGAAGTTTCATTTTCAACAACGCCCAAATCATTGCCGCTGAATGAGCCAGAATTTATGACAAGGTTGCCTTCGTTCCTAATTGCTGCTGTTGCTTTTATGCCACGCAAAATTGTGCCGTCTTGAATGATAAGTGTGCCTTTGTTTAAAATTGGGGCGGCGATAAACTCACTTGCTGACAAAACAAGTGTGCCGTAGTTGACTATTGTGTAGTATTCGTCCTTGAATACTGTTTCACTTTCTCTTAACGCATGTGCAACAGATTTAACTTTTAGGTTGCTAATATTTAGAGTTCCATAATTTTCAAACAATGTGCCAAATCTTGTGTTTGCGTTGCTCTCTAGGTCGGCAATCATATCTGAAACATTGACTGTTACGCCCGAGTTTATTTTGTAGAAAGTTGTGCCAGTATAGTCACCCTGAGCGTTCCAAGTTCTCTTAATTTTGGAAAGTGTTGTGTCACTTGAAATTGTTGTTGTTCCGCCATATGTTATTGTTTCATAATCAGTGTCAGTAGCATTTTTATCTGAACCACTAAGAACAAGTTTATCACTTCCATTTTCAAGAGGCTTAAATGCTTTTGTAACATTTACAAATATCGTATTGTATTCTTTGAGTGAAAGATTTGACGAACTAATATCTGCAATGACTGTGCCTTCACCGTCTAGGTCAAGGGCAAGATTGATAACAGAGTTTGCTGAGATTGAACTTAATTTGAGGTTTGAGTCTTTATCTACATCTTCAACTGAATTGCCGTCTATTCTTGTAAGTTGCAATTTGCCTATTATTTGAACATTGCCAGAAAGAGTAAATTTTGCCGTTGAGGCAATCCTCGTAACATTGTCGCCGAAATTCTTATCCAAAATTCGTTGATTGATTGCAATTTCGTCCTCGGAATTTGCCTCGATAAGACTGTTTGAAATGTCAACATCGCCGCCATAAACCCAAAGTTGTGAACCGCTAGTGGTTGCAACTCCTGGATTATTTTGTGCTGTGGATAGGTTTTGAATAATGTTGTTTGCAATGGTGGAGTTCGTGATATTTACTTCGACTTCCGCTGCTGCACTGGCAACACCTGCCGACTTGATGTCAAGAGCGTTGCTGTCGCTTGTGCCTTGAGCATAGTTGGAAGAAACATAACTGTTTATCATGGAGAGATTGTAAGAGAAATACACTGCCCCGCCATAGATTGATGATATAACACCTTCAATGCCGTTATTTACAACTTGAACGCCGTTTAGGACAAGATTTCTTGCATAAATTGCACTGCCGTTGCCTGTGCTGGTGTCGCCAGCATATGTAACAATGTTGCCAACAAATTCGCAGTTTGTGAGTTTTGTTTCGTCATCAGTTACAAGATTGCCGTCACTGCTTACTTTTGTTTCCACAAACAACCCGCCACCATTTTGTGCTTTGTTGTTTGCTACAGATATTCCACTTGCAAGGAACAAGTCTTTTGCATAAATTCCGCCGCCTTTGCCTGGGTGCTTTTCATCTATAGCAGTTGCAACGTTGCCCAAAATGGAAATTGCTCCCACTCTGCCAAGTCCAAATGTGTCACCGCAACTTTCAAAATACAAGCCGCCGCCAAGGTAAGCGTTGTTATATTTAATTGTTGCTTGATAGACGCTTGGGACAGTTGCGAAATATGCACCGCCACCAAAACCTGTGGTGCCGTCATCAGCATATTTTGCTGTGTTTGAAACAAGATTGATATTGCTTATTACAACTTTGCTTCCCCCGCCCGCTGCGTAAAGTCCGCCGCCGTTTTGTGCCAAGTTGTCCACAATGTCTGCGTCATAAATTGTGACTGAAGTTGCGTCCGCTGAAATATACAACCCGCCGCCAAGTGTTGCCGAGCAGTTTTGAATTGTTAGGTCGTAGATCGTGATAACTGAGGTGTTGCCTGCGATAAGTCCGCCGCCGTTGCCAGTTGTGTAGCTGTCCAAAATTTTGCCGCCATAGAAAACAAGGGTTGCGTTTTCGACAGAAACTGCCGAGCCTGTGCCGTTGTGATTTTGAATTGTTACGCCGTCATAAATTGCGTGAGTGCCAGAAGTAAACACGACTGCATTTATAACGTCCTCGCCACCAGTTTTGCCGCTGATATTTGCGCCGTCAATGATAATTTTGCCGGTCATGTTCTTTGAGCCGAGGGTTGTGTTGATGAACATTGTGCCAGTAAAATTTGCTGCACGCATGAAAGTTACAATTTTGTTGTCCACTGCAATGGTGGTTGATGTGTTTATCGTTGTGCCAACATAGATAACACCGCCGTCACTCATTTTGCTCAAGATGTCCGAAATTGAGTTGCCGACAAAGGTTGTGCCGTTTCTGTAGAAGCCAACACCAGAGTCCCCAGTCTTATATTCAAGGGTGTCATATCCCTTAACTTCCACAAGCATTTCAAATTCCACTGGGTCAAAGAGTGTGGTATTGGTTGGGGTAAAGACAACTGTATAAACTCCATATCCAGCGGTTGTTCTTGCAATTTGCGAGCCGTCTTTCCAAGTAAACGTTCCTGCAATCGAGTTGCCGCCAAAATCTGCTTTGCCTTGCGAGAGTGTTGCACTTGAAAGCGCATGTCCCACAAACAAGTCCTCGACCACTGGAAGTTCCTCAATGGTTAATTGTCCTTGTGCTGAAAGTTTTATTGTGCTAAGTCTTTCAATTCTGTTGCCGTTTGCTGTGAGATAGTTTTTCAAATAATATGTTCCCGCAGAGGCTGTTGTTTTGTCCGTTGGGAAAGGAAGCACTGAGGTGCGGTAGGCATTACTAAATGAAGCAAAGGAATAGTTGTAGGACACTGTTCCGCTTTCGTTTGTGAATTTGCCGTCACTGTATTTAAGTTCTTCCCCGTTCACAAACACTTTCATAAGGCTTGCTGGCAAGTCTGAAAGTGAGCCGCCAAAGTGGTTGACTGAGTCGTTGAAGTCAGAAGCGACAATGGTTGTGGAGTTTGCTAGAACTGTTGTTGCGTAGATTGCGCCGTTTGAGTTGTTTGTAGTGTTGGAAAAACTGTGTCCCAAAATAAACGAGTTGTCGTCTGCTTCAAAACATTCCACATCGCTTGCTTTCATAACATAAGACTTATCTCTGCTTGCCATAACAACAACTTTGCCTGGGTTATCTTCCGCTGTCCATGCACTTGGGGTGGCTGAAATGCCAATTTTAGATTTCTTTGAAAGTGGCCCGTTAAGATAAATTGGAGAGTTGCCAGCGACATGAAGGTTTTTATTCCCGCCAGTTATTGAGATTTCGCCAGAGATAAAGAGTGTTGCGCCGCTTACAATGACATTTGATTCAGCGGAATTTGAAACGGACACATTGTGGAAGTAAATTCTTCCGCCGTTAAGTTCCAAGCCGTTTGAGGACGAGTCAAGAAAATCACTATCGTTGAACGACACAAAAGGACTGCCGTTTGTTGCGTTGCCTGTGGTGTAAACAAATGCACCAGTTGAATTGTTGAATTTTGAACTGAAAATGTCTGCACTTGCGTTTTGAGTGTTGATGTAAAGGGCTGCGCCGTTTGTGGCAGAAGTAGTTATGTTATCTCCACCAAAAGTAGAGTTGCTTATTTTCACATATCCGCCAGCGATATACATTACTCCGCCGTTTTCTGCTGCGAAGTTGCCAAAAGTAACATTTTCTATATATGTTGAACTTGCAACTGAGTTTTCGGAAGTGACATAAATTGCACCGCCGTTTGTGCTTGTTCCCCTTGTTGTTCCTTCAAAAATTGAGGAGTTTGAGTCAATGCCTGTTAGACTTAAATTGCCTTGCGAATAGATTGCGCCGCCACGAGTGCCGCTTGTGTTGCGGATAAGTGAAATTCCCGTTGCAACAAGACTGCCAAGGTTGCAAATTGCACCGCCGTCTGATGTAGCAGTGTTCCCCTCAAAGTAACATTCTTCAAGAATTACACCAGTGTTTGAGGATATGAAGATTGCCCCGCCTCTATTTGCACTGTTTGAAATAAATTTTGTTTCGCCGTCCAAAATCCTAAGTGCTTGAGCGGAAGAAGAACTGATAAAGATTGCGCCACCGTTGTTTTCAGCCGAATTGCCACTGAAAATTGTGTTTTGAACAGTCAAGACTTCTGCATTTATTGCGCCAGCGTTGCCAGAGGAATTGTTGTTTGTAAATTCAGAATTTTTGACAAGCAATTCTTTCTTAGAAAACACTGCACCGCCAGAGGACATATTGCCCACAAAATAGCAGTTGTCCAAAGTAAGTTTGACGTCTGCGTTGTCGTCAACCCTAACAGCAGAACCAGTGCCGCCTTGGTTGTTTTCAAAGGTGCAACCAGTTATGGTGTAGGAATAAGAATTTCCAGTTATGAACACGCCCGCACAATCGCCCGCAGCGGTGTTATCTCTGAACACGCAATTTTGAATAATGTTGTTGGAGTTTGTAACTTTTAAAATGCCGTTTGTTAAGGTTTTAATTTCGTTGCCCTCAAACACAACACCCGAAACAAAATATCCCATTTGGTCTGCAAATTTTATGACATCTTTTGCAAAGACGTTGCCCGCAAATCTTCCGCCAGTTATGGAGAACTGGACATCTTTCTCAACCTCAAGCCCAAAGCCGTCTGTTGCCGAAGAAGAATAAACTGTGTTTGACACGAACTCTACATTTTCGAGAGTTACAACACTTGCTCCCGCAAAAGCCATAAGTGACCCCGCTTGAGAAATAACTGTGCCAGTGACTGTGGCGTCAGAAAGTGTTATTGTGCTATTCTCTGCATACACCACTTCGCCCGAAACTTTCCTAGCGAAAATTGCACTTTTTTCTGTTCCAATGGACACAAAATCTACATCAGAAATTGTCAAATTTGCATTTTCTTCAAGATAAATCGCTCCGCCCATGTCTGCGTAGGTTGAAGTGAAGGTCACTTCTGTAACATTTGCTTCCACATTGCCGCTTAAATACAATGCGCCGCCTTTTGAACCCGAGTTTTGTGACGCAACATTTGACACTTCAAACAATGTTATTGTAGTGTCAATTTTTGCGTTGCTTTCGGATATAATTGCCACCGCACCTTTGCTGCCCGTTACATAGTTTGCAACTCTCAAACTCCTAATATCTACTGTGCAGTTTTTGCTTGATTTTATGACCAAAACGCCGCCGTCTGCTGCAACACCCGCAACGTTTTTGGCGTCAAATTCCGCTTGCCAAATTTGAACTTTGTCTATGGAATTTATGCAAACTATTCCCTCGCTAGATGTGGTGCAAGAAGTGAATGTGTTGCCCTCAAGATAATAAGCCGCTTCGGCTGGATTGCCAAGGGTGACATCGCCAGCAGCTTGGACATAAATTGCGCCGCCGTTTGTGGCTGTATCATTTTCAAAAGAGCAAGCCATAAGTTGAAGCACTGACTCTGAACTATCAAAATAAATCGCTCCGCCGTTTCTGCCAGAATTTGAATTTGTAAAGTTGTTCTTTCCAAGTGTAAGAGAGTTTTTGCTATAGATTGCACCGCCGTCATATGCCGCTGAGTTTGAGATAAATTCTGTTGTTTTATTTATTTTTTGCTTTGCGAGAGTTGCACCGCTTTCGAGATAAATTGCACCGCCCTTGGAAGCATGGTTATTTCTGAATGTTACAACAGATTGGTCGTCAATAGTCAAAGTGCCAGAAGCCGCATAAATTGCACCGCCAAAGCCGCCATTCTCTGAACTGTCATCAGTGCCGTTTGAGTCGAAAGTTGAGTTTTTAATAGTCAATGAGCCACCACTCATGTAAACTGCACCGCCATTGCCACCATTTTCTCCAGCCACGTTGCCAGTGAAGTTGCAATTATTCATTGTAATTGTGCTGCCTGTCATATACAAGCCCGCACCGCTTACGCCCGCCTCAGCCTTGCAGTTATACACTGTAACATTCTTAATTGTTCCACTGCTCACAGTGTTCAAATAAATTCCACGAGAGTAAATGTCATTTGTTTCAAGGTTGCCGATATTTGAATTGTAAAGTGTGAAGTTTTTGGCATTTTTCACTTTCAAAACATCACCCGAGCAGCCGCTTGCAACAAGTCCAACTTTGCCTTCGTTCCCATTCTCGCCCAACGTTCCAATGTTCACGCTTTCAATCTTTGAAAATGCAAATGCACTGCCGCCGCCAGTTATGTTTGCGTTTTTAATTGTGAATGTTCCTGCAGATGTCGTGTCATTTGTGTCATTCGTCTTTTGAATTACAACATTGTTCACGCTTGATGGGTTATTGATTGTAAGTCCGTTAATATCTCCATTAAACCCATTTGTCAAAACAGCAACAACTGCATTTGTTTCCCCTGAAGTTTGGGCTTGTGATACATTATTGCCGTCAAATGTTACGTCTGTCATATTGACCGCACCGCCCAAGTTGAGGTTCATAACACTGCCCACTGAAGTGTTGTTTTTAATATTAACATTTTTCAATGTTGGGGTTGAATTTGCATTTAAAATTCTGCCAGTGTTTGAAATGAAATCTATATTATTCATGCCGAGAGTGACATTTGAAAGATTGAGAACATTTGAAGCAACGTTGTTTTCAAAAACTGTTTTGTTTCCCGTGCTGGTTTCACTATCTTCAGCAAAAGTCAATGAGTTGTTTGTAACTTCAATCAATGGTGCGTTGCCGCTGTTGTTGCTTGTAAATGTATTTTTGCCAGAGAATGTTACTTTTGAACTTGATGTGCTGATAATCTTTCCGCCAAAGTCCTTGAATGTACAGTTTTCAAAAGTGGCGGTTGTTTCCCCAGTATTTGTGCTTTGGTTAAACACCATTCCCGATACGCCACTTTTCCCAATGAATGTGCAATTTTTAAATTTGACATTTGAGAAATCTGTCAAGGTGAGCATTGTGCCAGAAGTAAAGTTTTGGTCTGCCTCAAATGTAAAGCCGTCAAAAGCAAAGGTTGTTTTATTGTTGAATGTCCAGTTACTTGAACCCTCTGTTGCTGGGCTTTTAAATACGATAGTGTATGCTACATTGCTATCTTTGCTTTTGTAGTAGCCCTCAGTATCTTGTTCAATACTTTCGTTTGCGACAAGTTCGTCAATCAAATCAGTGAAAGGCTGAGTTGTATTTGGAAGATAAACTTGTTTCTCCGTCACGCCAAGGAGTGAGTCCTCTTGCGTTAAGACTTGTCCTGCTGCGTATGCACTTTTTTGTGCAAAAAAATTTGGGGACAATGTTATCCCGCCCAGTAACGCCACAACACCCAGAAGTGACGAACAGACAACTCTTAATAATTTTCGGTTCAAATTTTTCATAACCATAACCTCTTGGCAAACTTGCCTTTGAATTTGTTGACATAAAATTGCATAGTTCGACAATCTTATTACAACTATGATTATATTATATATTATGGGTCAAAAATTAACAAATATTTTGCAACAAAAAAAATATAAAAAATAAACTTTTTGTTTGAAATTTAGTTGACAAATTTATTTTTCTGTATTTTTGCTCCACAAAAGCGTTTTAGCAAATATATTTTGTCCAAAAAACAAGAAAAAATAGGCAATTTCTCACCTATTTTTTTCTTAAAAAACTATTAAACTGTTTTTGCTCAAAATATTTAGTTTTTGTCAAAAGTTTGTGGCTTTTTAGATTTTGCAAGCAAAAACACGAAAATTGCCGTTGCAATGACCATAAAAATTACGCACATAATGACAAACCAGTTGTTGTTTTGAGTAATTGGTCGGGTTTCTTCAACAGAGTTCAACGCTTCCACTGACTCAATGGTCGAGGTTAATATTTCTTCACCACCAGAAAGCAAAACTGTGCCGCCTTCTGCCTTATATAGTCCCGCACCCAAACCACCTGCAATATTCGACAAAATTTGCGTGCCGCCAAGGTTCAATGTTCCGCCCTCTGCAACAAAAACTCCGCCGCCGTTATTTTGAGCGTTATTATGAGTTATTTCGCCGCTAGAAAGCACCACCGACCCACCGTTTGCCACGTAAAGTCCCGCTCCGTAGCCACTTTTGTTGTTTTTGATAGTTCCGCCAGAAACGGTCAGTTTGCCGCACGAATAGACAAATCCACCGTTGCCATTTGTGGCTTTGTTGCCATAGAATTCGCCGCCAAGAATATTCATTGTGCCGCCGTTATACACCACACCGCCAATCTCATAATCGTCACTATTTTTAAGTATCACTTCGTTGTCATAGATTTTGCACCCTTGCAGAACGAGTGTTCCGTTGTTGCAAATTACGCCATGAACCGATGACGCTGCGTAGGACTTGCATTTGAAGTTTCTGACAATGACATTTGAGCCGAGAGTAAGGCTGCCGTCAATGATGAAAATTGGATATTGAGTTTCGTCATTTTGCCCCTCAAACAGAGCCTGTCCGCTGGTGCAAGTTATGACAAGTTTTTTACCCATTGGCACTTCAATCATGGCAAAATTTGTTTCGTCATATTGTCTTATAAAGTTAATTTTCTTTGAAATTACAATGTTTTCATTGTTATTTACAACATAAGGCGTCATGAATACAAATGTTCCGTTGTCGTTCAAAAATTCCATTGCGTCCGTAAAGTTTTCAGCTATAATTTTGGTTGTTCCCTCGCTGTCGGCGTAAATTGCAGCCTCAGCCCCGACTGTCATGTAATACATTTTATCATACATAACTTGAACATACATTGTGCCAGTTACGCTATCTTTGTTTTCATAAAGTGAGGTTTGTTTTGGGGTGAATTTGCAAGCATAATAGCCCGAAGTGGTGGCAGTTTCTGGTGACACAAGTGACCAAGTTCCAGCCACTTCTTGACCACTGCTACGTTGCACCAAGCCCGCTTGAGTTATTTTGAAAGACGAGGCATTGCCCGCTGTCATAGTCGCTTGTGGTGCGGAAATTATATACAAATATTCGCCAACAATATCGACCACAATCTCGTCCGCAAGACCAGATAGAGGTGAAAAACTTGAAGGAATATTTACAATATTTTCGCCAATTTTCACCGCAGTGACTGCAACGCCAATGTTATATGTTCCTTTTGAAGTTAAAGTTATACTGTCTACCACTGCTTCTTGGAATTCGCCGTCAACTTTTAGGCTAAAATTCATTGAAACAATGTCAACTTTGTTGCCGCTTGAAGTCACTTCAAAATAACTTTTATCAATTTTGTATCCGTCTTTTGGCATGCCCGAATACAAAAGTGTTATGTCTGACAAAGTCATTGCGTAAGTGTTGTTGTCGCCCCCAGTTGCTGTGACAATTTTTCCTGAACTTTCGGTGTTATCCGCTGATTTTGAGTAAACAAGGAGTTGTTTTTTGTCCGCAGAATAACTGAAATATTTGTTTGTGTCGTCACTGAATAATTTGTTTATATCACTTGTTTCAAGTGGAATATTTGTTGGCGATTGTGCCACGACATTGCCACCATTTTGGATTGTAATTCCAATGCTGCTGCCGTCAAGCAGTCCGCCCTCTAGGAATGTTGTATCGTTCTCGTTTGCGAACACCAAATTGCTTGTGTTATTTGATGTTGTTGAATGAACAGTGTTATCTGAAATGACGACTTTTGAGCCACGAGTTATGACGAATTTGCCGTCCTTTGCAACATAAATTGCCCCACTTGTAGTTGTATTCGTTGTATCCACAACATTTTTGGTCACATTTATTTCGCCCGAAAGTCGCAAATTTACACCACTTGATACATAAATTGCACTGCCGCTTGAGGTCGAAATGTTGCCATTTGATTCTGTATATCCATCTGTAACATAATTTGTGAAGTTTGTATCAATAATTTCAACTGAGGACTTTTCCCCGAGTTTGTTTAGTTTAAGCCCGCCGTTTTGCTTGTTGGACAAGAATTCTGAGTTTGCGATGACGCCGTAGTTTGCTGCAAGAGATAGTCCACCGTCAGCGTTTAGAAGGAATGTGCAACGCTCAACCCAAACATTTTCAGCCGAGATTGTGACGCCGCTATCTGTGCCAGCACACAGCCCACGAGTAAAGTTGCTGTCCAAAATTTCGACATTATTCGCTTTTGCATAAAGGTGAGAAATGTTGCCACCATGTGTTTTGTTTACATTTTCAACAAAATCGCAACTTGACACAACAAGCGATTTGCAGATTGCATAGACTTTTGCTGTGCCGCCCGCCGCCGATGTTTGGTCGTCTTTTAAATCTTTGAATGAGCAATTTTGCAAGACAACCTCTCCGCTCAAGACACTGCCTGTGTTGTTATCAATCATAATTGCTCTGCCGTTGCGCGTTGCAGAATTTCCCGAGAAGTCGCACGACACAAAACTTGACGAGCAATTTTGAAGATAAGCCGCCCCGCCAGACCTTGCTTTGTTATTTGTGAAGGTGCAGTATGAAAGAGTAACTGCCCCATTTGTAACAAACATTGCCCCGCCTTGAGATGAGGCATTGTTTCCGCTAAACGTCATGTCTTTTGCTTCAAAATATACTCCACTTGCATACAGTCCGCCGCCAACACCGTTTGTGATATTTTCAGCAAATTTATTGTTAGAGATTTCCGCTTCGGACATATACAAATAGCAATTAGTTGCATAAATTCCAGCACCGAAATAATTGTTTTGTCCTTCTTTCTTTTCTAATGTATTTCCGTTGATTTTTGCGTTTTTTGCAATGGTCAAAGAACTGTTTTCTTTTGCATAAATTCCGCCGCCGAAACTCTCTGCATTATTGCTCAAAAGGCTTGCATGAGTGATTGTTGTATCACCAAGTGAGAACACGCCGCCGCCGTTTGTTGCAGTGCTTTCTTGAATTACACTTTCAGAATATGTGAGGTCAAGTTTAAGTTTGCCCGACACCAAAAGTGTTGCCCCGCTTTCGACATAAATTCCGCCGCCATTTGAGGTTGCATTACACTTTGAAATCGTGCCAGCAAAGGCCACATCTCCACCTTCTGCAACATATATTGCCCCACCGTTTTGAGCGGTGCAATTTGAAATTGTAATGCCGTCAAATGACGCTTTCCCATACACAACAAACGCTCCGCCGCCAAGGTCAGAGTTAGTATTTTCAAGGTAAGAAATCGTACCGCCATTTACTTTCAAATTGCCGTCTTTTTGCACCAAAATGAAGCCGTTCATGTGTGAAATTGTGTTGTCTTTTATGCCGTTTGCAGTGGTGTTATTTAGGTGGACAAGTCCATTCTTGCCGACCAAGATTGCTGTGCCGTAGGCAGTTTTTGATGTGTCACCATTTTGAGTAAACGTGCAGTTGTTTATCGCAACTTCTTGCCCGGAAACTGAGATGACATCGGAAGAATAATTGTCCGATGTATCCTTGTTTCCGTCAAATATACAATTTTCCAAAGTGCCGTCACCGAGAGAGCCACCTAACGACGAGAAGATAAGAATTGCCCCGCCGTTTTGGTTGTTTGTAAAGTTTGAATTTTTGATTGTGACATCGACATAATTGCTTGCTGCAACAACACCCGAGCCGCTTGAAACATTACTCTCAAAATCTGCATTTTCAATAGTCAATTTGTCACTTGTAACATAGTCTGCTGCCGCTTGAGTGAATGTTTTTGCAGAATTATCATAATAAATTGCTGATACAAGTTTTGCTTTATTTTCGCTAAAAGTAATGTTGCTTAGGGTCACAGGTGACGTTGCATAAATTGCCCCGCCAGTGCCGCTTGTTCCAGTGACAAGGGTGTTGTCTGTAGCAGTATTTTTCTCAAATTTTACTAATCCCTTGCTTGCTCCAACAATGCTTAACATAGAAAATTTTGCAAAGCCTAAAAAGTTTCTGTTGTTATCTATTTTCACAGTTAAAGCGCTGCTTGAATAGATTGCCCCGCCGTAGTTTGCCGAGTTCCCCGCAAATGATGCACGGACAATTTCTGCGAACATTGGAAGGTTGTAAGCTGTGCCTTGTGAATTTTGTGCGTCTTTTATATCCTTTACATAATCGCTGAATTTTACTGTAAGTTCGCTGTTGGCAAAATAGATTGCACCGCCAAAGCCAATGGTTCCTGATAGATTTGTTGAAGCAACGTTTGAAGCAAAGTCGCCGCCGTCAATAGTCGCCACCCCGCAAGCATACACCGCCCCGCCAGAACTTGCTTTGTTATTTGTAAATTGTGCAACGGTTGACGCATTGTTTTCGTTTAAAATTTCAAAGCAACTTGACGAGTAAATCGCCCCGCCAGAACCTTTTGCAAGTTCACCTTGCTTTGTTTCGTTGCCTTCAAAAATTGCTACGCCATTTGCAGTTGTTACTTTTGTTTCTGATTGATAATCTTTATCATAATAGCCCGCTTCTACTCCGCCAGTGACTATTTGCACACAGTCGCCCCAGATTGCACCGCCTTGAGATGTGTTGCTGCTTGTAACGTTGTTCCCCTCAAATTTTCCGCCAGAAATGATGAGTTTTGGGGAAGAATGTTGACATTTTGTGATGTAATTTATGGTTGTAGGGGTGTTGCCGTAGGAGCAAATTGCACCGCCTTTTGCAAGCATATTGTCGCCCGAAACTTCGTTGTTTTTTGCGTAAATGTTGGTGAGTTTAAGCGTAATCCACTTTGCCAAAACTGCACCGCCGCCAGCAAATAAGCCAGAATTTGAAGCCGTCACAGAGTTATTTATAAAGGTTGAATTTCTAATTTCAATTTCGTTATTATTATCATTTGATGTGCTTGAAAGATAAACTGCTCCGCCGCCAACTGCGATATTGTCCATTCCCGAAACATTCACTTTGTTGTCTTCAAACAAGCAGTTCAAAACAATTCCTGAGCAATCTTTAATAATCAACGCCCCACCGTTTGCCACACCGTCATTGTTTACAAAACGGCTATTGCTTAAGAGAACTCCGTCTGCCGAGGTCAAATTTTCAAGATACAAAACACCACTATTTGCAAAAGTGTCTAGAGTGTTTTCTGAATCTTTAATGTTGCTTTGTGCAACAAAATTATTGATTGAAATGGTTGAAGCCGCCCCCGTAGTTGCACCTTTTATTGCAAACAATGCCCCCGAACCCGTTGATACATTTCGGACGTTGTCTAACTTGTTTCCGTCATTTACATCGCCGCCAAGAGTTATCTCTTCAAGGGCAACACTGCTTTGTGCGTTGAGATTGATACTCGCAGCACCATAGTGATAGGACTTATTGCCCGTAAAAATCAATTTTCCCAAATCAAAAGTAGATTTCGATGAGTCGTCAGTTTTTATAAGCAATGCGCCAGCAATGTCCGGTTTTTCAGTGCTTCTTGCTTCGTTGCCGTAGAAATTTGTGCCTGAAACCTTAAAATTTCCGCCAAACTTTGTGCCGACTCCAGCGGGAGCAAATGCAAGCCCGCCAGCGTAAAGACCCACGTTTTGTTTAAATTCGCAGTTTTCAAAACTGACACCGTTTGCCCCGTTATATTGACCTTGAACAAGCACCGCTCCATAGCCACCCTCCGAAGCATCGTTGCTCAAAAATTTTATGTTACTAAATTTGTATTCATATGTGCCATTTGCATTAACAATCATAGCCCCAGCAACTAAATCATTATTGCTGTGAGCAATGTTCTTTTCAAATATTCCGACACCTTTTTCTGCTGAAGTTTTTGCAAGAGTTGAGTTTTCGCCGTCAAGCAAACAATTATTCAAATAAAGTGTTGTTGTGTTTGAATGATTTTCTCTGAAAACTGGGTTGTTTATGTTGACCTTGTAACCCGATATGTAAACCGCATAATTTGAATAGACAGTACGACCTTCATTTATTTGTTCAACATTGCCTTGCACGATAAGGCTGTTTGAAATTTTAAAGTCCGATATGCTTGTTGCGGCTGCATAAATACTTGCCGCCCCATTTGTTGCAAAGTTGTTGGTCATAATGAGTTCGCTAACACTAAAATTCCCTATGCAAAAAATGCCACCGCCATTTGTTGCCCTGCAGTTTGAAATTTCAAGTTTTGTGCCAGTGACCGTTCCAGTTGAGTGAACATTTAATGCCCCACCATTGCCCGTAACATTTGCATTTTTCATAACACAATTATTAAATGTGGCAGTGCCAGCAACATATACAAGAGAATGTGTTCGCTCATCATTTTGTCCGTCAAAAATGACATTTTCAAATGTTGTTTTATGATTGGAAGAAACTTCAAATGAAAAGTCACCGCTTGTTTTAGAAGATTGAATAACTGTAGGATATTTGAAAACAAAATTATAATTGTAGATTGAGTTAGTAGTTAATTTATCCTTGAAAAGCAATGTTGACATGTGACCGTAGTCGATTATGTCGCTTTCCGAAGCATTACTTGATATATTTCCCGCAAGAATTTTTGCAACTTCAACATTGACTGGTTTTTTAGGATTTCTGCCCGAAGCGGAAAGAGCCTCGTCTTTGACGCTAGCGGTTGCATATATAATTGGGTTAGTTATTTTCTCCGCTGGGATAAGATAAGCCTTCCCCTCAAAAACAAGATAGAAAGTCATCACAAACTGCCCGTTGAGACTCGTTATGGTGTTTGTGGACGTGCTGTCTTTGCCGCCTATGTAACTTGACACTGGAATAAAGGTCTTGACGTAATTACTTGGTGTCATTTCGATGTTGCCGTCAACATATTCTGCCCCAGCGTATGAGCCGTAAGTTATATTATAAACTCTAACTCCCGCCACAATAAAGCCCGACACTGCAGACTTGCCGTCAACTGTGATGTTTGAAGTTTCAACTGTGAACATTGTGCCGTAATTCTCGTCAGTTTCACTTCCTTTTTGCTTAACAACAATGCTGCCGTCAACAACACCGTCATTTTGAATGTGAAGAAGATTTGGAGTTGTGTATTCAGTGCTAAAATTAACTTCCCCGTTTAGTCCCAAAGGCTCAACTACATTCAATATGTCGCCAGAGTCAATATCACCGACTTTGCTTGAATTTGTAAAGCTTGACACATCAAGACAAATAACTGGACGCACACCAAAGATTGAATATTCATTAACACCGCTATAACTATCCCACCCAGTCACTTCATCAGATTGATTCATTAATCTTGAAATTGTGAAGCCACTGTCATCAATAAGATAACGATATTTTCCATTTCTTTCATCTTGCTCACCGTTTGCAAGAGCAAAATCAGTTTTATAAGCCTCCTTAATGTTGTTGCTATTTGCTTCATTGTAACTTAACAAGCCAACCTTTGCGGCAGAAGATGATGTGTGCGTAAATATTTGCAAATCGTCCATGTTGTTTGAAAATGCGAAATTCACAAATGTTCTGTTGCTTTGATAGAAAGTATCTGCATACGTGCTTGACCCATTGGTGCAAGTTACATCGACAGAGGCATAGCCATTAAGCCAGCCCTTCAAAACGCTATTGTCAAATGTCTTGCCATAACTGGAAGCCGCATTGCCATTGATAATCCAACCCCTAGTATTCATGGCGTTTGAGTCAATTATTTTGCTTGAAACAAGCATTTTATAATTTCCCGAGCCAGCGTTTTGAACAGTCATATTTGTGTCAACAACAGTCCATTCAATTGGTTTCACTTCATAAAGGAAAATTCCGTCTGGCCCCGTCCCCGTGTCGGAACATCTCTCGTCAGCAGAAGTGTCCTCATTTGTTGTTTGAAACCTGTCATAGCCATGAAGAGCCACAACATTATTTACGTCACAAACTTCACTATCATATACCTTTTCATTTCTTGAGAGCATATATAAGTTTGATAAATCTCTATATGCACTAAATTTTATTGTTGCTTCATTTGGATGCACACCTGGTTGAGGGTAGTTTGCCTCATTAGTTCTGCTTGTGTCGAGATAAACAGTTTTGCCCGTATTGCTATAATCGTTCTTAGGGGAGTTTGGGTTGACGTCAACTTTATAATATTTGTTTACGTTATCGACAATTCTGTTGTATGGATAAAATTTTGAACCAGCGGAGTAGCCGACATCGCCAATGCTAACTGGTTGTAGAAGTGTGTAATAGCCCGTTGTGTTGTCGTAGGAGATTTGGTCGTTTGCGTAATCTTCTTTTGGGGCGAAGTATCCAACTGTGGTGTCGTGCCAACTATAGCCTGTCATAACTGGAGTTGTTTCGTCCCCAACTGTGTGAGAGGTGCTGTAATATTCCTTAAGCAAGTTTTCAATTCGTTTTTTGATTTCTGTGTGGACATTTACGCTGTTTGAGTTGACCTTTGTTGGAACGGTGATTGTTGCAGAGCTTTGACTTCCGTTACTTTCCGTCCAAGCCTTTGTCATTGTCGTCCATGTGTCAACCTTGATAACTGTGTCTTGAGGATATTCGCCAAAATATACCTTACTACCCGCTGTAAGACTATCTGCTTGTGTAACGCCCGAACCTGCAGCATAAGCGACCTTGCGAGGGGTGCTAAAAACCGCCGACAAGCATATGCACGCCGACATAAGACACAACCCCACCACTTTACAAAGTGCGGTTAGTTTGTTTTTTGCGGAAATTGTTTTGAACATTTTGGTTATCTCCTTTTAGACTACCCATTTTTTCTGCCCAACATAAATTTGCATTTTTCACTTATCATGCGGGGTTCTGCCCCGACCATTTGTTCTTTTGTTTTCTAATAAGTAAAATTATTTATAATATTTACTATCTTATTATAATAGTATCTTCAAAATTTACCAAATAAATTACACCAAATTTTGACAAAAAATAGTAAACAAAAAGGGAGCCATAGGCTCCCCATTTGCAAAAACTACTTCGAATGATTGTCAGAACAATTATTTAAGCATATCTTTGAAAGATTTTCCGAACTTGAAAGTTGGTGCTTTGGTTGCTGGGATTTTGATTGCTTTTTTAGTTTGTGGATTGACCCCAGTTCTTGCTGCTCTTTCTTTAACTTTGAATGTGCCGAACCCTGCGAGGACGACTTCTTCTCCGTTTTTCATTGCTTCTGCGACTGTTGACACAAATGCTTTGTATGCTTCGTCTGCGTCTTTAAGTGTGAAGCCTGCTTTGGTTGCGATTGCACTAACAATATCACCTTTGTTCATAATTTTTCTCCTTGTTTTCAAAATATTCCTTAAAAGGTTACCCTAATATAGCACATTTTCTCGTTATTTCCTAACAATTTTTCACATTTTTTTATTTTTTAGCACAAATATTGCACTTTTCCCCTCTTTTTATGCTAAAAGTAGCCTTTCTCAGCCCAATTTTTGCCCAAAATTCACTTTTTAAACCTCGAACATAATAAAAAACCCCAAACAGCACTTATAAAGTACGTTTTCGGGGATTTATATCAAAAATTTTATAAAATCTGAATTATTATCTCAATAATGTCCTTCGTCTCCGTCATTAAGATACAAAATTCCGACTGTATTCTCGCCACAATGAGAGGAAATAACGCTGCCTGCTGGGGCATAAAGAATTTCTTTAAATTTGCCGTATTTTGCAAGGGTTTCTTCAACCGCTTTTTTCATTCCGTCTGTCATTGTGGAATATGTTATGGTTACCCTTGTGTGGTCTGGGGTGTTGAAAGTTTGGAGAGTGTCTTCCATATATTTTCTGACGCAACTTTCCATGTTGCCCATATATTTTTTAGCAACTTTGTTTTTGCCGTCAACAACTCTTATACAAGGTTTAATTCGCATGAGGTTTGCCCCAAGCATACTGAGCATGCTACATCTGCCGCCCTTATACAAAAACTTCAATTTTTCGACAATAAATGACGATTGCCCGTGATAGGCTCTTTCACTAACCTTTTTGACCACTTCGTCAACAGAATATTTGCCTGTGGAAGCCAGTTCGCTTGCATACATTGCAAGAAGTCCACTGCCCGAAGACAGAGTTCTACTGTCCACCAAATGCACGTGTGGGTTGTCTTTTGCTGCAACTTCTGCGTTTGCATAGCCAGATGAAAGTTCAGAGCCAATGCCTATATGCACCACTTCATAGCCCTCATCAGTGTATTCCTTAAAGAATTCTGCCATGTCTTCTGGACTTCTCGCACCAGTTTTTGGAAGTTCTCCCGTTTTTGCAAAATGCTCAAAGATATCTTTTGGGGTTATGTTCACTCCGTCATAATAAGTTTCGTCCCCCAATGTCACCACAAATGGAATAACCTTTATGTTAAATCTTTCATAAAGTTCGGGTGTGAGGTCTATTGTGCTATCTGCTGTTATTTGAATTTTATCTGACATATTTCTCTCCATATACAAATAATTATTAACACATATGAAATTTTTTGTCAAATTATTGATACATATTGTCAAATTTGACATAAAAAAACATTTTTCTACAAAGTTTTACACGGGAATTCACTATATTTTCACAATTTCTGCTATTTTTCGGTTTTTACTTATAAATATTGTTTATAAACATTGTTATATAATTTTTATCACTATTATTTCATAATCACTATTATTTCATATTAAAATTCATTAAGATTCTTAAATTACTTATTATTTATCAAATTAAATTATAATACAACACATTTTGAAAAAAGATAATTGCTAAAAGTCGGTCTATGAGCGAAGTTTGTTATTTAAAGAGTGCAACAACTGCACGGAAAGCGACTGCGATTAGGGAATCGTTATAAGCATAGTGCAAAACGACTGTTCCTCGAAGTTTTGCCTCGTCAATAAGTCCTAAGTCTTTGCTGTCATAACTGTTTGCTCTGTTGTCGCCTGCAACATAATAATATCCCTCTGGAACATAAATTTCTATCATATCTTGTCCAAACTCGTCTTGCCTTAAAGTTACATTCCTATAAATGCCACTTCCCGCATTGCCAGCGAAGTTTCGCATATATTTTTCGTCCATTGCGGCAGGGTCTTTTATATAATCTTCTTCAAGTTTTGTGCCGTCAAGATAAAAACTGTAATAGTCGTCATCAATGTTCTTTTTAAGAAGCAATGTTTGTCCACCAGTAGCCAAAACTCTTTTTATAATTGTTTGAGAGGTGAGTTCCACTATTGCAATCTCACCGTTTTTTGGTTTTCTGAAACGAGAAACAATTATGTGGTCACGATAGGGGCTGGCTTTAAGTTCTGTGTCGTCATCGGTGTCTGGGGCAAGAATATTGTAAGTTGGCTGCATTGAGGGGCCAATGACGTCCGACTGATAGAACACAATGTAAAAAGCACTTATGGCAATGACAAAAGTTATGACAAACGACACAAAGAGAACTGCAAGTTTGTCAAGAGCGGCGTATTTGTCCTTATATTTCTTGTTCAATTTTTCCAATTTGTAGTTTTTGAATTTCATATATATAAGTATATTTCAAATTTGCAACAAAATCAAATTATTCATGCAGATTTTATGAAAAACAAATAAAATATTTTGATTATTATATTATTTTATAGGAAAAAATGGATATTTTTATTCATTTATGTTTTTATTATTCTGTTACATGTGTCTTTTGCCATATTATATTTGTTTGGCAAATGACATTAAATTCTCAAGCACAGTTTCTTTGATATGTTTTGTAACATGAAAAAACACTTGCAGAAACAAGTGTTTTAGAATGTTTATGAAAGTCGAACAACTGTGAGTGTGGCACTGCAGCCGCCGTTGGCGATAATTCTTTTGGTGTTTATGACAACGGGGACAATGGACACTTGGTTGCCCTCGTCTAGGTTCATAACAAACTGTCCGCTTGAAGTGGAGGCTTCGCTTAATGGGCGAGAAGTTTGTTGGACAACGTTGCCGTCTATAGCGATTGAAATTCCGTCTGTGCCGCCAGCAGAATCGGCTCTGTTTACATAAAAAGTTACAAGATATGTGCCAGTAGCGGGGACGGTTATATGCGAGCCGCCTAGAACAAGTCCGTTATTCGTCATAATGGTTGATAGTAAAATTGGTTGACCGGTTGTGATGTCTTGGCTTGCCATGTGCAAAATTGTTGCGTTTTGGTTGGGGGCGGTGGTAGTCGCCCCTTGCGGTCCAGTGGGGCCTGTGGGTCCCGTTGGACCTATCTCACCTCTTAGTCCCGGAACTCCTTGCTCACCCCTCTCACCTTGGAGTCCACGTTCACCTTGAGATCCCTCCACTCCTTGAACTCCTTGCTCACCTCTTTCACCTTGTAACCCACGTTCACCTTGTAACCCACGTTCACCTTGGGGGCCGGTCGGGCCGGTAGCGCCTGTCGGACCGGTCGGCCCCGTTCCCCCGTTTTCTTGTGGGGTCATATCCTTTTTTTCAAAAGTTGGTGGAGTTGGCATTTCAAAGCACATATCACCGTTGTTTCTTTCAAAAATCATATTTTCTCCTATAACATTTTATTATAGAAAAAATAATTATGTGAATTTTTTATGATTGCTCTTTTGGCCCATTTTCTCCCATGACTTTTATTTGTTTTGGTGGAAAAAGTGCTGAATTAAATATTGCTGTATATATTGTGTAGTCGCCACTTGTTGCTGTTGCTTCAAAATATTCTTTTTTCACAGACACCGAGTCTTCTTCCACAACCTCGCCACAATCTGAGTTTTGGCAAACGACTGACGCTGTGCAATATGAATAATCCGCAGCCCAGTTGTATGTAATGTTTTCATAATTAAAGTTATGTTCTTGCGTATGTTTTTTGGTCACTACGTCACGGATATTTTGTGCAGAAAACGCTTGATTGAAGGCGGCGTTTTCAAATTGTGGGTTCGTGAAAATTGCCACTTCGTCCTGCCCGCAGCCGAATTCAAAAAGTTCTCTTGCAGTAAGTTTGCCGCTTAGGGTTGAAATTGTTTCGGTTTCAAACTCCTCACAACGTGTGCAATATCTTGTTGCAGTACAAGTCCAAAATATTTCGCCACTGAGTGTTTGGTCTTTTTTGAATTCAAATTTGACGTCCTCGCTTGTTCCAAAGTTATGCCCAAGTGGATTTATTGTGACCCAATTTGTATATCCGCAAACGGAACATTCTCTGTATTTTGAGCCAGACTTGGTGCAAGTTGGTGATTGATAGGTGGAAAATTCGCCAAATTCATGTTCACCCACGTCCATAAGTTCCGAACAGTTTGGTTTGGTGCAAATGTGGAAATGTTCTGCTGAAGTTGACCCCCAATCGACACTTGCTGTGTGCGTATGCGAGCAGCCCCCTACAAATATTGCCACCGCCACAACGCAGACAAACAAAAAAGTTTTTAGCAAAAAATTTTTCTTTTGCATTTCAGTTTCTCCTTTGCAAAAAACTCCACTGGGGAGTTTTGCTTTTTATTTTGTTGCGAAAGATGGAATGGAGCAGATGTATTTGTAAAGTACGCTGAGATTGACTTTTGCGGTGTAGTAATATTTGTATGAAAGGTTGCTGTAGGAGCCGTCCATGGAGTAGCTGTCTTTCATAACGCCAAAGGTTACAAGTTCTCTGCCCTCGGTTTTTGTAACTTCAAAGAAAAGATATTTGTATTCAAAGGAAAGTCCACGGCTCTCCACTGTTATGGTTCTGTTTTGGTTATATTCAAAAATAACAGTAAATTTTTCGGTGGAGTCGTAGTTTTTGGAAATTCTTTCTGACGAACCCGCAACATCCACATAGCCCGTTTCAAAACCTTCGTCCATTTGCCCATTGAAAAGCGAAACAAGTGCTTTTTGCTCGAAACCCAAGTTGAAAGCGGACATAAATTCGTTTAGCATGCGGGCGCCGTTTGAGGTGGTGTCTTTTATGTTGTCGTAAGCGCAATAGCCGCCATATTCCTTTGTGTTTTGGTTGGTGATGTAAATTGCGTTTGGCGTTTCAATAGTTGTGTTTTTGTTCACTGGAACAAGTGCCAAAATTAGTGTTGCAAGTGCAATAAGAGCCACAATTCCGCCCACCACTGATATTATGATAATCTTCTTAACCTTATCCATTTTTTGTTTCCTTTTTTCGTTTGTTTAATGTTTGCCTATTTTTGTTTTTTCTATCAAAAATGTTTGAAGTTTCTTAGTTTTTCCCTTCGTCTAATTTTTCTTCCCCAGAAGAATTGCTGTCCGTTTTCACTTCAAGTTTTTCTTCTTTCTTTTCTTCTATCTTCCCTTCTGCCTTTTGAGTTTTTGCAGATTTTGGAGCCACCTTTCTTGATTTCGCTGATTGAGGTTTTTCGCCATTTTCAGCGAGTTTTGCTGGCTTTTTCCTTGCGTGTTCGTGCTTTTCTTTTTTCTCCTCAAGTTTGGCTTTCAGTTCTTGAACTTTCTTCTCGCAATTTGCAATTATACTTTCAGAGTCCGCTTTAACTTTCTCAATTTCATCAGCCGAAAGCACCCCACCTTTCTTCAAGGCTTCTGCGGTTTTAATTCTGATTGATTGCTCTTTTTTCACTCGTTCAAGGTCGGCTTCTGCTCGTTCAATTTCAATTCTTTCCTTATTTCTTATGGCGTCTTGTTCCATTTGAAGAAGAATTTGTTTTGTTGATTTCCCTTTCATAATCATTTCAACTTCGCCAAAGTAAATGGTTTCTTTTTCAAGCAAAATTTCCACCATAGTGTTCATTTGTTTTGCGTGTTTCGTGATGATGTCTTTTGCTCTGTTGTAGCAGAAATCAAGAATAGATTTCACTTCGCTGTCAATTTCTGCGGCTGTTTTTTCGCTGTAATTCACTTGAGTTTGATAATCTCTGCCAAGGAAAACTTCGCTGCTGGAGCCAAGGTTAACTGTACCAAGTTTTGCACTCATGCCCCATTCGGTGACCATTTTTCTTGCGAGTTTTGTAGCTCGTTCAATGTCGTTTGAAGCGCCAGTTGAAATGTCTTTAACCATAATTTCTTCCGCTGCTCTGCCGCCAAGCATCATTGTTATGTTGTCGATAAGTTTGTTGTAAGACATGTGGCTTTCGTCATTGTCTGGGCGACTGATTGTGTAACCCGCTGCCATGCCACGTGCGATGATTGACACCTCTTGCACCACGTCACAATGTTCAAGGACTTTTCCCACAATGGCGTGTCCGCTTTCATGATAGGCGGTTATGCGTTTGTCCACTTGCGTCACAACTCGGCTGCGTTTTTGAGGTCCCATAATAACTTTATTTATGCCTTCTGTGATGTCCGTCATGGTGATTGCTTTTCTGTTTTCTCTTGCAGTGAGAATTGCTGCTTCATTCAAAAGGTTTTCAAGGTCTGCACCAGTAAAGCCGCTTGTAAGACGTGCCACGTTTTTGAAGTCCACTGCGCTGTCAATAGGTTTGTTTCTGGCGTGAATTTTCAAAATCATTTCACGACCTTTGACGTCTGGTGGCATGATATAAATTTGTCTGTCAAATCTGCCTGGTCTTAAAAGCGCTGGGTCAAGAACGTCCGCTCTGTTTGTTGCTGCGATGACGATAATTCCCGTATTGCCCTCGAAGCCGTCCATTTGCACCAAAAGTTGGTTTAGAGTTTGTTCTCTTTCGTCATTTCCGCCGCCAAGTCCAGCGCCACGTTGTCTGCCCACGGCGTCAATTTCGTCAATGAAAACAATGCAAGGGGCTTCTTTTTTGGCTTGGTCAAAAAGGTCACGCACACGAGAAGCACCAACACCCACGAACATTTCCACAAAGTCACTTCCGCTGATTGAAAAGAATGGAACATTGCTCTCGCCTGCGATTGCCTTTGCAAGAAGAGTTTTGCCCGTCCCCGGTTGCCCAACAAGCAAAATGCCCTTTGGAATTTTCGCCCCAAGTTCAGTAAATTTCTGTGGGTTTTTCAAAAATTCGACAATTTCAAGCAGTTCTTCCTTTTCCTCGTCAATGCCCGCAACATCAGAAAATTTGACTTTCACGTTGTGTGCAATTTGCGCCTTTGTCTTGCCAAAATTGAAACTTTTTTGGTTCGCACCGAGGATACTTCTTATAAGGACAACACCTAAAACTACTACAATTATAACACTTAAGTATGGGAGCAAACTTTCCCACCAAGAGGTTTTTGAAACATGCGTTGGATAAGCCTCTACAAGCGTCCAGCCCTCCTCGGTTTTGGTTTCAGCAACCGCATTATAAGCGTCAATCATAGCTTTCACTTCGTCATAATCGGACTCGGTGACATACTCAAAATAATAGTCGCAATTTCCAACTATGCCGTCTTTTGAAAACTTGCTGTCCTTTGCAATAACATACCCCACTCCGTTGTCTGCAAGAGCGATGTATTTTATGGAACTGCCCTTGTAGTTTTCGTCCGTAGACACGACATATTTCCCGTCAGCGTCCTTTTTGACACCAATGAGTGACTGCAAAGAATTTGTGACCGTTGAAGGGCCAGAGATAGATATCTTCGTGCCGAGGTTGCCAGTTTGTGTGAGGTAAAAAAGCAAAATGATAGCAAGCAGCGACATCACAAAAACTACCCAGCCTCTAACTTTATTGTTTTTCAATCGATTTTCCTCCATTTTTACAATGATAAGTTTACCATATAAATATTTTTTAAGCAATAAAATTTATCCTATTTTCAGCAAAATTTTTTTTATTTTTTAAATTTCCTCCGACTAAACGACCAAAAAGTCAATTTTCATACAAAAGGCTCGTAGTCAAGCATATAGAAATTATCTCGAATAGCCGTTCACCGTCACAAAAACTGTAAGTCGGGCAAAAAGTTATCCACAAAATTCGACAAAATGTGGATAAAATTAAAATTATTTTTGACCCCAAAGTTATCCACAAAAATTTTAAAATTGTGGAAAAGTCAGAAAATTTGTAAAACGAAAATTTTGAGAAAAATGAGAAAATATTTTGAAATGATAAAACTCGGATAACAAAAAAATTGGGAAAGGGAAGAAAATTGAGAGAAAAATATAAAATTGGACAAAATTGCCAAAAAACACAGTCAAAAAAGGCAAAAAGTGGCAATTCTACGCAAGTTTTACAAAATCACCTACAAACCGCATTATAAGCGAGAAGTAGCGATATTTTATCTCAAAAATAGGGTCAAAAAGTGGCTCAAATCTGCTCTCACACAGAATTTTTATTTAAAAATTTCATTTCGCCATACCCAATTTTTGCCAATTTTGTCTAAAACGAGAAAAATTTTTGTAATTTTTACAAATGATTTTTAAAAAATCAAAATTTTTGGCATATTTGTTATATAATTATAACATTGTATTTTGTTATATAGTTATAACAAAAAATAGTACCCATAATATAACTACATTTATTGTTATATTTTAATAACTATATTTTTTAATTTTTGTAAATTTTTATTTTTCTTGTTTGAAGCCGACTCCTTCTTCATATTCAACTTTATGCTTATTTGCTTTTCTACATTCTTTCTTATATTGTCTGAAGTCTTGTGAATATTCTTTACCAAACCAATCACGCATTACCCAACGATAAATTAAACTAACCATATGTTTCCTTATGTATTTACATTCTGTAGAAACTTCAATTTCAAAATCTTTCACGCAGAAAACTGATTCATCATACATTTCTGCGACCTCTGGGTGAATTTTCAAAAAAGCTAAAGTTTCCTCTTCCGTCTTAATACCAGGAAACAGTTTTTTATCATATGACGCAACATACATATATACCCTATCATCTTTACGGATTATCTCTGGCTTACCTCTGCTACCGTCTTGGTTTATTTCTGGCAGCACTCCAAAACCCATACTGTTTACAATATCAATTAGATTCTCATTTGTAAGTTGATTTACATATTTTCCTTCTTCCATTTTATTTTCTCCCTTTCTTTTAAATTTACATTGATACACGCTCTTTTAAATAAGAATATATCAATAATCACCGCTTATATTATACCATATTCTTATGCAAATTACAATAGTGAGATGACATATTTTATGTATAAATATTACCCTTTTGTTACCTCTGTTCCACATGGAACATATCACAGATAATTATATAAACAGTACAAAAAACACCTTATTATCGCTATCATGATTTATAAAAAAAAGTGTATATTTGATACATGACTTCATTTGGGTATTTGTATATAAACACCCATGTTTCACATGAAACAGTTTTATTGTATTATAGAATAGATAAGCAAATAATAAAACAAATAAAAACATTATTCCACATTAAGTTTGTATACTTAAATGCATAATAATTATATAAATGACATAGCAAGAAGAAGTATTGTTCCACATGAAACATATGTATTTAATTTACATAATGATTATACAAATATTATTACAAATGAAAGTATTGTTTCACATGGAACATTAAGTATAAATACAATATAAATAAAAAAATTCCACATGATTGTTTCACATGGAACTTTATATAAATATGTATTGATTAACGCTCTAGTTTAGAGATAAATGAACAAATTCTGTCCAAATCATCAGAAGTAAAGTAGTCAATGGATATCTTGCCTTTATTGTCGTCACCGTGAATAACAACTTTTGTTCTGAAAAGACGTTGTATTCTGTGACCAAGTTCTTTAAGTTCAATACTTTGAATAATCTTTTTCTTTGGCTCTGCAACTTTAACATTCTGGGCGTCTTTAACAAGTTTTTCAAAATCACGAACAGATAACTTATTTTCAATAGCGAATTTTGCAAGGTCAATTTGTTTTGCTGAATCCGTTATTACAACCAAGCATTTGCCGTGCCCTGCAGAAAGTTGTCCGTTTTCAATAAAACTGATAACTTCTGGCGTGAGGGATAACAAACGCAAAGTATTTGCAACAAGTGGACGACTCTTGCCAATTCTGTCCGCAACAGCTTCTTGCGTGAAGCCATAATTGTCCATAAGTTGTCTGATTGCTTTGCCCGCTTCAATAGGGTTCAAATCTTCACGTTGCAAGTTCTCAATAAGAGCAATCTCTTGCATTTGTTGTTTACTAAAGTCTTTTACAATAGCAGGAATAGTCTTCAAACCAGCATTAAGACACGCCCTAAATCTACGTTCACCAGCAACGATTGTATATCTATTGTCAGAGCTTTTCGTTACAATAATAGGTTGAATAACACCATGTTGCTTGATTGATTCAGAAAGTTCACGAAGGGAAGAGGCGTCAAACTTCTTTCTTGGTTGATCTCTGTTGGGGTCAATCAATTTCATATCAAGTTCAACAACACCGTCACGTGGATTTTCCTCGACTTGTTTCTTTTCCATTACTTTTTCTATTGCAGCTTGTTTTTCCACTGCATTTTCTTCTTCGTCTTGATAAATTGAAAACAATGCATCAAGACCTCTGCCTAAGCCATGTTTCATATTTTTCTCCTTATTGGTGGATAACTCCAAAATCACAGATAGTTTAACATTAAAAGAAAAAAATTGCAACTAAATATATGTAAATATTTAACATAAAAAATCCACAGAATGGTAGAAACTTATATTAAAATAAGTTATACACAAACTGTGGATAAAACGCTACTTTCCGCTTATAATGCGGGGCGTGTAAATTACCATGTTATCAAATTGACGAATATTATATAATCAAATTGACCAGTATTATAAACAAATATAATGATATTACACAATTAAACTAACATAATATTTATTACATATTTTTAGTAGATTACGTTTTCGATGGTTATAATTTTAGTTGGTTACATGTTTATAACTATCATGATTGCGTTTTATAAACTCTTTTGCAAGTTCAAAATAAGCAACGCCACCTTTTCCTCTTGGGTCATACAAGAAGATTGGTTTGCCATGGCTTGGTGCTTCTGCAAGACGAATTGTCCTTGGAATGGCATTATCATAAACTTTTTTGCCAAAAAACTTGCGAATCTCCTCTGAAACTTGTTGAATTAGGTTAGAGCGGTTGTCTTTCATGGTCAAAACGACACCTTCAACGTCAATTTCTGGGTTTAAATGCTTTTTCACGAGTTTAATTGTATTCATAAGTTGGCTCAAACCTTCGAGTGCAAAGAATTCACACTGAATTGGTATCATAACAGAGTCCGAAGCGGTGAGCGCATTGACCGTAAGCAACCCAAGCGAAGGTGGACAGTCAATCAAAATGTATTGATAGTTGTCTTTTATCTCGTCAAAAAGCCCTTTTACAACTTTTTCACGGTTTTTCATGCCAACAAGTTCAATTTCAGCACCCGCCAAATCGACTGTTGCTGGAATTATGTCCAAATTTTTGATAAAACTTGGTCTAACAACCTCAGAAATTGGCATTTCGCCCGAGATTGCGTCATACATTGTCCCCATTTTTTGAGTTTTGTCCACACCAAGTCCGCTTGTTGCGTTACCTTGTGGGTCCATATCAACGACCAAAATCTTTTTGCCAAACACAGCAAGGTATGAAGCCAAGTTTATGCACGTTGTTGTTTTGCCAACGCCGCCTTTTTGATTTGCAAATGAAATAATTTTTCCCATGTTTACTTCCTTATGTCACCATTATATCAGAAAATTAAGAAAAAACCACTAAAAATCACACATTTTTTATAAAATCTAAAAATTTTTATTAAAAATAATCATCTTTAGGCAAAATTGAGATTAAACTAGCATATAATTTGAATAGAAATTATGTAAAATCTAAATGAAATTTATGTAAAATATAGATTAAATTTGTGTAAAGCCTAAAATAGATATGAGTTAAATCTATATTGAAAAATAAAAAAGATAATTGCCGAATGCCGCAATATAAGCGTAATGTAGCAATTATCTTAAAAACATAATAATTATTTTAATATTAAAAGTTATAAAACAAAAATATAAAAATTGATAAAAAGTTAAAAGGAATTAAATAAGTGGTTCTAGGCGAGGTTTATTTTTCCCTCGAGGGAACCTTCTTGGCGTTTGGGCAACTTTTCTTATCACAACAATATCTCGTTCTGCGCCGTTTAAGTCGAATTGCAGTATTTTTTCCAGTTTTCCACCAAGAAGTTTTAGGGCGTTTTCAGAAGATAACAGTTCTTCTTCAACATTTTGAGATTTATATGCTAAAAATATTCCACCAATTTTAACAAATGGCAAACTGTATTCGCATAAAGTGTTAAGAGAGGCAACTGCACGGGCAACGCAAACGTCAAATTGTTCACGAAAATCACTTTTTTGTGCCAAATCTTCCGCCCGAGCATGCAAACACGTCACATTTTGGAGCGAAAGCGTGGTTGCAAGATCAGTTAGAAAGGTTACTTTTTTGTTCACACTGTCAACGGCAACAACGTTTAGGTTATCACGAACAATTTTGAGTGGAAAACTAGGAAACCCAGCCCCTGCACCAATGTCAATAACACTTGCTTTTTGGGGGATAATGTCCATTGAGAGGACACTGTCCAAAAAATGCTTTTCAAAAACTTCGTCATGAGAGATGATTGCTGTGAGATTAAATTTGTTGTTCCAATCAATTAAGTTTGAAAAATATTGCTCAAATTGAGGTTTTTTGTTTGAAATTACATCATAAAAGTGGCTCAAATCTGCTCTCACACAGAATTTTTGGAATTTATTTTCATTTTTGTCTGGCATTTTTCACTCCTTTTTTTGCATTTTCAGTCTTATTATTGCTTATTTTTAGCGGTTTTTTGATAAAAATAGTCAATTTTTAGTCAATTTTTGCGTTTTTTATGCCGTTTTTGACACTTTTTTGCTATTTTTGACCATTTTTTGTTTCATTTTGTCGTTTTTTCATTGTGAGGAAAATTGTAAGCACGGCAATGTCTGCAGGGGATACTCCACTTATTCTGCTGGCTTGCCCAAGAGAGAGCGGTTTAAACTTGTTCAGTTTTTGTTGCGCTTCAATTCGTAGTCCTTTTATTTGCGAGTAGTCAAAGTCGGCTGGAAGTTTGATTTCCTCATTTTTTCTCATTTGGGAAATTAGAACTTGTTGCCTTTTGAGATATCCCGAATATTTCACTTCCGTTTGGACGTAGTTTAAGATATTGTCGGGAATGTTCTTGAAAATGTCAAAATGGTTTTTGAGGTCAAAGATTGAAATGTTTGTGCGTTTTAAAACTTCACGAACTTTTGGGTCAATGGACAAGGTGCTTTCGTTCTTTTCCTCATAAAGTTTTTTCACTTCCTTTGCATTTAGGGAAGAGTCAAGGTCTTTTTTCGCTTTTTCGATGAGTTTTAGTTTCTTTTCAAAAATTTTATAGCGTTCGTCAGTCACAAGTCCAATTTTTCTGCCGATTGGCGTGAGGCGGATGTCTGCATTGTCTTGGCGAAGCAAAAGTCTATATTCCGCACGGGAAGTCATCATTCTGTATGGCTCGTTGGTGCCTTTTGTGACGAGGTCGTCAATCAAAACGCCGATATACGCTTCATCCCGCCCCAAAATCAGCGGTTCCTCGTTGTGCAACTTTCTGCTGGCGTTAATTCCAGCAATAAGTCCTTGCGCTGCCGCTTCCTCATAGCCGCTTGTTCCGTTAATTTGTCCCGCAAAAAACATTCTCGAGATACGTTTTGATTCCAAAGTTGGCAGAAGTTCCAGAGAATTTATGCAATCATATTCAATGGCGTAAGCGTTTCGCAAAATTTCGACATTTTGGAAACCGTCAACACTGCGATACATTTCCTCTTGCACGTCAACTGGCATGGACGAAGAAAACCCTTGCACATAAATTTCTGTTCCCGACTTGTCCTCGGGTTCAAGGAAAATCTGGTGGCGAGGTCGGTCGGCAAAACGCACAACTTTGTCCTCAATGGAAGGGCAGTAGCGAGGCCCGATACCTTTAATCATGCCACTATACATTGGTGCACGGTGCAAATTTTGGCGAATTATGTCGTGTGTGCGTTCGTTTGTGTAGCCGAGATAGCATTTGCACAAGTTTTTTGGCTGTTTTTTGGTCAAAAATGAAAAAGTTTGGATATTTTCATCGCCGTTCTGCTCCTCAAACTTGTCAAAATTTATAGAGCTTTTGAGAACTCGTGCTGGTGTACCTGTTTTGAACCTAAAAATCTCGAAACCCAAATCTTGCAAATTTTTTGAAAGTCCTTTGGAATTTATGAAACCGTTTGGACCTTGGTCCTTTGTGAATTCGCCGATAATAACTCTGCTTTCCATATACACGCCTGTTGCCAAAACCACCGCTTTGCATGGAATAATTTCGCCAAATGCGTTCTTTACGCCCACAACCTTGTTGTTTTCGACCAAAATTTCGACAATTTCGCACTGCTTTATGGTCAAATTAGGTTGTTTTTCAAGAGTTTCCTTCATGCTAAAGTGATAACCATGTTTGTCAACTTGCGCTCTAAGACTTTGGACGGCGACACCCTTTCCAGTGTTGAGCATGCGAAGTTGCAGAATGTTTTTGTCTGTATTTACACCCATTTCGCCACCAAGTGCGTCAATTTCGCTGGCGAGTTGTCCTTTTGCTGTGCCGCCAATTGACGGATTGCAAGCAAGAAAGGCAATGCTGTCGAGGTTTAGGGTCGCAAGCAAAGTTTTGTTGCCAAGGCGTGCAGACGCCAGACACGCTTCACACCCCGCATGCCCGCTGCCAATTATCACAACGTCAAATTCTTCTTTTTCCATTTTTTGCCCCATTTTTCGTTAATTTTTGCTCTTTTTCGTTCTTTTTTATTACTTTTTCAATTATTTTTTGTTTTTTCCACTATTTTTCGTTATTTTGTGCCAAATTCATATAACTATAGTTTAATTTTCGTCAACTTTTGTTAAGTTTTGCTAAAATTATAGTTTTTTTGCTAAATTTTGCTAACTTTAATTATATTTTGCTATTTTTTTGCAAAAACTTATCTAATTTTGCGAAAACTTATATAATTTTGCTAAAATCACTACTTTTTTCTAAAATTTGCTATTTTACAACACTTTTTAGATATTTTTCGTCAATTTTCACTTTCCTAAACAGAACTTTGAGAAAATTGTCTTTATGATTTCGTCATTGGCAGACACACCTGTAATTTCACCCAACTTTTCCCACAGATACTGGCAGTCGAGTGATAGACAATCCAAAAATTCTGTATCGGTCTTTTGTAGCAGACTGTGTGCAGCGGCACTGGCTTCAGATAGCACCTTTGCATGGCGGGCGTTTGTTATGATGAGTGAGTCGTTTATAAATTTCCCGTCAAAGGCAGTGTCAAAGAGTAGGTCTTTCAGTCGGTCAACGTTTTCGCCGCTCTTAGCACTTATGGATATAACTTTTTCGCCCGCAAGAGTATCTTTTAGGGAAGTGCAGTCTGTTTTGTCAAGTTTGTTTAGGACGATTATCCTATTTTTGCCAGCGGTCAGAGCGAAGTTCTCCTCGTCTTGCTTGTCGGTCTTTCTGGAGCGGTCAATTACCAAAAGCACCACATCACTTTGCTCAATGGTTTGCTTGGTTTTGTCTATGCCGATGTTCTCTATGACGTCCTCAGTTTCCCGCAAGCCAGCGGTGTCCAGCAAATTAAACTTCACGCCCTTATACTCCATAACACCGCTTACAACGTCACGAGTTGTGCCTTCAATGTCGGTGACAATGGCTTGTTCGGTGCCGAGGAGTTTGTTTAGCAAACTGCTTTTGCCAGCGTTCGTTTTGCCAACTATCGCCACGTCAACCCCAAACTTGCACAAATGCCCTTGTTTGGTGGTAGATAGAAGCCCGTCAATGCTCTTGCACACGCTTTGGAAGTCCTTTTTAAGTTCCATTCTGGTTGCGACTTCTATCTTCTCCTCGGGATAGTCCAAATTAACTTGCAACTCGCACAATGTGTCAAGCACAGTCTGCTGAATTTCGCCCACTTTACCCTTAAGTTCGCCACGAGCAAGCGAGTAACTGCACCTAAGTTCGCTTTCGCTTTCCGCATTTATAAGGTCTGCAACGCCTTCCGCCTCGTCAAGTGACATTTTGCCGTTTAGGAATGCACGCTTTGAAAACTCGCCCGCTTCTGCCATTCTGGCACCCAAAGACAAACACTTATTTATAATCTTTTCCAAAATAAGCACACCGCCATGGCACTGAAACTCCACCACGTCCTCGCCCGTGAAAGAATGAGGGCATGCAAAATAGACCATAAAGCCCTTGTCCTTCATGCCGCCTAAATCAATCTCGCCGAGGAACATCTTATTTGGCTCATAATTGCACGACCTTGCATATGGTCTGAACATCTGCTTACCAAGTTCCAAACACCCCGTTCCGCTCAATCTTACAATGCCCACGCCACTCTTTCCATACGGTGTAGCAATTGCCACAATCACATCATCTTTATTTTCCATACGGCTATTGTAACACAACGCAGCGAATTTGTAAATATTTTCAGTGGAATATGTATATGGTGTGCAGCAAACTATTAAATTAGTTTGTTGTGTGTGCCTGCCCTTGTAAGGGGGAGCCTTCGCTTGAAACCAGTTGCAATTAAACTGCCTCGCAGAGCCAATCACTTTCCCGCAGTCGTTAGGGGTGGGAAAATATCATTCGGGTTGCTTGCAAGCCGAATATCATTTGCAAAGCAAATTTCATTCACGAAGTGAATATCATTAAAAAAACTCCCAACGGGGAGTTTTTTATTCTTTCACTTCAGGTATTACAACCAGATATCTATTTGGTTCTTCGCCTTCGCTTTGAGTGGTGACACCTTCGAAGTTTTGTAGGGCGGTGTGAATGATTTTGCGTTCATAGGCACTCATGCGTTCTAGGCGGACGGGTTTGCCGATTTTAAGGGCTTTCTTTGCCATTTTCTCGGCAAGCTCCACAAGGGCAACTTCTCGGCGGTTTTTGTAGTTCTCCACGTCAAAGTAAACTCTGCCTTCACGATATCCTTTGTTTTTAAGCACGTTCATAAGCAATTCTTGAATGGCGTTGAGTGTTTCCCCGTGGCGACCGATAAGTGGGCTTACGTGGTCGCCAGAAGCGTTAAATAACACGCCGTCTTGCGTTGTTGTGAACTCCACTTCCGCTTGGACTTTCATTTTGTCAAGAAGTTCCTTCAAGAAGTCTTTTCCCACCTTTTCTGGGTCTAGTTTGGCTGGAAGTTCTTTTTCCGCCTTGGCTTCAGCCTTTGCGGCTTTTTCTTCTTCTTTAGCAGCTTTCTTTTCTGCTTTCTTGTCAAGTTTATCGTCTTTCTTTTCTTCCTTGCTTGGCTTTGTGTCTTGCTTGCCGTCATCGTAGGAAAGTTCAACTTTTGCCTTTCTAAATAGCCCGCCTTCGTCCAAAACTTTTATATCTACTTCTTCTTGCGAAACACCAAGTTCTTTCAGCCCTTCTTCAATGGCTTTTTGCACGTTTTTGGCAGTTGCTTGAATTGTTTTCATTTTCAAAATTCCTTTTACTATAGAATTTTCGGCTTACGCCTTATCTCATATAATCAGGCTTTATGACTTCGATTTTTTCTCTTTCACGCTTGTCCTCAATCTTGTTGCAAAGAATGGTTATAACAGGCGAGAGAGCAGTGCTTATTATGGAGTTTGTGATGATATAAATTGAGAAGATTGCACTTGAATTGAGGGTGAACAGAAGCATTGTGAATGGCAAAATAATCATGAGGAATTTGCCTGCACTTGGTTGCTTTACGGTGTTTCCCGACTTGTCTTTTGGGCTGGATAACTTTTTATTTAACCACTGCGACAAGAAGGTTACTGCCACAACCAAAATGGATAGGATATAGTATCCATTTACGCTCTTATCCACGCTTTGAAGTTTGCCCATAACGTTGTTATAGTCCTCTTCAAACACGGTTTTGTCGCCCGTTGAGGACACGTAAGCGCTGTAACTTTGTATCTCTGCGGCGGTTGCCTTGTCTGCTATCCAAATGTTCTTAATCCACAGCCAACTGTCCTTAATTTCTTCGTATCTTGCAGAAACATTGTCTTGTGCTTGGGCTTTAATTTCTTCGCCTTTTGCTTGAACTTGCTCCAATGTCAAGTCAGTTGTAACTTTTGCGTTCTCGAAGGTGAGTAAAAACTCTTTTCTCTCGTCACCGCTCTTTGAATAAAGTTCTGCAACTTCCTCATCGGTCATGTTTAGATAATCTTTCAAATATCCGCCGTCATAAGTCACAGCGTAGGTTTCACGAAGGTCGTTAAATTGGTTTTGAATTTTAAACCCAGCAATGCCACGCATAGAGTTAAAAAGCGTGATAAAGATAGTAAGAGTCAAGACCATATACACAAGCATTGTAATGCACGAGGCTTTCATGTTTACGCCACTTTTTGCCATAAGTTCGTTTTGCTTTTGATAAAGCAGCGTCTGATTTTGCCCATATTGTCTTTTAATTTTTTCCAGTTGAGGTTGAAGTTTTGCTTGCGCCCGTGCTTGTCTGTTCGTAAACAGCCTTTGCAAAAAGTCCATAGGCGACAAAACGAGTTTCAACACAACGGTGAACAAAATGATTGTCCACGCATAACTTCCCACTTCAAAAATCTTAATTAGACTTGGCCAAAAACCGCTTGGCCACTGCGAAGTGACGGAAGATAAAAGTGTCATAACAGCCATTTTATATTTCCTTTAATATTTGGTTTTACGGGGTCAAATCCACCCTTTGACCAAGGGTTACACCGAAAAATTCGCCCTATTCCCATAATTATTCCGCGAAAAATGCCGTATTCCTGAATTGCCCTCACAAAATACTCCGAACACGTAGGATAAAACCTGCACGCATGCGGAAGAAATGGGGAAATTATGTATTTATACACTTTAACAAGCCCCAAAACAACGATGTATAGGGGATACAGCAGCACAAAAGTTATCTTTTGCAGCGCCGTCTTGTTTTTAAAACTATTTTTCACAGTTTAACCTTTTGGAACAAACTTTCTATCTCTTTTTCTAGGTCATGAAAGTCACGTTCCACAACGCTAGGCTTTGCCACAAGCACATAGTTTGCAACAGGGAAGGAGTTTATCCTAACCCGCACAATTTCGCTTAGTCTGCGTTTTGTCTTGTGACGGACAACGCTGTTGCCCACTTTGTTGCTGACAGAAAAGCCGACCTTCGAGCGTCCTAGTTTTGTTTTTGTAACAAAAAGTGTTAGGTCTTTTGCGAAATACACTTCGCCTTTTCGGTATATATAAGAAAATTCTTTTCTTTTTCTAAGTCTGTTTTTTGCTCTTAGCATAGTTTATGCGGAAAGATGTTTTCTGCCACGATTTCTTCTGCGAGCAAGCACTTTTCTTCCGTTCTTGGTTGCCATTCTCTTTCTAAAACCGTGAACTTTGCTACGTGAGCGTTTGTTTGGTTGATATGTTCCCTTTTCCATAGTTACCTCCTAATATTCTCAAGTTTGTCCACGATTTGACCGTTTGTCCATGCCGAACAATCAGTCTTCAAAATTAAACTTGCTCCCAAAGTGTAATAGATTTATTTTCATTTGTCAACAGTTTTTTGGAAATTGTTGAAAAAATTTTTAAGAAGATATGAGGCATGAGAACTTGTCCCACACCTCATATATATAGTAAATATAATATATTTTTAGTATATGCCGACCGCTCCGTCAGCACAGAAAGGGTCTAAACTCCGCTAAAATTCAAGGTCAAACTCGCCTTGAATATAACTTTCAGCGTTTTCAGAATTGTTGGTCGAGATTGTCTTGTCCTTATCGAACTTTGTTCTTTCAA
The DNA here is from genome assembly GCA_002500135.1 of Christensenella sp. UBA7862. Classification (GTDB taxonomy): domain Bacteria; phylum Bacillota; class Clostridia; order Christensenellales; family UBA1242; genus UBA7862. The sequence continues at coordinate 146,637 of DLSM01000006.1, read as the reverse complement.
GATAGTTATCCACAATTTGTCTGCCAAGTGGGGATAACTCATACTCTTTTTCGTTTTCTGACGATACAAAATTTCCAGAATAGTCAGTCGAGTCAGCGTCCTCGTCCTCATATGGTGTCTTAATTTCCATGCCAAAGTCGATGATGTAGTCGTCTGGGAGGGGTTCGTCATTGACGTATAAAGTTCCGTCTACACCTCGGGAAATAAGATTGCCATTTAGGTCAACGCCCAGTTCTGTAATTTTAATCAGCCTGTAGTAGTCGTCAACTGTCATTTTGCCAAAGCGTTTTTCAAGATAAGCAAAAGGGTCGTTTGTTATTTCAAGCCTATACCATTTTCCAAGCCATTCCATAATTGGCATCATAACGTGCCTATATGTTTCAACTCGCATAAGGTCTTTTTTCAAATTCTTTTTTATGCCAATAAGTCCCTTAACCCGAGTTTGCCTTCTTATAGGCGTTGCCAAAAAGTCACGGTCGGATAAAGCGTCAATTTTATCCTCAATAACTTGTGGAAGTCTGCAGTTTTTAAGAGCGATGGATATGGCTCTGTTTTGCAAAAGGAACAAACTGACCAAGTTTTCCTTAGACAAACTGTCTTGCCAACTCTTTTTGTTCTGAATTAAATTTTTGCAATATTCACTTGCATCGTCATCATAAAAGCAAAAACGTCTTGCAATAGCAGTTTGCGTTTCTGCCAAAAAATCTCTTTTATTTCTTGTGGAAAACTGCGAAGGCTTTGAATAAATATCCTTGCCAAAAATGGAACGGAGTATCTTGTAATTTTCCGTTACCGCATGTCTGCAAATAACCCACGCTTCGTCTTCACTGTAATTTCGCATTGTCATGTTATAAAACTCCTCTTTTTCCCAAAAATTGTAGTGAAACGAAATTTTTGGGGTCCTTTTTTTATACACTTATACTTTTCGTCAAAAGTATTCTAAGTGTGTGCCTGCCCTTGTAAGGGAAGGTGGCAACGAAGTTGACGGAAGGGTAGTCAAATATGAGTTACTACTCTGCCGTAATGTCGCTAATAGAGTAGTCATTCAGGTTGGACTACCCCCTCGGGTCGTCAAGCATTGTCCTCTATTCGGGTTGCTATTGCAACCGCTCAATCTACGGACATGCTTTCCTCTTTCCCCAAAAGTTTCGCTACGCTGCTACTTTCGGGGACCCCAGCCACTCCCCCTTACAATGGGGAGCCTTCAATAAAAATTATTTCCACAAAAACAATAACTGTGTATTATTACAAGGGAAATATTGTGGCAACTTACTGTCCTGCAGTGCATGCTACGCAAGATTGTAGTATGTCGCCTGTAAGGGGGAAGAAGTCACACCTAGAATAGACTGTCTTGCGACCCTTACACATCCATTGTAAACTACAAAAAACGCAATGTCAAGAATGAGTGTCATATTTTTTAAAAAAATTTTTTATTTTTTTTGTGAAACCGCTAAAACCCGCATTATAAGCGGACTTTTACTTAAAAAAAATTTTTTGAGAAAAAGGGAAAAATATGACAATATTTGTCGTTTGACCGAAAAAGAACGAAAAATAGGGGTTTATGGGAAGTGCCAGTTCAAGGTGTGGGTCCCCCATTGTAAGGGGGGATGTCGGTGAAACCGACAGAGGGGTAGTCCAACAAGAAAAACTACTCTATTAGCGATATTACGGCAAAGTAGTAACTCGCATTTGACTACCCTTCCGTCAACTTCGTTGCCACCTTCCCTTACAAGGGCAGACACACACAATAAATCAATAAATGGTTGAAAACCTAGTTTTTCGTCTTTTTTCGAGCAATTCGTCGAACCTCGCCCTGTTATTATTCTTTCTATGAAAATTATATAAGCGGAGGCTCCCCATTGTAAGGGGGAGTGGCTGGGGTCCCCGAAAGTAGCAGCGTAGCGAAACTTTTGGGGAAAGAGGAAAGCATATCCGTAGATTGAGTGGTTGCAATAGCAACCCGAATAGAGGACAATGCTTGACGACCCGAGGGGGTAGTCCAATATGAACAACTACTCTATTATCTATATTACGATAGAGTAGTAACTCAAACTAGACTACCCTTCCGTCAACTTCGTTGCCACCTTCCCTTACAAGGGCAGACACACACAATAAATCAACAAATGGTTGAAAAGTCATTTTTTCGTTCTTTATCGGTCAAAAAAAAACAAGTCAAAGACTTGTTCTTTAAAATTTTATTGAGTGATGATTCTGACAGGCAAAATGAGATACAGATATTCGTCACCCTCAACTGGTGTCACGACACATGGGCTTGAAGGGGTGTTGAATGAAATCTTTATTGCTTCGTCACTCATGGTTCTAAGACCTTCTGAAAAGTAGCGGGAGTTGAAGGCAATGGTGAGGTCGTTTCCTGTTAGGGCAATGCCGATGTTTTCTCTGATGTTTCCAATGTCGGAGTTAGAAGTCAAGGTCAAAATCTTTTCTCTTATTTCAAACTTCACAAGGTTGTTTCTGTCAATTCTGGAAAGAATGGAAGTTCGCTCTATTGCTTCTTCAAACATATTGCGTGAAATAATTATGCTGGTTGAAAATTCGCTTGGCACAATTTGTCTGTAGTTGATGAAGTCGCCTTCGATAAGTCGGGAAATAATCTTCGTGCTGTCGATGTCCACCATAAGGAAGTTTTTCTGCACGCAAATTTTAATTTCCTCGTCGCTGTCCTCAAGGAACTTTGAAATTTCGGTCAAACTCTTTGCTGGCACGACAATTCGTGTTTCCACACTGCTTTCTTTAACTTTCTTTTTGCAAAGGGCAAGTCTATAGCCGTCAAGACCTACTGCTGTAATTTCATTTTTGCCAATTTCAAAGCACACACCTTTCAAAATTGGTCTGGTGTCGTCAAGTGCGGTTGAGAAAATAGATTTTGCCACCAAAGTTTTGAAATCCTTTTTCGACACCACAAAATATTCGCTTTCGCCCAAAATCTCTAGGTTAGGGAATTCCTTAACGTTGTAGCATTGAACGTAGCTCTCGCTGTCTGTATAATTTATTTTAAGCTGGTTCTTGTCGTTTAGTTCAAGTTCAATTCTGTCGTTTGTAAGTTTTCTGACAAACTCCGAAAAGAACTTCCCAGGGACAACCGCCTCTCCTTCCACTTTAACGTCTGCTTTGATTGTCTTTTCAATGGCAAGTTCAAGGTCAGTTGCCGACAGTTTCAAAGTATCGTTTTCCGCCGTCAACTTAATTCCTTCCAAAACAGGGTTTGTTGTCTTTGAGGATATTGCCTTGATAACTTGTGCAGTTGCCACAGACAAATCCAGTCCTTCGCATGTAACTTTCATTTAATCTTCTCCTTTATTTTTTTAATATATATAGTAGAGCCTTCATTGTGCATAACTCTTTTTTTTTCTGCCCTCACCACAATATGTTGTGCTATCTATCGGGGTTTTAGCCCCCTCGACCACAACTTTTAGTTGTTGATAACTTTCAAAACAGGGGGAAAAACCATTGTGGATAAGTGCATGAAATTGTTGATAACTCGGTCACTACGCCAAAACGCAATAGGTTTTACTATATAACGAATACAAGTATAATATACAAGTTTTAAGTTTAATAGTAGGGCGGTGGAAATGTGCATAACTCAAATTTTGTCGCATTTTAAGCCATATTCTCCGCATTTTTCCGTTTCTTTATGGGCGGAACTTATCAACATTTTAAGTGGACAACCCTTAAGTTGTGGATAATTTTCCAAGTTTTTCCCTTCCTTTATTTTCCGAAATTCGACAAACTTATCCACTTTTTCCACATTTTTCTTAACTTTCCGCCCGAAGCATGGTTATGAGGTCGTCAATTTCTGTCTTTAATGCTTTGTCCTTGCGCATGTTGTCCGCTATTTTATCCCTAGCGTGCATAACTGTTGTGTGGTCCCTGCCGCCCATGCTTTCGCCAATGGTCATAAGTGGCACATCCAAAAGTTCTGTCGCAACATACATACACACTTGACGAGGGTCAACAATTTCCTTGTTTTTCTTCTTGCCCACAAGGTCGCTGCGTTTGACGTTGTAATACTTGCACACAAGGTCAATAATTCTGTCCACCGTCAAATGTTGCGTGCGGTCAAACTCAATGTCTTTCAATGCTTCTTCCGCTTCAAACATAGTCGCCTGAGGTTTGCCCATAAGCATTGCAAGTGACACAACTTTGTTTAGGCTCCCTTCCAGTTCACGAATGTTTGTATCAATCTTTTCTGCAAGGAAGCAAAGCACATTTGGTTCAACATTGTAGTTTTCAAGTATCACCTTTTTTTCCAAAATGGCAAGCCGTGTTTCATAGTCTGGTTTTTGAATGTCTTGAATAAGCCCACCTGCAAACCTTGACTTCAATCTCTCTTCCAACGTTTCCATATTCCTTGGGTGCTTGTCGCTTGCAAGAACAATTTGCTTGTTGTGCTGATAGAGGTCATTAAACGTGTGGAAGAATTCCTCTTGTGTCCCCGTCTTGTTGGCAATGAACTGAATGTCGTCCACCATAAGAACATCAATGTCACGATACTTTTTCCTAAACGCCTCATTTGTCTTTTCTCTAATAGCCCTTGTAAAGTCGTTCATAAACTGCTCGCATGTGACGTATAGAAGTTTAATCTTAGGGAAGTTCTTTCTTATGTCATTTCCAATGGCGTGAAGAAGGTGAGTTTTGCCCAGTCCCACACCGCCATAAATTAAAAGTGGGTTAAAGTTCTTACCAGGGTTCTTCGCCACATTTTTGCACGCATAATAAACAACTTGATTGCTAGACCCAACAACAAAGGTGTCAAAGGTGTATTTTTCGTTAAGTTTATTTTTCTCGTCAAACTCATGCTTAATTCTAAGTTCCTCTTCAGCCTGCCTAACTTCTTCCAAAAGTTCCTTGCCTTCGTTTGGTTCAAGAACGATAAGTTCCTCAATGGGACCAAAGTATTTTTCGCAAGCGTTGTATAACTTGTTGTAGTGAAGTTTGAGGAGTTGGTTTTTGTTGTTTTCTGTTGTCGCTAGAAAAATAAGTTTGCCATCTTCATACTTAATGGGTTCCAAAGTTTTGATATACAAGTCATAACTCACTGCGGTAACTACGCCTTGCATATCTTTTAGCACTTTGCTCCATGGTGTAAAAAGCACATTGTTCATACGCACCCCCAAATATACATTATAATTTTACTATAAATAATATTTAATGTCAACGGCAAATTGAAAATAAAAAATAAAAAAGAAGAAAGAAGAATGGAGGCGATAATCGCAAGTGGTCTATGATGTAAAATCTATTTGTTGTGTGTGTCTCCCCTTACAAGGGCAGACACACACCCTGAACCAGTTTTTCTTAAAAAAACTTTCTTAAATAAAACCGCTTAGAAAAAAAATAAAAAAAGTTGTTAAATTTGCTTGACAAGGTTTTTTGGGGGAAGAAGTTTGTCGGATAAATTCTAAAAGTGCCGAATAATGTGGGTTTTAGGGCTTTTATCACCTATTAAACGCTAAACTCCGCTATTTATGCCGCTTGTAGCAATTTAATACATATTTTTATCAAATTCCTTACAATGTCACAAAATATTATTTTTCCCACACAAATTCGACAAAACCCGCTCTATAAGCGAAACCTAGCAATTATATGCCCATTTTGTCGAAATATATATATTGTTGTGAATATTATGTCTTAATGTAAAGTGTTGTAGTGTGTGCCTGCCCTTGTAAGGGAAGGTGGTGCGACATAAGTCGCAGCGGAAGGGTAGTCTAGTTTGAATTACTACTCTATCGTGATATTGATAATAGAATAGTTTTACTCATTGGACTACCCTCTCGTCTTGCTAAAGCAATCCACTCCCCCTTACAATGGGGAGCCTTCACTTGAGATGTTTTAAATTTAAACGACCGCAATGCAACGTAGTTGCTATCATGCACGAAGTGCTATCATGCTTTCTTAAGAAGACTATGTCCACATTCGTGGACGAACTTCCTAAGAAGACTATAATGTTAAAAAAAAGTAATCTCAAATTCTTGAGATTACTGCGTTTTTAACCATAAAAACGGCGTCACATTCCCTAAGTTTTTTTGTAAACTTTGTTGTAGTTAATATTGTTTGATAGTTTTCAATCTCTTTTAGAAAGTTTTGACAGCGTTTTGTGTCAAGTTCGCTTAGAACGTCATCAAGAAGCAACACTGGCTTTTCGCCCAGTTCTTGTTCAAACAAAACAAGTTCTGCAACTTTAAGAGATAGAGTTGCAAGACGTTGTTGCCCTTGCGAGCCAAAATTTCTTATGTCTATATTGTTTATTGTAATTTCAATGTCATCTCTGTGGGGACCTATGGTCGTATATCCAAATTCAAAGTCCTTTTTGAGATTAGTTTTGTAACTTTGGTATATTTTATTTTTAATTTCTTGAACAGTGGGTAAGTTTATCCCTTGATATCTTACATTTAAGTCTTCTTTTCCCGAAGTTATGTTGTGGTGAACAACTTTTGCTGGTTCTTTTATTTTATCCAAAAACCAAAGTCGTTGGAATATAATCTTGCTTGCCACGTCACTTAGTTGTGTGTCCCAAAGGTCAATGGTGTCGTGCAATGCTTCAAGGGTTTTAGATTGCTTTAATAGTTTATTTCGTTCGTTTAAAATTTTGTCATAGCGAAGAAGGTTATAAAAATATGACTTGTTCAGCTGGCTTATGTCAATATCCATAAATCTTCGTCTGTCGGCTGGTCCGTCTTTAATAAGTCCAATTTCGTCTGGTGCAAAATATACAACTGGCATTTCGCCAATGAGGTCGCCCATACGTTTTATGCCAATGCCGTTTATTTTGATTGTTTTGTTTGTTTGTTCGTTTAGGACAATTTCTATTGTCTGGTCATAAAACTTCTTTTTACTCTTTACATAAATCTTCGCAAAATTGCTACCCCATTTTATAAGGTCCTTCTCCTTGTTTGTCTTGGGTGACTTGCCAATGCTGCTAAGATATATACTCTCGAGGAAATTTGTCTTGCCTTGAGCGTTGTTGCCACGAAAGACATTTAGCCCCGGAGCAAGTTTAATTTCACACGACTTGTAATTGCGAAAATTCTCTAACTTAACCTTTTCAATAATCATGTTTTCATTTTAACACATTTTCACCAATTTTAAAATACATTTAAAATATTTTTCGAGTGTTTTTAAAAAAAATTGAGGTGTTGTGTTTTTTAAAAATGGGTCGGTGTGTGTGCCTGCCCTTGTATTTGTCTCAAATTATTCCAAGTGTGTGTCCCCCATTGTAAGGGGGGATGTCGGTGAAACCGACAGAGGGGTAGTCCAATATGAATAACTACTCTGTTATCTATATTACGATAGAGTAGTAATTCCAGTTTGACTACCCTTCCGTCAACTTCGTTGACACCTTCCCTTACAAGTGCAGGCACACACAATAAATCAATAAATCGTTGAAAATCCATTTTTTCGTCTTTTTTCGGTCAAAGTTATTTTTACTATTTCATTGAAAACCCAATTTTTCGTCCTTTTTCGAGCAAACCTAAAAATTTGGCTGTGTTGTTTTTTTGGTTCCTCATTGCAATTATAATCACACACTCAAAATTCGACAAAAAATTTCTAAAAAAATTTTGAAAAAAGTGATTTATGTTGTTGTTTTTTCATATTATATATGTTATATTATATACATAATATATTATATATATATAAAGGGGAACGAAAATGGCTGACGAAAAACTGTCTAAAGAAGAACAAGAAGAAAGAGAACGTTTGGAACAAGCAAAACGTGAAGAAAGTGAAAAATGGGCTGCGGAACATGAAAAGGAATTTTCCGAAGCGGAAGCAAAAGAAGGGGAACTGACAAAGACCACAAAATACACTGAAGAGGATATTCAAGTTCTTGACGGGTTGGAACCTGTTAGGAAAAGACCGGGAATGTACATCGGCTCCACAGACGAGCGTGGGCTTCATCACTTGGTTGTGGAAATTGTAGATAACTCCATTGACGAGGCAATCGCTGGTCACTGCACGAACATTGATGTCACAATTCTTGATGACGGTGGCATTTCTGTTGCAGACAACGGACGTGGAATTCCAACGGGAATTCACAAAACCGAGGGCAAGAGTGCAGTTGAAGTTGTTTTGACCAAACTTCACGCTGGTGGCAAGTTCGGTGGCAGTGGTTACAAAATTTCTGGCGGGCTTCATGGCGTTGGGCTATCTTGCGTCAATGCACTTAGTGAATATCTTAAGGTTGACGTTTTCCAAAACGGAAATCACTATCAACAAGAATACAAACGTGGAATTCCTCAATATCCACTTAAAATTGTTGGCTCCACCGTTTCTCGTGGCACAACAATCACCTTCCGCCCAGACGACATGATTTTTGAAACAACTACATTTAATTATGACACTTTAAAATCTCGCTTTAGGGAAATTGCTTTTTTGAACAAAGGTCTTACAATCTCTCTAACAGACAAACGTGCAGGCAAGGAACGTAGCGAAGTGTTCCAATTTAAAGGCGGAATTGTGGAATTTGTTGACTTTTTGAACAAAGGTAGGCAAACAGTTTTCCCACAAGCCTTCTATGCCAACAAAATTGATAAAACAAGCGAAGTGGAAATAAGTTTCCAATACAACGACAGTTACAGCGAAGTTATAAACGCCTACGCAAACAACATTAACACCGAAGAAGGCGGCACACACCTAGTCGGCTTCAAAAATGCCATTACAAAGGTTATTACAGACTACGCCACAAAAAATAAAATGCTCAAACCAAACGAAAAATTGTCGGGCGAGGACTGCAGAGAGGGCTTAACCGCTGTTATATCCGTCAAACTTCAAGACCCACAATTTGAAGGGCAAACCAAAACCAAACTCGGCAACTCCTTTATGCGAACACTTGTCGAAAAGGTTATGATAGAAAACTTTGGTGATTATCTTGAGGAAAACCCAAACATCGCACGAGAACTTATTATGAAGTCCCTCACCGCTCAGCGTGCTAGGGAAGCAGCAAGGAACGCAAGGGAACTTACAAGAAGAAAAGGCGTTCTTGAAAGTACAACTTTGCCAGGCAAACTTGCCGATTGCACCTCAAAAGACCCAAGCCATTGCGAAATATTTCTAGTTGAAGGTGACAGTGCTGGCGGAACTGCAAAGCAAGGCAGAGATAGACGTTTCCAAGCCATTTTGCCACTTAGAGGTAAAATTTTGAACGTTGAGAAGGCAAGACTTTCAAGAGTTCTTGAAAACGAAGAAATTAAAGCCATGATTACAGCTTTTGGGTGCGGAATTCATGACGAATTTAACGAAAGCAAACTACGTTATGACAAAATTATTTGCATGACCGATGCTGATGTTGACGGCAGTCACATTCGAATTTTGCTTTTGACATTCTTCTACAGATTTATGCGACCACTACTGGAACTTGGCCACGTGTACATCGCTCAGCCACCTCTTTACAAAGTGGAATGTAACAAAAATGTGGCGTATTTTTATAACGATGACGAACTGAACGCCGAACTCGCTCGTCTTGCGGGCAAACCAGTTAATATTCAACGTTACAAAGGTCTTGGAGAGATGACTTCCGACCAACTTTGGGAAACAACTATGAGTCCAGAACACAGAACAATGTTGCAAGTTAAAATGGAAGACGCCGTTGAAGCAGACGCAATATTTAACACTCTTATGGGCGAAAACCCAGAACTCAGACGCAGTTTTATCGAAGAAAATGCAACTTTGGTTAGTGATTTAGATGTATAGATAACTGATTTAAAGTGTGTGTCCCCCATTGTAAGGGGGGATGTCGGTAAAACCGACAGAGGGGTAGTCCAATAAGAAAATCTACTCTATTATCTATATTACGATAGAGTAGTAACTCAAATTTTACTACCCTTTCGTCAACTTCGTTGACACCTTCCCTTACAAGGGCAGGCTTTCACTTATAACTTATTTTATTAAATTGTTCATATAAGAAAAAATAATAAGAAGGTAAAAATGAAAAAGCAAGATTATTCAAAACAACTTGATGAGTTGGTTGACAACACAAAGTATGTAAAAGTTCATTTAAATGAGGAAATGAAAAAGTCGTTTATTTCCTACGCCATGGCGGTTAACGTCAGTCGTGCCATTCCAGACGTGCGTGACGGCTTAAAACCCGTTCACAGAAGGATACTTTATGACATGGGCGACCTTGGCATAACTTATGAAAAGGGTTACAAAAAGTGCGCACGTATTGTCGGTGACGTTTTGGGCAAATTCCACCCACACGGCGACAGCAGTGTTTATGACGCTCTCGTTCGTCTTGCGCAAGACTTTTCCATAAACGAACCCCTAATTGACGGGCAAGGCAACTTCGGAAGTATAGACGGCGACCCACCAGCGGCTTACCGTTACACCGAGGCAAAACTGTCCAAAATCTCGGGCGAAATGTTAAGGGATATTGACAAGGAAACTGTTGATTTCTATCCAAACTTTGACGGAACTATGCAACAACCCGCCGTTCTTCCAGCACGTTTCCCAAATCTTCTTGTAAACGGCTCGGACGGAATTGCTGTGGGCATGGCGACCTACATTCCACCTCACAACTTGGGCGAAGTTATTGACGGCGTTGTAGCCCTCATCGACAACCCTCAAATTGACGTTGACGACCTAATCAAAATTATTCCAGCACCAGACTTCCCAACAAAGGGTATTTTGCTTGGCAGAAACGGGGCAAAACAAGCATACAAAACGGGGCGTGGCTCCATAATTTTGCGTGGCAGAGCAGAAATTGAGGAAGATAACAAACACAACAGAATTGTCATCACAGAACTTCCTTATCAAACAAACAAGGCAAAACTTATCGAGCAAATTGCCAACCTTGTAAAGGATAAGCGAATTGAAGGCATTGCCGACATTAAGGAAGAATCGGACAGAACGGGCATGCGAGTTGTTGTTGATGTTAAGCGTGACGCAAACGCACAAGTCGTTTTGAACCTTCTTTACAAACACACTCCACTTCAAACAAGTTATGGAATTATCTTCCTTGCCCTTGTAAACGGCGAGCCAAAAATTCTTAACTTAAAGGAAATTTTATACTACTATCTTGAACACCAAAAAGACGTCATAACACGCAGAACCCGCTATGACCTTGAAAAAGCACAAGAACGTGCGCACATTTTGGAAGGTTTGGTCATTGCACTTGCAAACGTTGACGAAGTGGTGCAAATCATTAAGAAAAGTGACGATAAATATGACGCAAATGCAAAACTTTGCGAAAAATTCTTGCTTACAGAAAAACAAGCCACTGCAATTCTTGAAATGCGACTTCAAAGACTTACAAGTTTGGAAGTCAACAAAATTCGTGACGAATTGCAAGCACTCAAACTTCAAATTGAGGAATATAAATCTATTTTGGCAAGCGAACAGAAAATTCTTGATATTATCAAAAAGGAAATTCTTGAAATTAAGGACAAATATGCAAGACCTCGTCAAACAGAAATTGGCGTGGACTACAGCGACCTAAACATAGAGGACTTTATCGACAAACAAGATGTCGTTATCTCGCTTACAAACTCGGGATATGTTAAACGTCAACCAGTGTCCGAGTATCACGCCCAAAGACGTGGCGGCGTTGGTGTTTCGGGACATAAGACCAAGGAGGACGACTTTGTTACAAAGATGTTTGTCGCAAATTCACACGACCTACTTTTGTTCTTCACCAGCCAAGGCAGAGTGTTCTCGCAAAAAGCATACATGCTTCCAGAAGCACAAAAGAACACTAAGGGCAGAGCAATGATAAACCTTCTTCAACTAAACCCTGACGAAAAAGTCACCGAAATTGTCCGCTTTGACCCAGAAGAAAAAGGCTCACTCATTATGGCGACAAAACTCGGCGTCATTAAGAAAACGGATATGCAAGAGTTCGTCCGCATTAACAAAAACGGCAAAAAAGCAATTACACTCGATGACGGCGACACCCTCATTTCCGTCCAAGAAGCACACGGACTTGACGAAGTTATCTTGGCCTCTCATGACGGCAAGTGCATAAGATACAGCGAAGGGAAGATAAGAAAACTTGGCAGAAGTTCCCGTGGTGTAAAGAGCATGAGGCTCGCAGACGGCGATTACGTTGTTGACATGTGCGTCCTAAAACGTGGCTATGACCTTCTTACAATCACCGAACGTGGCTATGGCAAGCGAACAAATGTCGAGGACTATAGACTTCAATCTCGTGGTGGAATGGGCATAAAAGCAAGCGTGCTAAACGACAAAACTGGCAAACTTGTCTGCCTAAAACAAGTTGCCCCAGACCAAGACATAATCTTGATGTCCGACACAGGCACAATCCTCCGCATGGAAGCCAGCGCACTTAATATCATCGGCAGAAACTCCCAAGGCGTAAAAATTATGCGACTTAGAGATAAAAACTCCAAAATAGTCTGTGCGTCTGTCGCTATCCACCAAGAACCAGAAGAAGACATTGATGAAACCGCAACTGCTGCCGAAAATGAGGAAAATGTTACAAATAATGTCGAAACCATGACAGAAAATGCAGAAAACATGACAGAAAACCTCGAAAATGGGGAAATTGCGACAGAAAACCTCGAACTTGCGACAGAAAATGTCGAAAATGAAGAAAATATGGCAGAAGATGTGACAGAAACCGACAATATTGACGAATAAAACACATTATTCGACAAAAATTATAGGACAACTAAAACAACAATATTCGACAAAAATTATAGGAGAAAATGTTATGTCTAACATTAAGGTTTTTGAAGATAAAAAAATCAGAACTCAATGGAACGCTGAGGAAGAAGATTGGTATTTTTCGGTTGTTGATGTAATTGAAGCATTAACAGATAGTGTTGACCCAACCGCTTATTGGAGAAAGTTAAAACAAAGATTAAAAGATGAGGGCAATGAAACCGTGACAAATTGTCACGCTTTGAAAATGCTTGCGAAAGATGGCAGGTCAAGATTAACAGATGTGGTTAACACCAAAGATTTACTTCGTCTTATCCAATCTATTCCAAGTAAAAAGGCAGAACCATTTAAAATGTGGCTGGCACAAGTTGGAAGTGAAAGACTTGACGAAATTGCCGACCCACAAAAAGCCATTGACAGAGCAGTTGAAACTTATAGACAAAAAGGCTATCCAGAAGAATGGATAACCCAAAGAATGATGACCATTAAAATGAGAAAGGAACTCACTGACGAATGGCAAAAGCGTGGCATAACACAAGAAAAAGATTATGCTATACTCACAAATGAAATGACAAAGGCATGGTCTGGCATGAGTGTTGGGGAATATAAGCAATTAAAGGGCTTGAAAAAAGAAAATCTTAGGGACAATATGACCAACATAGAACTTGTTTTAAATATGCTTGCGGAAGTTACCACAACAGCAATGAGCAAAGCACAAAAGCCAAACACAATGGCTGGACATAAAAGAGTTGCGAGAGAGGGTGGTGAAGTTGCAAGAACAGCAAAAAATGCCTACGAGCAAAGAGTTGGCAAAAAGGCAATTTCGCCACTCAACTCAGACAATAAAAATTTACTTGAAATAAAACCTAATGAAGATAAATAATTCAATGCATGAAGGAAGACACTCGTCTTCCTTTTTGCATATATCCCCCACAAGTCCCATATATTTATAAGGTTACATACATCATTGTCTTAAAGTGTAAAAAAATAACATTTTGTGTTTAAAAGTGGCATTTATTGTAAGAAATAATCACTTTATGACAAAAAACAAACAAAAATGACAAAAAATGTAAGCTTTTGGAGGGGAATATGGAACAAAACGGCAAAGAAGTGGAGAAAAAATTTCAAAACAGCGAATTGACGCTTACAAATCGAGTGAAACTCACTGTGTCGGGGGTGGAAAAGGTCTTTGAGTCCAATCCGCAAAAACTACAACTGCAAGTGGCTGGGGACATTATGCAAATAGCGGGCAGCGACTTAAATGTGACCCGACTTGACACAGCGACTGGTGTTTTGGAACTGGGCGGAAAGGTCGATTGCATAAAATATTCTGGCACGCTTGACAAGGGAAGTCTGCTTAAAAGAATCTTCAAATGATACTCTTTTCAACCCTCTCTCAAGGCTGGCAAGCATGGCTTTTTTGCTATCTCGGGCTACTTTCGGGACTGCTATTTTTTGCCACCATGTTTTTCGCCAATCTTCTTACAAAAAAGGACAAACTTAAAACAATTTCTCCAAAATCTTCTAAAACCCCCAAAAATTCACCAAAAAATAACACCCAATCTTGCACTTTATCCACAAATGACGACAAAATTATATTATCTTCGCAAAAAAGTGACAATAAATCACCAAATAGTGACATGAATGGTCAGAAAGATATAAAAATAAACATTTTCCGTCTTTTTAATTTTAAAAGTCACAAAAAAATGACTAAAAAAGATAAAGAAAGCGAAAATAATCAAATTATTGACAAAAAAGAAGAAAATAAAACAAAAAGCAGCAACAAAAGTGTTAAAAATATAAACAAAAGTGAAAGTTCGAGCAAAAAAGACAAAAAACGAGTTCAAAATGAAAATAAGAAGAAAAAGCGACAAATTTTGAAAAAAAAGATATCCACAATTTTTACAATTTTGTGGAAATTTGTCATAAATTTTGCAACAGAAATAATTGCAATCTTTGTCTTAGGAGCAGTTGTCGCCGCCAGTTTACTTATCAACCTACATTTCAACTACGGCTCACTCCCGCCCGTCTGCATTGCCCTATGGATATTGTCTTTCCTCATTGCAAAATTCTTTCTCAAAACGCTTGCCAAGTTTTTCCAGTCTATTTATAATAAATATGTAAAACCAAAGAAAGCCCGCAAGAACGCAACCTTGTAGGCATTAAGACCTAAATTCTCAAAAGAGGTGAAAAAATGGATAAAGAGAAGAAAACGAAACTTTTTCTTACAATGATAATCGCAATAATAGCCTTGCTGCTTGTTGGGATAATCTATCAATTTGTCTGCATAAAAAAACTTGAACGAGAAATAAACACCCTCAAATCTCCCACCTCCCAAATCACCGCAACCTATGAGGGAGATTTTAGGGAACAAATATAACCTTTGCTTCCTCAAAAAGTTCCCTAAAATATTGCTTTCTCCTAAAAAGTGGGTGATTTTAGGAGAAAATGTATAGATTTAAGAGAAAAGTCAATAGATTTTGCTTTTTTGCGGTGATATTTCGACAAAAAAAGCAAGGTTGTATTGGTATTCGGACAAATTATAAACTTTTTTAGAATAATTTGCTCAAAAAATTGACAAAAAGTTGGAATATATTTATAATATAGCCGTATATTTATATAAAAGGGGAGATAAATATGGCAAAGAAATCAGATTATTTTGGGTTGGGATATGTTGTAAGTGTTATCCTTGCAATCATTCCAGTCACATCTTGGATTTGCGGAGCGGTCACAAGATTTATGGAAGGCAAAATTGTTGCTGGACTTATCAGACTTGTGTTTGGTTTCACAATCGTTTGGATTCTTGACCTTGTTTTCATGATCATGAACAAACATATTTGCAGACTTATCAATTTGTAATTTGCAAAAAAATGACCTCCATTTCGGAGGTTATTTTTTTGAAACTAGTTACTTAACAACAATTTCATCATTTTGAACATCTATTGTAAGTGTACTTCCACTTTCAACTTCGTCACTCAAAAGTTTTCTAGCAACCAATGTTTCAACTGTATCTTGAATAAATCGTTTTAGAGGTCTAGCACCATAAGCTTCGTCGTAACCATTTTTAATAATAAAGTCTTTGGCATTATTAGTAACTTTTAGTGTTATTTGTTTGTCTTTTAATCTATCGCTAAGTTTTGCCAAAAGCAAATCTACAATCTTAGAAATTTGATTTTTTTGAAGTGGCTCAAAAATAATAATATCATCTAATCTGTTCAAAAATTCTGGTCTAAAATGTGATTTCAGAACCATTTTAATTTTTTCTCTTGCTTCATTAGTAATTTTATGATTTTTTTCTATATCTTGCAAAATAATGTCTGCCCCAAGATTGCTTGTTAGTATTATTATTGTGTTTTTAAAGTCAACGGTTCTGCCCATTGAATCTGTAATTCTACCATCATCAAGAATTTGAAGTAGAACATTAAACACATCTGGATGTGCTTTTTCGATCTCATCAAACAAGACTACGGAATATGGTTTTCTTCTTACTGCTTCGGTTAGTTGTCCGCCTTCTTCGTAGCCTACATAACCTGGAGGGGCACCTATCAATCTAGACACTGAAAATTTTTCCATATATTCACTCATATCAAGCCTGATTAGATTTTTCTCATCATCGAACAAAGCTTGACAAAGGGTTTTAGATAGTTCGGTTTTACCCACACCAGTTGGGCCTAAAAACAGAAAAGAGCCAAGAGGTCTGTTTGGGTCTTGAATGCCTGCTCTAGAACGCAAAATTGCATTGGAAACTTTTTCAACAGCTTCATCTTGACCTACAACCCGTTTATGCAAAATTTCAGGAAGTTTTAATATTTTTTCTCGTTCACTTTCTTTTAAATTGCTAACTGGAATTCCTGTCCACTTAGAAACAACCTGTCTAATTTCTTCGTCAGTTACTTTGCTTTGCAAAATACCATTTTTTTCGCTCTCAACAAGTTTTTCTGCGTTTTCAAGTTCCTTTTGCAAACTAATAAGTTTGGTATATTTTAATTCGGCAGCACGATTTAGGTCATACTCTCTTTGTGCTTTTTCAATTTCAGCGTTAACCTGTGAAATTTGCTCTTTGATAAGTTGAACATTGTTGATGTTTTCCTTTTCTTTCTTTAATTTAGCATTCATTTGATTAAACTTATCTTGAAGTTCAGCAAGTTCTTTTTGAATATCTGCTAAGTGAGATAAAGATAGTTTATCGGTTTCTTTTTTTAATGCGGTTTCTTCAATTTGAAGTTGAATCATTTTATGTCTAATTTCGTCCATTTCGGTTGGCATAGAGTCTATTTCAGTTTTAACGATTGCACATGCTTCATCAACTAGGTCAATTGCTTTATCTGGCAAAAATCTATCGGTTATATATCTGTTAGACAAAACTGCTGCACTAATTAATGCACTATCACTAATTTTTACACCATGATACACCTCGTATCTTTCTTTTAGACCACGAAGAATAGCAATGGTATCGGCAACAGTTGGTTCATTAACCAAAACAGTTTGAAATCTACGTTCTAGTGCTGGGTCTTTTTCAATGTATTTGTGATATTCATTTAAAGTTGTTGCACCGATGCAGTGAAGTTCACCCCTAGCAAGCATAGGTTTTAGTAAGTTACCTGCGTCCATAGCCCCCTCGGTTTTACCGGCCCCAACAATTGTATGAAGTTCATCGATGAACAAAATAATTTTTCCATCGCTCTTTTTTACTTCGTTTAAAACAGCCTTTAATCTTTCCTCAAACTCGCCTCGATATTTAGCACCAGAAACAAGTGAGCCCATATCCAGTGAAAAGATTGTTCTGTTTTTAAGGTTTGTCGGAACATCACCGTTGACAATTCTTTGAGCAAGCCCTTCGACAATTGCTGTTTTGCCAACACCGGCTTCGCCAATTAGCACAGGATTGTTTTTTGTTTTTCGAGATAGAATCATAATTGTATCTCGAATTTCACTATCCCTACCAATAACAGGGTCTATCTTGTTTTTTCTAGCAAGTTCAACAAGGTCTGTGCCATATTTTTTTAGTGCATTATAGGTGCCTTCTGGATTGTCGGTTGTAACAAAAGTGTTACCACGAACGCTGGCAAGATCTTTAATGAATAACTCTTTGGTAATTCCGTTTTTCTCTAAAATTTTCTTTGTGTCTTTGTCGCTCTTTTCTAGCATAGCCAAAAAAATATGTTCCACCGACACATATTCGTCCTTCATTTGTTTTGCAATATTTTCACTAAGCGAAAGAATTTGGTCTAAATTGGCACTTATATATGATTGACTAAGTGGACTAATTTTAGGCAACTTATTGATTTCTTTTAAAACATCATTTTTCAAATTGTCTATGTTAATGTTAAGGTCTTTCAGTATTTGATAAATAAGACAATCCTCATCGTCAATTAAAGAATATAATACGTGCAAACTAGTAATCTCTTGGTTGCCATGTTCCAAGGCAAAACTTTGAGAGTTGTTTAGTATTTCTACGCTTTTTTGTGTTAATTTATTATAATTCATAATTTTTACCCCCTATTGATTTAACTCCAGTATTATATAACAAAAAATTAGCACTGTCAAGCATAGAGTGCTAATTTTCTTTAAATTTTTCAAATTTTAGTTTTTCGTTATAGTTTTCTTTTCTAACTTAGTGCTCACAACATCATAAATAAAGATTAAATACATTTAACAATTATTCAAATACTAATTTGTTATTTCTGAGCGGTTGCGAATAGCAACCCGAAGAATAGGGCAGTGTTTGACGTCAGTACATCTTATTATTATGCAAATAATCTACCATTATTTTTCGGGTGTATTCTTCGCAAGTTGGGATAAAGTATGCCCCAGACGCCATAACTCCGCCAATCACAAAAAACACGGGAAGTATTGTTGACGAGCAGATTGTGGCAATGGCATATATGAATATTTGTGACGCTCGTGACGACTGCATGCGAACAAGAAGTGACGCATTGCTTTTGCCCAAAATTTTGCACCGTGTGACCATGCGGGAGTAGCAAAACAGGCTGATTGTGGATAGGAAAAAGCCCATTATTGCAAAGAGAATTATCACCAGCCACATCCACTGAATGACGAATGGAACGACCACGCACCCAATGCCCACAATTATGCTGCAGAAGCAAACATACGCCGTCAAGTCCTTTTTCTCGTCCCACTTGCCAGATAGATAAATGCCCACAGCCAGTGCCACGGTGCAAGCAATTTGAATGTAGGACGAATAACTATAACTTTCTGCCGACACTTTAAACAGATAGACGCTGAATATCATTTGCATGGCGTCAAAGGCACAAAACACAAAATATACGAAGAAATAAGTCGCCAAAACTTTTTTTGAGATGACGTCATATTGTCTTTTTTTAATGCGAATTTTGTCAAAACTTTCAACAGCGTTCGACACACTCTCCACATTGAATCCCGACTTGCCTTTGTTTTTAAGATAGTAAATATATAGCGGAATTACAGAGATAAGATAGACCACACACGCCACCACGACAACAATCCATTTTGGCAAATTGTCAAGCAGCAGCCCGCCCACAAAAAAGGCAATTATCTTGCCCAAATATTCAAAAAATCTTGTCAGCCCCGTGGAACTTGAGTTGCCCTCGGAACTGTAGTTGTAAACATAATCGAGCGGTGTTTCTTTGAAACTATCTGACATCGCTTGAAAAATTAAAACGAGGAAAATGCCCAAGATTTTGAGGTCGGTGTCAAGAAGAAGAATGGAAAGCGAGTAGAGGAGAAAGGGGATAATGGTCAGAAGCAAATATAACTGAGGCTTTCTGCGCATGCTTTTGTCCAAAACTTGAGTGAACAGCACTTTCAGCGTCTGAAAGCCAATCATATATGCAAAAGCCCACGCAAAACTCTGCGTGCTTTGGTAAATTACAAGAGCAATAAACGCCCCCACAATGTTGGACGCAAAAAGCGACAAAACCTTGTGGAAATTGAGTAACTTTAACTGCATTTTCTCCTCACAAACAATATTTTACTCGATTTGAAGATTTTAATCAAACAATCTGCCCAACTTTTTGATTTAATATTTGAAAACGGACGAAATTGTGCTATACTTTATTTATGAAAAAGAAAATGTTACTCCACAGTTGCTGCGGGCCATGCTCCACAGCGGTCATAGACAGATTGAAAGAGGATTACGACCTCACAATTTTTTACTACAATCCAAATATCTACCCACAATTAGAGTATGAAAAACGCCTTTTTGAGCAGCAAAAATATGTGAAAGCGGCAGGACTAAATATTGTAGTTTTGGACGGAAAATATGACGATAACCCTGACTTTGAAGCCCACTGCAAAGGCTTAGAGAACGAAAAAGAGGGCGGCGCCCGCTGCACAATGTGCTTTGCCTATCGACTTGAAAAAACAGCAGTTTACGCCAAAGAGCATAACTTTGATATCTTCGCCACAACCCTCACCGTCAGCCCCCACAAAAATGCAAAACTAATAAACGAAATTGGCTCAAACCTCTCGCAAAAATATGCAATAGATTATCTCACCGCCGACTTTAAAAAACAAGACGGCTACCTAAAAAGTATCCGCCTCTCAAAAGCCTTTTCCTTATATCGCCAAAACTACTGCGGCTGCAAGTTCTCGCTGCATGAATAAATTTATTGAGATTGTTGCTCATCAACTATTTGCTCATGATAACAATCTTTTGTTAGTTGGCTAATATTCTTCATTAACTCAATGGTATTCTTTGATAGTTTATTGTTATATTCTATCCTATTATCATTAACAGTGTAAATCTCAAATCCTGCTAGTTTTGCTCTGTCATATGATTTTTCTTGTAATTTTTCCAAATCTCTTTCTTGATAATGTTTTAAATCTCTATATTTTAAATAGTTATCACCTTTTTCAGCATTTGTTATATCAGTTTCTATCAATTCACTACTATAATCTAAATTGCCTTTTAGAATTTCAATGGAATGTTCAAGTAGTTTATGCCCAGGGTAATTAAATTGAGTTACGTAGTCAATTAAAGTAGGGTCGAATTTTTCAATATCTTTTTCCCCTGCTGATACACGAAAATAGTTTATCCAATTATATTGAACAGCCCCACACTTAAATTCATACCCTTTTTCTTCCATACTTTTTTTAGTTTCAAACATTGTTAGGCCCGTACCAACATTGTCATCCAAGAATAGAACTTTTTTGTTAGAGATTATATCTTTATCAACAATCAAATCAAGAATAGAATTGTTTTCTAAAGTATTGGTTTTTACATATTTACTCTTAAGTAAGTTTGTCCACTCTGTCCCATATATGCTTTTAAAAAATGGTCCAACAAAAACTCCACCTAAACCAGTATTAAGGATTGTATAATCGCTAGGGGGTGTTAGGCTTTTTGTAAATATATATAGCAAAGCCATATTATTACATTCAATGTTCCTTGTTGGTAGCGTGCCATCAAATTTTGGCAAATCATGGGGAGTATTCTTATAATCTTTATGTTCAATCAGTTTTATCATATTATCTATATCTTCATATAAGCATTGTTTTGCTTTATTAACTTCTTCTATAGAACAATTTTTGTTAATAAGGCCTTCACATGATTTATAATAAGTCTTTCCGCTTATATTAGATATATAGTCAAGAGCAACAAAAGCATTTTTATCTGTTATTGGAGTGTTCAATATGTAATTATATAATTTCTTACGGAGTTCCGCCGCTTCAATGCATGAATAATCATGCCAAAAGGTTTCGGAGCGAGATAGATAAAAACCTTTTGATGTTGGTGTAACAAAATTAATTAATTGTGGGTCGAGTTCTGCATTAGGAATTCTTATTAGTCCTAAAAAGTCAAAGTCATTCAAATGAAGCATTTTGTCCCCCTATTTCTTCTTCAAACAATAATCTTTAAGTGTGTTTAGTTGTTTTTCAAATTCGAGGCGGGAGAAGACTGTTTCGTTTGGGTTTTGTTCGCCCATGGCGTGTAGGATATATTTGTTGCCTGCGGCTTTAAGGGCATTTACGAAAAGTGGGTTTTGAAGCAGACTTACATACATTTCGTCAACCAAGTTTTCATAGTCTTTGCCAAAGCGGTTGTAGGGCTTTCCCAAAAAATAAACAATGCCGTTGTCTTTCCAATGATAGTCTTGGGCGGCTTTTATGTTGTTTGAGTCAAGTCCGCTTAAAAGAAAAACTTGCCTTTGTGCTTTTATGTTTTTGAACTTTATCCCTTGGAAAAAACTCTCGGCAGAAGATAGCGTTTGTCCCTTGAAATAAAACTTGTAAGGGAAGAGATTGGACAAGATTTTTGGCAACGCTCCATGCAACTTGTATCCAACATTCACAAATGTTTCGCTTTCGCCCAAAAGTTCTGCGTCCTTGTTTTCTCTTATGCAAACACCATCACAAAACAACGCTCCGTTTTTTTCCTCAATTTCTTTTGGAATGAAGTTATATTGCTTTTTGAACTCTTGGAATTTTCGCAATTCCTTTTTTATTTTTGCGTCAAGTATAATGTTTCTCATATTTCTCCTTGCTGTTTTAACCTTCAAATTGTTATTGGGCTATATTTTATTATATCACATTTGTTTGCGGCGGGGAAAGGAATTTTGAAATAAAAAAAGCCGAACAACTTGTTCGGATTGCATGGTGGGCAATAAGAGACTCGAACTCCTGACTTCCACTACGTCAAAGTGACACTCTACCAACTGAGTTAATTGCCCAAAAAAGAGGGGTTCGCAAGTGAAGAGTAAAAGAGTTAAACTTCACTTGCGGGAATATTATTGCACATATCGGCAAATAAATCAAGTGTTTTTTAGAAAGTTTTTAAAAATTTTAAGTTGAATGGTTATAAAGTTAGTTCAGAGTGTGTGCCTCCACTTGTAAGGGGAGGTGGAAGCTCTTACAATGGGGAATCTTAACACAAAATAAGTTTGTATTGCTAAAAAGTTTATTCGACAGTGCAAATATTTATGCTGTTGGTTGGGGTGGTGGTGTCGCTTGGCACTCCAAAGGTCATAACTATTCTGTCACCAGTTTTGGCAAGTTTAAGTTCTTTCACAACTTTTGAAGCATATGAGGTCAACTCTTCAAAGTTTTGCTTAACTTCTGCAACCAGTGGCACAACGCCCCAGCAGAGAGCAAGACTATTTTTTGTCCACTCGTCATGTGTTATGGCGACTATTGTGGCTTCTGGCCTAAAACGTGACACTGCACAGGCGGTCTTTCCACAATCTGTCCAGCACACGATGGCTTTTGCATGGACGCTTTTTGCCGTTTCGCAAGCAGAATGGGCAATGACGTCAAGTGGAGTTTTATCTCCAACAAGTTCTGGGTTGAAGTCCTTGTCGTAGTTCACTTGCTTTTCTGTAGCCATGGCAATTTTGCTCATAGTGGTTGCACTTTCAACGGGATAAATTCCGCTTGCAGTTTCGCCCGAGAGCATGGTTGCACCCGTCTTGTCATAAATGGCTTGTGCCACGTCTGTGGTTTCGGCTCTGGTTGGGCGTCTGCGGTGGGTCATAGATTCAAGCATTTCCGTGGCGACAATAACCTTCTTGCCCTTTAATATAGATTTCTCAATCATTCTTTTTTGAACGGCGGGAATATGCTCAATAGGAATTTCTGTCCCCATATCTCCCCTTGCCACCATAATGCCGTCACTCACGTCAATAATTTTGTCAAGATTGTTTATCCCTTCGGCACTTTCAATTTTGGAAATTATCTGCTGGCGTCCCCCAAGAGAACGGATAAGTTCTTTCATTTCAAGCACGTCAACAGGCGAATTTACAAACGAGGCAGAAATGTATTCCACATCATTTTTTACTGCAAAGCGAATATTATCCTCGTCCTTTTTGCTAATGAAGGGAAGGGGAAGTCTTATGTGCGGAATGGAAATGCTTTTGTGATTTGAAATTTCACCGCCCACATTCACAACACAAACAATGTTTCGCCCCTCAATCTTTTTAACAGTAAATTCAAGCAGCCCGTTGTTGGCATAAATCTTTTGCTTTGGCTTTAAAATATCCAAAAGTTCTGGATATGGACACGACACATATTTGTCTGTTCCGATTGTGTGGTCTGTGCAGAAAGTGAACAAATCTCCCTTGTTTAGCGACACTTTGCCGTCCTCAAACTCTCCCACCCGAATCTCTGGTCCACAAGTATCGACCATAATTGCACATGGCACGTTTAAGTCCGCTCTTGCCCGAACAACATTGTTCAATGTTTCTTGATGACTTGCCAAATCTCCATGACTCATGTTAAGCCTTGCAACATTCATGCCCGCACGCAAAAGTTTGGTGATTGTTGCATAGTCGTTGCTTGCTGGACCCAAAGTGCAAACCATTTTTGTTTTTTTCATATTACTCTCCTATATATCTTACTAATTCTTTCTCATCATTGCTACGCCCAAAATTATACGCCACTTTCAAACTTTTATCTACTAATTTTAACCAGTTTTTCAAAATTCCCCCACTTTCTCCTCATATTTCCCATTTTTACCGCACAAAATATTGTTAGGGAAGTTGTCTTGTTTCAAGTTGCATTTTGACGGAGCCAAATTGAGCGGTCGGGTGGGGCGGAAGTCACAAAAAATTTGCAAAAAATTTTGCAAAAAACCAATCATTCTTATGAAAATCGCTAGACAAATAGGGACTTTTGGGTTATAATTCTTGTGTTAACGACCGAAAATTCGAGAGGTAAATTATGAAAAAAGAAATGATATACGAAGAAGTACTTGCAATGCTCAACGACCGTGTGGACTACAAGTCCATAACTTTGTCCGAAGTGGCAAAACGCTGCAACATGGGCAAAAGCACAATCTATGAATATTTTGCAAGCAAAGACGAAATGGTGTTCAATAGCATTATCTATTATCTTAACAAAATGGTTAAGTTTTTTTCCAGCAGTTTTAAAGTGACCACTTTCAGAACCAGCCTAAGGACATTCATTAAGGCTGTTATTATCACCATGAAAGCAAACTACTGGATGGTCATGCCATGGACTTTCATCGACAACTACGCCCCATTCCTAAACGAGCATGACTCCGAAACCATTACAGAAATGCTTTACAAAAGCAAAGAAGTCATTTTTACTTTGTTCACCCAAATTTGTCAGAAGGGCGAGGAAGAAGGTACTTTGTTTAAAATTGACGACACAAGAATGAACTTTGCTTTCTGCGGAATTATTGGAAGTCTAAGCGAAGAAATTGACAGCAACTACGACATTGAAAGCGAAGAAAGCAAACTATTTGTGGAGGACCTTTGCTCTTGCGTGGCAAAACAACTTAACTAGAGGCTTTTATGGAAGAAAATGAAAAAACAATGACGGGGTTGTCAAGCATAGAAGCAGCGGACAGACTTAAACACGGGCTTGGCAACACTACCCTCACCAAAACATCTAAAACATATGCTCAAATTTTTTTGGGCAATATTTTTACTTGGTTCAACTTAATCTGTTTCCTCATCGCTGGTGTGCTTATCTACATTGGCAGTTTTGAAAATGTAACTTTTATTGTTGTTTTTATGGCAAATCTTATAATAGGACTTGCGCAAGAAATAAAAGCAAAAAAAATGGTGGACAAAATTTCTGTCATCTCTGCCGCCAAAGTTGATGTTCTTCGTGACGGGCAGCACCAAATGATAGAAACAGACAAAGTTGTTGTAGGTGACATCATAACTCTTCACTCGGGCGAGCAAGTTTGTGCAGACCTTGTGGTCATAGATGGAACGGTGGAAGCCAACGAAAGTCTGCTCACTGGCGAAAGTAAGCCAATAAAGAAAAACATCGGCGACACGCTTTTGGGCGGAAGTTTTATTGTAAGTGGCGAGTGTGTGGCACGGGCAGAAAAAGTTGGCATGGAAACATACAGTTCAACGCTTATCAAAAAAGCAAGGCAACTTAAAGCCAATCAAAGTGACATTCTAAAAACTCTTAACTTTATAATTAAAGTCATTGGAATTCTACTTATCCCGCTTGGCGTGTTCACATTCCTTGACACCTATCACAACGGCACAGTGTATGAAGCCATAAAGGAAACATCGGGTTCAATTATTGGCATGATGCCAGTTGGAATGTATCTTCTTACGTCCGTGTCACTTGTTGTGGGAGTTTTGACCCTTGCCAAAAAGAAAACCCTTGTGCAAGACTTATATTCCATAGAAACTTTGGCACGTGTAAATGTTTTGTGCCTTGACAAAACGGGAACACTTACAGACGGCACAATGTCGGTGAAAAATGTTATCCCACTAAACTTCCCAAGCGAAAAGATTTTTGAAATAATGCAAAGTTATGCCAAAGCGACCAAAACTCTTAACTCCACAGCCATTGCCCTTGACAAATATTTCTGGGTGGAAGATAGCAAACTGACAAACGCCACGGAAGTTATGGAATTTAGCAGCGAGAAAAAGTTTTCGGCAGTGAACTTAGGCGACCTTGGCGTATATATGCTAGGCGCCCCAGAATTTGTAACAAACAAACTAGACACAGAAACATCTCAAACAATAAAAGCCCTAACTCAAGAGGGTTACAGAGTAATTTTGCTTTGTAAGTCAAACGAAGAACACGTGGGCGACACAATGAGCAAAAATAACACCCCAATGGCAGTTATTGTTATTGAAGACAACATTCGCCCAGACGCCAAAGCCACAATCGAGTGGTTCAACATGAATGACGTGGAAGTGAAAATTATCTCGGGCGACAACGTGGACACCGTCAGCAACATTTCAAGAAAAGTCGGCGTCAAAAACTATGATAAATGCATAAGTCTAGAACACGTCACAGATGAAGAACTGGAAAAAATCGCCCTAGAATACACTGTCTTTGGCAGAGTTACACCAGAGCAAAAATGTATAATTGTAAAAACACTCAGAAAACAGGGCAGCAAAGTTGCCATGACGGGTGACGGTGTGAATGATATCTTAGCACTAAAGGAAGCCGATTGTTCCATAGCCATGGCAAGCGGCAGCGAAGCCACCAGAAGTGCCAGCAATCTTATTATGATGGACAACAACTTTTCTTCCATGCCAAGCATTGTGGCAGAGGGAAGAAGAGTTATAAACAACATATCAAAAGCGTCCTCACTTTTCTTAACCAAAACTTTCTTTGCAATGTTTTTGACAATTTTCGCACTGCTATCCCCAAGGCACAGTTATCCACTTGAGCCAAATCAAATCTTAATTTGGGAAACAGCCTTTATCGGGATTCCAGCATTTTTCCTAGCACTTCAACCAAGCAAAGAGCGAATAAAAGGCTCGTTCTTGTCCAGCCTTTCGTCAAAAGCACTGCCGGGGGCAATAGTCCTATTTCTGTCCAGCATGGCATGCTATGTGTTTTGTGCAATAACAGACCAACAAGAACTTATCCCAACTCTTATCTCACTTTGTGCAACATTCGGGGCATTCTTCGTTCTTCTCAACCTCAGTCTGCCACTGGATAAGTTTAGAGCAGTTATTGTCTTTTCAATGTTAATTTTGGCAGTCCTTGCATTTGCCATTATTCCAACAACATTCTTCAAATATGTAACCCTCGGCACACGAGAACTTGTATTCCTTGGAATAACACTCTTCTGTATCTATCTATCCTACACCGCCCTTCGATGGGTCTTTGAAAAGGTGTTCTATTTCACACAGAAAGGGAAGTCGCAATCGCAAAATACTAATATGTAGCATAAAACAACCCCCAGTTTTGGGGGCTGTTTTACTTTTTGTCAAGCATATCAAGGGTGATATAGTTTTGGTCAAGGTCACAAAGTGGACACGTTTTGAAAGCCTCTTTCCCAAGGTGAGTGTGTCCGCAGTGGTCGCACTTCCAAGTCATTTCCTTGCCCGAGATGTAAAGTTCTTTTGACTTGAGTTTGTTATAAAGGTCGTCAAGTATCATAAAGTGGTCGTTTTCCACAAGGGCAATAAGTTTAAACTTTTCCGCCACGTCTTTAAATCCCTCGTCCTCTGCAATCTTTGCAAAACTTGGATAAATTGTTGTGTTTTCACTTTTCTCGTTGTTGGAAGCGAATTTTATAAGTTGCAGCAAGTCGCCGTCCTCAAACGGATATCCCGCCTTAATTTCAATGTTTTTTTGTGGCTGAGTGGCGTGTTTTCCCAGCAAGTCCCAAAACACCTTTGCATGCGCCATTTCATTTTTAGCAAGACCTTTGAATAAAATCTGAATATTGTTTTTTCCCTCTTTTGTCGCCTTTTGAGCAATAAATTGATATCTCGCCCCGCCTTGACACTCGCCCGCAAAAGCACGTGCAAGATTAACTTTTGTTTGTGATGTTTCAAAGTCCATATTATGTTCTCCTTTACGCAGAGTTTTGCCAGTTACGCCAAATTTATTCAACTTTTTTGTGATAAGACTATTCAGATGGTGGGGCTACCCTTGTAATCGTCAAATATAGGTTCATGGTGAAGGCTCCCCCTTACAATGGGGAGCCTTCGTATAAAATACTTTTTTGCTATACAATTTGAAAAATGTCTAAAATTTTGCAACTAGCACATAATTTTTGTGTGTTTAGGCAAAATTTGTAGGCTCTTTTATTTGTGTTTTTATTAAATTTCTATTAAAATATTATACGGAGTAAAATATGTTAAATATATTTAAACAAGAAAGAAGATACACTGTGTTTGACAGTGCCACATATTCACATTTGCTTAGACTTCTTGGAACAATGACCACCTACACCATGGACGATGTGACAAGGGACAAAGTTGTTGACTATTATTATGACAACCCACAAAGTCTGCTTGAGAAAAACGAACTTCTACTTCGCAAGCGTGTCTGTAGGGGCAAGGCTCAACTTAAAATCAAACGAAGATACTTCAGCCCACAATATTATTATTCCGACAATCTTCGCAGCCACGAGAGGGAAAAGGAAGTTGGCGTGCATGACAGTTTGTCCAAGCACTATTTTTTCTTAAACAACGCCCTAAACTCCATGTTCTCAACAACCCTGCAATTTGACCCAGACAAACTCTTTGCCCAAATGCGAGTTGTTATGATAATCAAGTCCCAGCAAGAAACAAGGAAACTTTTTGGCTATGGCGGACTTAAAGTGGAAATTAAGCAAGAAAAACTTAAAATTCAAAACAAAAAAACGGGAAGAAAAAACAAGTCAGAAATTATACAATTCAAACTTTTGTCGAATGATGAAACTTTGCCACTTTTTGAAGACCTAATAACCAAAATTGAGCGTCACTGCAAGGAACTGTTCTATACTCAAGACAGCAAATATGAAGTGTGCTACAAGGCGACAAAGCCACTTCCTACAAAGGAAGAACTGAAGAAAATGAAAGAAGAATATGAACGCAGAAAGCAAATGGAGCAATCTGCCGAAAACTATAGCGGAGGGAACAAATGAAAAATTATTATGTCATCATTGACGCCGACCCAGGAATTGACGACTCAATGGCAATTATGACAGCCCTTAACAGTGACAAAATTGAAGTCAAACTTATATCCACCGTTGCGGGCAACTTGACCATTGACGAAACTGTAAAAAATACGCTTAAACTTGTGGAACTTTTTGGGAAAGATGTCCCCGTGGCACAAGGTGCAAGCGAACCGCTAAAACGCCAACCATGTTACGCAAAAGAAGCACAAGGGGTGGCAGGTCTTGGCGGATACAAAGTGAAAAATGTCAAACTTAAACCCTTTGTCCTAAAAAGCCCAGACGCCATTCACTATTTCCTTTGCGAAAATATGGCAAGAAACACAACTATCCTCTGCACAGGTCCCATGACAAACATTGCAAGTCTTCTTATCAAATATCCAGAGGCAAGAGATATGATTTCTCGCATTGTGTTTATGGGTGGCAGCAAGGATGAGGACGGCTCCACCGAACCTTATAGAGAATTTAACATCGCATTTGACCCAGAAGCAATGAAAGTGGTTTTGGATAGCAACATTCCACTTGTTATGGTGCCAATGGAACTGGGACACATCGCCTATTTCACCCCAGAGGAGCAACAAAAAATTCGCAGAGCAAACTCACTTGGCGAAGTGTTTTATAAAATGTTCACCAAATACAACGACTATCACGTGGGAAAGTTGGGTGCAGCAGTTCACGATAGTTGCAGTGCAATATATCTTACAAACCCAGAAATATTCCACACCGAGCCGGCAGAACTTTCAGTGGAATATTACAAGGACAAAGCGGGCAACGACTATGGCTACATAAAGTGTGATATGCAGTCAAACAATCCAAACGCCAGCGTGTGTGTGGATATGGACGTTGAAACATTCAAAAAACTTGTTTACGGAAGTTTGTTTAACTATAACTAGGAGAAAATGTGAAAAAACTAAAATACATCTTAACGTCAATTTTTCTTGTGCTAGTGAGCCTTGTTGCTTGCGGGTGCGGAGCGGTGACACTTGTAACAGAACTCAGTTCCGCAGGGCAAGTCCGCTGCACACTTTCTGTCAGCCTATCTGGACTTAACAACCCACAAAGAAGAAGCCTTTACGAACTACTTGTAAAATATAGCGACAGCCTAAACGAAGCATATAAAGAAAATCTTGTCGCGTTATATGGAAATATATACGATTATGCCGAAAAAAATCTTGACACATTGGACAAGCAATTTCAATTTGTCAAAACTCAAGACACAAGGTTCCTAACCAGTGACGACTTTGAAATTGAGCCAAAGAAAAACTGGGCAATAGCAAATGACTTTTCGACTTACGACTACTTTTCAATTCAAATGTCCTTTGCCAGCGTCTATGGCTACATTATGTTCTTTTGTCCAAATGCCTTTACATATGACGAGGTGTCAGGTGCAGTTGTTATAGATAGAGATTTCTACACCTCATTATCCGACACCCCAGTGAGTGTTACAGACTATGAAGTGATTGAAAAGACCTTTACTGTGACCTACCTTGAAACTTGCGCACCATTCTACTACAATCTGCAAGAACCATATCTTGTGAAGAATATAACAATCTCTTCAGACAGCAAAAGTTACACACAAGGCACAACTATAGTTGAAGCAGCGTGTGACCTTTTGGGAGTGGGAGAAGAGGACGCACATTATCTCTTTGGCTTTTCCACTCCATACAAAAGACTTCATGCAAATACCGACAAAAACGAAATGGGCATTTACGTCTGGGACTTTGGCAACAACATCTCTGGCACCATTCAACTTTGGCGAAAAACAGCCAACCAAGCCATTTGGTATATCATAAGTCTTGCGTGCGGAATAGTTGTATTTGCCGTGGGTGGCACGATTTGTGCAGTGGTCAAACGCAACAAAACAAAACGTGGCATGAACGCACTTCAAAACATTCAACAATTTGTGGCAGCAAACGACAATTTGGACGAAAATACACCACAAAATGACAATCTTTCACAATTTGACAAAAAAACAAATATTTCAACAATAGACGACAAAAAGAACACTATAGTTGAAGAAAACAAAACTATAGTGCAAGAAAATATAAACTATAGTGGACTTCATGACGAAGTGCAGAAGGCTCTTGGCGAAAAAGAAGAGAAGATGACGAAAAAGAAAAATATGAAAAATAAAAAGTCGAAAAAGAGTGAAAAGGAATAGATAATGTCAAAAAAATTGGATAAGAACACCGCTAGGCAAGTTATGGATACAAAGACAATGATTTATGTTTATGCAAAAAGGGTTGGGATAATTGCTCTTGTGTCACTTCCCATAATTTTGTTTATAAATTATCTTTTGTCAAATGAAGTTTCGGGTTACACAACTGTCGCCCAAGTGTTATGCACAATTTTGATGTTTGGAACAGCACTTTTCATCGGGTTTATAATCTTTTCCAAGCGGGACAAAAAACGTAGGGAAATGGAAACAAAAGAGTCCGCTCGTGACCCATTTGCAGATTAACTCTTGACTACTTGCAACTTTTGTTGGATAATAAGACTACTAAAAGGATAAACTATGGAAAACGATAAACTTAAAGCAAAAAAATTAGCACGAATTTCGCCAAACAGTCTTGAAGCCGAGCAATCGGTTTTGGGTTGCTGCTTGCTTGATGAAAACTCTGCTTTTTCCATTGTGGCAAATCTTTCGCCCGATGACTTCTACACCGAGGCCCACAAAACAATCTTTGAGTGCATGCAGGAAATTTTTAAACAAAACAAGCCCATTGACTATGTAACTTTGACTGACGAACTTGATAGACGTGGACTAATGGAAAGTGTTGGCGGAATTGACTACATAGCCATGCTCACAAACATTGTCCCAAGTGCCAGCAACTCAAAGCACTATGTAGATATTGTAAAACGTGACTCGCTTTTAAGAAAACTTATCCACGCCAGTCAAGACATAATTGACAAAGCCTATTCGCCAGACGAAACAGACGTGCTTGCCTTTGCAGAAAAGACAGTTTTTGACATTGCCGAAAAGGAAGATACTTCAAACTTAGAGCCAATTTCGACCGCTCTCGACAATGTTCTTGCAAAATTTGAAGAAATCGACAAAAACGGCGGACTTACTCGTGGAATTCCAACTGGCTTTGCAGAACTGGACAGAATAACAAACGGACTTCAAAAGAGTGACTTAATTTTAATAGCCGCCCGTCCAGGTGTGGGGAAGTCCAGTTTGGCAATGAACCTTGTAAACTATGCCGCCCTTCAAGGCAAACGCAGTTGTGCAGTTTTCTCGCTTGAAATGCCAAAAGAGCAAATTGCTCAAAGGTCACTCTGCTCCATAAGTGGCGTCAGCCTAAGCAAAGCCCTAGGCGGAACATTGTCTGGTGCCGATTGGAAAGCCCTTTGGGAAGGCAACAAAAAACTTGCCGAAGCAAATATATTTATTGACGACTCATCACTCAACTCGCCAAGCACAATAATAAGCAAATGCAGAAGATTAAAACGTGAAAAAGGTCTTGACCTTATCATGATTGACTATCTTCAACTTATGTCCGAAGCAAAGCGTGGCAGAGAAGTAAATCGTCAACAAGAAATCACCGAACTCACAAGAAATCTTAAAATTGCCGCTCGTGAACTTCAAGTTCCAATCTTGCTTTTGTCACAACTTTCCCGTGACGTGGAAAAGCGTGAGGACCACAAACCCGTTCTAAGTGACCTTAGAGAGTCGGGTGCTATTGAACAAGACGCAGATATCGTTATGTTTATTTACAACCCTTCAAAATATTCTGATGTTGAAGCCACAGACGGCCCAAACATGTGCAAACTTATTTTGGCAAAACACCGTAACGGTGCCTTGGCAGAAATTGACATTAAGTGGGTGCCAGAAATAACATCATTTGTTGACGTGGGAGTAAACGCCGACAAACGTTCGCTTGAAGACACCGCCCCACCTCCACCAGTCCCACCAGAGGACATTGGCTTTTAAAACAAAATTAGCAAAAATGCAAATTTTTATAACAAAATAATACATATCTTGCAACAAAAGCACATTTTTAGCAATATTTTGACAAAAAGATACACAAAAAAACAATAATTTCATAAATTTAGCAAAAATGTTACAAAAATTGCAATGATTTTACAAAATAACAAAAATTTAGATAAAAGAAGATAAAAAAATGAAAAAACTTACAGCAAAACAACTAAGAGAAATGTGGATAGAATTTTATAAAGAGCGTGGACACGCCTACATTCCTTCCGCCTCACTCGTGCCAGAAAACGACCCCTCTGTTTTGTTCACCACCGCTGGCATGCAACCCCTTGTGCCATATCTTTTGGGCGAAAAGCACCCATGTGGCAAAAGACTTGTTGACATTCAAAAATGTGTCCGCACGGGCGACATTGACGAAGTTGGTGACGACTATCACTGCACCTTTTTTGAAATGCTAGGCAACTGGAGTTTGGGCGACTATTTCAAAAAGGAAAAAATCGCATGGAGTTATGACTTCTTAACCAACCCAAAATATCTCGCTATCCCAAAAGAGGACATCGCAGTCACTGTTTTTGCAGGTGACGAAACAGCCCCAAGAGATAATGAGAGTTACAATGCTTGGCTCTCTTGCGGCGTTCCAGAGTCCAAAATTTTCCTTCTTCCAAAAGAACACAACTGGTGGATTTTGGCAAGTGGTGTTGGACCATGCGGGCCAGACAGCGAAATGTTTATTGACACAGGCAAGCCAAAATGTTGCAAAGACTGCAACCCATCATGTTCTTGCGGAAAATATATCGAAATAGGCAATGACGTCTATATGGAATATGTTATAAGACAAAAAGGTGGCAAACTGGAAAGAAACCCTCAACGCAACGTTGACACTGGCTTTGGCTTCGATAGACTTCTATATATTTCAAATGGGCTAGAGAGCGTCTATGACACCGAACTTTTTGCCCCTATCATTAAGAAAATTGAAGAAATCAGCGGCAAATATTATCTTCTAAATGAACCAACAAAACGCAATATGCGAATTATCGCCGACCACATTAGGGCAAGCGTGTTTATCATCGGTGACGGCGTCGAGCCACTTAACGTTGGGCAAGGATATGTCCTAAGACGACTTTTAAGACGAGCAATAAACTGCGCTTCAAGATTAGGTTTTGAAAGTGAAAAACTTTGCGACCTCGTTCCAGTTGTTGTCGAAATTTATCATGAGTTCTATCCAGAACTTGTGGAGAAAACTGCCCATATTCAAAACACCATAAAACTTGAATGTGAAAAGTTTTCAAAAACGCTTCTAACTGGCATAAAGGAATTTGAAAAAGTTGCACAATATTGCAAAGACGGCGTTTTAAACGGCAAAACAGCGTTCAGACTTTATGACACTTTTGGCTTTCCACTAGAACTCACAAAAGAACTCGCCGCCGAAAAAGGTCTTACAGTTGACGAAGAGGGCTATGACGCAGCCTTCAAAAATCACCAAGAAAAAAGTAAAGCAAACGTTGACCAAGTTTTCAAAGGCGGGCTTGCCGACACTGGTGTGCAAACAACAAGACTTCACACCGCCGTTCACCTTTTGGGTGCAGCACTCAGAGCAATTATAGACCCAAATATCAACCAAAAGGGCAGCAATATTACGTCTGAGCGTTTGCGTTTTGACTTCAACTGCGACCACAAACTAACAGACGAAGAAAAGACTAAACTTGAAAAATTTGTCAATGACGCAATCGAAAAAGACATTCCAGTTGTGTGCCAAGAGATGACCCTTGACGAAGCCAAAGCCCAAAATGCAGTTGGTGTTTTTGAAAACAAATATGGCGACAGAGTAAAAGTCTATACAATAGGCAACGTCAGCAAAGAAATCTGCGGCGGACCTCATGCAAAGCACACTGGCGAACTCGGACACTTCAAAATAGTCAAAGAAGAGTCATCTTCAGCAGGCGTTCGCAGAATAAAAGCAATCATCGAGCCAAAAGACTAAGTTATCCACAAAATTTGACAAAATGTGGATAAATGTTGCAAATAAATACATTTTGCGGCAAAAAAGGAGCAAAAATGAGCAAAAAAAAGAAGTTTTTTATCTATCTATCCGTCTTTCTGCTGTCCATTCTGGCAGTGGTCGGCGGGTGTTTTGCCATAATGTTTCTTTCCCCAGGGACGGAAATTTTGGGCTACAAATATATAGTCCTCAATAAAAAAGAAGTAGTCACGCTTGACACGTCAGACCTCTACGCCGTCCAAGCGATGAAAATAACCTCCGACCTCAGCCGCATTTCAATCTATCCCTCAAGCAATGACGAAATTACAATCACCTACAATCAAAACATCTCGGGCTACGTGAAATCTGTAAACGCAGACTATAGCATTTCCACCAAAAAGCAAAGCCAACTTTTCTCCACCTACATAGACACCACAGAAGACCTAACAACCATGGTCATCAAAATTTCAGAACCAAAAGGCTGGCTTAGTTATACAGAATCAAATATCCGTGTTGCCCTCCCACAAACAGCCTACACAGCAATCTATGCCAGTTGCGGAAAGTCAGACGTAACCCTCACTTCCTCTCAAAAATACACAGACTCCGAAACAAATGAGGAACTCACAGGGAACATTTCTTGCAAACACCTATTCTTGCAAAGTGCCGCAGACGGCAACGTGACAGTCACCCCAAATGACACCATGAAAACTCTTAATTTCCAAACAGAATTCGGAGAGGCAAAAATCTCTGGCAAAAAAGAATTTTCCGCCGAACAAATTGTCTTTTCCACAAACAGCGGAACTTTTGACTTTTATATGGGCGGCGAGGGAACACTTAACCTCTCTCGTGGGCTTGTCATAAATGCCACTGGCTCACCAACTGTCAAATTTTGCAACCTAAACAGCAATGTTTCCATAACAACAAACGGCGGCGATATTGACCTAGGAAAAATTGGTCAAGAAACCTCACCATATGAAGTTAAAATGTATTCAAGCGGTGCAAACCTCAACATATCCTCACTTTATGGAGTAATTTTAAGCGAAGGGGCAGACGGACAAGCAAATAACATCTCAATCAACTATCTCAAAAACACCTCGTCCGAACTTGCCACAATTCACTCGGGCGCAGGGAACATAACAATAAACACACTCGAATCCGCAGCTTCACTCACCTCAACCTCGGGCAACATAACAGTCTATGAAGTGGGTGTAACCTATGGCATATACGCCTATTCAACAAGCGGAGCCATAAACATAAACTACGCCAAAAGCTCACTCTTTCACAGCGGAACACTTTTGCAAGTTTTCACAAAATCGGGCAGCGTCAAACTTCAAAACATAAGTTGCAAACTTGAACTTTCAGTTTTGGACAACAATTCAAATGGTTCATGTGAACTCACCTTCACAGCAATTTGCAACTCAACAGATG
Source organism: Christensenella sp. UBA7862 (assembly GCA_002500135.1). Classification (GTDB taxonomy): domain Bacteria; phylum Bacillota; class Clostridia; order Christensenellales; family UBA1242; genus UBA7862. The sequence goes on along the minus strand of DLSM01000006.1, from coordinate 110,325 downwards.
GCTCACAACTTACAAACAAAATCTCCGCCCCAAGCAGAGATGTAAAAATAACATTCATCGGCTCGGGTGACGGACTTGCAAGCCGTATGCTCACCACAAAAGTTGTCTATTTTGACTCCAGCATAAGCAGCCTCTGCTCAAGAGTTGACACAACCTCAATCCCAACAGACCGTGACAGCCTCTTAAATCAAACACAATATAAAGATTATTCCAATCAATACAGACTTTTCTACATAAACCCAGACAAAGCGGAAGAAGAAGGCGAAGTCGTCCTCTATCAAAGATTTGGCATTCTGCTCATCGACTCAGCTTCCACCACAGTCTATCACCGCCTGTCCGCTTAATGTTTATGTATATTAAGGTATTATTGAAATATCCTTTGATAAAATAACATGTCTTAATAACAAAACTTAAAAATATATAAATACAAAAAACACAGCCCATTACGAGTTGTGTTTTTATTTTACAAACATATGATTATTACTGCAATGTAGCGATTATATTTATATCTTTATTATCAAAAAAACAACATAAATAAGATATAGAAATAAAACATACAAACAATTAAATAAAAATATCACATTTTTACTAAAACTAATTGTCACTTTTCGCTTATAATGCTTTTTTTGCAAAATATAATTCTAGTTATTTTCGTTTATTTCCGTCACAACAAGATTTACATCACTTCCGCATACATTTTTGATTGCAATATCGCCAAGTTTAACATCTTTTGCAATTTCAAGTGTTTTTGTCGCTCTTAGGCAATCGTCAACGAGTTTTTTGTCAATAGGATTATCTGTTTTTAGGCAAATTGTTCCAGTTGCAGTTTTAACTACAGTGGTCACCATGCGTTTTGGGCAAGTGGCTTCGTTTTTGCCATATTCAGCACCTCTTGGACATCTGTTGCCCGTCACCACAACTTCATCTCCCACTTTTTCCACTTTCAAACTGCACCCCACAGGACACATTATGCAAGTTAGTTCCATTTTCTCCCCCTTATTCAATGCTCACTTCAATGTCGCTTGTTACATTATTTTTCGCCACAACAACAGTTTCCATTTCCGCTGGCAAAATAACTTTCTTTTCAATTTCTCTCATAACTTTGTCACCACTTCTAACAACAATCTTTTTATCTCTATAAACATTGTTGCTTCTAAAATTTATATTCACAACCCCACTGCCTTCATAAAAAGTTGTTGGGTTTACATATCTAACGCCATTTTTTGGCAAAATTGTATGAGGAATAGTTGTATTAAGTTGTCCCAAAACAAATTTTGCACTGTTTTGCCCCGCTCGTTCTGCCTCGTGAGAAACATTGTCCACAATGTCATGCACATGAAGTCCGTTGCCGCAAGAAAACACTCCCGCAAGATTTGTCTGCAAATATTCGTCAACTTCAGCTCCGTTTGTCATTGGGTTTAATTTCACTCCAAGATTTTCCGCAAGGTCGTTTTCTGGCACAAGCCCAATGCTCAATATAACTGTGTCGCATGGCACATATTCTTTTTGCTCCTCGTCAAACGAAAAGTCTTCTTTCACTGGAGCAACAATAACGCCCTCAACTCTGTTATCTCCAATCACTTCGCAAACAGTCTTTGAAAGATGTAAAGGAATGTTGTAGTCCTCAAGGCACTGCACAATGTTTCGCTTAAGCCCCGATGGATAAGGCATAATTTCATACACACCAACAACCTCAGCCCCCTCATATCTAAGCCGCCTTGCCATAATAAGACCAATGTCGCCACTTCCCACAATTACAACTTTTTTGCCAACCATTTTGCCATATATATTTATAAGTCGTTGAGCGCTGCCCGCAGAAATTACCCCCACAGACCTGTCCCCGCAAAGGGAAATGCTTGCACTTGGTCGTTCTCTGCAGCCAGTGGCAAAAATTACAGATTTTGCCACAAAAAATATTTCACCATTTCTGCTTATAGTGCGAATTTCATAATTTATCTTGCCTTGCAAATTGTTTTCAACTTTTGCAATTTCAAGAACAGTCGTGCCAAGAAAAACCTCAACTTTTGTGCCACTTAATTTATCCACAAATCTCTGTGCATATTCTGGCCCCGTCAACTCTTGTTTAAAGTAGTTAAGCCCAAACCCATTGTGAATACATTGATTGAGTATCCCGCCAAGCCTATTGTCCCGTTCCAAAACGGCAACTTTAAGCCCAGACTTATCTGCTTCAATAGCACTTGCAAGTCCCGCACTGCCTCCGCCAATTACAACAATGTCAAATTCCTTTCTTTCCATTTTCGCTCCATTTCAAATTGTTATTTTTTACGATTTATATTTCTCACTTTCCGCTTGCGGCATGTGTTTTCGCAATTATTTACTTCATAAAGTCCGCCAGATTTTATATCTCCAGTTATAACGCTTGTTTCGCTTCGGGCAAAAATCTCGCTTTCGTCAACATTATAATAATCTGCCATAATTTTCACCAGTTTGCCATAACAAAACGACCCTTGGCAATGCCCCATGGTGGCTCTAAGTCTGCGCTTTACGCCGTCTGTTGTTAGTGGCTGAATTGGTGATTTTTTAAGCAAGTCCAAAACTTCACCTTTTGTTATCTTCTCGCAGTTGCAAACAATTTCGCCATAATCACCATTGCGTTCTATAAGTTTTTCACGTCTTTCAGGGCTAAGTTCAAAAATATTTGTATAAGGTTTTCTCTTTACAAGTTTTCTGTTGGGTTGTGGCCTACGTCTGTAAATATTTCCAACAACGTCAATCTTTTGCAAATATTCCACCACTTCGTGTGCAATCGCTGGGGCAGAGGTCAAGCCAGGGGAGCATATTCCCGCAAGAGTTATGAAGCCTCTATTTTCTTTGCTATAATACAACTCAAAGTCATCGCCCGTTTTCACCCTTAAGCCCGCATAAAGTTTTATTGCCTTCTTGAAGTTTATATTTTTGACAAGTTTCACTGCGTTAGATTTTATTTTTGCAATGCCCTCGCTTGTAACTGACACGTCACCCGCTGTTGTTTCAGTTGCTGTTGGCCCAAAAAACACATTGCCATGCACAGTTGGACACGCCAAAATTCCTTTTCCGTTTTTGTCGGGGAGTGGGAAGATAGGTCTATGAACCAAGTTACCTTCGCTCTTATCAAGCAAAATATATTCGCCCTTTACAAATTTTGTGCGAAATAAATTTTCAAGAAGCAATCTTGAAACGTCATTTATGCCCGCCCCCGCACAGTTTATAACACTGTCACAAATGACATAACTTCTGGTCGAAATAACAACATAGCAGAAGTCATCAAGTGGCTCATCTTCATATCGTTTTTGAATATAAGATAAATGATGAAAAAACGTGTCTGGGCTTAATCTGTCAATTATCTCTCTTGGAACTTTGAAGATTTTTATTGGTCTAAAATTAAGTCTAAGGTCGCCGCCATTAAGCACCGCCTCTTCGCAAAGTGACACGCAAAAGTGATAAGGTGAAATTATGCAAGCGTCTTTTGCATAAAGTCCCCACTCAACCTCGTCAGCCAAGTTTGGTTCAAGGTTCAAAAGGTCGGCTCTTGGCAAAATTGACATATGTTTCACGCCATTTTTTTTGCCACGGGACAAAAGTTCCTCAAGGCGAGGCTTGCTATCTTTGTCGCCCACAACAAGACTGCCACAATTTATTATCTTTTCGCCAAGACGTTTTGCCACCGAACGATACATCTTCAGCCCCTCAACGTTATATTTTGCTTTTTTCGAGCCAACTTCGCAGTCATAACCCGCATGCAAAATGCCGCTATTTGCCTTTGTCGCCCCGAGGGCAACGTCCTCGCCTCTTTCAACAAGCACTGGGCGTTCACCCATAAGGGACAACTCGTTAAACAAAAATGCCCCCACAATTCCGCCGCCAATAATACAAACTGACCTACTAAACATATTTCTCTCCTATCTATAGCATAAAGTTTTTGAAAATTTTAGTCAAGCAAATTGCCCTCAAAACCATTTTGTAAAATGAATATTTAGTGATAGAATAATTATGTGAAATAAAAGGGGTAAATATGAAATACATTTTGACCATAGACGCTGGCACAACTTCCGTTAGGGCTTTGCTGTTTGACGTCAAAAAAAACACAATAGCAAAAGTTGAAAAACAACACTTCAAGCAATACTTCCCAAAACCCGCATGGGTGGAGCATGACGCCGAGGAAATTTGGAGCAAAGTTGTGGAATGTGTAAAGAAAGTTTGCAAAGGAATTTCCGCAAGCGAAATTTATGGCATCGGCATAACAAATCAGCGAGAAACCGTTGTCTGCTGGGACAAACTTTCGGGCGAAACACTTTCTCATGCAATCGTTTGGCAATGCAGAAGAACAGCAAAGGAGTGCGAAAAATTAAAAAGAAGCCCTATGGCGAACGTAATTAAGGAAAAAACGGGGCTTCTTCCAGACGCATATTTTTCTGCAACGAAAATCAAGTGGCTTATGGAGAATGTTCCTGAAGTGAAGCGTGCGTGTCGTGAACACAGACTTTGCGTGGGGACGATTGAAAGTTATCTTGTATTCAAACTAACAGAGGGCAAAAGTTTTGTGAGTGATGTGACAAATGCTTGCAGAACAATGCTATTCAACATTCACACCATGGATTGGGACGATGAACTTATAGAATTTTTTGGCGTGCCACGAGAAGTTTTGCCAAAAGTTGTTGCAAATGACAAAATTGTAGGCAAAACAACACTTTTTGGCGGCGAAATTCCCGTTGCGGGACTTATTGGTGACCAACAAGGCTCACTTTTTGGGCAAGGTTGCTTTGAAAAGGGAATGGTAAAAAATACCTTTGGCACTGGCTGCTTTATGCTCTTTAATACGGGTAAAGAAATTTTGGACAGCAAGACAGGGCTGCTTTCCACAGTAGGATACAAAATTAAAGGCAAAATGTGCTACGCCCTTGAGGGAAGTGTGTTTAACAGCGGTAGCACAGTCGATTGGGCAATAGATAACTTGGGTGTTGCCAAAACTCCACAAGAACTCACAACTCTTGCCACAAGCATAAGTGACAATGAGGGGGTCTATCTTGTGCCAGCTTTTACTGGGCTTGGGACACCATATTGGGATATGGAAGCACGGGCAACAATATCTGGCATAACTCGTGGAACGGACAAAAGACACATCGCAAGAAGTGTGCTTGAGTCTATGGCATATTCGTGCTATGACGTCTTAAATTCCATGGAAAAGGAAACGGGCATAAAGATAAAGGAATTGCACGTGGACGGCGGCGGCAGCGTGAACGACTTTCTGGTGCAGTTTGTGTGCGACCTTGTGCAAACTCGCCTTATAACATCAAACATGGAAAGTACTTGTATGGGTGCAATGTTTATGACGGGGCTTGCAACGGGTGCATATGAAACTTTGGGCGAGATTAAGTCACTTTTGTCCTCACAAAAAACTTTCACCCCACAAAAATCTTTTGACCAAATGAAGCCACTCCTTGACGAATGGCACAGAGCCGTCAAAATGACAATAAACAGAGAATAAAGTCAAATTTTGACTTATAATACAAATAGTTGCAAAAATTTAGCAAAAAATAGATAATTTTACAAAAAATTAGCAAAAAGAACAAAAATTTAGCAAAAGTTGCAAAAAAATAGCAAAAATCGGAGAAAAAAGTTGTGAAACGCAGTGAATTGTTGGAAAAAATGAGAATTGAACTTCAAAATATCCAAAATTTCGACACAAATGACATAAAAAGTGTTGTTTGCGAAGTTTTACGCTTGAATACGAAAGAATATTTGCTAAAAAGCGACTTTTCTGACGAAGAAATAGGAATTTTGCAAAAAGTGGTCGAAAAATTGAAGAAAAATGTGCCACTTGACAAAATTTTGGGGCGAAAATGTTTTTATGGCAGAGATTTTGTGACGAATGAAAATGTCTTAAGTCCAAGGAAAGAAACTGAACTTTTGGTGGAACAAAGTTTAAAATATTTGTCGAAATTGCAAGAAAAAACTCGAGTGCTTGACTTATGCTGCGGCAGCGGGTGTATTGGACTTACAATCTCTTGCGAAACATATGGCAAGGTAGAAGTCGTCCTAACAGACATTTCAAACAAGGCTCTATCCGTGGCAAAAGAAAACGGGAAAAAACTTGGGGTGAAAAATGTTAAGTTTGTTTTGGGGGATATGTTTGAGGGGTTGAAAAAGGACGATAAATTTGATATAATAATTTCAAACCCACCTTACATTGAAACAAGCACAATTTCTACTCTTGCCCCACAAGTGAAAGACCACGACCCATGGCTCTCGCTTGACGGTGGCGAGGACGGACTGAAGTTTTATAGACAAATTGCAACTTCCGCTGGGGACTATCTAAAGGAACAGGGCGTCATACTTATGGAAATTGGGTGCAATCAAGGACGTGCGGTGCAAGAGATATTTCGGGGTTGCGGATATAATACACAACTTATAAAAGACTACTCGCAGTGTGATAGAATTGTTGTGGCAAGGGAAAATAAAAAATAGGAAAAAGAAAAATGATAGAAAAACTGGATAGCATTGAAAAGAAATTTGAAGATTTGACAAGCAAGATTGCAGACCCTGCAGTTATTGCCGACAACAGAACTTGGCAAAAACTTGCAAAAGAACACAGCGACCTCATGCCAATAGTTGAAAAATATAGGGAACTAAAAAAGATTTCTGAAAATCTTGGTGACGCAGAGCAAATTTTAAAAAGCGAAAAAGACGCCGAGATGAGAGAACTTGCCGAGGAAGAAATTAAGTCGTGCAAAGAGCAAAAGGAAAACTGCGAGCAAGAACTGAAAATCTTGCTTCTCCCAAAGGACGAAAATGACGACAAAAACGTCATTATGGAAATAAGAGCAGGTGCTGGCGGTGACGAAGCGGGGCTTTTTGCTGCCGAACTTGTTAGAATGTATATAATGTATGCCGAAAAACACAGATTTAAAGTTGAAATGCTTTCCACAAACGAAATTGAACTGGGCGGAATGAAAGAAGCGGTGTTCCAAGTTTCGGGCAAGGGAGCATATAGCAGACTTAAATTTGAAAGCGGTGTTCATCGTGTGCAACGTGTGCCAGAAACGGAAAGCCAAGGACGAATTCACACTTCAACAGTCACCGTGGCTGTTCTTCCAGAACTGGAGGAAGTGGAGTTTGAAATTTTGGACAAAGATCTAAGAGTGGACACCTACAGAAGTAGCGGAGCGGGCGGACAACATATTAACAAAACAGATAGTGCCATTCGTCTTACTCACATTCCAACGGGCATTGTTGTAACTTGCCAAGACGAGCGAAGCCAACTTAAAAATAGGGACAAGGCAATGATGATTTTGAAGGCAAAGTTATACGATTATTATCAAGGACAAAAGAACAAGGAATACGCCGACAACAGAAAAGCCCAAGTGGGGACAGGCGACAGAAGTGAAAGGATAAGAACATACAACTTCCCTCAAGGCAGAATAACCGACCACCGCATTGGCTACACCGCTTACAACTTATTAGATTTCATGAACGGTGACATTGACGAATTGTTAACTGAACTTCAACTTGAAGACCAAAAACGCAAACTCGAAACATTGGATGAATAAATTATAGTTTAAGAAATTTGAATTATAGTGTATGTCATGTGTAATAAAATGAAATAATTTGGTAAAATTTGTTGAAAATTGTAAAGGAGAAAGATATGGCAGAGCAAGAACAAGTTATGGAACACAAAATAAAAACGCCAGAAGTTAGCCCTCAAAAAGCAGAGGAAAACGAGGCGGAAGATGTGAAATTTGTGAAAGCGAATGGCGAAACTTTGACCAATATGCAAGCCATTGAAAGTTGCCGTCATGAGCAAAATAGAGACATAATTGACAACCTCAGACTGGGCAGTTATGACCGCTTTGGCAACTATATAATTGTCCCTGCAATTAGGGAAGAACTTTTGACAATTCCAAAAATTGTTTATGTAAAGCAAGTTCAAAAAGACAAGACGATTTTCGACATGAAATCTATGATTCCACTTTTTGGAGATATCTTCTTTAAACTTGTATCGTCAAAAGAAGAAGTCACTTTGTATCTTGTAGAAACAGTCAGACGTGAAGCGGGCGATTATGTTGAAGTTTATGAAGAAGTTTTGGACAATTTTTCCATGACCGAGGACGACTATGTTCCTCTTTCTGTCATTTTCAGAAACTACAATATTTATGACGAAGATGATGGAGACTATGGCAAAAAGATTTTTTCTGCCTTTGACTTTATGAATATCCTAACTCGCAAAATTTATCTTTCTCTCTTGTCAAGAGAGTTAATGGAAATTGCCGAATTTGACGACAAGCAAGCGTTCGAAGAAATGATTGCAATTTTAAAAGAAAGCGGCGAATATGGCGAGAGAGTGCTTGAGGTTTTTGAGGAAAGAGTGAAAGACAGGCCAGAAATTTATGACCTAGCAACTTCCAAAGAATACAATAAGGCAGTGCTTGAAATCTTGCTTTCTGCCGTAGATATTGCCACAACTCAAGCGGATAAGGAAAATTTTGAAACAAGGGAAATTTACTTCAAACTTTTGGGTGTAAGGAACAAAAATATTGACAAATATATCGAGCAAGCCAACGAGAAAATAGACGAGCAATATGTGTCGAATATCGTCACTCGTGCGACAAAACATTTCTTACAAGATGATGAAGAAAAACAAGACGAAGTGTTACTAGATTTCATGGACAAAATTTCCCCAACCAAAAAGCGAACGGAAAAGAGAAAGCTTGACGCCCCAATATTAAAACAAGGGCTTGAAGAAAGGAAAGAAGCCGAAAGACTTGCCGCTGCGGCAGTGGCAGCAACTTCCACAAAGGAGGAAGCGATAAAGCAAATTTTGACCGCCAAAAAAACCGAGAAAAAGAAGCCCGCAACCCCTGCAAACAAGAAACTTAAACCAGCCAAGAAAGTCGCAAAAAAGTCAGCAAAAAAAGGTGGGAAAGGCAAGGCAAAGGGAAAAGCCAAACCAAAGGCAAAGGTCAAGGCGAAAAAGGTAGTTAAGAAGCCACAAGACGTCAAGAAAGCCGCCGCTAAAACTGGCAAAAAATTAAAGCCCGCAAAGAAAGCCGCCAAGAAATCAGACAGCAAGAAAAAAGGCAAGGATAAGAAGAAAAAAAAGGACTATGGTGTAACATTCAGCCGCAGTTTCCTCGAGAAATATCGCTCAATTTCTGGCCTCTCAGGTTCAACTCCAACTGCAACTCCAACTGCAACTCCAACTGTAACCCAAACATTGCAAACACAGAACATTGTTGAAACAATAAAAACTGAACAAGCCGAGCGTCCTCAAAAACAATATGCCAGGAAGCAACCATCAAAAACTGAGATGCCTGAAAACACCCCAGAATTTGGCTTCTACGAGAACAAACCAGAAGTAAAAACAGAGGTGGTGTCGAAGGACAATATTATAGGTTTGTTTGACGAGTCAAAAAGGGTCTCAATGGCAAACAAAATGACGGAAACCACTCCTAAAGCCCAAGAGAAATCCGCAATCAAAATGGAGGCAAAAACTAAAGTTAAAACAGAAACACAAGTTGCGGGAAAAGCAGAGGACTTGGCTATGAGCAAAAACGATGTTCAAGACATATTTTCTGACTTTTTTGGAGAGGAAAAGGCCGCTGAGCCAGCAAAATTTGCAACCCATGGGTCAGATAGTTATGAAAGCATGAAAGAGCAAATTATAGAAGCACAACTTAAGAAAAAACAACAATCTTCGACAACTTTTGCAAAGACACAAGCAGTCATAATGAAAGAAGAAAACTTAGCGAAAGAAGCACCTCAGCCAGAAGTTGCCTCAAAACAGTCCCAAGATGAGCAACTTTTCCACTAATTGCTATATATTTTTCGAAGAAAATTATTGACAAGTGTTGTTTTTTGTGATAAAGTCTATTAACACTCGTCTTAGGGGTGTTAATTTTTTGGTGAAAGGACAAAGATTATGAGAGATAGAATTACACTTGCTTGCACAGAATGTAAACAAAGAAATTATGACACTTATAAAAATAAGAAAAACGATCCTGACAGAATCGAAATGAGCAAGTATTGCAGATTTTGCAAAAAGCACACCACTCACAAAGAAACAAAATAATTTGTGATATTTTTGGCAATTTTGCAAAATAAAGGAGTTTGAAATGGCAAAAAGCAAAACTGTTGACGAAGAAGTTGTGGAAGTTGAAGTTGTAGAAACAAAAGACGACAAGCAACAAAAAAAGGCAGATAAGAAAAAGGACAAAAAACCTGCTAAAGAGAAAAAACCAGGTCTTTTCAGAAAATTGAGAGAATCTTGGAGCGAACTCAAAAAGGTTTCTTGGCCAACTTTTGCAAGCGTGGTGAAGAAAACTGGTATCGTTATACTGGTTGTTTTGCTGTTCACGTTGGTGCTTTTTGGCATTGACTACGGCTTGGGTTGGGTTTACAAGTTGTTCTTAAATTGATTTTAATTTGTCATAAAGGGAAAGTATTATGGAAAGATTAGACGCAAAGGATTTGGAAGCGAAATGGTATGTCTTGCACACCTATTCGGGCTATGAACAAGTGGCAAAAACCAATCTCGAAATGGTTATTAAGAAGTATCATTTGGAAGACAGAATTTTCGACATCGTCATTCCTATGGAAGAAGTGATTGAAGAAAAGAACGGCAAGAAAAAACTTGTTACAAGAAAACTTTTGCCAAGTTACATTTTGGTGAAAATTAAATACGGTGACGACTTGTGGCACAACATCACAAGAACACACGGCATTACAGGTTTTGCTGGACCAAAAGGCAGACCACTTCCTATGACAGAAGAAGAAATAAGAAAACTTCACCTAGAAAAAGTTGTTGTGGACATTGACCTTGCAGTAAACGACAAAGTGGAAGTTATTGACGGGCCACTCAATGGCTTTGTTGGAACGGTTTTGTCAGTTGACGAAAGCACCGCTGACGGCAAAATGAAAAAATGCAAAGTTAATGTTGAAATGTTTGGCAGAGAAACTCCTGTTGACCTCGAATTCTCTCAAGTTAGAAAAATTTAATTTTGTTAATAAACTTTAATCTTTTGTTTGCTGGAACAAAGGGGAAAAGGTTATTAAGCACAGGGCAGTTTGTGATGTATATAAAAAAAGTGATGTTTGAAACTGCCCTATGCAATATATGTGGGAGAATGTAAATCTTTTATACATTCGCAAAAACCACTTATGCCAAGGGAGGAAATTATGGCAGAAAAGAAAGTTAAGGCAATCGTTAAACTTCAGTTGCCTGCTGCGAAAGCAACCCCAGGACCACCAGTTGGTTCTACACTTGGACCTCACGGAATTAACCTTGCTGGATTCACAAAAGAATTCAACGACAAGACTTCCGACAAAGCAGGACTTGTTATCCCTGTTGTGGTCACAATTTATGAAGACAGATCATTCACTTTCATCCTCAAAACTCCACCAGCAGCAGTTTTGATTAAGAAAGCATGCGGAATAGACAAAGCAAGCGCTGTTCCAAACAAAACAAAAGTCGCAAAAATCACCAAAGCTCAAATCAAAGAAATTGCAGAAACAAAGATGCCAGACCTAAACGCCTCATCACTTGAAAGTGCAATGAGCATGATTGCTGGTGCAGCCCGAAGCATGGGCGTAGAAGTTGTGGACTAAGGGGGTAGCGGAAATGAATACAGGAAAAAGATTTAAAGAAGTTTGCGCCCTTGTTGACAAGAACAAAGTTTACGACCCAAAAGAAGCATTGGAACTTGCAATTAAGACAGCAAATGCAAAATTTGACGAAAGTATTGAACTTCACATCAAACTTGGTGTTGACGGAAGAAGTGCAGACCAACAAGTTCGTGGCACAGTTGTGCTTCCAGCAGGAACAGGCAAAACTAAGAAAGTGCTTGTTATTGCAAAAGGCGACAAAGCGGACGAAGCAACAAAAAATGGTGCAGATATTGTTGGCGGAGATGAAATCATCTCCAAAATTCAAGGTGGTTGGCTAGATTTTGACGTATGTATCACAACCCCAGACATGATGGGATTTGTGGGACGTGTGGCAAAAATTCTTGGACCAAAAGGACTTATGCCAAACCCAAAAAGTGGCACAGTTACAATGGACGTCAAGAAAGCAATCAACGATGTCAAAGCAGGTAAAGTTGAATACAGACTTGACAAAACAAACATTGTCCACGTTGCAATCGGCAAGGCAAGTTTTGGAGTGGAAAAACTTTATGAAAACTATGACGCTCTTATGAACGCCATAGTCAAAGCAAAACCAGCCGCAAGCAAAGGAACCTATCTCAGAAGCATTACTCTTGCTTCCACAATGGGACCTGGAATCAAGACAACATACAAAATGTAATTCTTGAAAATGATCTTAAAAACTCTCCATTTTGAGACTCTCCAAATAGGAGAGTTTTTTTCTTTAAAATTATGTCACCAAAACTTGAAAACCAGAATTTTGCCTGTTACAATATTTATGTAGAATGTAATTTCACTTTATATTGACGCAAAAACAAAAGAAGAAATTTTTTACAAATTAACGTGTCCATAAGAATTAAGGACAACTCTGAAAGCAAAAAAGGAAGGGAAACTCTTTTTCAAAATGAAGACCCTTTAATATATTTGTAATCTGAAAAAAGGAATTTCATTTCAAAGTGCAAAAACATCTACAATATTCAAATATAGTTGTGTCGTCTTGTGGGGAGGCGGCACAATTTTATTTGAAAAACTTGTGTCACGGGCGACATAGTTTTATTTTAGAAACTGTGTCATAAGTGTCATAGCAAAAACTTTTGTCGAGATAAAAATGAATAATTTACTCATTCACTCTCGACCAAATTAAAAGGAGAAAATATATGGATAAAATTAGATACTTAACAGAAAAGACCAAGTCGCTTGCTGTTGAAGTGGATATAATAAAGGAAGAAATTTCAGCCGCTTCGGTGGAAGACATTAAAAACATGCAAGAACTCCGCTCGTCTGTTTCCACTCTTGAAACCAGCGTGAAAAACATGAATAGCGAGTTATCTACAACCATTTCAAATGTGTCGTCACTCAGCGCAAGACATGATACAACTGTGTCTGATTTAAGTGACACTAAGACCGACTTAAATAACACAAAAACGGAACTTTCCGAAGCGAAATCAGACATTTTGACTGCAAAGAGTGATATTGCAACAGCCAAAAGCGATATTTCGTCACTTAAAACGCTTACAACCTCTCAAGGCGAGAAAATTGACGCAAATTCAACAAAAATAACGCAAAATTCAAACAAAATTGCAACAAATGAAACGAATATTGCTGAAAATGCTGAAAAAATATCCGAAAACAGTGCAAGTATCCTCATAAATGCAAACAATATCTCGTCACAAGCACAAAAAGTGAACCAAAATACAACGAATATTGCCACCAATACACAAAACATCGCCACGAATACTGCTAATATCTCTGCAAATGCCACTAAAATTGCAACAAATGAGGCAAATATTGCGACAAACACAACAAATATCGCTACAAATACCGCAGATATAGCAAAACATACTGAAGATTTTGTGAAAGTGGCAGATAGATTGTATAACTTGGACACTGCACAAGCGGCTCTTTCCACTTCGTTTGAAAATCATACCAATGACTTTTATATTGAACGAAACAAACTTAGAAACATGACGGGTGAGTTGTATGGTGAAAACTTGCTTTTAAACCCTTACTTAACTTGCAACCAACGAAATGTAAAACTCAATCAAACGGCAACAATGTATATGGCGGACAAATGGTACAAGGCTTGCACCAATCAAGTGAAAGTCAACTTAAGTGCCAGCGGCGTTTTTGAGTTGCGTTTCCTAAAAACATTAACCACACCCGTCCGTGCCATTGAGCAACGAATTGACATTCCTTCATTTTTTGCGGGAAGAGATGTTGTCGTCAGTTTGACCATAAAAGACTGCACAACCACTGCCGAAAACAGCGCCTCTTTTGGACTTGAATATTTTGACAGTACAGGTGCAAGTTTGGGTGTGGAAAGTCTTTCAATAGCAGTCGCTGGGGATAAATATTTGAAGTGCTTTATTCCAGAAAACACAACAAATATGACTTTCTTCTTCCAAATAAACACACCAGTCCAACGAACAAAACTTATTCGCTTTACCAATCCAAAAGTGGAATTTGGAACAGTCGCATCGAAATTTGGAGGACGTTCTGACGATTATGAACTCAGCCTCTGCCAAAAATATTATTACGCCTCAGGTGTTTCGGAAGACAATGCTTTAACACTAAAAGCCATAAGTGCAACAGAGTTCGAACCAAGCGTCTTGTTTTTCCCAACAAAAATGGCAAAAACTCCAACCGTCACACTTCTCAGCCCAACAAAAGTTGCAAATACACTTACTTGTGTGGAAAGTGGCGGGGCGGATATAACTGTTTCAGCCGTTCCCGTGTTTGACGGTTGCCAATGTTTCAAAATTGTGGCAACGGACGCCGTTGTGGGCAATCATTACAAACTTGGTGGCTACACTGCAGACGCAGAAACCTTGCCGCTTAACGTCAACATCTCTGACGGGACAGAAACCGACACGGAAGCATAAGTTGTCCACATTTTGTTTGCATTTTGTGGATAACTATATTCGCCATATTCCGCTCATATTGCGGAAAAGAAAGATTATCTGACATCTTTTGTGATTTTATGTAGTGATGGTTATTTTAAAATATTATATTTACAACGCTTACAGCAAGCCAAAAAGTTATTTGTTTAACTTGTGGATAGTTTGTAATATTATTTGTCTTTAAGTCTTTCATAAAACAAATTCATTATAAATGCAAAATTACGCTTATAATGCTAAAAGTATAAAATATAACATATTTATAAAGTTTAAAAAATGAAAAAAGGGATAAGTTTATATCCCTTGTTCAATTATGCCACAAGCAATGCGTTTGCCCGAGTTGCCAGCGGGCTGAGTTGTAAAATCGTCTGGCGAATCGTGAATTATGATAGACCGCCCCACTATGTCCCTTGTTGCAAAGCGTGGGGTTAAGGTTATCATATAGGCATTGCCGTGTGAGGACATGAGTGGTGGCAAATCACCCGTGTGAAGTGGGTGTTCGCCCGTCCCAAAATGTGACCCCGCTGACGAAAAATCTCCCTCGCAAACACCCTCGCTGTGAATATGCATGCCAAAAAAGCCAGTCTTTGTGTCTGGAAGTCCCGACATTTCCACCTCGACCACTGTCCCAAATGGCGTATCATAAAACTTCGCAACGCCCTTTTCGTTGTTTCGCCCCGAAATCTCCGCCTTCGCTTGCGGAAAAGTATAAGCAACATATTTTAAAATTTCACTCGAATTTAACATAGCCTTATATATGCAAAGTTTGTGAAATGTGTTAATTTAAAAGCCAATCAATAACATTTTTGACGATTATTCCGTCATAATTGCCAACAGTGAATTTGTCAAGAGTGAGAATTGTCTTGTCAAAATTGTCTTTTATTTCTCTTAATGATGAAACTTCTCTATTAAATGTTTCTTCGCTTGAGAGGTTAAGTGAAACTTGGATATATTCCTTATAATCATTCTTTTGAGCAACAAAGTCAACTTCTTTTGTTCCAACTTTGCCTATGCAGACTTTGTATCCTCTACGCAAAAGTTCAAGATATACAATGTTCTCAAGCACAAAGCCTAAGTCAAATTCTTTTTTCGAGATTAAGTGATTGCGAATTCCAGTGTCAACTGCATAATATTTTGCATTGGTTTTCAAAAGTTCTTTGCCCTTTATATCAAACCTTTCTGCCTTATAAAACACAAAGGCTTCTGTCAGCATGTCAACATAGTCGTTTACTGTGTGGCTTGAAACTTTCCTGTTGTTTGAACAGAGATAATTTGCAATGCCGTTTATGCTTATTGGGTTGCCAACCACATCCATAAGATATTTTGAAATTGACTGCAAGAGGGCAGTGTCAACAACTTTTTTGCTTTGCGTTCTTTTTTGACGTTCCTCAACGTCTTTCACAATGACGGTGTTATAAATTCCTTCAAGATAGGTGTCAACCTTGTCGTCCGTTCTGTTCATTGTGGCAATGTATGGCAGCCCGCCAAATTTCATATAGTCACTGAAAGAGTCTTCCTTTGAATCTTTTTTGTTTATTTCATAATATTCGGCAAAAGAAAGTGGAAGCATGGAGATTTCAACATATCTTCCAGAAAGCAGTGTAGATAAGTCGCTGGACAACATATAAGCGTTTGAGCCAGTGATATATAAGTCAACATTGTCTTTTATATAAAGGCTATCAACTGCCTTTTCATATTGGGAAACATTTTGGATTTCGTCAAGAAATATATAGTTCATTTTTTGTGGAACGAGGTGAGATTTTATATATTCATAAAGTGACTTATAGTCGAGCAAATTTTCGTTATCCAGCTCCTCAAAATTAAGATAAATTATCTGCTCATTCAAAACGCCTTGTCTTTTTAAGTTTTCTTGAAATTGCTTGAGCAATGTCGATTTGCCGCAACGTCTTATGCCAGTTATAACCTTTATAACTTGTTCGTCTTTCCAATATTTAAGTTTTTCCAAATAAGTTGTTCTTTCTATCATGACTTCTCTCCTATGTCATAAATATATCACATTTATGTCCAAAAATCAACCACTTTTTGCACCAGCGAGCAAAAACTTTGCATTTTTAGTCACTTTTTGCTGTGGCGAGCAAAAACTTTTCGGTTTTGTGTAAAAATGTGTTCAAAGTTGGAGGCTTAAATTTCTTATCATGAGTTGGTTGAGGGTTAATAAGTTGTTTGGAGTTTAATAAAATATAATTTTAAACCCTTACATGGCGTGTATAATATTATAATCTTATGCCATACTAATATTATTCCTATATATTATTTAGCGGCAGCCGTTCGGGCTTTGTCTTAGTGTTGCACGTGGAAAGTCTTTGCAGATTCTCTGGTTGGGAGTTATGCGAGTTTTTAACTTTTCTGTTTGCAAAGGTGAAGGATTGCAATGGGGTTTGAGTGACATATTGAAGTGAAAATGAGGTGTCTAAATTTGTCGAATTTATTTTCTGAAAAAGTGGTGAAATTCGTTTGACTTTTGCATTTTTATATAGGATAATCAATGTATCAATATTAATGTGGGCAAGCAGGACTAATTTATGACTTGCCCAAAATTATAAAAGGAGAATTGATATGAAAAAACTATTGTCGAAATTTAAGGTGTTAGTTCCAGCAATTGTATGCTTGCTTGCACTCACCATGGTTCTTTTCACTGGCTGCGGAGAAGATACTCCAGCACACGTCCACAATATGGAAAAAGTTGAAGGGACAACTGCAACTTGCACCACAACTGGCATGAGAGAACACTATCATTGCACACTTTGCGAAAAAGACTTTTTGACAGAAGCGGGAACAGAAGAGGTTTCTGCAGAAAGCCTTGTTATTGCTATTGACCCAGAAAACCATGACTATAATCTTGCCTATGATTATGAAAATTCTTACTATGTAGAAACATGCACACGCTGCAACCACAAAGACACAACACAAACTCAAGCCGCAGGCACAGAACAATATCCTTTCCTTGTAAATGACGATGCATCTCTTGTTTCGGCAGTCGCAAATGGCGGGTATATCAAACTTACTCAAGATATTTCCGTTGCAGGAAAAATTGACATCAAAAAGAATGTTGTTATTGACCTTAATGGAAAGAAAATTAGTTACCTTCAAACAGCAGCTGACAATAATAATGATAAGACTGCAACAAGAAAGAACTATTGCATTATTGGAGTTGGTTCAGGAGAGGCAACAATCAAAAATGGAACAATTGAATATAAAGTTCAAGAAGGACTTTCTGGAGTGGGGCAAGGCAGAGCAGTTATGGCTGAAAACGCCACAAAACTTACTCTTACAAATGTTACAATTACTTCAGATTTCCGTGGGATTGACTTATTTGACAACTCAAAAACAACTATTACTAACTGCACAATCACAACAAAATGTGAATCAGTTGGCGGAAATAATCTTTGGGGACCAAGTCAAGAAGGAAACCTTACAGTAACTATTGACAACAGCACAATTACTTCCGAAAATGAAACTGCATTGTTTGTCCCATCATACATGGTTGTTAACATTACAAACAACTCAACTCTTACAGGCAACACAAGTGCAATTTATGCAATGATGGGCGAAATCAATGTTGATAGCACAAGCACACTTCATGCAAGTGCGACAAGTTTTGATGTTAGAACTGTTGCAAATGTTGGCGAAACTGGACCAAATGAAGCACCAAAAGACGGGGCTGCACTTGTTATCAGATCTAACTACTATTATGACAAAACTGCAGGCTCAAACAAACTTCTTCTTAACATTGCAGATTGGAGCAAAGTGACAGCAACAAGCGGAGTAAAAGTTGCAGTTTACAACTGGGTGGAAGAATCTTCTTACATCACAGAAGCAAAAACAGCTGGAATGACTGTTACAAATCAAATGACTGTTATCAATACAAAACTTATCAGCAATACAAATGTTGACAACAGTGCAATAAGACTATTTGAATATAAACCAAGTAATACTGAAAATCCACTTACACAAGTTACTTTGGGATAAGTGAATGGATAACTCTTAAAAACACCACACAATCGTGCGGTGTTTTTTGTAACTATTTTAGCTATCACGCCCCTCGCTAAATTGTTATAAATGATATTGTTCGCTGTTGCTCTCAATGATATTGCCCCCATGGGCAATCATTTTCCCAAGGGAAGATATATTGTCCCATGGGCAATGATATTACTCACTTCGTTCGCAATGATATGATATTTGCTCAATCGACCTTCACTGCAAACTGAACACTTTATTGTGTTCGTTTGCAATATTATTCTTTTTGATGATATATGAACTCTCGCTTTCTCTAATTATATGAAATATATGAACCCTCGCTTTGCTCAGAACCATATATTCAAAAAGAATTTCATTGCGAAGCAATATCACTTGCTCGTCAGAGCAAATATCATTGTGAAACAAAAAAAAGTCCGTTTGGACTTTTTCTGTTTCACATGGCAGAGAGGGTGGGATTCGAACCCACGTGGGATTGCTCCCTAACTGATTTCGAGTCAGCCCCGTTATGACCACTTCGATACCTCTCCATATTTTTTTGGCTTTTTCGCAAGATTATTTGCAAGTTGTTTTTTGTTGAGTTTGCAAGTCATTCAAACTTTTTTTATACAAATGCTAGGGTTATATTTATTATAGAAAATATTTAGTTTTCTCACTTGCAACATTATTTCCCTACACTCATAATATACAACATTTTGGGGGATAATGCAACAAATTTTTGCGAATGTTGCTTTTTTCTTGCAAAGAGGTGTGCAACGATTGACAGACTAGGGCAGAAGTGTTAAAATTGAGTTGTTATAAGATTATCACTATCGTGGTCTTATGCATAAGATAGTTTGGAGGATATATGCTACCATTTGAAACAAGCAAAAGTTTTGTTAGACTTACTCAAAATATTCAGATGTTTTTCAAGAATTTCGATTCAAAGTTGGAGCGGGAGGTTTTTTCGTTGAAGTTTAAAATTCTGCTTTGTAT
The DNA here is from genome assembly GCA_002500135.1 of Christensenella sp. UBA7862. Classification (GTDB taxonomy): domain Bacteria; phylum Bacillota; class Clostridia; order Christensenellales; family UBA1242; genus UBA7862. The sequence goes on along the minus strand of DLSM01000006.1, from coordinate 90,820 downwards.
TTTGGAAAACAAACAGATTTCACCAACTAAACTCGTTGAAACTTTGGGGCTGGCGAAATCTAATGTTGCCAAGTTTTGCAAGGAACTGGAAGACGAAAACAAAATTTGTTCAGTGAGTGATGAGGTGGACAGACGAGGGAAATATTATTCGCTTACAAAAGGCGGGGAAAAATATGTTTACTCGTGTCTAACCTCACTTGAAAAAGCACTGGGGAAAATTTCTGAAAGCGACCTCGTTGATGTGATTTCTGCGGTGGACTTTTTAAACAAAATTTTATCTTCAAAGGGAGAAGAAAATGCTTAAATTATTCAATTCACTAACAAACAAAAAACAAGAATTTGTGCCAATTACACCAGGGCTTGTAAAGATGTATTCTTGCGGGCCAACGGTCTATTCTTATCAACACATCGGCAACATGAGAGCATACATTTTTATGGACTCTTTAAGACGCACGCTCAAATATAACGGCTACAAAATTTTGGGCGTTATGAACGTGACTGATGTGGGGCATTTGACCAGTGACGAAGATAACGGTGACGACAAAATGGAACTTGCGGCAAAAAAAGAGCAAAAAAGTCCTTATGAAATTGCAAAATTTTATGCGGATAAGTTCTTTGCTGACTTAAAACTCTTAAACGTTGACATTCCAGAACACATCACATATGCCACAAAATACATTCCACAAATGATTGAGTTTGTGAAAGGGCTTGAAGCAAAAGGTTATACTTATAGAACCAGTGACGGAATATATTTTGACGTGCAGAAATTTTCGGGCTATGGGCAACTGAGTGCAAAGGACCTAAGCAAAACGGGCAACGCTCGAATTGAGGAAAATTTGGAAAAACATCACCCATTTGACTTTGCACTTTGGAAGTTCGTGCCAGAAAATCACATTATGAAATGGGATAGTCCATGGGGTGTTGGTTGCCCTGGGTGGCACATTGAATGTTCGAGTATGGGACGTGATATTTTGGGCGACCACTTTGACATTCACACTGGTGGCATTGACCACAAGACCGTCCATCATGAGGACGAAATTGCACAAAATGACGCACTGGCGGGACATAGGGTTGTAAACTTCTGGATGCACAACGAATTCTTGGCAGTTGACGGCGGCAAAATGAGCAAAAGTCTTGGCAATGTTTGGACAATAAAAGACTTATCCGACCGTGGCTTTGAACCGCTAGATTTCAAATATTTCTGTTTGAACACGCATTATAGCAAGAAATTGAACTTCACCTTTGACGCCTTAAAAGCGAGTGCCTTGGGCTATAACAACTTAAAATCTCTTGTTGCAAGCCACAAAAATGGCGAAAACAAAATTGAGAATGAAAAACTAGAGAGTTACAGCAATCAATTTTTGAACGCAATAAATGACGACTTGAATTTTCCACTTGCGATAGGTGTTTTGTGGACAATGCTCAGAAATGAGCCAAAATCTTCACAAATTTTTGACCTAGTGCAAAAGTTTGACAAAGCGTTGGGACTAGACTTAAACGGCGAGGAAAAAGCAAAAGAGGAAATTCCACAAGAAATTGACAAACTTGCAAAAACAAGGTGGCAAGCACGACTTGCAAAAAATTGGGCGGAAAGCGACCGCTTGCGTGACGAAATTTCAAAACTTGGATACATCGTGCGTGACGGGAAAGACGGCTATACGCTTGAGAAAAAGTAGGAGGGGAACATGGCTGAAACAAAAAAGAACACAAAATCTAAAGTTGGACAAGCAGCAGGCAAAGCAAAAGACACCTTGCATAAAAAATCTGTGAAACCAGCGGCAAAAACGCAAAAAAAGAGCGAGAAGAAAGAAGTCTTAACTCCAATAATTTCTGAAAAACCACTTGCATATGAGGAAGCAACTTTGATTGAACAACCACAATCAGAAAACGACCAAAATGAAGTGAAAACTGCAGATTTTGTGGCAGAAAACAACGAAAACGCTGAAAACGAAGTGAAAAGTGTTAAAGATGAGGAAATTTCTGAACCAAATGAAGAAATTTTGAACGAAAACGAAGAAGTTTTTGAACCAAAAGAAGAATTAGAGGAAAATGCAACTGAAAATCTTAACGAGCAAAATTCTTTGGATAGCGAAGACAACTCTTTAGACGAGAATGTTTCTGAGGAGAATAAAGAAAAGACTTCTAAAAATGACAAGAAGAGCGAAAGTGAAGAAAATAAAAATTTGACTTCACTTGAAAAAGTTGTTGCAAGGCAAAGAGCGTTTTTCGCAACAAACAAAACTCTTGACGTGAACTTTCGCCTGCTGCAACTGAAAAGACTTAGGCTTCAAATTAAGGCATATTATGACCAAATTTGTGCGGCGTTTAGAGCGGATTTGAACAAACTTGAATTTGATGTGGTGCTTACGGAACTTGGGCTTGTGATGAAAGAAATAAATTATATGATTGCAAACCTTACAAGTCTAGTTAAGCCAAAAAAGGTGCATACTTCGTTTGCAAATTTCCCTTCAAAGGGATATGTTTTGCATGACCCATATGGCGTAACGCTAATCGCTTCGCCTTGGAATTATCCTCTTCAACTGACCATAATTCCACTTATTGGGGCGCTTGCTGGCGGGAATACTGCGGTTATCAAGCCTTCCAGAAATACCCCAAATATAACAAAAGTCATTAAAAAAATGTTAAGTATTTTTGACGAAGATTATGTTTATGTGGTGACAAAAGAGGACGAAATTGAAAGTATCTTTGACACAAAATTTGATTTTATTTTCTACACCGGCTCGCCAAAAATGGCACGAGAACTTGCCGCTAAACAAGCAAAATATCTTACACCAATGATTTTGGAATTGGGTGGCAAAAGTCCTTGCATTGTGGACAAAGACGCAAATATCGACCTAAGTGCCAAGCGAATTGTGTGGGGAAAATTTTTGAACGCTGGACAAACTTGCGTGGCTCCAGACTATGTTTTGGTGCATAGTGACATTAAAGACAAGTTTGTTGAATGTGCCAAAAAATGGGTCAAGAAGTTTTATTATGAACACCACTTAGGCTCTGAAAAAGACGAATTTTTGACAAGTTTTGTGAAAATTGCCAAGAAAAGTGACGTTACAAGACTTCAAAATTTGATAAAAAATGGCAACATTGAGTGTGGCGGCAAAACCCATGGACAGATTATTGAGCCAACAATTTTGATTGATGTTTCGTGGAATGACGAAATTATGAAAGAGGAAGTTTTTGGACCAGTTATGCCAGTTTTGACCTTTGATGACCTTGACGAAGTGATTGAAAAATTTAGAAATATGGATAAACCGCTTGCACTTTACTACTTTGGAAAAGACAAAGATTGCATTGCAAAAATTAAGTCACAAGTGGCATTTGGCGGCGGGTGCATTAACGACACAATTATGCACTTAAGCGAAGATAAATTGCCATTTGGCGGCGTTGGAAACAGTGGCATGGGCAACTATCACGGGGCAAAAACTTTTTATGCTTTCACTCGTGAAAAGTCCGTGCTAGAAAAGGGCTTGTGGCTTGACATAAATTTGCGTTACCCACAAGGAACTCCACGAAAAATTAAACGTGTTAAAAACTATTTTAAAATTTAATTTGCTATAAAATTTGATGTTTAATTATAGTTATATTTATATAACAATAACCAATATAAACGGATAAATTTAAGTTATAAAAAGATTAAAAAAAGTGTTTTAATATGTATTTGTGTAATAAAAAAAATATATGTAAAAAACACGCAAATTAAAGGAAAAAACGACTAAAAGATACAAAAATGACAAAAAAGGGGACAAAATGGGCAGTTTTGAAGACAGAACAAGGCTTGTTATGGGAGAGAAATATGACAAGATAAAGAAAGCGAATGTTGCAGTTTTGGGCGCTGGCGGAGTTGGCGGATATGTTATAGAAATGCTCGCAAGACTGGGTGTTGGGAAAATTACAGTTGTTGATTTTGACAAGTTTGACGAAACAAATCTCAATAGACAAATTTTATCCCAAATGACAAACATTGGACAGAAAAAATGCGATGTGGCAAAGGAGCGAATTTTAAGCATAAATCCAAGTTGCAATGTAACTGCCGTTTGCGAAAAAATTTCTCGTGACACAATAAGCAAAATTATCTGCGAAAATTATGATTATGTTATTGACGCCATTGACGATATAGTAGCAAAGGTGGAAGTTATCAAATTTTGCCACGAAAAGAATATCCCACTCATTTGTGCAATGGGAACGGGAAATAGGGCAAAAATGCCACATTTTGTTGTGGAAAATCTTTGGAAAACAAGTTATGACGGGCTGGCAAGAAAATTAAGGAACGAACTTAAAAAAGATAATTTCGCCGCCCCAGTTGATGTGTGCTACACAAAGGAGCAAACGGAAAAAACGGGAGCGCTCGGAAGTGTGGTGTATTATCCGCTGATGTGTGCTGGGGTTATGGTGAGTTTTATATCAAATAAAATTCTTGAAAAATAACACTACTCATATGATTAACAAAAATTGAAATAGCAAAAACTTTTATTATGTAAGTTAACTTTGTAGTTAAAGTGAAAATGCAAAATGGGAGAATAAATGTTTAACGAACTGACGGAAAACGATATTAAGCAAATGCAAGAGGAAATTGACCACAGAATAAATGTCATTAGACCTCAAATTTCGCAAGCAATTATTGAAGCAAAGGCGCATGGCGACCTAAGCGAAAATGCAGAATATCATGCGGCTCGGGCGCAAAAGGGTAGAAACGAAAGCAGAATTGAATATCTAAAAGCCATGATAAAAACGGCAAAAATCGTTAAACTTGACCCAGTGAGTGACGAAGTGGGAATGTTTGACAAGGTGACGGTGCTTTTTGAAGACGAGGGTGACGAGGAAGTTGTGCAACTTTCCACCACCATGCGAAATGACGCTTCAAAGGGAATTATCAGCAAAGAGTCCCCATTTGGACAGGCCATTCTGGGCAAAAAAGTTGGCGATAGGGTGAAGATAAAAGTGTCAGACAGTTATTCATATTTTGTTAAGATTTTGAAAATTGAAAAGGCAACTTCGGACAATGTTGACTTGCCAATTTTGTAAAAGTTATCCACAAAAAATTAAAAATTGTGGATAAGTCAAAAGTTAAACTCAATACAATAGGAGAAAATTATGGACATATTTGAATTGGTCGCAAATAAAGTTAGGGGAATTGTTGCTAGCACCATTGGTGACGGATACACTCAAAATGAAAGACTGCAATCGGCGTTAAGGTTTTCCATTCCGCCACAAGAAACGGGGTGTGACTATTCCACAAACGCAGCAATGGTCTTTGCAAAAGTCAGCGGCAAAAAGCCAAACGATTTGGCAATGGAACTTGCTAGTGAAATTGAAAAACTAGACGAGATTGCAAGCGTTCAAGTGGTGGGCGGCTACATAAATTTGGTGTTCACAAAGGAAATTTGGGAACAATTTTTGGCAAGCATAGTTAGCGAAGGTGAACACTTTGGTGATGGCAAGAAGAAGGAAAAAGTTCTTTTGGAATTCGTTTCTGCAAACCCAACGGGACCACTTCACGTGGGGCATTGTCGTGGAGCAATTTTGGGCTTGGCACTTTCAAAACTTATGAGTAAAGCGGGCTATGACGTCACAAAAGAATATTATGTAAACGATTATGGCGTTCAAATTGGAACACTTTTGAAGTCTATTCAATTCAGATATGAACAATGCTTTGGTTTTCACAAGGGCGAAAACGTGCCAGAAGGTTGCTATCCTGGGGACTATCTTGTAGATTATGCAAAACTTCTTGCAAAAAAATATGGGAATAAATTTGTTGGACTTAATGATGAAGAATTTTATAAACAACTTAAACCCGAATGTGTTGAAGGTATGCTTGATATAATTAAGTCAGATTTAAAACTTTTGGGACTTGAATTTGACAACTTTACTTCAGAAACAAAACTTGTGGAAGAAAAAAAAGTTGAAAAAGTGCTAGACATGTTGGAACATAAATTTGTGACAGAAAACCTCGAAAACGGGGAACAAGAAAAGGTGAGCCTTGTGTATAAGGGCAGGCTTGCAGCACCCGTTGGCGGCAGTGCAAATGAAGAAGAACAAGAGGAGTCAAAATATTCTGAACTCCCTCAAACATTGTTTCGCTCCACTGCTTTTGGCGATGACAAAGACAGAGTTGTCGCTCGTCCAGACGGCACAACGACCTATTTTGCTTCGGACATAGCCTATCATAAGGACAAGTTCGACAGAGGTTACAATTCCATGATTAACATCTTGGGCGCAGACCACGGTGGATATGTAAAGAGAATTACGAGTGCTGTTGAAGCAGTGTCAGACGGCAAGGCAAAATTGCAAGTTCTGCTCTGCCAAATGGTCGCACTTGAAAAGAATGGCGAACCTTTTAAAATGTCAAAAAGAAAGGGAACTTTTGTGTTACTCAGTGACGTGGCGAGGGAAATAAATGTTGATGAACTCAAACTTTTCATGCTTTCAAAAAGTGCTGAAACTCAAATGACTTTTGACCTTGTGAAGATTAAAGAAAAGTCAAAAGACAACATCGTTTATTACATTCAATATGCCTATGTCCGTGCAAATTCTGCTCTCAGAAACTTCAAACAGAAATTTGGCTATGACTATGAATTTTCCTCAAACGACCTAAAAGGCATTATGGAAAACCCTTCAAAGCAAATGAAAGAGGTTGTAGTCTTTCTTGCAAAATATCCACAGGTGATTGAAATGTCTGCCCTCAAACGTTCGCCACACATGATTGTTGACTATGTGAAAGAACTTGCTTCGCTTTTCCACTCGCTTTGGAGCGCAGACGACAAGCTTATCGACACAGAAAATTTGTCCTATAGCAAAACAAATATGTCCCTTGTAACTTGCGTCAAAACAGTTATCAAAAACGCCCTTGAGTGCATATCTGTCGGCACCCCAGACAAAATGTAAAAAGCGAGATAAAGATGATAAAAAACAAAAAAATTTTGGTGATAACGACCACCGACAATATGATTTGGCAATTTCTCATTCCACATATAAAATTTTTGCAGCAATACAACGAAGTGGAATGTGTTTGTGCAGAAACGGGTTTTTGGTTTGACGAACTTAAAGACAAATACAATTTCACAATGCACGAGATAAATTTTGCACGAAATCCATTTAAACTTCGCAATATAAAAGCATACAAAGCCCTTTGCAAACTCCAAAAGGAAAGAAAGTTTGACCTTGTCTATTCGCAACAACCAGTTGGCGGTTTTATGGGCAGACTGCTTGCAAAAAAGTTTAAACTTCAATGCTTCTACACCGCTCATGGCTTTGCCTTTTTGAAGGGGGGAAGTAGGCTTAAAAATTTTGTTTTTCGCAATGTGGAGAAACACCTTGCAAAATACACCGATGTCCTAATTACAATCAATGACGAAGACTACTCCGCTTGCCAAAATTGGAAGGCAAAAAAGAAGTATAAAATATCAGGCATAGGGGTGAGTGGGGACAAAATTTCAAACGCTCTTCCACGGGATAAAGCAAGAGAAAGTTTGGGGCTTAAAGACGAATTTGTCATTCTTACAGTGTCGGAGTTTACAAAAAACAAAAACTATCCCGTTATGCTTAAAGCCATTTCCAACTTGAAGGATAAAAATATAAAATACTTCATTTGCGGCACGGGAAGCGAAATGGAAAAAATGAAAAAACTTGCCCATGAACTTGGACTTGACGATGTCGTGTATTTCTTGGGCTATGTGAAGAATGTGCCTGATATTATGAGTGCAAGTGACGTTTTCTTAACCGCTTCTCATAGGGAAGGGCTAGCACTCTCTGTCATTGAAGCAATGAATTTTGCATTACCTATTGTTGGAAGCAATGTTAGAGGTGTAAGAGATTTGGTGCAAGAAAACGAAAACGGCTATCTCTGCGAAAAAGATGATGTCGCAGCCTTTACTTCTGCTCTTGAAAAATTATATAATGATAAAACATTAAGAGCAACCCTTGGGCAAAAGAGCCTTGAAAAGTCAAAACAATATTCACTCGAAAACGTAAATAGCGAACTCGAGGCAATCTACAACGAATTTGAAAGGGATTGAATGATATAACTGCGAACATAAGAAAAATTTTATAACACAGGCAATCATAATATCAAATATAATAGTATTACATAAAACAACCCCCACTCATCCGAGTGGGGGTTAAACTTTTTATTTTTTAATATAAATTTTCAAACTTTTTTACACCTTTTGTTTCAAGAAGGGCAAACTCAAGGGAAGTTATGGCGAGGATAAGGGTGCAGGTTATGTAGAAATAGACGCTGGCGGGGATAATGTTTGCAAGGGCAAAATATAGTCCCGCAAGGACGCCCACAAACAACCAGCCGCCGAACATGCTCAAAAATACGGGTAGGCTTTGCTTTACAACTGCTATTTCGTTTATGTAATTAAAGTTGGCGTGATTGAGATTTAATAAAAGTCCAAAAAGTGCAAAGCCAACGACAGCTATGCAACTTGTTAGACAAACGAGGACGCCTTGCAAGGCGGATAGTTTGAAAACAATGCTTGCGACAACTGTTGCAAGAAGTGTGAAGGGAAGTGTTACTGCAATGTGCAAGTTAAGTTTTGCGTGCAGAACTTTCTTTGGGGATATGGGCAAACTTTTCATGACCCACAGACTCTTTCCCTCAAGTGAAATTGACGAGGCGGAAATTGTGTTTGTGCAACTAAACATGATTGTTGCCGCAAGAACCATTAAGGCACAAATGTCGCCGCCAAGAAACCCACCTAGCATGGACAAATTGCCTCTTTCGGAGATAATTGCAATTACTCCAAGAAGTGTTAAAATTGACCCGCTGGCGGAATTCAATAGATAGTTTGCACTGGAAAATAATCGTTTAAATTCTTTTGCAAAAAGCGTGAAAGAAATGTTTTTTTGAACCAATTTTGTTTTGTGAGAAGCCGCTTGAGATGAACTGCGAAGGGATAGTTTGAAGAAACTTCGCCACAAGAGCAAGAACACAAGTGTGCAGAGAATTATTGTTGTTGCAAGGAAACCTAGGAAATATATTATGTCGCCCACGCAACTTTGCCCTATTGCATAAATAGGGAAGCCCCAAACTTTCACTTTGCCCGCAACTGCACTGCTGTTTGATGTGACGGAAGATATGAAGTCATTTGACTTCGTAACTATAAAAAGATATAAACAAACAAAAAGAAGTGAAGTGAGAACGGTGAGGAAAGTTTTGTTCTTAACCTTTGCCGTGATTTTTGCAATAAGCCAACCCAAGAGAAGGGAAATGACCATGACAATTAGGCTTAATAGAAGTGCTGAAATTATGCTTGTAATAACGCCCGCCACTGTTGCATGTCCGCTTATGAAATAGGCAAGAAGTGTTGGGACAGTGACCACGGAAGTGTAAAGCAGCCCCATAAGATAAACGCCCAAAATTCGAACGGCAAGGATATATTTTGCTGGGATAGGGAGTGAAAACAAAAGGTTGTTGTCCTTTGCTCCATAAACGCTGTTATATGTGTTGAACACACTTCCAAAAACGCCAAGCAATATGCCAATGCCAAACATTATTGCAAAATACAGCCAGCCGAAATTTGCTTCAAAAAGGTTTTTGCACATGTCGTTTGCCATAAGAAAAAACACAATGCCCAAATATACGCAAATGAGTGAAAACGCTACAATGATTGCAACGCTGGACGCTTTTGACCGCTTTGAGCCAGTTTTGTTGTTTTGAAAGAAACTTGCATTGAGTTCCAGAAGTTGTTTTTTGAGCAGAGTCTTAAACATTTTGCTCACCGTCCTCAAGTTCCAAGAAAACATTTTCAAGTGACTTGTCGCCCTTAACTTCTTTCATTGTGCCATGTGCAATAAGTTGTCCGTTTTTAATAATCGCCACTTTGTCGCACAATTTTTCTGCCACTTCCAAAACATGAGTAGAGAAGAATATGCTGCCGCCATTGTTGCAAAATTCTCTCATCATAAGCTTCAAACTGTGTGACGCTTTTGGGTCAAGCCCAACAAAAGGCTCGTCCATAATAATAAGTTTTGGCTCATGCACCCACGCACCAATAATCGCCAGTTTCTGCTTCATTCCGTGCGAGTAGGAAGCTATGCTTTTGTCAAGGTCGTTTGTCAATTCAAAAACTTGTGATAGGGCCTCAATTCTAGACTTTCTGTCCGCTGTTGAAACGTTAAAAATGTCGGCAATAAAGTTTAGATATTGATTGCCCGACATAAATTCATACAAGTCTGGATTGTCGGGAATATAGGCAATTTGACTTTTGCACAAAATGGGGCTTTCTTTGACGGAAACCCCATTAACATATATTTCTCCGCTGTCATAAGGCATAATGCCTGTGCAAGCCTTTATAGTTGTTGTTTTGCCCGCACCGTTATGCCCAATAAAGCCATAAATTTCGCCGTCTGCAATCGTTAGACTTAAATTGTCCACCGCCTTTTTGTCGCCAAAAGATTTGCATAGGTTTTTAATTTCTAACATAATTTTATCCCTTATTAAACATTTTCTTTGTTGTCAGATTTTTCTTCGGATACAACCTCAATGTCACCTTTTACAAGTTCCGCAATGTGTTTTTGTTCAAGTTCAATGTGATAGCGAATGAGAACAGACACAACAAGATACACAAAACCCATTGTTATGCCATATCCAGCATAGCCGAAATCTACTCCAAACGCTCCTGCAATGACTCCCACAACAAACGAGCATGCAAGTGGCAAAATAAGCCTTACAATGCCAAGAGTTTTCATTTTGTCAGCAACTTCCACTTTGAAGGGGTCGCCACAAGCAAGTTCAAATTTGTAAAATCTTTGAACGAGATAATATATCGCAATGCCAAAGCCACATTGAACAAGCCCACAAATGCAAGCACAAAGCCATGTGTTAAAGTTAAATTGTTCGCCAATTTCAATAATCATTTGCAAAAATTCTGGATTGTCCTTTAGGCTTACAACGCTGACAATTCCAAGCCCGCAAATGCTTGCACCAACAATGCAGCAAATGAAGGCAATTTTGCTTAATATGTACAAAATTTTGCTCACCGTTTGAATTGTTTTTAAGTTTTTCATTTCTCCCTCCAAATTTTCCATATAAATATATATCTATACAAAAAATAACTTTATGATACAAATATAATAGCCCTTTGCGTTCCAGTTGTCAAACGAATGGAATATTTAAATAAAAAAATGAGAATTTACTTCTCATCTCTTTTTTCAAACACCATAATTACTCCGAAGTTTGGCGTGCCTATTGCACTGACCAGTTTGTATCCCTTGTCATATTGTTCATTCGCCACACGCTCAATTTCATCTGTGCGTTTTTCAGCGTTCCTTGTAGTGTTTATCAAAAGGGTTTTGTACATACTCACTCCTGTTCAAATTTCTAAAAACGGTTTGGCAAACTTCAATCATTTTTTCAATGTGAAAATTTTGTCGAACAATTTTAATTTATCATATTTTTGCATACTTTTCAACCATTTTTGTATACTTTCTCAGTTAAAAATCAAAAATATTTTTTCCAAAAGTTGTTTGCCACAAAATGTCTTTTTTGCTAGAATATTGTTGAAGAAAAATTAGGAGCGGAAGATGAATATTGTTGTGTGCGTGGACGAAAACGGAAATTTTGTGCCATTTTCAAAACTTCTTACAAGACCCAAAACTTTGGACTTTGTTTTTAACCTTTTTCAAAACAAAATTCTTTTGTGCAAGAAACAAGACATCAAACTTTTGAAACTATCTCCTTGCGCAAAGATGATTGTCCAAGACGAAGATTTTAAACAAAAACTTCCAGACTTTTTGACCCCTCAAGCGGAATTTATGCAAAATGAAACAGTCGCCACAACAGAGGAATTATCTCACCTTGTTTTCAAACTTAACCCCGACAGAACCTTTGCAGTCGGCACACTTGCACAAGAACTTTTGCAAAACCCCTCAAGAAAACTCATTGCCACCAAAATTTACCTTGTGACACTTTCCTCAACTCTCAACTTATCCGCCCCGCAAAACATTCTCCCCCCAACCTACAAAAAACTCAAAACCCACGAACCAATCATCGACAACACCAACCTCGACTATGTGAGCGAATATGTGTTAAAAAGGGATCGGGAATAAATGAGTAACTTTTCTGAAAGATTAAAAGATTTGCGAATTGACGAGAATTTAAGTCAAAGGGAACTTGCAAAGAAAACTGGCTTCAGCCAACCCGCCATTGCCCGTTGGGAAGCAGGAAGTCATATTCCAAACATTGATGTTGCAATCAGTTTTGCCAAATTTTTCAATGTTACAACGGACTATCTCCTTGGCTTGGAGGAGTAAATGGATAAATTTGCAGAAAGATTGAAAGAACTTAGAATGGACAAAGGCTTGTCGATTGCCGCCCTTGCAAAAGAAGTGGGCATAGGCTCATCTTCACTCTGCCGTTGGGAGAACGAGCAAGCAGACGTAAAAGGCTCGCAACTTATAGCCCTTGCGAAATATTTTGACGTGACGACAGATTATCTGCTGGGACTGGAGGGGTGAATGGATAAATTTAGACTTTAAATCTCGAAGAGATTTCTGCCGCAACTCTTCTTTCTTCTTTTTTATTTCTTATTTCAAAATAAATCCGTTTTAAAAGAAGAACGAAAAACGAAAAAATAAGAAAGAAAAGTACAAAACAAAAAAATCCGTCCACTTGCGTGTTCGAATTTATTTTGTTTTGGAGCAGGTAACGGGAATCGGACCCGTATCACTTGCTTGGGAAGCAAAAGTTTTACCACTAAACTATACCTGCATATTGATATTTTTCTGCATGAGAATTTGGAACAAAAATTTTTGTTTTTACAAAAGTCGAGAAGTCTTGAGTTTTATGAAATCCACCTCATTTCTTCTTTTGACGCAATTAAGATAGCACATATTTTCAAAAAAATCAACAAAAGAACGAAAACTATTGTAGTTTTTTTTGACAAATTTGTGTTTTTTTTCTAAACTACTAGGTAGGAGAATAAAATGTTTCTAAATTTAAACATTGCTGGGGGCATAAAGTCACTTTTATCCGCTGGACATATTGCGGTTATATTGTGTTGCATGGTTGTGATTATTTTCTTTTCCATGCTTGTGTCACGTCACGAATTTTCAAAACAAAGACTTTTTGTCGCCATTTGCACGGGGCTTTTGATTGCCCTTGAGGTGGTGCGAATTGTTTTTAGGTGCAAGTATCTTAAAAGCGTTGATGAAAAAGCAACGTTTCTAACTGCCACAAATCTTGACGGCTTTGTTTTGTCGATGTGGGTGAGCATAATTCTTCTTCTATTTGCAGTTATTAAGAAAAAGGACATAAAGACAAAGACTTTTGGGTTGGACTTTGTGTTTTCAATTTCGGCACTGCTTGCCATTGCAACAATAATTTATCCAGTTGGCGTTGTGGAAAGTTTGCCAATCTATGACATAAACAATTTGGCGTTTTACATCTCTCGCAGCATAATTGTTATGGTGGCGTTGATGATGGCGTTTACGGGTTGGATAAATGTTCAAAATGCACTTGACTTGTGGCGAGGCGTTGTGAGTCTTATTGTTTTCGGGCTGTTGTGTTTTGCAATTTCCAAAATGGGCTTTGCGGGGACAAATTTATTCTATGTTGAAAGTTGCCCATTCTTTGTATCCCTCGGCATAAATCTTCCCGTACCATTCCACTATCTTATGATAGGGCTGTTCTTCTTCGTAGGTCAAATGATACTCTACTTGCCATTTAGAATTTATTGCCTTATCCGATATGGAAGCGAGTAAAGGGAAAATAAGAAAGAAGAAAGAAAAAATAAGAAACTGGCGATTATCGAAAGTTGTTGAAATTTGATATTCAAATTATATTATTGTTGTGATATAATAAAAGTCCTGTTGAGAAGGTTATCTTGCAATGGGAAGTTCACAACAAAATATACAATAAAATAATAGAGGAAAGAAATGAAACTTGGAGTTATTGGGTTGCCAAATGTTGGCAAAAGCACGTTGTTTAATGCGATTACAAAGGCGGGGGCGGAAAGTGCAAACTATCCATTCTGCACCATTGAGCCAAATGTGGGAATTGTTGATGTCCCAGACGAAAGACTTGACGTTTTGACAAAGTTATACAATGCCAAAAAGACAACGCCCGCACAAATTGAATTTGTGGACATTGCGGGGCTTGTTAGGGGCGCTAGCAAGGGCGAAGGCTTGGGCAACAAATTTTTAAGTCACATTAGGGAAGTTGACGCAATCGTTCATGTTGTAAGATGTTTTGAAAATGAGAAAATTATTCACGTTGAAGGCTCCGTTGACCCAACAAGGGACATTCAGACAATCAATCTTGAACTTATCTTGGCAGACCTTGAAAGCGTTGTGAAATATCTTGAAAAAGAACAAAAACTTGCCAAGGCGGGTGCTGGAAGTAGGGAACACGTCATACTTTTGAACACAATTAAGAATACTTTGGAAGCGGAAAAACCAGCAAGAAGTTTGACCTTTACGCCAGAGCAAAAGGAATATGTTGACGGACTGTTCCTTCTTACAACAAAACCAGTTATTTATGTTGCAAACATTTCAGAAGACGACATCTTAACCCCACCAATGGACAACCCTCTTACTCGTCAAGTTATTGAATTCGCAAAAAGCGAAAACGCAGACGTCCTGTGCCTCAGTTGCAAAATTGAAGAAGAACTTACAATGCTCGACAGCGAAGAGCGTGAAATGTTTAAGCAAGAACTTGGCATAAACAAAAGCGGGCTTGAAAAACTTATTGTCACCAGTTACAAAACGTTGGGACTTATGAGTTATCTGACCGCTGGCGAAAAAGAAGTGCGTGCATGGACAATTAAGCAAGGCACAAAAGCACCACAAGCGGCGGGGAAAATTCATAGTGACTTTGAAAAGGGCTTTATCCGAGCAGAAATTGTGAAATATGACGACCTAGTAGCCCTCGGCTCATTCAACCTTGCCAAAGAAAAAGGCAAAGTTGCCTCAGTTGGCAAAGACTATGTTATGCAAGACGGCGACGTTGTGCTGTTCAGATTTAATGTGTAAAAAAGGCTTCCCGAGGGAAGTCTTTTTAAATGCTCCAAACTGGAATGATGAAGTTGTTTGAGTCTAGCGCAGAAAAGTTGTCTTTCATGCAAATGACTGCACCTTCGCCAACTTTTAGGGTTGGACTTTTTATCATTTCAAAGTTTTTTATCATGGATAATGTTGGGTTGGAACTCTTTTTTATTTCGATTGGGTGAAGTTTACCATTTTCTTCAATTATCAAGTCAATCTCTTTTTGGTCCTTATCTCTGTAATAATACATAAACATTTCTTTGCCGCAGTTAAGATAATTCTTTCTAATTTCGCCCACGACATAATTTTCAAGAATTGCTCCATTTATTGAACTATTTTGCAATATTTCTGCACTGGAATGTCTTGTCAAATAACTTACAAGTCCAGTGTCAAAAAAGTAAATTTTTGGAGATTTAACGACCCGTTTTAGCAAATTGTTGGAGTATGGGTGCAAAAAGAAAATGACCTCAGATTTTTCAAGCATTCCAAGCCACCTTTTTGCAGTGTCGTCCGAAACGTCAACATCTGTTGCTATGGAATGAATGTTAAGTTCCTGCCCAATTCTGCACGCAACCGCACGAATAAAGTCAACAAATTTTACATCGTCCTTAATAGGCAATTCTTCTTTCACATCTCTTGACAAATATGTTTGCAAGTAACTTGAATAATAAATATCTCTGTTAGAGTATTTTCCGCTTGCAAGCCCAGGAAGTCCGCCCGCCCAAATTCTTTTAAACATTTCATCAACTGTTGCGGGTGTTCTGCTTGTCGCTCTATCTCTTAAACTCTCAAGTGATATGTCAAACAATTCAAGTTTGCCCTTTTCATACATTTCATGTTGTGAAAGCGATGTCAAGTTGAGGATTGCTATTCTTCCCGCCAAACTTTCTTTTGCCAGTTGCATAAGCTTGTAACTCTGTGAACCAGTCAGCCAAAAACTACCCGGCGCTGCTCCGTTGTCTATTGCAATTTTAATGTATGAAAAAAGTTCTGGAGCATATTGCACTTCGTCAATCAAGATTGGTGTTTTGTGCAACTTCAAAAACATTTCTGGGTCGGTCTTTGCAAGATTTCTCTCTTGCAAGTCGTCAAGTGTCACTCTGTATCTTTCACTATCAATGTGTTCGAGCATAGTGCTTTTGCCCACTTGTCTTGGTCCTGTTATTAAAATGCAAGAATACTCTTTTGTTAGTTCTTCAACAATTTTTTCCATATCTCTTTTGATATAACTCATAATAAACCTCCGACCAAAATGCGATACAATCTTATTTTAGTCGGAAAAACGTTATTTGTCAACAGATTAATAGGGAGTAAAAGTAAATTTTTCCCCACAATACCCAAAAAAGTATTTACTCAAAAGGAAAAATAGACTATAATTGTTGTTATGAGAATAATATCAGGAAAATTTAGGGGAACAGTTATCCCTTCGCCAAAGCAAGAGGTTGTAAAGCCAACGCTGGATAGGGTGAAAGAAAATATATTTAACATATTGCAATTTAGAATTGTTGGGGCAAGGTGTTTGGACTTGTTTTGTGGCAGCGGGGCGCTTGGAATTGAGTGCATAAGTCGTGGAGCAAAGGAAGTTTCGTTTGTGGATAACAACAAGGCAAATATTGAAGCGTTAAAGAAGTTTTTGGGCAAATTGAATGTTCAAAATTACAATGCTTTGACTTGTGACTTCTATGACGCATTGAAAAAGTTTTCGGAAAGTGGCGTGAAGTTTGATATTATCTTTCTTGACCCGCCCTTTGACAGCGACCTTGCAGACATCGCAATAAGCAAAATTTTAAAGTTTGACCTTTTAAGTGACGGTGGGGTTATTGTTCACGAGCGAAGTGTCGAGAGCGTTAGCAAATTTGCACAAAAGGTGACGGACACCAGAAAATATGGCACGGTGGCGGTGGACTTTTTGGAAAAGTAATGCACAAAAGAGAATAAATTGTGGATAAAAGGATAGAAAAAATGTTAGAAAAGAAATACGATTTTAAGACAAGAGAAAAATATTGGCAAGACTATTGGCAAGAAAAGGGAACATACAAGTTTGACCCACAAAGCAACAAACCTGTGTTTTCAGTTGACACCCCTCCTCCAACAGTCAGTGGCAAAATTCACATTGGACATATTTTCAGTTATTGCCAAGCAGAATTTGTTACAAGATACAAAAGGCTTCAAGGCTTCAACGTCTTTTATCCAATGGGCTTTGACGATAACGGACTTCCAACAGAAATTTTGGTGGAAAAAGAAAAAGGGCTTAAAGCATACAGTGTTTCTCGTGAAGACTTTCGTAAAATGTGTATGGAAACTGTGGACAAATATGAAGAAGACTTTAAGAAACTCTTTATTTCCGTTGGCAACAGCGCCGATTGGAGTTTGTTTTATCACACAGTAAGCCCAGAATGTCAAAGGACAAGTCAAGAGTCATTCCTCGACCTTTACAAGAAGAATAAAGTGTATTATGCAGAAGCCCCAGCCCTTTGGTGTACAAAATGTCAAACTGCCATTGCACAAAGTGAACTTGAAAGCGAAGAAAAGGAAACGACTTTCAATTACATAAAATTTTACATTGAAAACAGTGACGAATATGTTGAAATTGCAACCACTCGTCCAGAATTCTTGTGTGCTTGCGATTGCGTGTTTGTAAACCCAAAAGACGAAAAGAGAAAAAATCTTGTCGGAAAGCGTGTCCGTGTGCCACTATACAATTATTATGTTCCAGTTATGGCAGACGACAAGGTTGAACTTGACAAGGGAACGGGTGTTGTTATGTGTTGCACATTTGGCGACCAAACAGACACACAATGGTTTAAGAAATATAAACTTGAACTTAAAGTTGCCATTGACGACTATGGCCGCATGACACCACTTGCTGGAAAGTATGAAGGCATGAAAACAAAAGAAGCAAGGGCGCAGATTATTGAAGATTTGCGTGCAGAAGACTTGCTAATAAAACAAGAACCACTAACTCACCAAGTTTTTGTCCACGAACGTTGCAAAAACGAAATGGAAATTAAACTTAAGAAGCAATGGTTCATAAAAACACTTGAAAACAAACAAAAATGGCTGGAACTTGGCGACCAAATCAAGTGGAACCCAGGTTTTATGAAGTCACGCTACACCGACTGGGTGGAAAACCTTATGATGGACTGGTGTATCTCTCGTCAAAAATATTTTGGTGTGCCATTCCCAGTGTGGTATTGCAAAGACTGTGGCGAAATTGTGGTGGCGGACGAAAGTCAACTTCCAGTTAACCCACTTGTAACAAACCCACTTCACCCATGCCCAAAATGTGGCGGACACAACTTCGAGCCAGAAAAAGACATTATGGATACATGGGCAACAAGCAGTGTCACTCCACTTATCAACACAAAGTGGAAGCAAGATGACGACTTCTGCAAAAAGATGATGCCAATGACCTTCAGAACAAATGCACATGACATTATCAGAACTTGGGACTTCTACACAATCGTCAAGAGTTACTATCACATGAACACAATTCCTTGGGAAAATGTTATGATAACTGGCTTTGTTATGGCGGGCAATGGCGAAAAGATTTCAAAGAGCAAAAACAACGCAAAAGCCGACCCAGCAGCAGTCATTGCAACTCATTCGGCAGATGTCTTCCGCTATTGGGCAACAACGGGCAGTTTGGGCAGAGATTCACTCTTCAATGAGGACAAACTTAAAACTGGTGCAAAACTTGTCAACAAAGTTTACAACGCTTCAAAATTTGTTTGGCTTTTCCTTGAAGGTTACAAGCCAGAAAAGGGACAAAGCCTCAAACCAATCGACCGCTGGATAATCTCTAAATTTTCACAAATGCAAGCAAGATTCTTTGACTATTTTGAAAAGTATGAAATTGGACTTGCAATGAATGAACTTGAAAACTTCTTCTGGAACTTCTGCGATAACTACATTGAACTTGTCAAAGTCCGACTTTACAACGCAGACGAACAGTCCAAAAACAGTGCAAAATTTGCAATGTATGAAGTTATGCTCGAACTGCTTAAAATGTTCAGCATATATATCCCTCACGTGACGGAGGAAATATATCAAAACACATTTAAAGACACAGTGAAAGTTGAATCAATAAACAATACACTCTTTTCTAAACTTTCCATTGCTGCAGACAAAGACCTTATCCGTAAGGGCGAGGAAGTGTGCAGCGTTGTGTCGCAAGTCCGTGGATACAAAACAGACAACAAAATTTCTCTTAAAACAGAACTCACAACCCTTGAAGTGGTGTCACCATATGACGAATTCTTGCAGGAATGCGCAGACGACATAAAAGACGCAACAAACGCTCAAAATCTTGTCATTTCTCATGGAGAAACATTGTCGGTTGGCGTCCATGGCATTGTCGAACCTCAAGAATAATTTGTTAGCCAAAATGACTTTTAAAACTCGAAATTTCAAACTCTACTAGCAGTAGAATTGCAAAATTAGGTTTTATTTGCCGTTTTGGCTAATTTTGTTTTTAGATTTAGTAAATATATGTTATACTCGAAATATCACAAGGGGGAAATTATGAAATTCAAAAAAATTATTTTATCACTTGCACTTGCATTGTGCCTAGCACTTCCAATGTTTCTTGTTGGCTGCGGTGGAGATGACCCAATTCCCGAAGTGCCATCGTGGGGAAAGTCTTATTCCTACACCGGCTCATATTATGACAACCTCGATAGTTTTAACATAAAAACAGACGATAACGGGAACCCTATCCAAAACGGAACAGCAATAAGAACACTTATCAAAAACCAATTCCTTGCTGGAAATTTGGAGTTGACTGCAGTGGAAGTTGAGGAAACATCAAAAACCATAGACCTAAGTTCAGTAACGACTGGCGACCAACTCATTTTCCAACTGCACAACACGGCGAAAATGTATTTCACAGCATTTGGCAACACAACAGTCAGACTTAGCGAAAAGGAAGACGCAAAAATTACATTTAACAACACAACCTATGACGTGCGAGAAGTGGAAGGCTCCATGCAATATCAAATTATTAAGGACGAAATTATCGTTGGCTTTGTTGGAACAACAATCCATAATGGCACAACATACAAAAACGGACTAACCTTTTCAATAAATTCACTAAATGACATCTTTAATTCTGTCAACATTAAAATCTACACAAAATCGCCAATAACCGACCCATCTGCCCACACCGACATCGAAACCGGCAAAACCTATCTCGGAGTCGCCTTCACCCCAGTCCTCACTTGGCTTGGAGAGTAAAATGAACGAAAGTATCACATATTTCAAGGCGGATAATACACTTTTTTGTTTGGATAACAAATTTGTTGTGACTTACATTTTCAACAAAGAGTGGGATATGTCTGATGTTGGCATTTTGGAATTGGAGCGTTGCAATGATTTTGAATTTATTACACCAAAGGAAGCCATGAAAATAACGGGTGGACTTACGCCAATAAATTTGATTGAAGAGATGTATTCAATCATTGGTGAACCCGAGGACAACGAGCCAAAAGCGGAAAGATAATTTTAAAAGGACAAATTTTATGGATTTTTTGTGGGATAATAAAATTGTTCAAAAGGCGTTGTTTTTTGCGACAAACGCTCATGCGGGGCAAACAATGAAGCACCCAGCGGATATGCCATATTCTGCACATGTAACGGGCGTTTTGCTGAATGTGATAAACTTTTGCCATGCGGACGATATAGACTGGGACTTTGCGTGTTGCTGTGCCTTGTTACATGACACATTGGAAGACACCGCCACAACCTACGAGGACTTGGCAAGTACCTTTGGGGAAAAGGTGGCAGACGGCGTTTTGGCCTTGACCAAAAATGAGCAACTCCCGCACGAAAAACAAATGCAAGACAGCATTGAGCGAATAAAAAAACAACCTCGAGAAGTGGCAATAGTCAAAATGGCAGACAGACTTTTCAACATCCGTGGCAGAGTGCCAACTTGGACAAAGGAAAAGCAATCAGCCTACCTCGAAGAAGCCAAACTTATCTACAACAACCTAAACTACGCCAACCCAACCCTCGCAAAAGCATTAAATAAGGCGATTGAGGAATATTAAAATAAAAAACACTAGAGCGATAAAACTCTGGTGTTTTTTAGTCAATGTCTAAGTTTTCTTCGCTAAAGAGAGGACTATTAAAAAACTCATCAACAGAAACCCCTAATGTACGAATAATAGTAATTAAAGTCGTGAGATTAACACCGTTATACCTTGCATACATAAGAGATATAAAAGTTCCTTTTGGCAAACCAGAGTTAATCTCTAATCTGTACTGAGTCATATTCTTTTCTGCAAGAATTTCTCTTATCCTTGTTGCTACCGCTTTTGACACTTTCATACTTGTATTATTCCCCTATGTTTTTCAATAATTACATTTTAACATAATTATTTTTTTAACCAATTATGTAAAAACATAACATTTTTTCAAATTTTGTGATATTATATTATTATGTAAAAACATAATAATGGAGAAAAAATGGAAAATATCTTCGGAGAAATATATAACATTCTCAAAGAAAAAAATATTGAGTTGTCAAAATCAACTTGTTGCTTTACAGGTCATCGTCCACAAAGTTTGCCTTGGGGTTTTGACGAAGAAGACGAGAGATGTGTAAAAATGAAAGAGCAGTTGAGAGGAGAAATTGTTAAAGCAATAGAAAATGGCTACACAACCTTTATCTCGGGCATGGCACTGGGCTTTGACATTATCGCAGCGGAAATGGTTTTGGAATTAAAAGGAAAATACCCCAACATAAAATTGATTGGTGCATTGCCTTGCAAAACGCAAGATAAATTTTGGAAAGAAAAGGACAAGCAGAGATATAGGAAAGTCCTTGGCAAATTGGACGATATCCGCTGTATTTATGACAACTACAACGGCAAGAAATGTATGATTGAGCGCAATCATTACATGGTCAACAACTCCTCACTTGTCATCGCTCTTTTTAATGGAACAAAAGGCGGAACGAAAACAACAATCAATTACGCCAAAAAGCAAGGCTTGAAGATTGTTACGCTAGTTCCACTTGAATGAAAAACAATATTATTTATATAAACAAAAAAAGCCCGTAAATAGGCTTTTTGGTGGATCACCGGGGGTTCGAACCCCGGACACCCTGATTAAGAGTCAGGTGCTCTGCCAGCTGAGCTAGTGATCCATATCGTATTTTATCCCAGATTTTTGTTGTCAGGGTGTCCGGGGAAACCCCTCCGCTTGAAGCACAGCTTCTTCGCCGCTTTGGCTACAAGTTTGCCACTGGCAATCTTTCTTAACGCGTCGCGCTCTGCTTAAGAGTCAGATGCTTAGGGCAGTGTTAATAACTCACTAACAATGCAATTTTAGTATAAATTTTCGTTGTTGTCAATAGATATTGCCGAATTTCTTAAAAATTTCTTTTATTTAAGCACTTTAAATTGGAAATATTGAAATAATAGGGAATAACTTTGTGTATTATAACGAATTTTAAATTAAGTATTGAAATTTCTGATTTTTATGATAAAATATACTCAACAAAAGGGAATATTTAAATGTTCCAAAAAAGGAGATTTTAAAATGAGTGTTGATAAAAACAAGGTTATTGAGTATTATCTTAAAAGCCAAAACAAAGTCGAAAATGGAGTTTACACAGAGAACATTTTGAGCGGAGATTTGTCAAAACTTTCAATGTCAATGATTAAGTCCGCTGCACAAAAAGGCGAAGAACAAAACGCAGAACAAGTGAACATCTGTCTTAGCCATATGCTTGAGTATGCAAAACTTAGAAAGAAAAACTATCCAGATGCAGAAGGCGTTGTTGCCATTAGACTTGAAGGAAAAACATTCACAAATATTAATAATGAGTTCATTCAAGAATATGTGAAAAGATTTGAAAACACAGTCAGTTCGCTTACAAGAAAGCATGGCCTAAGCAAAGACGTTGTCATTTTGGCAAATGAAGAAGGATTGTTGACTGTTGAAGTGAATGAAGAAAACGAGCAAATTGCCGAAAACAGCATGGACACAACAACAAAATATATCTTGGAACAAAACTACAACAACATTCCTCGTGATGAAAATTATATTGCTTTCTGCAATGGTGCTTCGGAAGAGATGGGAATGGAAAGATAATTTTTTAAGGAGAAAAGACCATGAAAATTGCAACAAAGGAACTTATGGAAACGTTGCTTTTGAACACGGCGAACAAAGACCGCTTTTCAGTTATTTCCAAAAACAGAAGTTTTGCTCTCACTGACGACATTATTCGCCAATCCATTGAAGAAAGTCCAGACGGCAAATGCCAAAGCATTGATGTTTATCAGATAATAGACACTATTTGGCGTGACACAAAAGAGGGCAGAATTTATGGGCTTTTTACTGAGGGCAGAAGATATGAGGCTCAACCAGACCTTGACGGAAATATTCCAGACTATGTTTCAAGATCGACTCCAGCACTTCACGCCAAGCCAAAAAGAGTTTTCGTTTTTAACATTGACAACGGCAAAGAGTTTGATATGCTTGACCTCACAACTCACACCAGACTTTATGACGCCGACCCAGACGCCACTCAAAGGATGTTAGATTCAGTTTTGGCAATGTGTATAGAAAAGGCTTGCAAAAATGATAAAATGGAATATAATCCAGACTTTAAAGTCCTATGCGACAAGTTTTGCGTTGAGCAAGAAGAAAGCGGATTTAAGGTTCCACAAAGAATTGAATCGCAAAGTGCCGCAGACTACATTTTGAGATTCCGAAATGAATCCATTGAGTATAAAGAGATTCCTGTTGACGAGAATAGTGACAGAATGAATCCAGCATACTTCAATACTCATCCAAAATTTTATATTGGCGTGTCGGCAACAAATGATGCAACGCCAGACAAGGGCGACATCAAGAACGCTCTCGACGTTGGCAATAACTACTTTGAAATGTATAAGAGAATTGGGCATAGGGAGTATGAAACTGACTTAGAGGATATTTATTGCGAACTATATGAAGGGGCATGCTACAACATTGTTGACGGACTTTTGGGGCAAAAGGCAGTTAAAATTCAAAAGAAAGTTCCATCAGTTATATTTTCTTACACAAACTCTGGCGATTTTTTCTATATGAGCAGAGTTAAAGAAGAGCCAATAGAAAACGATGAAAAAGAAATCGAAAGGACACTGGACGGCATGGCAAATGATATTGTCGGTCCTCTATTGAAGAAAGAGGACAGTGTTCATTATGGCGAACTTATTCACGAACTGTATAACTCCAACGAACATCGTGTCCCAGGTTGCCAATGGTCGGAAGATATTTTGGCAGCACGCAGACGCCAAATGGTGCTTGAAAGTGAACTAGAAAGAGAACAATAAAAAAATTATCCCAAGGAAATTCCTTGGGAATTTTTATATCATATTTTGAGTTATCCACATTTCCACAATGAAATTGTGGATAACTTTTTGTTTATAAATTAGGAATAAATTTGTCAAAAGGCTCGTCTGCAGAGGAGCCAAACTTCATCACAAGCCACACAACAAGTGCCGTAAAGCCAAGGAAGGCAAGAACAATAAGAAGTATCTTCCAAAAACTTTTTGGAGCATTGCCTGTCACAGAGCCGTTTTCGCCGTTGACATAATAATAGTAGTCTTTTGCTTTGTATTTGTAAGTGCCTTTCCAAACTGGAAGATATACATAACTATATTTTTGGTCACTGAAAGTTGTTGAACATTGAAAATTCCAAACTCTATCATACTGCATTTCTTTTTGCGAGCGAATTCTGCTTGCAATTTCATTTTCCACACAACTTATCATATTTTTGTGTGCTTCTTGCAACTTGTTTACAACTTCGCTTGCCATCCAGCCATAAAGATATTCTGGGGAATAGAGGCAAATGTCTGTAAAGTTATATCCGCCAAGTGATTGGAGTTTGTAGGACGACACTTCGCTGCAGGCACTTTCAAAATAGTTTCTATAACTATTGTGGTCTGTGCCGCTGAAGTGTTTTCTTGTGGTGTGTGTGTTTCCTTTGCTGTCCTTGTGGTCTGTTTCGCCTATGCCCGAATATCTGCTGTCTGCTTCAAAGTCAAATGCGTAGGCGGGAATATACATGCCATTCAAAGTTTCCGCACGAGCAATTTTTTTGAGGTTGTTTGGGGCAAGTTTTCTTCTTTTCACCCACCCATAAAACTTGTCAAGTGCAACAGATTTCTTTATCTTAAAGGGAATAATGCCGTCTGGTCTGTAGGCAACTTTCATTGTGCGTTCCAGCGTCATTGCTCCGCAACTTGGGCAACGAGAAAGTGGCATATCCGTTGGAGAAATATGCCCACGACCGCAAGTTGAACACAAAAATTGAGTGAATTTTGTTGGCTCTTTTTCTATTGTAGAAGAACTATCAAATTCCTTTTTCTCAAGTTTCTGTGTCGTCTTTTCAAATTCCACTTTGCCCGAGCAGTGCGTGCAAACAAGTGCTTGCTCGCCAATGTCAAATATCAGTTCTGCTCCGCAACTTTTGCATTTGTTGGATAGTGCCATTATTTTATTTCGCTCCCACATTCACCGCAGAACTTTGCAGTTTTGCTAACTTCTGCGCCGCATTTTGGGCAGGTTCTTTTTGCTTGTGCAAGAGGCTTGCCACATTCGCAGCAGAATTTTGCCCTAGGCCCGTTTTCTGCACCACATTCTGGGCAGAAGCGACCTTTCTTTTCTTCCTTTGCAGGTGTTTTTTCAGAAGAAGCGGTGGAGATTGAGTCTTTCATAATTTGTCCCAATGCAAGCCCCGCTCCAAGTTGACTTCCAAGCCCAGCCATGCCTGGGTTTTTGGCAGCATCGCCAATGGCTTCGGCAGATTTATATTTCAGATACATATCCATTTTGTCGCCCATAACGCCCATTGATGTGTTGGCGTCAAGTGCTTTTTCCACTTGTTCTGGGAAGGAAATGTTTTCAATAACAAGGTTGGTGAGGTCAAGACCTAATTTTTCAAATTGATTGTCAATTTGACCTTTTGCAAGTTCGTTAAATTCAAGAAGATTGCAAGCAAGGTCAAGGGCGCTAATTTTGCTTTGAGCAATGGTGTCAGAAATGCCCGACACAAGAATACTCTTAAGATAACTTACAACGCTTTCTGTGGTGTAAAGTGAGTTTGTTCCAAAGAGTTCTTTTAAGAAAACGACTGGCTCTTTAACTTTGAAAGCAAATGTGCCATAACTCTTAATTCTAATAGAGCCAAAGTCCTTATCTCTCATTGTAATTGGGTTTGTTGTGCCCCATTTTTGATTTGTAAATTGTTTTGTGTTTACAAAGAACACATCGGCAGTGAAAGGTGATTTAAACCCTCTTGGCCAAGCAAGAAGTGCCGACAAGATTGGAAGATTATCCACAATAAGTGTATGTATCCCTGGTCCAAAGACATCAGCAATTTTGCCTTTGACCATAAAGATAGCAACTTGGCTTTCTCTAACTGTAAGTTTAGAGCCAATCATAATCTCTCGCCCGTTCATAGGGAAGCGATAGACCATGGTGTCTTGTGTGTTGTCAAGCCAGTCAATATTTTTTAAAAGTTGTGATTTAAGAATTCTAAAAAGTCCCATTTTTTTCTCCTATTATCTCAAAATTACCGTTCCGCTGACGGCTGTAATGTTTTCGCCTTCGGCAATAATTATGCTTTGCCCATGACGATATTCTTTCACAAGGCTTCCGATTCGGATATTAAACACCTCATCGTCACCACTTGAAAGCACAGTATATTTGCCGGGCTTGAGTCTGTTTTTTATGCCCGCAGTTTGCGTTTCATTTTGCTTTAGGATAATGTCCTTTTGCGAAAGTGAAACATTCATGTCACCATTTTCGTCAACCACAGTTTGGTCAACAGTGTATCTAACGCCATGTTTTTGATTGACGTTATCCACTTCTCTGTTTTGCATGGCACGAAGCATTTTTGAATATTTGCTATTTATTGCAATAAGAAGAATCAACATCAGTAGGCAAATGCCGCCAAGCAATATTGTTGTAATAAGATAAATGTCCATATTCTCTCCTTTTTTATCTTTTGTACTTATATAAAACACATCTTTATATATAATACACCCTTATTTTATTCTAAAATTCAATATAAAGCAAGCATTTGATAAAATATCTTAAAAAAACTTTTAAAACGAACCCCCGTAAATTGTTTTGCGAGCGGGAAATTGTGTTATATAATAGACCTAGAATTCAATTTGGAGGATATTCTTATGATGAAAATAGGAACGTCTGGCTTTAGGGGAATTATTGCAGACGACTTTACATTTGACGCTGTGGCAAAAATAGCCAAGGCAACTTGTGACATTATAAAAAGGCATAGATTTAAAAAAGAAGTTTTTGTGGGTTATGACAACAGATTTTTGTCCGACAGTTTTGCAACTCTTTTTGCAAAAGTCCTTGCGGCAAACGACATAAAGGTTGTTATGACTGGCGGAAGTGTCCCTTGTCCACTTGTCAGTTTTGCGGGCAGATTTTTGGGCAACGATATAAGCGTCTTTATCTCTGCCAGCCACAACCCATATTATTACAACGGTATAAAGATTTTCTCAAAAGACGGCAGGGATTTGGAACATTATCTTGAAGAAGAATACAACTCTCTTGCCGACCATGAAAAGAAAATTAAGAATATGGAACTTTCTCAAGCGAAGGAAAACGGGCTTTTTGAAATAAGACCATCACTTTATGGCGAATACATAGATAACATGATGAAAAATGTTAAGTTTTCGCAGGGCATGAAAGAATTAAAGACGACATTCAACTGCATGCACGGCTCAAGCACAAAGATTGTGGAAATGCTTGTTGACAAAAAGAAGTTAAACTGTGACCTTGTGAAAACTAATAGGGACGTGGAGTTTGAAGGCTCTGCCCCTATTCCAAACGAAGACCACTTGGAAGATTTTGCAAAGAAAGTTGTGACTGAAGGCTATGCTTTTGGGTTTGCGACAGACGGTGACGGGGATAGAATTGGTGTGATTGACGAAAAAGGAAATTATTACAACGGAAACCTCATTGCTCCAATGCTTTATTATTATGCTGTCAAAATGAAAGGCGTATCGGGTGGGTTTGTTGCAAATTATGCATTTTCTTCTCTTGGAAAACTTGTTTGCGACACTTTGCACACAGATTATTTTGAAACAAAAGTTGGCTTTAAGAACATTGGCGAAGCACTTATCAACAATAATGCCTATATGGGTGCGGAAGAAAATGGAATTGAACTTGGTTCAAATGTTTACACAAAAGACGGCATAATGACTTATCTTCTGCTCCTTGAAATGGTGGCAAATCTTAAAAAACCACTTAGTGAAATTATAAAAGACTTTAAAAAGCACGTGGGATATAACATGACTTGCTTTGCAGAGGCAGTTGCAGTCAACAACAAAAAGCGAGTAGAAACAGCACTTGCAAAGTTCATTCCAAATCTTGGAGTTAAAGTTGTGTCAGTTGGCAATCTTGACGGACACAAATATTTCTTTGAAGACGGCAGTTGGCTGCTGCTCAGATTTTCTGGCACAGAGCCATATATGCGAATTATGGGCGAGTTTAAAAACAAAAAAGATATGCAAACTGTGACCGCCCGAGCAAAGGAATTTGTAACTTCGCTCTAGTGGGGCAAAACGTTTCACAAATCGCACAAAATGTGCTAGAATACACTTGTTAAAAGCAAAGAAATTTGCAATGGAGGAAATTATGTCGGTTATTAAAAAACAACACATCTATTTGCCAAAGAAACATTTGGACTATTCCAAATGGGCAGTTATCGCTTGCGACCAATTTACAAGCGAGCCAAAATATTGGGAGGAGGTTGCAAAATATGTTGAAGGAGCACCTACAACTCTTGACCTAACATTCCCAGAAATTTATCTTAGCAAAGATAATCATGAAAGAATTGATAAAATAAACAAAAACATGAAGTCATATTATGAAAAAGGTCTTGTGGAAGACGCAGGCCCTTGCATGATTTTGGTTGACAGGTCAACTTCGCTTCATCCACACAGGCTTGGGCTTGTTATGAATGTGGACCTTGAAACTTATGACTTTCGTCCAGATGTACCAGCACTTATAAAAGCAACTGAAGGCACAATTATCGAGCGTATCCCACCAAGAGTGGAAATAAGAAAAGACGCCATTTTGGAATTTCCACACATTATGCTTTTGTTTGACGACAGAAAGCAAAAAATTGTGGAAAATCTTTATGCAAACAGACAAAACTTGGAAAAAGTTTATGACTTTGACCTAAACATGGGTGGCGGACACATCGCTGGCTGGAAAGTTAAAAATGTTGATGAAGTTATTTCTCAATTTGACAAACTTCTTGACAAAGACTATCTTAAAGAAACATTTAACACCGAAACCCCACTTCTTTTTGCAGTTGGTGACGGCAATCACAGTTTGGCAACAGCAAAAGAACATTGGAACAGAATTAAAGTCAATTTGACCGAAGCAGAAAGGGAAACTCACCCAGCACGTTTTGTCCTTGTGGAAGCAGTTAATATTCACGACGAGGGTATTGAATTTAGCCCAATTTACAGAGTTGTGAAAGGCGCAGACGCAAGTTTTGTCAAAGGGCTTAAAAAACTTTACAAAGGCTCAAAAGAAGACGCAAAACAAGAACAAATTTTCATCGGCAGCAAGGAAGAAACTTATGACCTTCCAAACAATTCACCTCTTGCCATAAAACTTGTGCAAGACTATATTGACAAGTGCCTTTCTGACCAACTTGAAATGTCCGTTGATTATGTGCATGGACTTGATAGTCTTAAGGAAATTTGTGCAAAAGACGGCAGCATTGGACTTACACTCCCAACCCTTGACAAATCTCAACTCTTTGAATTTGTCATTAAGCACGGCGTTCTTCCACGCAAATCTTTCTCCATTGGCGAAGCAAGAGAAAAGAGATATTATCTTGAATCGCATAAAATAAAACTTATCTAAATTTACACAAACTCTTTATACAAACAAGGAATATATTATGGATATTGCAAAAGCATTAAGTTTGGAATTTAACATTAAACAAGAATACGCAAACAACATTATCTCGCTACTTGACGAGGGCTGCACAGTGCCATTCATTGCCCGTTACAGAAAGGAAATGCACGGCAGTTGTGACGACCAAGTCATAAGAGATTTCGCAGACAGACTTGACTATCTTCGCAACTTTGAAAAGCGAAAAGAAGAAATTGTCAAACTTATCACAGAACAAGAAAAAATGACCCCAGAAATTATGGCGGCACTTGACAAAGCACTTACAATGACGGAACTTGAAGACATCTACAGACCTTTCCGTCCAAAAAGACAAACTCGTGCAACAATCGCAGAAGCAAAAGGACTTAAGCCTTTGGCAGAAATTTTGTTTGCACAAAAAGATACACGTGACATTTTGGAAATCGCTAAAGAATATATAAACGAAGAAAAAGGCGTCAAAACTGCCGAAGAAGCAGTTGCTGGTGCTTCGGATATTATTGCAGAAATGATTTCTGACAATGCAGACATAAGAAAGATTTTAAGGGAATTTTTAGCAGAATCTGCTCAAATTGTCACCACCCTAAAACCAGGTGAAAAATATCTTATCTATCAGACTTATGAAAACTACAAAGAACCAGTGAACAAAATTCCAAGCCACAGAATTTTGGCAATCAATCGTGGCGAAAAGGACGACTGCCTAAAAGTTGACGTTGAAACAAATAATGAAAAGTGCATTGAACTCATAAGTGACGAAGTGCTTGTCAAAAACGGCACTTTTGGGGACTTTATGAAAAATGCCATTGAGGACAGCTTTGACAGACTTATTCTGCCATCACTTGTAAGAGAACTTAGAAACAATCTTACAGACGTGGCAAACGAACAAGCAATCAAAATGTTTGAAGTAAATCTTAAACCACTCCTTATGCAACCACCTTTGAAAGATAAAGTTATCTTAGGTCTTGACCCAGCATACAGAACGGGCTGCAAAGTGGCAGTTATTGACGCAAACGGCAACGTCATTGACAAAACTGTTATCTATCCAACCCCACCACACAATCAAATTGAAAAATCAGAAGAAGTTTTGACAAATCTGATTATGAAGCATAAAGTTGACGCAATCTCAATCGGAAACGGCACAGCCAGCAAAGAAAGTGAAATTTTTGTTAGCAATCTTATCAAAAAACTTCCACGCAAAGTGGAATATATGGTTGTAAATGAGGCAGGAGCGTCAGTTTACAGTGCTTCAAAACTTGGGGCAGAGGAATTTCCAGAATATGACGTCACGACAAGAAGTGCAGTGAGCATTGCAAGACGTCTTCAAGACCCACTTGCAGAACTTATCAAAATTGACGTAAAATCTATCGGCGTTGGGCAATATCAACACGATATGCCGCAAAAACGACTTTCCACAGTGCTTGATGGCGTTGTTGAAGATTGTGTAAACTCTGTTGGTGTTGACCTAAACACAGCAAGTTACAAACTTTTGGAACATATTTCAGGACTTAATGCAGGCATTGCAAAAAATATTGTGGAATACAGAAAATCTAACGGCAAATTTGTTGAACGTAAAGACCTTTTGAATGTGCCAAAACTTGGTGCAAAAGCATACGAGCAATGTGCAGGCTTCTTGCGTATCCCAAATGAAAAGAATATTTTGGACAACACAGGCGTTCACCCAGAAACATATGACGCCACAAAGAAACTTCTCAAACTCTTTGGCATGAGCGAAAAAGACATTGGAACAGACGCTATTCAAAATCTTCCTCGACTTGTTGGAGCAAAAGGCGAAGACAACGTTGCAAAGGAATGTGGCGTTGGCGTGCCAACCCTTGACGACATAATAAAGGAACTTCTAAAACCGGGCAGAGATATTCGTGACGACCTTCCAAAACCAGAACTCAGAAGTGATGTCATGAGCATTGAAGATTTGAAAGTTGGCATGATTATGAAGGGAACAGTGCGAAACGTTATTGACTTTGGGGCATTTGTTGACATCGGTGTTCACCAAGACGGACTTGTCCACATTTCCGAAGTGTGCGATAGATATATAAAACACCCAAGTGAGGAATTGACAGTCGGTCAAGTGGTCAAGGTTAAAGTTATCTCCATTGACCTTCAAAAGCAAAGAATTGGTCTTTCAATCAGAAAAGCAAATGAAGACCAAGATGAAATAAGAGTTTCAAACGAGTAAAACATTGATTTCAAATGAGATAAAGTTTTAATGAATATGAGTTGTTTATTTCACTTAAATTCGTTAATAAATTTCACAAAAAATTATTGTTTGAAAATGGGCAAAACAATACTTATAATTGTAAAAAAATCTCACAATTTTGTGAGATTTTTTCTAAATTTATATTTTCTACTTTCCGCAT
Source organism: Christensenella sp. UBA7862 (assembly GCA_002500135.1). GTDB lineage: Bacteria > Bacillota > Clostridia > Christensenellales > UBA1242 > UBA7862. The sequence continues at coordinate 58,505 of DLSM01000006.1, read as the reverse complement.
TATGAGAAGAGTTTGTGAATTATCTTGCATAGTCATAACTTGCATAAATTGAATAACCATTGTCGTCAGTCAAGTCATTGCTATCAAGATATTCGTTGTAGCTATCTCTAATTCTAACTTTATATGCTTCGTCATATCTGTCAAAGTCATCAATGTCATAAAGACAAGAATTTACTTTGTATTCATAACCTAAGATAGAAAGCAGACCTCTTACAGATTTTACATAAATTGCATACACATCACGCACAAGACGAATCGTCTTTTTGCAATCAAGATAAAGGTCTTGGTCGCAATATTTCATAAATTCAAGTTCTCCACCATTGCGAAGATAACTGTTTATCTCCTTTTGTAACTGCTTAATCTTCCTATTAACAAATTCAACCTTTATATTATCATTTCTCATTTTATTCCCCTCTCTTTTATTGTCCATATTATATCACGCAAAAAAGGGGATTTCAATGTGCAAAATTAACAAAAATATAATATTTATTCAAGTTCAAACGCACCAGAATATAGTTCATAATATCTGCCATGTTGTGCAATCAAATCTTCGTGTGTGCCTTTTTCAATTATTCTGCCATTTTCAAGAACCATAATAACGTTTGAATTTTGAACGGTTGACAATCTGTGGGCAATAACGAAAACTGTTCTGCCGTGCATAAGACTATCCATGCCTTGCTGCACAAGTGCTTCAGTGTGGGTGTCAATGCTTGATGTTGCTTCATCGAGAATCATAACTGGAGCGTTTGCAACAGTTGCTCGTGCAATGGATAGAAGTTGCTTTTGTCCTTGAGAGAGGTTTGCTCCGTCACCTGTTAGCATTGTGTCATAGCCTTGTGGAAGACGTTGAATAAAATCGTCTGCGTTGGCAAGTTTTGCCGCTTCAAAAATTTGCTCGTCTGTGGCGTCAAGGTTGCCATAGCGGATATTTTCTTTAATCGTTCCAGTGAAAAGGTTTGTGTCTTGCAAAACCATTCCAATAGAGTGTCTTAGGTCGTCTTTCTTAATTCTGTTTATGTCAATTCCGTCATATTTAATTTTGCCGTCTGCGATATCATAAAACCTGTTAATTAAATTTGTAATTGTCGTTTTGCCCGCCCCCGTTGCTCCAACGAAAGCAATTTTATGCCCAGGTTTTGCGTAAAGAGAAATGTCGTGCAAAATAGTTTTGTCTGGCTCATATCCAAAATTTACGTCATAAAATCTCACATCGCCTCGAAGTTCCACAAGTTGGTCATTTTCCGCTCTTTCTGGGTCTTTCCATGCCCAAATTTGCGTTTTTTCGTCCGTTTCAACAAGTTTTCCGTCAACTTTCTTTGCGTGAACCAATGTTACGTCACCACTATCCACTTCTGGCATTTCGTCCATAAGCGTGAAAATTCTCTCCGCTCCAGCAAGTGCCAAAATAATGGAATTCATTTGTTGTGAAACTTGGCTTATTGGCATGCTAAATGACCTTGAAAGTTGGAGAAATGATGCGATTGTTCCAACTTCGACTATTGAAAACCCAACGAGAGTGAGGTTGTTTGCCCCATAAACTGCAAGAAGCCCACCGATGATTGCAATAACAACATATTGTAAGTGGCTCAAATTGCCCATAATTGGCATAAAAATGTTCGCATATTTGTTTGCTTTTGTGGAATTAAAGCACAATTCTTCGTTTACTTTGTCAAAATTTTCGATTGTTTCTGGCTCGTGATTGAAAACTTTAATAACTTTCTGCCCATTTAGCATTTCTTCCACAAAGCCCGTTGTTTTGCCATATGTTTGTTGCTGTGCCACGAAATATTTTCCGCTTTTTGCACCAAGATTTTTCACAATTATCATCATTCCAAAAAGGAACGCCAGCACAACAAGTGTAAGATAAATGCTTAGATACAGCATCGCGAAGAACACCATTATGACCGTTGCCACAGACGAAATTATCTGAGGAACGCTTTGGCAAAGCATGCTTTCAAGCGAGTCAGTGTCGTTTGTGAAGTGGCTCATTATGTCGCCGTGTGTGTGCGAGTCAAAATATTTAACGGGTAATTTTTGCATTTTTCTAAACATATCGTCACGAATTTTCTTCAAAATACTTTGGGAAATTATGACCATAAAGTAGTTGTAAACATAACTCGCCAGCACCCCAAATCCTAAAATGCACGCCATGAGGATAATTTGCATTAAAAGAGGATTGAAGTCGCCGCCGCCAGCAATAAGAAGGGGTGTAATGTAATTGTCAATCAAACTTTTGATAAATAGGGAAGCCACAACGCCCGTAGCCGAACTTATAAGAATACAAAGTACAACAACAAAAAGCATAATTTTTTGACCCTTGCCCATATAGGAGAAAATTCGTTTTATGGTCTGTTTTGCGTTTTTTGCCCTTGGCATTTTCTTTTTGTCGTCCATGTTATTTTCCTCCTTTTTTGGTCTGTGAGTCATAAATATCTTTATATAATTCGCTTGTTTTCAAAAGTTCCTTGTGCGAGCCAACGGCAACAATTTTCCCGCCGTCAAGAATAACAATTCTGTCTGCGTCTTGCACGCTAGAAACCCTTTGAGCAATAATAATTTTTGTAACTTTTGGCATTGTTTCTCGCAACGCCTTTTTAATTTTTGCATCAGTTTTTGTGTCAACTGCGCTGGTCGAGTCGTCAAGAATAAGAATTTTTGGCTTTTTTAGAAGCGCCCGAGCGATGCAAAGTCTTTGCTTTTGTCCGCCGCTGACGTTGCTTCCGCCTTGCTCAATGTGAGTGTCATACTTGTCTGGCATTTTTTCCACAAATTCGCTTGCACATGCAATGTCACACGCTTGTTTTATTTCTTCGTCCGTTGCGTCTTTGTTGCCCCAAAGCAAGTTTTCTTTCACCGTTCCCGAGAACAAAACATTTTTCTGCAAAACCATGGAAACACTGTCACGGAGAACTGTTAGGTCATACTCTTTCACATTCTTGCCGCCGACCAAAACATCCCCACTTGTTGCGTCAAAAAGGCGGGGAATGAGTGATACAAGCGTTGTTTTGGAACTGCCCGTTGCACCCAAAATGCCGATTGTTTCGCCCGATTTTATGTGCAAATCTACGTCTTTTAAGCACAATTTTGAAATGTCGTCTTTGTAACTAAATGACACATTTTCAAAGTCAATGTCGCCGTTTTTCACTTTCATAACTGGGTTTTCTGGGTTTTTAATTGCAGGAACTTCGTCCAAAATTTCCACAATTCTCTCTGCAGAAGGACGGGAAATTGTAAAGCCCATTAAGACGAATGATAGTATCATAAGCGAAGATAAAATTTGCATTGTGTAAGAAAACATTGTTGTAAGTTGCCCGCACTCAAGTGCAGTCCCGCCAGAGTTTACAATAATCTTTGCCCCAAGGAAAGATATAACAAGTAAGCAAGCGTAAATGGTCGCTGACATAATAGGTGAGTTCAGTGCCATAAGTTTTCTTGCGTGCGAGTAGTCTTTGTAAATTTGCTCGCTTGTCACATCAAACTTTTCAATTTCATGCTCCTCACGAACATAGGCTTTCACAACTCTCGCCCCTCTGACGTTTTCTTCAACAATTCTGTTTAGGTCTTCATATTCTTGAATAACTTTCTTAAATGATGGGTGAACTTTCCTTAAAACAAGATAAAGCAGCCCACACAAAACAGGTCCCGCCACAGCAAAGACAATGGCAAGCTGTGCGTTTATGGAAATGGTCATAATCATTGTAAAAATGAGCATAAGTGGCGCACGAATTGCAAGACGAATAAGCATTTGAAACGCATTTTGAACATATGAAACGTCAGTTGTAAGTCTTGTAACAAGTCCAGCAGAGGAGTATTTGTCAATGTTAGAAAATGAAAAAGTTTGAATTTTTCTGAACATATCTTTCCTCAAATTTTTTGAAAAGCCTGCACTTGCTGTAGCACAAAAACTGCCCGACAGAAAGCCAAACACAAGTGACATAATTGCCATAAGGCTGAGGATAAGTCCAAATTTTAACGTCACAGGCATATTGCCGCCCGACACGCCTTCGTCAATCAAACTTGCCATAACATATGGAATAAGCACTTCCAAAACAACTTCAAGCATGACAAAAACTGAAGTGAGAATAGCCGACTTTTTGTATTCTCGAATGGACTTTGCAAGTTTTTTAATCATATCATTTTCTCCTTTAAACCAATTTTTCTTTTACAAAAATATGTAAATTTTTGTTTTTTGTGCTACATAATATCTTACTTTTTTTAACATTTGTCAAGCAATTTCTCTGACTATTTATAAAATTAATATAGAAAACTTAATAAACATAAATATTGCACAACAGCAAAAAATATATGCAAAAAGGCTCCGTTTTGTGAATATATACTAAAAACCCAATCAGTCGTTATATTTGTATAACATGAAGTCAAACAGCCTAATTGCACGGCCACAAGCGAAGTATATCGCCCGACTTACTGTTCGCAAAATTGTGTTAATAGTTTGATAATGTTGCATGATGAGTAGTATTTAAGAAATAACATACCCCGAACAAGCGGTCGAGCATACAAAATATAAGTCTGCAAAATTGACAAAACAAAAGACAAGATTTTCTGACTTGATTGATTGGTTGATATGCAATGGCTGATATTTTTATGTATTCTCAAAACACAATCTGAATGAAGGGTTGGGAAAGTTCAAGATTTTGAGAATCTCGAGTGACTGATAAGACGGAGAAGAATATTTTGCAAGAGAATTATCCACAAAATGACAAAAATTGTGGATAACTTTTGTGTATAAAGCAGTCCAAAAACGATTAAATAATTTGCCCAATTATGCACAAAAAATAGGATAAAAATTTAATAAAAAATGTCAAGCAAATTTACCCAAAAATATATTAAAAAAATTGTAAAAATGTGTCACTTTTGTTTGTATTTTATATGCTTTATATGGTAAAATTATATCGTAGAAGTGGCTTGACAAACGGAAAGAGGCAATTAAACTTTGCATGGCAACCTCATCTTAGATTTGGGTAATTCATTGTGCTGCAAAGTGTCACTTTGGAAATGAGTGAGAAGACGAGAAAAAAGATTATCAAATTGTGACGTGTTGTATTTGAAAATTTTTCTTTTTGCGAACAGTCTGCTTTTACAAAAATCTTGCTGAGTAAAATAATTTCGCAAAGTAGTGAAATAATACTAGGGAGTAAATTATGGACAAGAATTTGTTTGGTGCGGGAAACGGCAATAACGGAAACGGTCAAAGGAATGGAAATGGAGTGAATAACACCCCAAACTCTTTTGTGTCTAACGGACAAAATCGACCTACGGGACAGAACGCAAATAACGGGAATTTGCAGCAAAATAGGCCTTATCAAAACGGGACTAATTTTTCGCAACGACCAGTAGGACAGATGGGGCAAACCCCTCAAACGCCAAATGGACAAAGACCTATGGGGCAAAACGGCAACCCACAAATGCAAAATCGTCCATATGGGCAAAATGTGAACCCTAACTTGCAAAGACAAGTTCCAAATGACAATTCGCAGTTCTCTGGGCAAACACCACAAAGACCTTTTGCTCCAAACGCTCAAAACCTAAATGCAAGACCTGTGCCAGGGCAAATGCCACAAGGATACATTCCTCAAGGGCAGAATTTGCAAAATCAAAATTTGAACAGAACTCCAAATGCTCCACAGCAATTCCAAAATGTTCAAAGACAGAATATTCAAGGACAAGGTTATGTTCAACAAGGACAAAATGCTTATAGCCCAAATATTCAAGCAAGACCACAAGGTGGTCAGCCAGCGGGACAACAAATGCAAAGGCAAAATACCCAAAACATTCAAACTCCAAATAATGTTCAGAACACCCAAGTTGCTCAAAATATTCAAAACGCAAATGTAACGGAAGAAAAAGAAAGAAAAGACAAAGCGGGTGTTTTGCTAAATGGCAAAAAACCAAACAAGAAAAAGAAACTTACGGTTATCATAAGTGCTGTTGTGGCTTGCGTTCTTATGTTAAGCCTTGGACTGGGACTTTTGCTTGGCGGAAAGAAAAGGACTTTTGATGTTGAGTTTGTGACGGGGCCATTTGAAGCGGTGGCAACAAAGACCTATACTGAGGGCGATGTTGTTGTGGCGGAAGATTTGGCTGATGTGACCTCAACAAAGTTTGACGGCTCAACGCTTGTTTTGGCAAAGTTTGACGGCTGGTATCTTGACGAGGCGAGAACTCAACCTTATTCACCATTTGTTGTTAAAGAAAATACAAAACTTTATGCGGGATATGTTTTGGGTGATGTCACAACAAGATTTTATGCTCAAAATGACTACGATAGTGACGGTTCCAACCTATTCCTTTTTGAAACAACTACAAAATATTGGTCAGAAAAAATTGACCTTGGACAAGTGGCAGAAAAACTTGCAGACTTAGACTGTGAATATTATGATGACTTGTCTGTTGTGTCAAAAATCAATGCAACAACGGGACAAATTGAAAGCGGAAATTCAAGTATTTCAAAAGCAGACTACATACAATTTGTCAAAAATTATTATGAACTTGTGTCTTTCGGTGGGGAAAATAATAGGCTATCACTTGATAGCCAAATTGACACCCCAGCGGGCGATAGTGCAATAGTTGCAAATTATGCGGCAAAAAATGTTGAAATAAGATTGCACACAAACAAAAATAGCAAAAATAAATACTTCACCTCTCACCCAGTTGGTGGTGAAAGTGTGGAATATCAAGACGAAATTGTAGTTATGTCGAGAAAGTTTGGCACAGAATATGTGCTTCCAACCTATCCAGCGCTTGCGGGACAGCCAACAGTTTCAGATAAAGAACCTCTTAAAAATCACAACTTAGTGGGCTGGACTTCTGTTGACCCAATGGTTGTTGACGGCGAACCTACAAACCCACTTTTTGGAAAGAGTTATATCTCCATTGAAACGGCGGGCGGTGGCAAAGTATCACTTTCCAAAGAATTTTTGAAAAACAAACAAAGCATTGACCTTTATGCCGTGTGGGAAGAATGTGCAACAGACCTCAAAATTTTCGCAAACGGAATTTCAGGAACAGAACTTGTTGCAACGGGGACTGTGTCAAACGGATATTCTCAAAAAGTTAGCGAATGGGTTGACGCTTCACTATTTGACAGAGAAAAAGACGGATATGTTTTGGTCGGGCTTAAAACTCAAGACGGAACAGTGCTTGAACAAGGGCTTGACACCTTGCTTATTGGTGGAAGTGATAGTTTGGGCTATGACGCAGAGCAAAATGCAATAGTTATTTATGCCTATTACAAAAAACTTGCGAAACAAACAACAATCAGCCTTGTTGACGTGGGGCTAAGTTCCGACATGGCTCAAGTAAATTCAGAAAACTTGAAGTCAGCGTTTAACTTTAATTTTGACGCACTTACAAGCGAGGGCTTTAGTTATGACGAAAGCAAAATTGATGTGCGTTTTGATTCAAATTCAAGACAAATTGTCATAACAAACCTTGTTGAAGGAACAAAACTTACACTCCCAACAGAAAGCGAACTCTCAAGAAGCAATTATAATCTTGTTGGCTTTAGATTTGCTGGCGAAGTGAAAGGTGCTGGGGCAGAGATTGAAATTTCTTCTGGAAATATCTCTGTTGGCACAAACACAGTTTCGCTTGTTGCTGTTTGGCAAGGGAAAATGACCGATGTTGAAATTGGACTTGCATATAATGATGACTTGGATGAATGGGAAAATACAACTATTCAAGTTCAATATGGCACTACGCTTTCCATGCTTCAAAGCACCTCAAAAAATGGGGCAAACACAACAATCAGTTTCAATTTCTATTCAGGCGGGCAAAGTGTGCTTGCAAACAGAATTGAAAAAACACGTGAGGGTTATGACTTTGTGGGTTGGACAAAAGCAAGCGGAGAACTCTACTCGGAAAACGAACTACAAAATTTGACTATCAATTCCAATTTTGAGGGGCTAAACGCAAAGTGGGAAATCTACACCTACAACATAACATTTATCCTTTCTGGCGGAAATATTGACGGCAACGAAAATGCAATTTCAATAGTTGCAAATTATGGCGAAGAAGTTTTGCTTCTTCGTGGGCAAGAAAGAATTGGTTATTTGTTTGACGGCTGGACAAGTGATGGTGTTTTGTATAATTATGACCAAGAAAACTTGATTGCAAGAGCGGATATGACTTTGGTCGCAAAATGGGTCAAACTTAAAACAGCAACCCTTTACGCAGACGCAACAAAAACTCTTGAGAAATCTACAAAAATTTATTCGGACAGAGATGGAAATATAACAATAAATGGAAGCGAACTTTCATTAGTTTTGTCAAGCCTTGAAGGTAGCAAATTCGACTCTTTCAACACCAGTCCAGACGGCTTGGGAAGAAAAGTCGTCGCTCAAGACGCAAAGCAGAATTTCGTAGAACTTTTTGGAACGCAAGACAGCGTTGACCTATTTGCTGTGTGGTTTGTCTTAAGTTTCAGCGGAAGCAAAACGGGTGAAAATTATAACATCACTGGCACTGTTCCAACAAGCAGAGAAGTAACATATGGGGCAACTATCACATTGCCAACAAAAGACGAAATAAACTTGTATTCTGACAAAGCAGTTTATCAATTTGACGGCTGGAGAGTAAGCGGAAATGGGATAGAGGGCAAACTTGCAACATTTGTCGCAAATGACAGCGTGGGTTATAGTTTTGCAAAAGATAACATTGGCAAAAGAATTTCCGCAGTGGCAGATTGGAGGCTTAGAGATGTTAGACTTGAAGTCCTAAATTCAGACGGCTCAAAAGTTTTCCAAAATACAGTTTATTATAATGCAACAAGCAGACTTGTTGAAGTGTCATCACTTCCAACTCAAACTTTGCATGAACTAGACTATTTAAGAAGCAAAGATAACTATGCTTATTTTGAAACAAATGGAAAGTTCGTTATTGAAGTTCCTCAACTTGTCGAGAACTATTTGAACATTTTTGATAGAGTTGTTGTGGATAGTTCAAAAGCAGAATATGAATTTGTTTACACTTTAACTCCTGTTTTCAAATACACAGTTTCACTTTATGAAAATGTCGGCTCAAACAGCAAGACTGCATATGAATATGTCGGCGCAGACCACGTTTTGGCAGACGAAAACGGCAAGATTGCAATAAATCAAGTGGGGGATAATGTTCTAGTTCTCAAGACGGCTGACGAATATGACTTTGCTTGCTCGCACAAAATCTTTAGCCGTTGGTCAACAAATTCAAGCGGGACGGATAATGTTAGCGGAGCAATAGTTATAGACAGCGACACAACATATTATGCAATTTGGGTCGGGGCAGAAATAACTGTCAAATATCTTGACTCAATGGGTTCAAATGCTCACGAAGATATGACTGTAAGTTATGGAAGTGAATTCGCTTTTGGCTCAAGTGCCTATTCGCAAACAGAAATTTCCGTCACTGAAAATGGTGAAAAAACATATTGGGTTTTAAAATCTTTCGTCTATTCCTATGGCGATAAATCTTATGTCATTGCTTTTGACAAAAATGTCGTTTTGTTAAGCAGTCTTAGCGGTGGAATATTTGAGGACGAAGACTTGGGTGACGGCGAAGTGACAATCAATGCTTTGTGGTCAGTCAAAACATACAATCTTCAAATTGAACTTGATGGCGGCAGTTGGGAAAATTCAAAAGCGGCAAAACCTCTTTCAAGTTATGGCTTTGTGAATGGTGTTCAAAATACACTTGTCAGAACTGTGACTTATGCTGACGTAAAGAGCGGAATTGAAATTATGCCTTCAGCGGGATACACAAAAGCGGGCTATAGATTTGGCGATTACAAAACTGTGTCGGGGCAAGTGACATATGACAGTTCAAACGACAAATACACATATATTTACACTGGCTCGGCAGACGACTTCAACACAAGTCAAGACATTTTGAGCATTGTTTGGCAAGAAGTTTTTGCCGTCAGATTTGACCTAAATGGCGGGGAACTCTCGGAGGGAGAAAACGACTTTGTTTCACTTTCCTATGATGTTGTCAAAACATCAATTTATAAGCAAGACTACGCAACTGGGTTTGAAATCCCTTCAAGAAATTTTGCAAGAACGGGTGCAACTTTTGTTGGTTGGTGGTTTGAAAATGATGTAACAAAACTTGCTTCAGAAAGTCAAGACTTTGCTTCTTGGTGGGCGACAAATGGCACAAGCGAGAGAACATCTGACGCAGAGTTCCTTGTTGCGGGAAACAGATTTAACCTCACTCGTGAAGTTGTGGATAATTATTTGACCACAACAAACACAGTCACTTTGTATGCAATTTGGAAATCAACAATAACATTCAATCCAAATCTTCCAACGGGCGTAAATCTTACAAGTTTGTCCACTCCTTCGGGGCAAATTGACCTTCCAGAAGAATACAAGTCAATTTCGGGTAGTTGGCGTCCAGTGCTTGACTTCTATTGCGGCGAACTTATTGACCCAACGCAATATCGCTTTAATTTGCAAGAAAGCAACTACGCTTTTCTCACTTGGCTTAATGTTGCGGGCAGAGAATATGCAGCGGTTGAAATTTCTGAAAATTTGATATTCAATGCAAGTTGGTATTCAACAAACTTTGTCATTGAACTTAGAAATCATTTGGGCGAAAAGTTTGGAAACGATGTAAACGGCATGCAAGTTACTGCAGGTCAAACGCTTTCTTATGACGACCTTATAAGACAATTTGACAACTCAACAAGCCGTTATCAAGACATAAAGAAAAATGGCGTGCCATATCTTTTTGGCTACGTTTTCCGAGGTTGGGTTGCGGGCGTTGTGGGTGACACAAATTATGACGGCAGTTATGATATAATTGAATCTGGCAAGAGTTACACCGTTCCAAAAATTGCAACAAATCTGTGTGCAGTTTTCTCACCAGCAAAAGTTAAAATTTTGCTCCATAAAAACAACGAAGCAGCAGGTGGTGCGTCAAGCCCAGTAACTTTCTCGTCAGAGTCAGATTACGCTTCAACTGTTAGCATAAACAGAACTCCAGCATACACCCTTGCGGGATATTATATAAACGGCTGGATGACAACAACTTCGGGCGGTGAAGTGTTGAATGAAGTGAAAGTTCTTCAAGAAAATGGCGTTGTGGAGCAAAACGGCACATATACTCTAAATCTCTACGCTCATTGGGACCTTAATGTGGCAACTGTCATCATTGACCTAGGAACAAATGGCGTATTCTACAACAACGGCGTTAATGGCGACTTGGCAGCGCTCTACACCCTCAGCACAGACGAACACAAAACAAGTATTCAACGATTTGAAATGGTCGGAAATTTGCTCAAGATTTATGTCTATGTTGGGCAAACATTCACACTTCCAAGTGCGGAATATATTTCTCGTCCAGATTACATTTTGAAAAACTACACAAAAGGCTCGGAAACAAAGGCTCCAACTTCAACAGAAAGTTGCCCAACTTCTGAACCTATAAGATATGTTGCAAACTACAACGAAATTATTGAAATTAGAGTTTACAACTCACTTGATGATAATTATCAGTCGGTGGCAAAAATTCAGTATGGTTCTGACGTTGTATTTGAAAGAGAAATAAAACTTGATGGTTATGCTTACAAAATTGGCGGCGGATATGTAAACTTCTCAAGAGAACACTATACAATAAACGGATATAGAAGCAGCTTAAATAGTGGGGCATACACTTATGATTGCGACAACTTGACCGTTGCTCTTTTGGAAGAATACTTTAATGTCGATAGGTCAGCAAAAGTGGCGTATCTATATTGCGATTGGCTGGGCGATGAGGTGGCTTTTGACTTCTACATGAGTCAAAACAAATATAACATTGGTGATAAAGAAAGTACTGTTACAGTCAACTTCGGACAAAGAATTGACCTTTCGAAATATTTCTATCACTTCAGCAATGATGAAGAATTTTTGGGCTGCAAATTCAGTTATTTCGTGCTTAAAAATTCAGAAGAAGAAGAAATGATTTTCAATTCAGAAAACAGCATTTTCGATATGGCAAGTTTTGGCTATAGCGATGTGTATGAATTCTATGGTGTTTGGGTTCCAACTGACTTTGAAGTTAAAATCAAGTTTAATGATACTTCGTTTACTGGCAATATCCACGGCACAGACTACGCAAATGCAAGTGAAGTAACATTCAGAGTGGACTATGCGTCAGATGTCAATTTGAGTGGAATAGATTTGAATGCTCTTGTTCACACAGACGACATTGGAAAAACATATCCAGTTATGAGGGCGGTGTATTATCAAACAAATGTCGTTATTCCAGAAAACGAAGCGGGGACTTATCTTCTTAAACAACGTTCATTCCGTATGCCATCATCGGACATTGAACTTTCAATCGTTTGGGAAAGCAAAGAAATTAGACTTGTAATTGACCCATCGGGCAGCAAAGTTGGCGGCAGTGAAACTGTAAAATATTCTGCAGACCTTGAGAACTTTGACAGTTCCAAAATGAGCATTGACTCAGAGGGAAGACTTGTTGTTTCAAATCTTAAACTGGGTGACAACATTTTGCTTGCAAACTATCCAGAACTTTCTGTCCCTGGCAAGAACTTCACCTATCGTTTGCTCCTTGACTACTCGGGCAAAGAAAACACAACTCCAACTGACTCAGTCTATGTGAGCAAAGACGGATACAGACTATCCAGAGATGTTGACACTTCAAGCATGGACTTTGACAAACTCTACACCTCTGACACAAATGGTGGACACTTTGAAATTTGGCTTACCCTTGCGTGGACAAATAACTATTACACTGTAAATTATCAAAGCGGCACAGACGCCCTCCCACAAAAGGCAAATGGATACTCGGCAGACGCAACGGGAAATATCTCGGGCTACATGGGTTCAAGCACTTTCTATTGTTACGAACTATCAACTCTTGCGGGGCAGCTTAGCCTTGACGGCTGGACACATGTCGGCTGGACAACAGAGAAAAATGTGGCAAATCAAATAAGAGGCGAAAATGGAAATGTATTCTTGTTCACAACTCAAGAAATTAAGGATAATGACGGCAATGTCATAACAGACCCAGACACGGGCGAAATTGCAGTTGAGGTTGTCAGCCCAAGCGGCACTTTCAACTTTACTTATGACCTAAATGGAACAGTAGATTTGTATCCAGTTTGGGAGCAAAACGATGTAACAGTCAAATTCACTGACGAGTTTGGCAAGTTTGTTGCAACAAAAACTGTGAAATATGACAGCGAAATTGCACTTTCAAGCTTGTTTGACGAACAAGACTTTGCAAGTTATTACAACGAAAGCACTGGGCTTGTATATAACTTTGACGGCTTCTCTCACAATTCAAGAGTTATCCCAAAAGACTACAAAATTAAATTCTCTCGCACAAATAACCTCTTTGTGCAAGCAGATTTTGACGCAGACGAAATTGTATTCAGCAGCAACTGGGTGGAAAATGTTTATTCTGTCAGACTAGAACTTTTGGGCGGCGAATATAAGGGTGGCAGAGCGGCAGACTTTGAATATAACTATGCAAATTATGGTGGCACTGGAACATATTTCTTTAACATAACTTTTGACATTGCGTACTCGCTTTTGCGTGCGGGCTTTGACCTAACAAATGTCAACATAGACACAACAAAAATATTTAAGGGAGATATGACCTTTGCTGGCTGGTCAACTACTGACGGCGGGGATATAAATGTCACTCCTATCGAGAATAGCGGCAATATGTTGTCCTATGTTTTGTCAAACAGCGAAGACATAAAAACCACCCAAACATTTGTGCTTTATGCAGTTTACAATGATGTGAAAGTCGTTATTGACGGCAACGGCGGAAAAGTTAAAGACGACTTTGAAACAAGTTCATATAACAATCTTGTCTGGACAGCAAGCAGCGACAGAACTCAACTTATCTCTTGGACAACTGCTTATAAGAAAATAAATATCAGTTCAGAAGTCTTTGCAAACTTTGAAAGAGAAAACTTTGAAGTGGCAAATGGTGATGTAACTGCAAGTTTGGATAGATATTTTAAAGTTCAGTGGCTGGGAAGCACTGTTATGTTTGTGTTTGACGCAAAGGGTGGCAGCGTAAACTTGGACAGCAACTTTAATACATTCCTTTCAAATGTCGGCGGCACTCAAACGGAATATGACGGAAAGATTGCAGTTAGAGTTAAGTTCGGTCAAAAAATAAAAGCAAGCGACCTAAAACTTGTAACAGCAACAGGAACAGGAACGTTCGGCGGCTGGGAAGACGAGAACTCAACAGTCAACTACTGCTTGAAAGATTTTGAAATTGACAAGAGAGATGTTTTCACAGTTTATGCAATTTGGTCACAAGCAAAAGCATATTTCGACCTAAACGGCGGAATTTATGGCTCAAGTGCAACAGAAATTGCAGCAAAAAATCTTGAAGCAAATGGAGAGAGTTATTCTGTAACTTTGCCAACTGCAAAAAATCAAACAACCCAAAGCGACCTTGGTCCATTTAAGAAGGGTTATAACTTCCTTGGCTGGTCAAGCAACTTTGTAGATTATGACGACTATGTAGCAAAGGGCGGAAGCGATAGTGATTTGTATCGCCCAACTTTTGCCTCTCCAAATATAACTGTTTCAAATTTGGCAAACGAAAATATAACATTCTTTGCAATTTGGAAGCCATATGCTTACACAATAAGATTTAACAGCAGTGTTATGGGTTCGTCACAAACTTATGGCGGGGCAATAGTCGTCAATGCAACTTATGGCGAAAATGTTGTATTCCCACAAACTACGTCTTGGAAAAGGGCAGAATACAATCATGTTGGCTATGTTATAAAGCTTAAGAACAACCTTACAAAACAATATGACTTGGGATACAACTTCGTGCTATCCGAAGGGGCTGACCTAAGTGACGTTGTAAATGCAATTATTGACGGCGTTACAATAGAAGTTTATGCCGTGTGGCAAAGCAATGTGGCAACCATTAGAATAAATCTTGGGGACATAAACGCAAGATACATCGGTTCTGAAAATTATAAACTTGTAAAAGAATCTAACACGGCTTATCTTCAAGACGACACGTCATACATCATTGGCTCAACATATTCCATGCCAAGTTTTGACGACCTCTATCTTGACGGGAAATATGTTTCATATTATTCGTATAAGGGTGAAAGAAAAGACACTCCAATAAGCATGAGAATTGAAAGTGAACTCGTTGAGTTTGAGGTTGTTTGGGCGAGTGCTTGTGCCTACATAAAAGATTATTACAGCACAGGCTTCCACAAATATTATGCAAGTTTGGATATGGCGTTGCAAGACGCTTTGAATGATAAATCACCAAACACTGCAAGCCATTCAACTTCCGCTGACGGCGTTGTGGTCGTTGTGCAACCAAATGAAACAACTCTCACAATCGGTCAAACAGTAAACATTCTTGAAAACCAAAAACTTACTCTTAAACTTGCTTCAAGCAATGTGACAATTTATCGTGCGAGCGGACTTGTTGGCAATATGTTCAACGTGTCTGGCAGTCTTGTCTTGATGGGCGGCGACTTAAATAGCCTTACTTTTGCCGAACAAAATTCAAGAAATGCAAAAGATGTTTTGATTTTAACAAGCGGCGGAAATATTGATATAAAAGACAATGTTGTGTTCTCGGGAATAACAAATTCTTCCACGCAATATGGAAGTGTGATAAATGCAGCACACGCAACAGTCAACATCGACAACGTGGCATTTAATGACTGCAAAAACACATATACTTCTTCTCAAGCAATGGGTGGTGCAATTTATGCAGATAGTTCAATAATCACCATAGATTATGCAACATTCACTGGCTGCTCTGTTTTGGGAACGGAAGGTCTTGGCGGTGCCATTGCAGCCCTTGGCGGAAATCTTTCACTCCATGGCGGAATTTTCACAGGAAACCTTGCAACCACATATGGCGGTGCAATTTATGCCGAAAGCGTAAAACTTGACATCTCAAGCACATCTCGTGACTTGGAATGGACAAACAACGCTGCAAAAATTGGCGGTGCTATTGCTCTTAGAAATTGTGTTGAAGAAACAAATACAATCGCTGGCAGAGAAAACTCTCTTGCAAGATTTAATCAAAATAAGGCGACTTATGGACATGGCGGGGCAATTTATCTTGAAAAATCTGAACTCAGAGTTAGCAATGCTTCCTATGTTGCAAACACTGCAAGCAACTTTGGCGGCGGCGTGTATGTTGGGGTTCAAAGCCTGATAGTTGCAACAAATGCTTGGTTCACAGGCGGCAACTCGGCAAAATCTGGCGGAGCAATGGCAATTTATGGCGGCATTTCAAGCGTTGCTCACAGTTTGACAAATTGTACCTTTGACGGAAACGCTGCAGACGAATTTGGTGGCGGACTTGTTGCAAGCGGAAGTGATGTGCTTGTAAATATTTTGCAATCGTCTTTTACGCAAAACACAGCCCAAACGGGTGGCGGCATTTGTGTTCTTGACCTTGCTAGAATTGCCATAAACAGCAACATAAGTTTCACTCCAAAAAATGAAACAGAATGGACAAATATCAATGGCAACAATGCCCTCTTAGGAGCTGGTGTCTATATTTCTGGCTCGCCAAGCAGCGCAAGCACAATAAGATATGCTTTCATAACAAATAACAAGGCAATCTCCGCTGACACAGAAACATATGGCGGCGGCATAAACTTGAACACTGGACTTTTGCGACTTGAAAATGTTACATTGTATGGCAACGAAGCAAGTTATGGTGGTGCGTTCTACATTGCTGGCAAGTGCGAAATGCAAAATGTTTCAACAGCAGCCAAAAGGTGGGAATATGTAAACGGCGTTTTAAGAACAAAAATGGGCTATCATATTGACAAAACGTCAGACGACAAATTTGTTGACTATTATGAAGTTGATGAAGACGGCGATTCAACTGGTGTGCCTATCTATTTGCAAGCAATGAAATCTGGAGATAATTATGTAGATAGAACGGGCAAAACAATAACTTCTACAACGGAATATTATGACAAATATTATTACTCAGTCACTTCAACAGACGATAGTGAACCTACAAAATATTACATGCTTAAAGACAACTCGCAGTTTGACCTTGATGAGTCACTTCCAGCAGACATTCCATGCCTAGTCAATGCTTCTGGGAACGAAGCTCAAGTGGCGGGTGTTATGTATGTTACAACTTCGGGCGAAGTTACATGGCAAGGCGGAAATATCTATGGCAACACTGCCCAAGAATTTGCAACAATTTATAACTTGGGGTCAGTGACTGTTCAAGGCATAACAACAGACAATAACGAAAAGAAAGATATTGCTTCAACATATTCCAGTGCAACAATCTACAACGGAGCAACATTCGTTATTCTCGGCGAAAACGACTTTGGAACATTGGAACAATTCTTTGTAAAATATGTTAAATCTGAGGGAATGACTGAAACATTTACCCCTCTTACAGTCAGAGCTAGACTTGTTTCAAGTTCTGATTATGAGTACTTTACAAATGGTGGCAAAAATCTTTCTATCTCCTTCGAGCGTGACATAGAAAACTTGACCGCTCAACTAGGTCTAACTGTTGTAGATTATCAACAATATTCAACTGCAAAATGGGAAAACCTTGAAGAAGTTTTTGTCCCAGGCGACACAACAAATTATCTCTTTGCAAAGCATGACACAGAAACAAAACTCGTGCTTTACTTCCAAGATTACACGCTTCACTTGTGTGACCTATCTCAAGATAATTTTGAGGAATCGGAAATTAAATTTAAATATAATGCCGATGTAGAAACAAGTGGCGTAATTGAGCAAATTGAATCAAGAGTGCCAAGAAAATTCGACTATGAGTTTGTCGGCTGGGCATATTATAACAAAATAACAAGCGACCGTATTGAGCCAGACAACTTTGTTGACATTTATCAAGAGATGCAAAATGCAGGTGGCGAATATTCTGGAATGTTCAACTTCGCCTTGCATTATGACAGAACTCTTGAAGAAGCACAAAACGACTGGTTTGAAACTCAAGAAAAATATCTTGCGGGTGACATCTTCCTTTATGCAGTTTGGAAGCCAGCAAAATATGCAATAAGTTATAAATACGACAACATCTTCGGTGGAAGAAATATCTTGTCCTATGAAGTGGGCGGCGTGCCAGCGTCAGATTACAGAATTAGTTTCAACTTGACGGGCGGCGACTTCGGACAAGTGCAACTTCCAACTCTTGACGAAATTAACAAACTAGAAGCAGTTAAGATTGTAACGCTTTCTGAAGTTAATTATGAAGGAGCGTCAGTCGCTTCTGTTGTGTTTGAAGGCAACAGATATGTAAGAGGCAACTCGGAAACAAACAGACTAGAATACAACGAACAACAAAGACTTTATTCCTTTGTCGCAAACGGCACAACATATTATGTCGAGCCAACAAGAAAAACTGCTTTTGTTAGATTTGATGAAGAAACATTAGGTAAAATTTCTCCAGTTGCAACGGGCGAGGGAGAAGCATTTGCCGAAAATGATTATTTCTATCCAAAGAAAATTGTCGTTGGCGAACAACAATTTGATGTTGCAGAACAAAATGGGCAATATTCATTTGTTATGGACGGCGAAACTTGGACATTACGTGCAGTCAACAGACCAGACGGCTTCAGATTTGAAAGTTTTGTCTTTAACGGCAAGAAATATTCTGCTGGAGCAATATTCGATATGACAACAGCGGGCGTTGACACAGTTAGCGGAAGAAATATTGTTTTTGAAATGCGTTTCAGCCCAATTAGCAAGACTGTAACTTTGAGAAACAACTACACCGATAGCACAAACACTGGCACAGTTAAAGTGGAATTTGACAAATATGTTGGCGAAAAATTTACACTTCCAACTTCCACAAACTCTGTGACTTATGGTGACGAAGAAGTGTTCTTTGCAAGAAAAGATTATCTATTAGCGGGCTTTGCTTTTGACCCACTTGCAACAGAACCAGACTTCATGCCGGGGGAAGTTGTAGAAGTTACAATGAAAGAAGACTTTACACTTTATGCAATTTGGAACAAAGCAACTTGCTATGTAGAAAACGGGGCAATATTTGGAACGGAGAGAAAAAATGTTTACTATCTCTCTCTTGAAAAAGCATTTGAAGACATTGAAACGGGTGTTGTTAGAAATGTTGACGGACAATATAAAGTTGTTCTTATAGACAACTGCGAAGTGTCAAACACAATTAGTGTTTCAAAGAATATTCTTGTTGTGTCAAACAGCAGTTATGCAATCTCGGCAAGCGAGAGTTTGACGAGCAATATGTTCAACATCCTTTCTGGCGGAAGTCTTACACTTGGCAATGAAACCTCTGACAAAACTCTGCTTTCCATAAAAGGCAAACAAACATCTTCCGACTCGCTTATAAAGGTTTCCACTGGCGGAACATTTGTGGCAAAAGACGGACTTGTTTTGTCCGACAACACAGCAACTTCGGGTGCAGCAATTTATGCCCAAGGCACGGTTACTCTTGGAGCTTTTGTGCTTAACAATCTTACAGCAACCGAGAGCGGCGGTGCAGTTTATGCAGCGGCAGGCAGCAATGTAAATATAATCGGCACAACATTTGGCTCACGAGGCAATCTTAGTGCAAACATGGGCGGTGCAATGTATGTTGCAAGTGGCGCAACAGTTAGTGTCAGCGGTGCAACTTTCACAAACTCTATTGCAACAAATGGCGGTGCAATGTATGTTGCCAGCGGGGCTGTAGTTTCATTTGACAACGTAACATTCACAACAAACTCTGCAAGCGGCAACGGCGGTGCAATTTACTTTGAAGACAGCATTACTATTGCAAGCCAAATGACTTTCACTTCAAACTCAGCAACTTTGTATGGCGGGGCAGTGTATAGCGCAAACTCTGTTACAGTTTCAAATAGTGACGTTGTGTTTACCTCAAACTCTGCAACAGTTGGCGGGGCAGTTTTCGCAAAAGGAAATTTAAATATTTCAAGCGGAACATTTACATCTAACTCTGCAAGAAATCAAGGAGCAACAGTCAAAGCACAAGGCGGGGCAGCAAGTTGTGACGGTCGAGTTGACATCTCTGGCGGAACATTTGAAAAAAACTTCTCCGAAAACTATGGCGGTGCAATCTCTATTTCAAAGGGAACAAACGGCGGTTCAGAAAATACTGACGGCGGGAAAATAACTGGCGGCGTGTTTACTGGCAACTATACAATTTCAAGCACGGGTGAAACAACTTATGGCGGTGCAATTTATGTTGGCGGAAGTGCAAACGTTTCCATTGGCGGCGAAGCAAAATTTGAAAAGAACGGATATTACATCCAAAACGGCAGCACTAACATCAGCACAACTTATGGCGGGGCCTTTGCCGTGGGCGAAAATGGTGTCTTAAATCTTGGTGTTTCTGTGTCAAATAACAAGGCAAGAAACGGCGGTGCAGTTGCAGTTTTGGGCAACGCAAAATTCAACTTCTTTGGCTCAACTCAAACTGACCCAATCACTCTTTCAAACAACCAAGTCACAAACAACGGCGGTGCAATTTATGTTGGCGATAATGGCTCTATTGATGTAATAAACAAGAAGAACTTTGTTATCACAAACAACACAGCGGGCTTTGGCGGCGGCTTGTATCTTGCTTCCACAAAAGAAGTCGTTTTGCTCTTTGGCACAGTTACAGACAACAAAGCGGGTGACGCAAGCGGCACTTATGACAAAGTTACTCCACTTGGCTCTGAAATTTATGTTGCGGCAAATGGCGTTGTTACACTTAAAGGTGGCACAATAGGGACAGTAAATACAGATAGGTATCCATACTCAATTTACGTCGAAAATGGTGGCGTAGTTAATGCTTCAAGTGCAAATGTTTATGGCGGAATATTCGTTGGCGGAAATGATAAAACTGGACTTAATATTTTGTCAGACATAACAAGCGGCTACTTTGGTGCTAAAATTTATCTATATAGTAATGCTAGAATATCTGTCGAAAAGGCTATTTCAGGCGTGCAAAATATTGCCCTTGTCACATCAAGCGACAAGACGGGGACAGTTATGGCAGAAGAAGCCTTGCTTGCAGACTGGATTGTGGCAGAATTTGGCGACAGGTCACAAAGACAAACTGGCATGAATATGTTTACGCTTGAGGGGCTTTCGGGCTATTGCTTGTATGGCAGAGATAACTACTTGCTTGTGGGCAAAATTGCAGAAAGCATAACCATTGACACAAACGGCAAAACTGTTGTTTATGAAGGCGAAGAGATAAATGGTCGATTTGATATTTCACTTGTGGGGAAAGAGGACTTTTCGTTCCTTGATAACATTTTGGGCAAAGAATTCGGCTGGAATTTGCTTGAGAACTTCACAACTTTAACAACAGATTCTGACTATTCTGGCAGAACTTGGAACAGAACAGTGACCAACTTCCCAGTGGAAACTCTTGTAATTCAAGCACAGTGGAAAGAGGTGAACTTCCAAGTTAATATTGTTTATCAAAAGGCAGACAAACAGACTGGACGACTTTCGACTTCTTTTGCAAAAGTTGCAGAAGTCAGTGTAAATCAAGACGCAACACTTAACGCAAAAGAACTCATCTCAAACCCAATGGTCTATCACCACTTTGACAGGTGGGAACTTGGCTATTTGGTCGAAGCAAACACTGCGGGTGCAGAAACTCTTGGCAGTTTGAATGTTATAAGAACTGGCGTGTTTGTTAAGGCAGACCCAAATGGAATGTCAACATTTAACATTGCAAATTCTCCACTTAAATTTGATAGGACTCTTGACGAATATGGCGAATATGTAGGGGATACAACTTACACATGGTTTGACGCCTACACTGCCATTTGCCGTGGACACCTAACAGACAAAGGCACCTATGCAGACAGAAATACAATAGTCTTTGTTGCTTGTTGGGAACCAAATATTGTGGAAATTAAAGTTTATGCTGGCGAAGGCGAAGCAAATGAAACACAATCAAGCAACTTCTCTCAGGCAGAAAGATTTGAAGAAACCGAAAACGGCAATATAGTTGCTGGCTGGAAATATACATTAAAACAAGGCGACTTAAGATTTAGTTTCAAAGAAATGGCAAAAGACTTCACAAAATATAACTGCGCAATAAGTTATGTTTATGTGGGCAGAAAGTCAAGCGATACAAAGAGAGCCGTTTCAAGGGCATATAACATTGAAGAAGCGACAACTCTTGTCTTTGAATGTTACTGGGAAGAAGTTGTGGCTTATGTGGATAGGCAAGACGCTTCGTCAGAAGACGGAGTAAACAGAATTTACTTTACAACATTTGAGTCCGATGACAGCAAGGCATTGTTCACACTTGACGGCACAGCAAGAACTGTTGCGGGCGATGTGCTTTCATTCGTAAGCGAAAGAATTGACGTATCAAAAACTTACAAATTTAATAGCAACATTTCTATAACCTCAATTTATCAAACTCAATTCACTCGTAGCAGCGGCTTTGCGGGTCACATGTTTGAATTCGCGGGGGATATTGAAGTAGGAAATATTATCTTTGACGGCAGCAAATCACAAGTTTTGTCAAGCGAAAGCACAATCTATGTCGCAAGCGGAACACTTACACTAGGACAAGGTGTGTTTATTCAAAACAACAAAGGGGCAAATGGCGCTGGCGTGTATGCTGTGGGCAAACTTGTGTTGTCTGGTGCTACAATTTCTTCAAACGAAGCAACAGAAAATGGCGGTGGTGTTTATGCAGTGGGTGGCATTGAAATAACTGACGGCACAACAATAACTGACAACCATGCAACAAATGGCGGCGGAGTTTATGTTGAAAACAATTCATTCCTTGCAACTGGCGGCACAATTTCAAACAACTATGCAACAAATGGTGCTGGTGTTTACTTTGGCGGAAGTGGCTCTTTTGAAATGACAAACACAGAAATCAGAGAAAACAATGCGACAAATGGTGCTGGGCTATACTTTGCAGAAAATTGCGGCAGAGCAGTAATTGGCGAAGGGACAGAAATTTTGAGCAACGTGGCAACAGGTTATGGCGGCGGCGTGTATTATGACGGCGACAGCCAAGCAGGACTTTCAAACGGCAACATTGTAATTGCTGGGGCAGTTATCAAAAACAATTCTGCAGCCTATGGTGGTGGCATTGCAATAGGTGATATGTCAAAGACTTCCGACAAGCATATTGTTGTTATTCTTTCTGGCACAATTTCAGAAAATACAACGGGTGGCGGCGTAGCAGTTTTGCGTGGCACACTCAACATAAATGGCGGGACAATATCAAACAACGACCAAGAGATATTTGTAGGTTCAAGTTCGCAAACGGTCTTTGGCAGAGTGATTATGAAAGACAGTTCCGCCACAATCGGCAAGACACAAAGTTATGTCGTTTTGTCGGGATATGGCAAACTCACTTTTGAAAGCGAAAGCAATTTTGAAAGCATATTGAAACTTGTTGGAAGCAACTCAAGATTTGTAATTTCAAACGATATTTCTGGACAAAAGATAATCAAAGTTCTGATAGATGAAGCGAACTATCCTTCATCAGAAACTGGCAGAGTGGAAATTGGCTCTTATGAAGAAAACTTGAGCGAATCAGTCCTCAGATTTGACGTGACTGACGACAAGATTGACGATTACAGAGTTAAAGCCGTTGACGGAAAGATTTATATTTCCCAAAGTTTCTTTACATTAACCATTGACCCAGCGGGCGGCAAGATTTCGGGCGAAGGAGCGTTTGACATTGACAACACTTATTGGATAAAAGATGTCAGATACAAAACATCACTTCTTACAATGTTTGCAAACAATGCTCTTGTCTGCGCAAAGGATAATTATGACTTTGTATGCTGGACATTTGTTGACGAAAACGGCGACATTGTGGAAGTTACAAAAGATAGCGTTATGCCAAGGCGTGACTTGACAATCAGAGCAAAATATTCTGACGAATACAGAACTCTTACAATTCTTCTTGGCACAGAAAACACAACATTCTCCCCACAAGGCGAAGAAAATGTTTGGATAATTTCAAAAACAAATGTAATGGTGGAAAATGCTTCGACCAAAGTTTATCTGCACACAGAAAATCACTTGCAACAAATTTTAAGTGCAGCCAAAGACGCTTTGAGCAGAAGATATTATTCACTTTCTGGCTTTGTCTGCTTGCAAACAAATTCTACAATCACTTTGCAAAATGGCGTTTGGGTTGACGAAAACGGAAACTCTTTTGAAATGCCAAGCGACAACATTGTTTTGCGACCAATTTGGACTAATAAAACTTATACAGTCAACTTCATTTCAGACGAACTCCCATCGTCCTCAACAGTTCAAGCGGGAAGTGTTGTAAGAGAGTTCAGTTTTGATAATTATGAATGGCTTTCTCAAGAATTCTCTGCTAAGGGCTGGAGTGTTACAAAATGGAGAGCCGAAAACGGAACAGAGTTTGACTCAAACGAAAGAGTTTGCAATCTTCCAGAAAAACTTATAGCAGACTTCGACCCAGACAACATTGGTGAAACAGTTGAAGTTACACTTTACGCAGTGTGGACGGCAAACGAGTATCAAGTTGAACTTGCAATCAACCTTGCAGGAAGACAAGATAGCGAAATTATATCTGCTGTTTATGACAGTGAATTTAAACTTGTAAGTTCCTTTGCTGTGGAAGGCAAGCACATTGAAAACTGGGTCGCTGAAAGCGGTGAAAGATATGCAAACGGGGCAACAGTCAAAAACCTTGCAGAAAGTGGCAGAATAACCCTTTATGCAGAGTGGACAGACGACACTTGGACTGCAATATTCCACAACGCAAATGGTGGCGTTGCAAGACAAGTTGAATATTCATTTGGCACAAAAGCCATTGCTCCAACACTTGCAGAACTTGGACTTGCAAAGATAGCCAACTTCATCGGCTGGGCTTATGAACAAACAGAAAATCCAAGCAAAGTTGTGCTTGACGGCGGCGAAGTGGATAATGTCCTAAATGTCAATGAGTTGCACCTATATCCAGTATGGCAAAATTATGTTTTGACAATAACAAACGCAGCGACAGCGGAACAAATGACTGTGACGGCAAATGACTTAGGTGTCGTGGCAGTGTCAATGCAAGAAATTGAAAACTACTTCAATTTTGTAGGCTTCCAAGTAGTTGCTTTGGCTCAGAATTCAGACGGTTCAAACAGCACAATTCTTGAAGCAACAAATGACATAACACTTTCAAACGACACAGAAATGTTTGTTGTTTGGAGAGCAAAAGAGATAACAGTCAACATTGTAGATAGTTCAACAATTTGGACGGGCAGAGTGACGGCAAACGATCTAGCAGACGCAACACTCGCACTTCCAACTTCAAGCGAACTCACATCTCTTTGTGGCAAAATTGCATATGGATATTCCTTCACAAAACAAAATCAAACAAGAGATTTTGAAATGGGCGGAATGTTTGAAATTTCAAGCGACACGCTTAGAACAGTTATGACTTTTGACGGAAATTCCGAACAAGTTATAAACATTTATCCAGTTTTTGTGGATAGTTATAATCTAACATACAATCTAAATGCTGGCTCACACAATGTTCTTTTGGCACAAGAAAATGGCTTTGTGTCGGGCGTAAAGAATATGCCAACGGCACTGTCAAGCGAAGCGGCACAAATTCTCTTTGCAGATTTTGAAATTGCTGACGCAAATTACACAAGCACCAGCGCAAGATATGCAAAATTTATGGGCTGGTCAACTGATAAAAACGCAACAGTTGCCGAATGGTCGCAAGACGGACTAACTTCGGCAAACTTTGCTGGCAATGTTACACTTTATGCAGTGTGGCAAGATTGGACAAATCCATTCTATCTAACAACAGAAAATGGATATGTAACAGGGCTTTCAACCTTGGGCGAAGCAAGAGTTGGAGATAAGATTATTATCCCAGCACACGCACTTGTAGTTTCAAATGGCACAGTTTCCATATCAGAAGATATTATCGGAATTGGAAAACTTAAAGATTATCCAACAACCAAAACTATTGACCTTGGGCTTTCACAAGTAAGTAGCATAGAAGACTTGGCATTTGCAAACTTGTCTGGGCTTAAATCAGTTCTCAACATAAACGGCAATGTCGGCTATGGGGCTTTTGGGGCGGATAGCATAGAAGAAGTTACATTCAATCCTCAAAGCAATTATTTTGTGGACTATATGGGCAGCGTTCTTGTTGCAACTTCAAATGGCACAATGCTTCACACATACATCGCAAAAAATAGTTATGTTAAGATTGAAGATTACGCTGGAATTATGCCGCTTGCTTTTGCAGGTTCTCATGCTGAAGTTGTGGAAGTTTCAAAGACTGTCAGACAACTTGACGGCTGCTTTGCCATGATGCAAGACCTCAAAACTTTGATTGTTTCTAACTTTGGCGACAGCACAAAAGAAGTTTCAAGTCTAGGCGACACATTTACATTTGACGGGCAAAACTATGAACCAGCAAATGCTTATGCTGTAAAAGTTCTTGACAACACAAACACAGTTCCAGCGCATGCTTTTGAAAATTGCACAATGCTCTCTCAAGTTATATTTGAAAACGAAATAGAGAAAATTGGCGAAGCAAGTTTCAAGGGTTGCAGCGAGTTTACAATCCTTGGAAAACATGGCGAAATTGCTTTTGAAAAACTAACGGAAATTGGCAAAAATGCCTTTGAAAATTGCAAATCTTTGCCACAAAAAATAAGCCTTGAACTGGCAAACAAAGTTGGCGGTGAAGCATTTAAGGGCAGCAACATTGAATATGTTATTCTGCCAAAAACAAATGTTACGCTGGGCAGCGAAAACAATGCCTTTGTGGGAAGCAATTTGAAAACTGCAAAAGTCTATAACGAGATTTCTTTCCTTGCAGCAACAAACGGCACAAAGATAACTCCACGAAGCGGCAGCACTCTTTCAAGCGGCACAATTATCACAAATCTTTCATTCTACAACTTCCTCAAAAATAGCACAAACAGCGAAACATATTTAAGTTACAACATTGTTGTTGAAGACATGATTGAAGTGCGTGACAATGAAGGAAATGTTGTTGGCGAATTCACTTCACTTAATGAAGCCTTGTCACAATGCCTTGGCGGTGAAACAATTATCATAAAAGACGACCTTGTTTTAGAGCAAAAAGTTGTTATTGATAAATCTGTAACAATCGTTTCTGGAAACGACTTAGGCGTTACACTTTCTCGTGCAGAAAGCCTAACCGATTGGGTGTTTGACATTGTTTCAAGCGGCGTAACCTTTGGCGGGGTGTCGCAATATGCAGCGGGCAACATAAC
Organism: Christensenella sp. UBA7862; assembly: GCA_002500135.1. Lineage (GTDB taxonomy): Bacteria > Bacillota > Clostridia > Christensenellales > UBA1242 > UBA7862. Next base: position 31,294 of record DLSM01000006.1, on the reverse strand, counting down.
AATAGTTGGCACGGGCAACGCTCAAAATGCAAGTTTGTTCTGTGTAAGTGGCAATGGCACACTTCGTCTTGACGGGGTTGAAATAAGAGATAACACTGCAGCAAATGGCGGAGCAATAACAATTTATGACGGCAAACTTGAAATTGAAAATTCAACAATCTCAAATTGTGTGACATGTGGTGAAAATGGTAGAGGTGGTGCAATTTATGCAACAAACACCTCAGTTGTGACAATCAGAAATTCAAACATAAATGGCTCATCAAGTGTCAATGGCGGTGCAATTTATGTTGACGGACAAGCAAAATTTAATGTCACAAATTCCACAATTTCAAATTCTACTGCAAGCGAAAATGGTGGTGCGATTTATGTTAATATTTCACAAATAGGCTCCACAGCAGATGTAACAATTTATAACTCAAAACTAACTGGCGGCAATGTAGCAAATGGCGGTGCAATTTATGTAGCAAGTGGGCTTGTGGAAGTTGACGGCGGAACAGTTATAGGTGGCAACACAGCAACTGAAAACGGCGGTGCAATTTACATCGGCTCAAAAACCCTTAATGGTCGCATACTTGTTGGCCAAGTGGACATTTACAATGCAATCATAGGTCAAAGTGACGACATGGGCTCAGCAAACTCTGCAACTCTTGGCGGCGGTGTATATGTAGGCGAAAACGGCATTTTAAGAACACTTAAGTCTGATGGCGTAGCAAAGATTTCTGGGAACAAGGCAACAAATAATGGTGCGGGTGTGTATTTTGCAACAAACAACAAACACACAAATGCTTCTTGGCTCGGCTATGGGGAAATTTCAAATTCCACTGCAACAAACTTTGGTGGCGGCGTGTATGTGGAAAGCGGCAGACTTGACATTTCTTCAAATTTTGAAATTTCAAACAACAATTCTTCAGAAGGTGCGGGAATTTACGCAGCAGTCGGCACAACAGTTTACTTGATGCAGGGAGCAAGTGTTCTTGGCAACACAGCAACTGGAAACGGTGGCGGCATGGCTCTTTATGGAACACTTTATCTCTATGACGCAACAATAGAAGGCAACAATGCCACAAACGGCGGCGGTGTCTATGTCGTTGGCGGCAAACTTATTGCCACAAATTCTGCTTCACTCATTTTGAATAACACAGCAACTCTAAACGGTGGCGGTGTGTATGTTGAAGATGTGGCAAATGGAACAAGTGGCGAAGTGGAACTTTCTTCAGGTGCAACAATAGACAGTAACGAAGCCCAAAACGGTGCTGGACTTTATGTGGCAAATGGCAAAGTTACATTGCGTGACGGGAAAATCTTGAACAACATTGCGGGGAACATGGGCGGTGGAATTTATGCCACTGGCGACAAACTCTCGCTTGAGATTTATAACGATGTTGAACGCACAACGCTTGAAAATGCTGGCTCGCTCATCTCTGGCAACAGTGCAACTTTGGGCGGCGGAATTTATGCGGATAAGGCTCTCAAACTTTATGGCGGAACATTGACAGACAATGTGGCTTCGGACAAAGGTGGAGCAATCTTTGTGGCAACGGGTTCAAAGGTGGAAATTTTTGGCGGTGAAATTTACGGCAACTGGAATGGGAATGAGAATGTAGATTATGCTGGAATATTTGTCGCTGGAGCAACAAAGACCAACTCTTTTGGAAATATTGAAGCAGTTGAATCAAATTCACTCAGTGTTTACAATGCAGCAAACATTTCAGACAGAGTGTTCTTGTCCACAAAGGCTGTTATAAATGTTAAAGATAAATACATTTCAAGCAAACATAGCAAGATTTATATTGTTATGGAAGAAGAACTTGGCGACAATGCTCAAATAAAGGTTGCAACGTTTGCAAATGCAGATTTTGCAGGGGCAGGCAAGTTCGATTCGGACACTATCGTTTTCACAAAGCGAGATAAAGATATCTATGCCATGGCGGGGATTATCCGTGCGCTTAAAGCGGACGAAAACGGCAAATACAAAATGTTCGCTTCAATAAATGACGCTATTGAGCAAGCAAAAGACAACGAGAAAACTTACTTCGGGCTTTTCCGCAGACAGGTTATAAATTCTCAAAACACAGTTAAAGTCGCAGCGAATAAAGATATTGTTCTTGTCGATTGCAGAGAAACAGCAGACGGAGCGGTTGTTTTGAGAGAAAGCGGTTATCAAGACTTTATGTTTGTTGTGAAAGGAAGTTTGGAATTTACAAGTCTAAGTGCAGACTTCCTAAAAAATAACGACTTGAAACTTAATGACGGCAAAGTTTGTCACCCAATGATTTTGGAAGGCAACAAAAATAGCAGCAGCGTAAGTGCAAGCATGTTCTATGTTGCGGGTGGCACACTCAAACTTTCAAACGGAACGACAATCAGAAATTCCAAAGCAGACCAACTTTATCTTGATAACATGATTTCTGTAAAAGATGAAAATCTTGACAAGTCAGTCTTAAGTTATGGCGGTGCAATTTGGGTCAAAGATGGAAATGTTGTTATTGATAGCTCAACCCTTGAATATTGCTCAGCCACGGGCAATGGCGGAACGATTTATCAAGCGGGCGGAACAGTCACAATTTCAAATTCAACATTGACTGCTGGCTCCTCTAAAATGGGTGGTGCAATTTACACCAGCGGCAGCGGGGAATTGAATATTAGTGACTCCACAATTTCAAATTGCTCGGCACAACAAGGTGGTGCTGTGGCAGTTGAAAAACAAGGTAAACTTGTAACAAGCAACGTGAAATTTGAGGGAAACAGAGCAACCTCTGGCACAGAAGTGGCTCACGGCGGCGCACTTTATCTGAACTCCAGCGAGGAACATGAAATCAGATTTACAAACTTCATCTCAAACTCCACAAACGGATATGGGGGTGCAATTTATGTTACAAACGGAAGTTTGAACTTGAACAGGATTACTGATATCAGCACAGCAAGTGAAACTGGCGAAAAGAATTTGTTTGAAAACAACTCAGCAAGAATGGGCGGAGCATTGTATGCTGAAGGGGCTGCAAAAATCACAATGATAACTGCAACTTTCAAAGCAAACTATGCCACAGAAAACGGCGGCGCTTGCTACTTTGTTTTTGGTTCATCTGGCAACGCAACGATAACAACTTCAACAAAATTTGATGGAAACGGCAATTCTAACAGCGGCAAAACTGTAAATGGTGGTGCAATTTATGTTGAAAGCGGCAAGGTGGAAATTGATGACGCTTGCAGAATAACCAGCAACAGTGCTACAAACGGCGGCGGTGTGTATGTTGCAGCAGGCGGGTCGGTGACAATCAAAGGTTCTTCCGTCCTTAGCGGAAACAATGCAACTGCTGGTGGTGCGATTGTGTCATATGGCTCTTTGGAAATTATGAACAGCAGCATAGAGAAAAACACAGCAGAAAGTCGTGGCGGAGCATTGGCAATTTTTGGCGGCACAACAAACATTAGCGGAACCAAAACAACATTATCTGATAACACATCAAAAGGCGTTGGCGGTGCAGTTTATGTTGCGGGCGGCAATGCTGAACTTGTGGGAATTCAGATAACTGGCAACTCGGCAGCAAGCAAAGCGGGCGGCGGTGCAATTTACACCTTTGGCGGCACAACAACCCTAAAGGGGACAACAATCACTGGCAATAGTCTTCAAGACAGTTCTTCAATCGGTGCAGGGCTTTCCGTTGCGGGTGGCGTTTTGGATATTTCAGACGGAGAAATATCTGATATAAAGAATACAATCTCAAACGGCGATAACGCAACCATTGCAATTTCTGACACAACACAAAGCAAGCCGGGCGAAAGTGAACTAGATGTTACAACTGGTCTTGTGCTATCTGGCGACATTGACGGCATTTCTGACGGAATTTACATCTTGTCGAAAAAGTCGTTTGTAAGCATAAAGACAGAATCTGACAAAGACGATGCAAAGACAAAACTTTTCAGAAGTACAACTAATATAAATGAAACCCATACAAAGAAGGATATGAAAAGAATAAATGTCTATTTGGAAGAAGGCAAGTTCAGTGCGAACGACAAGATTTTGCAATTCATGCCAAACGACATAACCTCAAGTTTCAACTACATCGACTACTTCAACTTGGATATTAGCTCTGGCTTTGGTCTTAAAGCAGTTGTAGATAGTTATAATGGCGACCATGCTGTCTTAAGAGCGCAGAACTTCCAAGTCTATGGCAAAAAATCTGGCGGGGATATTCTTTATGCGGAAAGTGAAACACTAGAGGGGGCATTAGCTGACCTTGTTATACTTGATGAGGGGTATTCAAAATATCTTGTTCTTGCAAATGCTGGAGAGTATGACATCACAGAAACTATTAACTTCACTACTTCAAATATTGTCCTATCTGCAAAAGGTGACGTTACATTCAATCAAAAATGCAGCAACGGCTTTGCAGTTACACAAACAACAACCATTGGCTATAATAGCGACTTTGTCGCAGTGTATGGTGACAGCGGTTGCGGTACATTGAACATTGTTGTTGACACTGATTCGCAGTTTGACGGACGTGTCTTTGAAGTTAACGGTGCAACACTTACATTGAGCAGTAACCTTGTTATAAATGGCAAATCTTCAACGCAAAAAGGAAGCATTGTTCTTGCCCAAAACACTTCGCAGGTTATTATCTCTGGTGCAGAACTTGAAGGCGAAGCAACTTCTGCTTCAGACATGCGAAGTGGGCTTCGTGGCGGTCTTGTGTATATTGAAAATTCTTCATTCACAATGGAGGACGGTAGCATTTCAAATGGGGTGGCAGAATATGGCGGTGCAATTTATGCAACAGGGTCAAAGCAAGACAGCGAAGAAGTTTGGTCAACTGTCACAATAAGCGGCGGAACAATCTTTGGAAACTTTGCAACTTATGGCGGCGGACTGTATGCAAACATCTTGTGCAATGTAAATATCACTGGCGGTGAAATATCTTCCAACGAAGCCAAGGACGGCGGTGGCGTTTATGTAAACGGCAAAGAAATAAATCAAAGTAGTTCAAACAGTGAAACTACTGGTGAAGAAACTACAAAAACTACAGTGACATATTATAAAACTTACATAACAATGTCTGGCGGAACAATCTCTAATAATACAGCAACTGGCAACGGCGGCGGAATGTTCCTAAATGGTTTGAAATATGCTGAAGTTACATCAAAAAATGAAACTAAAACAGAGCAACTTAAAACATTGTTTACAAATGACATAGATGTAATAAAAGCAGCAGCAACATTCTCTGGCGGTGAAGTTTCATCGAACAGGGCAACAGACGGCGGCGGAATTTACTTCAGTGATGCCATGGGACGTTTTGAGGGCGCTGATGAAAGTTATCTTCAAATGTTCACGAACTCGGCAAGCGAAAAAGGCGGAGCAATTTATGTAAATTATGGTGCAGATAACACTTCTTCTCAAATTGAAGTTCGCATGTTAAAGTTAGGTGACAGTGAAGACTTGACCAAGGCAAACACTGCAAAATATGGTGACGGCATTTATCTTAGCGAGCAAGCAAGCAGCGTTGCAATGACTTTCAATGCGGGGAAAGACGATGAATATTTGTCGGGAAATATCAAGATAAATGACGCAATTTATCTGGAACGTGCAGCAGGCACCCTTGCGAAGATAAGAATTGACAAGGCATATAACCATAACAATCCAAAAATCAAGATTACAAGCCCTGCTAAAGCAACAGAATATAACACATCAGTTGGCTCATATTCAAACAATGTAAATATTTCAAGGCCTGATTATATTTTGGAAGATATCTTTGAAGGAAAAGACTCAGACGAAAGCAATTACTGCTTCATCTTGGGTGGAGAAACTGGTCATGACATTATCATTGCAGAAAGAAACTTCTATGTGCAAAGAGAAGGAGAAAGCGGCGGACGATTCTATCAAAGCATGGGCAGTGCAATCTCTGCTGCAACAAACAAGGGTTCAGAATACAAATATGTTGTGTTTATTATCAAAAACAACGTTTCAACATCTGCACCTTCAAGCCTTAGCACAAACAAAGTTACAATCAAGTCGGCAGAATATGAATTAGTTGAGAATGAATATAAATTCACTGACACAACATACACAGTCAAACTTGAACTCTCGTCACAACAATGGCTTACAGTGGTTTCTGGCGAGTTGGTGCTTAAAAATGTAAACATCATAGGCTCTGCAGCCCCAGTTCTTACAGTTCAATCGGGCAGTGTTACAATGGAAAATGTTACAATCGGAACCTCAGACGATAATAACATCTCAGTTGCAACACTCACTGGCGGAAGTTTGACGGTAAAGAATGTGACAGCACAAAACATCTCAACTTCAAACAACCTCTTTGACGTGAAAAACGCAAGTTTAACCCTCAGCGACAGCACAATAAACAACGTCAAAGCGAAAAACATTGTTTCCGCAACGGTGGGAGCGGCAGTCAATATCTCAAACACAACTATCAGCGGCTCGGACGGCGACACGGAAACAATCTTTAACTTGAACTCTACTGACGGCAATGAAACAACAGTAACCTTGACAGATGTCGCAATCTCAAGTAACACAGTTACAGACACAACAATCAAAGCAGTGGGCAGCAATACAAAACTCAATATCAGTGGTTCATCTATCACAGGCAACACTGCAAAAGGTGGTGGCGGCGCATTGTATGTTGACGGAGCAAATGTAACATTTGGGACGTCAGATGCAAACAGTGTAGTCACTCTTACGGGTAATAGTGCAGCAAACAGCGGGGCAATTTACCTTGCAAACGGCACATTGACTATCCCAAGCATTGTTACATTGTCGGGCAACAAAGCAACAAACGGTGGTGGTGTGTATGTCATGGGCGGAACTTTGATACTTGAAACAAATATAGCTTCAAACACAGCAACTGGAAATGGCGGTGGCTTGTACATCTCAAAGGGTGAAGTGGTGCTTAAAGACGGTGTTCAAGTAGCAAGAAACAATGCCCAAAATGGCGGCGGAATTTACCTCACTGAAAGCGGCGTACTTACATTTGGTGGCAATGTTACAATTACAAATAACACAGCAGCAAACGGCGGCGGCTTGTGTATTGAAAATTCAAAAATATACACTGACGCAAACCCACTTACCCTTGGCTCAAATGTAACAATTTCCAGCAACACTGCGACAAATGGTGGTGGACTTTACATCAGCGGCTCGGCAGTCACGATAAGTGGGGCAACACTCTCTGGCAACAATGCCCAAAATGGTGGCGGTGTATATCTTTGCTATGGCAGTTCAAGCGGCGGCTCACTCACATCATCAACTCTTACACTTGAGGCTGGCTCAATCACTGGCTCAAATGCAGGGAAAGATGTTGCAGGCTACAACGGTGGCGGTGTGCATGTAGCGGGTGGCACATTCACAATGACTGGCGGCACAATAGACGGCAACAAAGCAGCAAACGGCGGCGGTGTTTGTGTGATGGGTGGCACATTCACAATGACTGGCGGCGGAATTTCAAACAACATTGCACAAGACAAAGGTGGCGGTGTGTTTGTCGGTTCAAGCGGTCACTTCACAATGAACGGCAAAGACGCAGTAATCGGTGGAGCAGAACTCGAATACAAATCAGATGAAGAAAAAAATCTTATTAAAGAACTTACAAGTCACGGCAACAGTGCAGCAAATGGTGGCGGCGTGTATGCAGAACTTTCATTCAATGGCGATGTGTGCAATGTTCAACTGATAAGCGGCACAATCTCATACAATGAAGCGGATAACGGCGGCGGTGTGTATTTGGTCGGCACTTCAGAGGAATATGCAAAACCTATAAAACTTTCAGCAAAAATCATAAATAATATAGCGAAAAACGGTGGAGCATTGTTCATAGGTAGTGCCACAGTTAAGTTAAGTGACGCACAAATAAGCAACAATGACGCTTCAATCTTCGGCGGCGGAATTTATGTAAACGAAAACGCAATCCTTGAAATCGCAAACGGAATTATCGGTGCAGAAAAGTTCCTTAAAGACGCCTATGGCAGATTCTCAGAAGCGGGAACTATGGCAGTTACATCTCAAAAGAGAAATATAACTTACAACGCCTATGGGAAAGAAGAAAACGGCACGAAATATTACGCCACAAATGACCTTCGTGGTGCTGGCAACTCTGCGGGCAGCGAGGGTGGCGGTGTGTATGTTGCAGAGGAAGGAACGCTCAATCTAAACGGCGGCGTGGTGATATACAACTTCGCTCCACAAGGTGGCGGCATTGCAAACCACGGCACATTAAACATTCAAAGTAAAATCGACGAACAAAGTGGCAGCGGCACAGCACAATATACAGTGTCCGAGGGCGACAATACAAAAGTCAACACTGCAAATGCAATCTTGTTCAAAAACAACGCAGCAAGTGAGAAAGGTGGTGCAATTTACACAACTGGCATGCTTACTATTAAAGGAAACGAGTCGACCTACACTGGAGCAACTGGCAAAGGCGTAATCTTCGTATCCAACAAAGCAAGTAAAGAAGGTGGTGCAATTTACACAACTGGCACAACAACAATCAACGCAGGCTTGTTTGGCAAGAGATTTGATAACGGAACTCTTGCAGTCAACTACACCGACACTGACTCAAATCAAATGGGTGGTGCGATTGCAGTCGGCGGCGGAAGTCTAGTTATCGCCAACGGAGATGACAGCACATCAAAAATCAATTTCAACGACAACTACTCGGTGAATGGTGGTGCTTTGGCTGTAACTGGCGGAACGGTCGAAATCAAAGATTCTACCAAGGTGACCTTCACACAAAATTCGGCTTGTGGCGGAAATGGTGGTGCAATTTATGTGTCGGGCGGCACAGTGGACATTGCAGCCAACTTCCAAAACAACAAAGCGAAAAACGGTGGCGCAATTGCAACAGCGGGCGGCACAACAAACTTCAATGGCGGCACAATGACAGATCACAAGTATAACCACTTAGGCGGAGCAATCACAAACGGCGGTGCGGTGTATGTTGGTGGCGGAAGTTTCAATATGGCGCAAGGCACAATAGGTGCAACAGCAACTACTGCAGCAAAGGAAGAACATTGCTCCAATAAAGCAAACCTAGGCGGAGGTGTGTATGTCGAGGGTGGCGGCACATTCACAATGCAAGGGCAAGAAACAAGCCTAATCAGTTACAACTATGCAACTGAGGGTGGTGGCGTGTATGTAAATGGTGGAACATTCTATCTCCTTGGTGGAAACATCAAATACAATGGTGCAAAAACTGGTGGCGGTGGGCTTTACATGAACGGCGGCAAGGCGTATGACAAAGTTGGTACTCAAACCCAAAGTTACTCAATCTTTGGAAATACAGCAGACAAAGGCGGCGGTGTGTACCTCAACGGCACTGTCACATGGGAGTTTGCTGGGAATAACCAAGACCATACCATACAAGAAAACACTGCAACCTCAAGCGGCGGCGGAATGTTCATTGCAGAGGGAACTTCAAGAGTCACAGTTAATAGTTATTTTACAGGCAACACAACAAATGGCAATGGTGGTGGAATTTTCGCTGGCAGCACATTCAAATTTACTGGAAAAATTTATGGCTCAAAAGACGATAATGGAAACCTTAAAACTGTTGCACAAAAAGGTGGCGGAATTTATCTGACAGCGGGTGACTCGACAATCGGCGGCACTCTTAGCGAACTTCAAGCCTCAAACGGCGGCGCAGTCTATGCGGAAGGGAGCATAACATTCAGCGGAACAGCCTATGGCAACAACGCAACCACTGATGGCGGTGCATTGTACCTCGCAGCAGGCGGGACAATAGCAGCTGACGCTCAAGTTGGCTCGTCATCTCAAGCCAAAAACACTGCAAAGTCAAATGGCGGTGGCGTGTATTCAGGCGGCAACCTCACAGTTAATGGCGTCATTGAAAATAACGAAGCCACAGATGGTAATGGTGGCGGTGTATATGTTAACGGTGGACTTACGATGAGTGGTAGCAGTGCAAAAATTCAAAATAACACAGCAAGCCTACGTGGCGGCGCTGCATTCCTCAAACCAATTGGCGATGGTGGCACCAGCACATTGAACATGACAGATGGCGCACAAATTGCAAATAATAAGGGCGGAAAGACTGACAATAGCAAAGAGTTTGCCTATGTTGACTATAGTTCATTCACATCAAACGGGGTTTATATCGACGGAAATGCAAAAATTATAATTAAGAGTAAGAGTAAACTTTGTGCAAATGAGACATCAAAAACGTCCCCTGATAACTTTGCACTTTATGTTACGGGTAATGTATCATCGATTGATATGTATGAAATTAGTTGGACTGTTTTGTTTTACTCGTGGGGGGACATTTATGGTTCAGTTTGGTTTGGTTCGTGTGATCTTAAGCTATCATTTGTAGTTTACTCACATATCACTGGCAATGTTAATATTTATCCACGAGATTATTTGAAGTATTACGACAAATATGCCAGAATAGTAACTTTGGATGAAGGATCGCAAAATTATTATTATTGCCATATACTCTTTAAGGGCGATCACTACAACACAGCACATTGGATCAGACATAGTGATCACAAAGAAGTTACTACAATAAGATGCAATAATGATCAAGAATACATTTGTGAAAATATAACATTTAAGGACGATGGAGGTGTCACTGTAACATGGAGACGCAAGGAAGTCCTTGGAATAGGTGGAGAAGTAAAGTGCCAAAAGACTAATGTAATTTGGTATAATACAACAAATACATTGGACGGGAATAGAGGTGTCAGTTCAAGTGGTTCGCTTTGCTGTCGAGGGGCATCTCAGACTAATAAATATGGGACAAGTGCAAGCATGAAATTCTGGGCTGACTTAGGCAAGCCTGGGGCTTAGATTAAAATCTAGTTAGCAATTACCTTTTAACAACCCTCTTTCCCTTTGCGTTATTCTTAATTTTGTGATATAATAACATTATGGAAGAACAAGTTATTGAAAAATTGGTTGGGGCATTTATGTGCCTTCCGGGAGTGGGCAGAAAAACAGCACAACGCTATGCCTACTCCATTTTGGGGGGCGATGAGGACAGCGCGCGAAACCTTGCCCAGTGCATTGTGGTTGCCAAAGAGCAAGTGAAATTTTGCAAAGTTTGTGGTGGATTTGCCACTGACGACCTTTGCGGAATTTGCAAACATAGAAAAAGTCCTATCGTTTGCGTGGTGAAAGATCCAAAAGACATTGCAAGCATAGAAAAGGTGAAAAACTTTGATTGCGTGTATCATGTTTTGCATGGTTGCATAAGCCCACTGGAGAACAAAGGGCCAGAGGACATAAGAATTAAGGAACTTTTGGAACGAGTGAACGCAGGTGGCATAACAGAAGTGGTTGTTGCGACCAATCCCGATGTGGAAGGCGAAGCAACTGCAATGTATATCGCCCGCTTGCTAAAACCACTTGGCATAAAAGTAACTCGCCTCGCCCAAGGAATTTCCATGGGCAGCGACCTTGAATATGCAGACGAAGTAACCCTTTCTCGTGCAATCGAAGCCCGAAGGGAATTGTAAAAAGAGTCAGACGAAAGTCTGGCTTTTTTGCTAGAACAGTCCCCCAAGGAAGCACAAGCAGAATATTCCGACCGTTCTAGTTATTATATTTGTAACAAGGAAAAACTTAAAGTCCATTCCGCACGCTCCCGCCACAAGACACAAGATGTCATCAGGAAACAGCGGCAACAACATCATAACAAAAAACGCCCATTTGCCCCGAAGTAGCAACTTGCAAAATTCTTCACCCTTTTCTCTTCCCACAATCCAAAAAATTATCTTGCTGCCAAATGTCTTGCCCAGCAAAAACGCAACAATGCTCCCAAGAAGAATGGCAAGCAGACTTATCCCAAATGCAATCCATGGCCCAAAGCAAATTACGCCAACAATGGTGCTAACAGATGCTGGCATGGGAATAACACTCACTTGCAAAAACTGAATAACTCCAAACACAGCATATGACCAAAAGCCCGCAGATGAGATTATGACCTTCAACTCGGCTACATTAGAAAATTTTCCAATCCAGCCTGTGTTTTTGAGCAAATAATAAAGCCCGACAAAAAAGGCGATGCTCAACCCAAACGTCAAAATAAGTTTGCCCATTGCAATGCCAAACTCTCGCCATTGTTTGCTCTTAATTTTTTCCATATTTATTATTATGCAATAGAAAAAAAGTTATCCACAACTTGTCCATAAATTGTGGATAACTTATTTCACAAAATCTACACTACAACTACAATGTAGCAATTATCTTTTATATTTTTCTTTAAAAACTACTTTAGTGTGCTTTTAGCCAAATTATATTCGCCAAACTGCACTTATATTGCGAAATATGTCAAATATCTTTTATATTAAGTCAAATCTTTTAATGTGTGTGTCTCTTATTGTAAAGGAAGCCCGCCAAAACCCTAAACTTCAATAAGATTGCTAGTAGAGAATTTATCCCCACATGAAACATTAAGCCCCAATCTTTTTAGGCAATCTTCGTCTGCTCTGCTTAAAATATGTGTTGAATGTGCCTGTGCGTGTTTTAAGTTGTGAATGTATCCACAAGCGACTTTTGCACTTGGGTTTAAATTTGCAGAGATGTATAGAGCGGTCAAAACATCATTTAATGAAAGTGTTGTATTTTCCGAATGAAGCACATCTTTTTTCAAGTTCAATATTGGCTCCAAAACTTGAGCGGATATGAGTTCAAACTTGTCTTCAATTCCTGACAATACTTTAAGTGCATTAAGCACCACACTCGCACTGGCACTAAGAAGCATTGTTCTTCGCCCAACAACAATCCGCCCGTCATTAAGTTCAATGGCAACACTTGGCTGATGAGAGGTTGCTTCTTTTTCTTCTGCTGGCTTTACACATTTTCTGTCATAAACACTAAGCCCCAGCTCGTTCATCAAAAGTTTAATTCGTTCTGCAACATTCTTTGATGTGCCATTTTGCTTTATGTCAACAAGTGCCTTTAAGTATCTTCTTATTATTTCTTGCTTTGCACTTTCTCTTGCAACGTTGTCATCAAAAATACATTCCGCAATGGTGTTTATGCCCATGTCCGTTGGGGACAAATATATATCTTTTCCTGCAATTTTTCTTATAATGTTTCTAAGAACGGGGAAGGCTTCAAGGTCCCTATTATAACTAACTGCCACTTTGCCATAGTTTTCAAGGTGATAATAGTCAATTTGATTTACGTCTTTAAGGTCTGCCGTTGCCGCTTCATATGCTAGGTTAACTGGGTGCTTAAGTGGCAAATTCCAAACGGGAAATTTCTCAAACTTTGCATATCCCGCCTTAACTCCACGCTTGTATTCGTGATAAAGTTGACTAAGACACGTTGCGAGTTTTCCGCTTCCAGGGCCAGGTGCAGTGATGACGACAAGTGGTTTTGATGTTTCAATGTATGGATTTTTGCCATAACCCTCATCGCTGACAATCGTTTCCACATCTGCTGGATAACCCTTTGTTGGATAGTGAATATACACTCTCTCTCCCAAACTCTCAAGTTTGTTTTTAAACACCACAGCATTTGGCTGGTCTGCAAAAAGTGTTATTACAAAAGCACTTACAACAAGCCCACGCTTGCGAAAAATGTCCGCTAGTCTTAACACTTCCATGTCATAAGTTATGCCATTGTCTGCACGAATTTTATTTTTTTCAATGTCGTTTGCATTGATAACAAAAATTATTTCACTTTCTTTTTTAAAGTTGTCCAAAAGTTTAATTTGAATGTTTGGGTCAAACCCAGGCAGAACTCTTGAAGCGTGCATATCGTCAAACAACTTTCCGCCAAATTCCATGTATAGTTTGTTGTCAAACTGTTTCATTCGTTCTCTTATCAGTTTGCTTTGCAAAGCAAGATATTTTTCATCATCAAAACATATTTTATCCGACATTTTCCCATTCCTTTTATCCGTTTTGTTTTTGTGACTTTTAGCTTATCTGTTACTAAATCTCATTTTAAATATCAATTTACATAAAAAATTGCAATTTTTCGTCACATTTTCAACAAAATTCGTATAATTGTAACATTTTTTGTAACTTTTCACCAAATAATTTTCTGCATATCGCTGGAATTTATGCAAAAACTATTTTCAGGAGGTGTAACATGAGTAAATCTTACAGACCAGGGGAAGTTGCCCCAGAAAGCGGAAACTATTGTGCTTTTGACGAACAAGGCAGAAACGGAGGTTGTTGCTATCTTGAAAAAGGTCAACGCTTTCCAGCAACTCAACACAGCGGAAGTTATTATATGAAAGAAAACTAAAAAAATATCTCCACCATTTCGGTGGGGATATTTTTTATCTTGCACGTCCCATGCCAGGAATTTCTGTTGAAAGATCGTGATTTTTCAAACGTTGTTCCCAAAGTTGTCTGCCAAGGAATCTGCTTTCTTTGTCTTTAAGTCCCGTAAATTTGAGTGTCTGTTGACTATCTTCCTGCATAGGTGACCAGTCTTCCTCAATCATATAACTGTCCTCATAAATATCAAATCTCTTTTGCTCAAGGTCGCCGCTGTAAGGTTCAAAATAACAAGAATTTTCTTCAGGATGCCTTGAACTGCTTACAACTTTTCTAAGCACAGAACTGTATTGTGGACAGTATAGAAGTCCAAGTTCTTTAAGAGGCAATTTGTCGACCATTCCTTGATCCAAAATATGATTTGAAACATTATGCTCGTCCAAATAATTGTTTAGCATGTCATTAAAAGTCTTGTATCTTCTTTCAAGTAGCGTTGGGTTTTTGTTGATAGGTGTTGGGGCAATGTCGCCGAAGAAACCCGAGCCATTGACCATTCTCTGTCTAACTGTCCTCTTGTGAACGTGACTGTATCTAGTGTTTTCTGGCACAATTCCTTCTTGAATGAAATACACCATTTCAGAGTCAATATATCTATTTACTTCTTGATAATTTGGTTCAAAGTCCCATTTTTCAATTCTGATGTCACCTCGTTTGTTGCCCCTAAAGAAAACATCAAATCTTATTTCACCTTGGGTCTTGTCGCAGACTTCTTTTGGAAATACGCTGTTTTGGCAAAGAATAATCTGTCCGTCAACATTCATAATACATCTTTGTGAATAAAACTTAGTGCCACTATAGGTAGCTTCGCTTTCTTGCCAAGATTCAATAGGGAGTTTTGGTGCTTTTATCATAGCGTCAAGGAAAACATTGTTGTGCATAAAGAGATAATTTTCTTTCGCCAAAACATTTCTTGCACTTGGAAGGGAACCAATGAACAGGTCGCCAGAAATTCCATAATCTGTTAAAGCGTCTTTACCAAAACGTTCACAAATTACATCTTGCGCCAGTTTGCAAAGATTGCCGAAGCACACCCCAGAGGTGATAATTTGATTAGTTCTGTTTTGCCAAGCAGCGTTTTCCACATTTGATCCTTTCACTTTCAAAAATGGTTCAATTCTATATTTCCCGTCAGTTCTTAAAATATCAGAATACTTGTTTAATACACTTTGAAAGAACTCTGCGTCTGAAACTTTCAAATGAGAGCGATATGTTTCTGGTGTAAATCTGACCTTGATTTCAGGTCTTTTGTATTCCACATCTTGTGCCGCTTCGTTATTTTCATCAACACTTTCTTTCAAAACGACTTTGATTCTTTTTATCTTTGATTGTTGCTTGTCTTCCTCAATAGGCTCTTCTTCCACCAAGTCTTGTTGTGTGTTTTCAGTCAAAGGCATTTCTTTGGCTAAATCTTGTCGAGTAAATTTCTCGCCTTGATAGTTCTTATCCGCTTGATAACTATTGTTTTCTTGAAAATTATTGTTTGCTTGGCGAATTTTCATCAAATGATTTTTTCTTTGCTTATAACGGAAGTCAAAGAGAAACTTTTCTTCGTCAAAGAATATCCCTTTGTCTTCATCGGTTTCTTCTTTTGCAAGGAAGCCCTCTTCGTCAAAGTCTGATTCTTTTTCCTCTACCTCATCTCTCTTAGCTAAAAATTTTTCCTCATTAAATCTAGGAGTATATTCTCCTCTTGTGAGAAATCTTTCTTCATTAAATCTTGTCTTGTTGTCTTCTGTATCTTTAGAAAGAAATCTATCCTCGTTAAAATTTGTTTGCTCTTGTTCCTTTGCAAGGAATTTTTCCTCATCAAATTTTTTAAATTTATTCGCTATTCTATTAAATCTACTATATCTTTCCATTTTTCTCACCCCTCTTATCTTTCAAAGCTATTTGGAATTTCACTTGCCATGTCGCCCAGTTCTCTACGTTTCTTCCAGAGCCTTCGTGCCAACCATTCACTACTTGAATCTCTCAATCCGTCAAATCTTAAGAACTGCTGACTATCCTCTTGCATTGGTGACCAATCTTCTTCAATTTGAGTAGTATCTCTATCTATGTCAAATCTTCCAGCACATCGAATTGTCACTGGGTCAAAGTATTCAGCACATTCTACAGAAAGTGAGCCATCTTCTGCCGCCCTTCGTGTTTTGGAATTGAACCTTGGACAAAGTGATAACCCCAGTTCTTTTAGTGGAATTGTCGCAATAAGGTCTTTATCCAGCGTTTTGCTTGAAATGTTGTAGTTATCCATAAAGCAGTTGCACATGTCATCAAAACTATTAAATTTTCTTTCCAGTTCATATGACTCGTTGTTTATCGGAACAGGGATAACATCGCATGATTGCTTTGAGCCAAATATCACTCGTTGCCTTAACGTTCTTCTGTGTATGTGGCTGTATTTTGTGTTGTCCATTACAATGCCTTTTATAAATGCCACAGACTTTGCGGGAAGGAAGATGTTGTAATGTGTCCCACGTGGAAGATAGTCCCAACGCTCCACCCTAAATTGACCCTCTGCAAGCCCACGATAGAAAACATCAAATTGAATACTGTTGCCTTTGTCACTTTCAGTCTTAAAAACTGTTGCGGTTGACGCCCCAAGAAGAATTTGTCCGTCAATATTCATAATACATCTTTGAGATATCTTTCTGTATTCATCGTTATCTTCAATAATTTTCCAGTTTTCAACAGGAATTTTTGGAGCGTGCGTAATCGCTTTAAGAAAACTATTGTCATGCATAAAAAGATATTGCTCGCTCAGTTCAGATGTGTTGATTTCCGGCATTGAGTTTTGTCTAAGATTTCCCGAAATACCATACTCGGTTATTGCATTTTCTCCGAATTTATTTTTGATTGCTTCATTTGCCAAATCAACAACTTTGTCAAAATATTTCTTCATTGAAAGCAATTTTAATGCACGATTTTGCCAAATCAGTGTTTCGGCGTTGTTTTTGCCAAAGCCGCCTGGGTGAATATCAATAAGAGGACGAACTTTGTATAAATTTTCAGAATTTAGGATTTTGTTATATCTATCAATTATACTTTCAAAGAAAATGTCATCGCCCAGTGTATTATTTATATCTGTGTAGGCGCATGGGTCACACTGCAATTTATCGCTCAATTTACCATCTTTTGTAAAAACACTGCTTGTAATGCTATATTTTTTTCTTCTTGCTGCTCGCATATCAAATGAGTCATTGTTCAAACGGAGTTCTTGAGAATTTATTTCCTTTTCTTGGTTTTCTTTTGCAGAAAGTTCCCATTGACGCATTTTGCTGTTGAAATTTTTATAGTGTCTGCTTTTGTTATGCTGTCTGCCCATTTTTCACCTCATTTTTATGTGTTTATGATACCCCACAAAACCCCCATTGTCAATAGTCAAAATACACAAATAAATAACTAAAATATGTAATTATATTAGCGCTTTTCAATTTTGAATTTTAAATGGAAGCCTAAAATGATTGTTAAAAATCTTATTTTCTGCTAAAATTTATCTGTTGGAGGGAATATGAACTGGCTTTTTGATAAAACTGTTGTAATATCTGGAGCGTCAAGCGGTTTGGGACGAGAGATGTGTTATATTTTGGCACAAAAGTATCGCTGCAAAATTGTAGGACTTGCAAGGAATGTTGAAAAATTGCATGAAACACAAGAAAAGGTTGAAACTCTTGGCGGGGAATTTGTGGCATATCCAATGGACGTGTCAAAGGAACAGAATTGGTGTGACTTTAAGGACTTTGTTATAAAAAACGAGATAAAAATTGATATTTTAATAAATTGTGCAGGCACAATGCCGCCTTTTGAACGCTTTTCAAACACAACAAGCGAATTGTATGAACGAGTTTTTGCAACAAATTTTTTTTCAGCAACCTATGCAACGAGAATATTGCTGCCACTTCTAATACAGTCAAAAACCCCAGCAGTTGTCAACATTTCAAGCGCTGCAAGCCTCGGAATTATTCCAGGGACAGCGGTCTATTCGGCAAGCAAGGCTGCGCTTAGGTTGTTTAGTGAAATTTTACACAGCGAACTTAAGGGGAAAGTTTATGTGGCGACAATAATGCCGGGCTTTGCAAAAACAAACTTATTTTCTTCAAAAGATAATTCTCGTGACACAATTTGTGTTCAAGATAAATCTGTTGTTGATAAAATCAGCATGCCAGCAGACAAAATGGCAAGGAAGATTGTAAAAGCAATGAAAAAAAGAAAAGCCAGAGTTATATTAGGCTTTGACGCAAAACTTTTAAACTTTGCATACAAAATTACCCCACAACATTCGGGCAATTTAATGGGCAAAATTATGCGGAAAACAAAACTTAAATCATTTGAAACTGTCTTTGATAACAATAAGACAAATAATCTCGAAAATAAAACTGTCCTTGAAAACAAGTTGGATAATAAAAAAGACAATATCGACTGAAAGGACAAGAAAGTTGAAATTTTAAGTAAAATATGGAGATTTTTCTAAATAACAATAAAAGGTTATGTTGAATAAAAAAATAATCTATATTCGCTAAATTGCCGATTATGAGCGAAAGATGTAAAATATTTATGACTGAAATATGGTTTGCAAACTTAAACTGATAAATATTTGCTAAATTTATGAATATAAGCGGAAAGTATAAAATATAAAAGAAAAAATGGAGAAAAGATAATGGAACTTAAAGTGACAAAAATTCAAAACAATTCAAACAGTTGTATCGTGTGCGGGCTAAGTAACACTCTGGGGCTTCAAGCACATTTTTATGAAACAGAGGGGGACTATATTGTTGCCGTCTGTACAGGGCGAAATGAACACCAAAGCTATCCTAATAGAATGCATGGCGGAGTTATTTGTGCATTGCTTGACGAAACTGTTGGGCGTGCTGTTCAAATTGCAAACCCAAATGTTTGGGGGGTGACGGGTGACCTTAAAATAAAATATAGAAAGCCAGTGCCTCTTGGGAAGAAGATTTTTTGTGTTGGAAAAATAACTCGTGACACTTCGAGAATTTTCATTGCAAAAGGCTTTGTTGAAGACGAAGAAGGAACTCTTCTCGCAGAGTGCGAAGCCACATACTTTAAAGCCCCAGTCAATGTTATAACTGGAACAGATAATTTTGAGGGGACAGAGTGGTTTCACGATCATGACGCCCCAAAATTCGCTTCTTTTGATATAAAAAACTTAGCATATTTTGAAAAAAATGCTTAATTTTTGCATGTTTTTTGCATAAAAATGCCTAGTTTTTATATGAATTTGTGTTATATTTTCAACGATTATGGCGAATTTGCTTGATAAAACTTGATAAAAAGGCTAGAATTTATTTTGTTTGGTTAGGAGAAAAAATGGAAGAAGTTAAAGAAAATGAACTTTCGGCAGACGAAGTGAACAAAATGTTTTATGAAAGGATAGAAGTTTCGGAAAGACTGGAGTCGGGATATAAATTCTGCTTGCTTTTGATGTGTGTTTCGGCTGTCGTTCTTTTTGCGCTTATTCATCAAATTGTCTATTCAGAAATTCTTAGGCTTATCATTGATATAAATATGAATTATCAAGAGCCAATAGGCATCAGACTTCTTATGCTCACTTATGCAAAATATGTTTCAGTTGCCATTTTGGTGGGGCTTGTTGTTGCAACATTTTGCTTGTTCTGCGTGGCAAAGGGAAGACACAATATGTTCCCAGAAAGAAAGTCAAACATTTATAAGGCGTTATGGATATTGTCACTTATAACTGCAATTTTTGTAAGTTGCTTTGTAATTTTTGATGTGACTTACAGAGTTATGTTCTTGCAACTTTCAGATTCCGTTTCAACTTTACGTTCTACTTATGCTTGGTTTGGCGGAGATACCGTGGCAGTTTGTGGCTCGTGGCTGACCTTTTCAAATGCAAGCAGAGTTAGAAAAATTATGGCAAATAGAAAACTAGAGCCTTTTAAAGGTGAGTTTTAAAATATTGCAAATTATCTTTAAGTCGTTTGTCTTGCGGATTTTTGGATAATGCTAAGAGGCAGTAGTTATATGCCTCTTTTTTCATGCCCAAAAAGTGCGAGCAAAGGGATAACAAATCGTATGGAGTGTCCCCCCAGCACTCAGGCGAAGAAATGTAAGTTAAGTTTCTGGTCTTAATTTCAAGCATGGCTTTTAGAATTGTGAAACAGTCAAAATACTTCTTTTGAAAATATAAAAGTTTTGCTAGGGCAAAATATCCTTCTCGTGTTTCGGGACATTCGCAAATTGACTTTTCATAAAACTTTTTCGCAAGCGGAAGTTTGTTCTGATAATAATAACAGTCGCCAATGTATCTTAAACTTGCACTTCGTTCTTCATTCCAAGTTGCTGTGGGAAGTTTTAAATGTCTTTTAAAGTATTTTATGGCAGAGGTGTAGTCGCCAGCAAACATAAATTCTCTTGCCAAATAATGTGTGTTGCGGTCGCTCTCGGGGTGTTCGGAAACGCTGAGTTTAAGCAGTTCCAAATATTGTCCTCTGCTTTTTGTGCTGTCGGGATAATGCCTAAGAACAATGTTTTCGCAGTGGCATGTTTCGTAGGCAGTCACTGCTGGCGTTGCGGATAAAACTTCATGCACGGGATAAATCCATTCAAAGCCATGTCGTGCGTGAATTTTTTGATACAGAAAAGTTGTTCCGTCTGTGCCATTTTCAAGAACATTCCAAACATAAGTATATGTGGCTTGGCGGTGAATGTTCTTTTGCCAGGCGTTTTCAAGTTTTTCCCGCCACCCTTTTTCAAAAACTTCGTCAAGGTCGGTGCAAACACAAATGTCGCAGTCGTCTGGCACAAGGGATAGGCTTATGTTTCTTGCGACATCAAATCGCCATGGGGAAACTACTTGGACTGTAACTTTTGCCCCAAGACTTTTTAGCAATTCAACACTTTTGTCACTGCTTCCCGTGTCTAAAACATAAATTTCGTCTGCCTCGCCCATGCTTTCCAACCAGCGTTTTGCAAACTTTTCTTCGTTTTTGCATATGGCATAAACACAAATTTTCATATAAACCTCTTATTCTTTTATGAAAAGTTGGCAAAAATTGTCGCAAACAAAACAAAATCATTTTGAACTTTTTACATTTTGTCGTATATTATTGTTGTATAATTTAAAAATAATTATATAGGAGTTAACTATGAGCAGTTCTGTTATCGGATATATAATCTTGGCATTGATTTGCATTATCATGTTGATGTCCATTTTGTTTGGACTAAAACGTGGAGCAAGCAAGTCCGCCTTTAGGCTTGTTTGGCTTCTTGTGACGGGAGTTATTCTGTGGTTTTTGACGCCCGTAATTTCCTCGTGGCTAAATAGCATTGACATTTCTTCCTTGGGTCTTGATATAAACGGTCCAGTAAGCAAACTTAGTGACATCGGCGTAAACATTCTTAACAGCCTCAATCTTGACGAAGCGATATCCCAAAGCGAAGCGGTAAGAACATTTGCCGAAAACTTCCCAACTATGATTTTAAACGTCCTTGTGTTTGTCCTAGGCTTCTGGGTTCTTAAAATATTGCTTTATCCAATTTGGGCAATAATTGCTTCAAAATGCTTCGACAAGAAAAAGAGAGAACTTAAAGCATATAAAAGAAAAATTAAAAACCTTAAAAAACGTGGGGTCCCAGTTGACGAAGACGACATGCCTTCAGACCTTGAAATAAGCGGCAAAAATAGATTTGGTGGCATGCTTGTGGGTATTGTTATGGGCTTTGTTATCTGCGTAGCAACCCTAAGCCCAATTGTGGGGCTTAACGCAATTTATCAAAAGGCAAACGCCAACCTTGTAACGCAAAATGAAGCGGGCGAAGAAGTTCCATATCTTCCAACAGTCATTGACGAAGAAACACAGCAATATCTTAATAGTTATGAAAATTCTATCGCTTCCAAAGTGGCAAAATACACTGGAATAGGTTTCTTCTCAAATCTTGTCTTTGACGGGCTGGCAACTGTAAATGTCGGTGGCGAAAAAATTTATCTTGCAAGCGAAGTGGATAACGGAATTTATCTTTACAACAAATATACAGCCCTCTCAAACTTCCTAGACAACAAAGACAACTGCACAAAGGAATCTGTTGCAGACGCCTTGAGCAATGTAAAAGACATTTTGTTTGGACTTAAGGGCAGCAAACTTGTTGACACGTTGGGCGATGACCTTTTGCCATATTTTATGGACAAATTCTTTGCAGAAAACGAAGACTTGAAGATTGTAATTGATGGGCAAGACTATGCAGAACTCTTCAAAACTGCCTACAAGAATTCTACTCTTGATAACCCAATAAAAGTTGATATGTTTATGAACCAAATTGACGCCATTATTGACATTGCAACTTTGTTCAACGACAACGGACTTATGGTGCCGATTATAAAAGGCGAAGCGTCTTCAACCAGCGAAATGGTCAGAATTCTTGTTCAAAATAACGTTAATGCAAAAACATTCAGTTCCGCATTTGTTGACAATCTTTTCAAAGTGACACTCCTTTCAAGCGAATATCCAACTCTTGTTGATTCCGCTGTTGAAAAAGTGTTTGAAGGAACGGGAATAAGCGGTTATCAAAAAGCAGAAATTACAGAAAACTCTTTGAGCCAAAATTTAAAAGACATTTTGGAAAACTTCATAACCTATCTTAAACTTGAAGATAAGAAAACTGACGGATATTTTGCAAACGAAGACGATGCTTGCGATGCCTATGGCTCACTTGGCAAAGTGGTTGATGTGGCAAGAAGCGGACTGTTATCTGAAAGCAGTTACAACGGTTTGCTTGATTATCTAAAGTCAAAAGCAAACGAAATGTTGGGCGGAACAGAGAACGAGGAGAGCAAATATTCTGCAATCTTAAATTCACTTTATGACATAACAGTCACTCGTGGCTGGGAAGCAGAACTTCGTTCAGTCGCTCCAGTTATAAACACCGTTATGCAAATTAAAAATGAAGAAACAGACTTTGCATTTGACAAGATTTTAAGTGCAGACTATGTTGAAAAAGAAAACGACCCAGCAGAACGCATTGGAAACGCTATTCAAAAAGCAATCGCTGGAAAATCTGTGCTTATCACAAATTATAATATTAAAGAAACGCTTAAAAACTTGATTGACGACTTAACTGACACAACAACCAAAGATTACCTTAACCTTGTTGTTGATACAAAACTCGTTGACGAGACACAACAAGATGTGACGCTTAAAGACTATATCTTAGGGCAAATTTGGGCGGGCGAAAAGACAAACGGAAGAAGCGAAATCAAAAACTGGGGGAATGAGTTTAAATATTCATTAAGAGTTTTAAGAAAAGCAATGGGAACATTGTCAAACTTTGACAAAACAGCCCTTTCCGACCCAGAAAACAAGTCTTTTGAGAACTTAGGTCTTGCCATTGACGAAGCGATGAAAACTGCTGACGGCGAGAAAAATACACATCTCTTTGTTGAAAATAAAGTCCTTCGTGCCTTGATAAACAACTTCTTGGAGAAAAATCTTTTGGCAAAAGAAGGCGAAGCGGAAACTGAAATTGACAAAATCATGGCAGTTGAAGTGAACAGCGCTACAAGACTTACAGTCAAAGAAAGCGTGCTTAACAACATTTATCTTGACGGCGAAAGCAATGTCACAAGTTGGGAAGCAGAACTCGGCAAACTTAAAACATTGTTTGTTGCAGACTTTGGAACGAGCGACCTTGTGAAAATGGGAGAACTTCTTGACGACATCTCGGGCAGTGAAATATTTACCCCAGTGGAAGTTAGAGCAGTTGTCTGCTATTATATCGACAGAGAAGCAACAGACTTCGTGGGTGGCGATGATGAAAAACTTGAACTCATAAACGCAATAAAAAATAACGTTTCAAATGTAACTTCATATGAAAAAGAAA
This sequence comes from Christensenella sp. UBA7862, assembly GCA_002500135.1. Classification (GTDB taxonomy): domain Bacteria; phylum Bacillota; class Clostridia; order Christensenellales; family UBA1242; genus UBA7862. The sequence continues at coordinate 7,180 of DLSM01000006.1, read as the reverse complement.
TTTTGAACCTTACAAACCTTATGGACACAGTAAACAAGTCTTCTTGGGCTGCCACCCCAGAACTCACCGCTGAGCAAGTGAAATTTGGTGCAATAGGCAGGCAGTTTGACCTTTTAAGTGGCAAGAAAACAGACAATCTTGAATCTGAAACAACAACCGAAAGCAAACTTTTAACAAATGAAGTGTTGCAAAAATTCTTGAAATACTATGTAAAAGACACTTCAAAAGACCTTGAAGACGGCTTGAAAAACATTGTTGTTGGGAACACCGAATATGCAGGACTTTGTGCAAATATGGAACAAATTGTGTCATATGAAACAGAGTTTGTGAACATGGCAAAACTTGTTGACGTTGCAAAAGACACTTCAAAACCTCTTGTCCAAATTGGCAAAACTATTGACGGAATAAAAGAAAATTCTGTCCTTGTGCCAAGCATTTTGAGTGATATTGTTGTGTATTATGTAAACGAAAATGTCCCAGACGACTATGCTTCTGCAAAAACTCTTATTAAGAACAAACTTAAACCAACAGACGGCTCGCAAAAAGTTGAAATATTGTCTTATGAAAGAGAATTTGGATATATGGCGCAAATTAAGGAACTGGCAGAGCAAAATCCAATTAAGATTGTAAGAAAGACCTCTGACGACCCAGACGCAATTATTGCTGGCGAATTATTTAATCAAATAACTTCAAATCCACAAACAGCCAGTGTCATTTTGACAAGAGATGTTATTGCTGAAGTTATTAAGATTGTTATTGACAAACAGCTTGCAACTTACAACGATATGGGTGACGAATTAAAAGCCATTGTCAAGACAATAGGAAACAACGCAGCAAATATTGTAGATTATGAAATGGAATTTAAGCATATGGACACCTTGCTTACAGAAATGAATAATCAAACGGTTGACGTTGATAGGCTTGGCGGAAAACTTGACGCCGCTGAAGCAGACGGAAGCAAACTCTTTGACAAAGTCATAATCAAAAAAGTACTTGACTACTTCTTCAATCAAAAAATGAAGACATATATCGCAGCAGACTCTGAATATAAAGACATCGCTTCAAAGGTCAAAGCAAAAGCCCTTGAAGTGGTGGATGGCGCCGAAACGGGCAAATATGAAAAGATGTTCGCAGAAGTTATATCTCTCAAAAACAAACTTGACGACTTGCAAACTGTTTCAACATATGATGAATTTAAAGCGAACGCAGTGTCCGTTGGACAAAAACTTGACGACATCGCCTCAATGCAATGGGTGGCGGACGAAAAGATTGCAAAAGACATCGCAAGCATTGCTTTTGACAAAATGAAAACAGTGGCAGAAGAAAAACTTCCAACATCTTCTGACCCAGAAGGAAAAGGTGGCTCTGCACGAGTTGACGAAATTCTAAACAATGAAAAATATGCCTTCAACTCTCATGCAACAGACACCCCACAAGAAACCTACACCGGCGACACTTACTATGCCGACCTTATGACAGACATACAAGCCAAACTTACAGAAATTGAGGCAGTGGTGCCACATTCATAAAAGGCGAATAAAAATCTCTTGATAAAAATTGATTAACAAAAAAAAGAACTCTATCTTAAGCGATAAAGTTCTTTTTTTTAATATGAATTTAACTTAACTTTCAATGTTTACTTTACATGCTTTGTTCTTCTTGCATTTGAAGGAGTTTTTGTGTTCTATTATCAAGAGTTGTCACGAATTTATTTAATACTTTTTCTTTTGTCATATTATCGTTTCCAAAGAGAACTTTTGAGCAATCGTCAATAGACAATGTTGAATTGTTTTTTAGAAATTCTGCATATTGGTCAATAGTCTTTTCTGGATTTTTATTATACTCATCTTCAAGCAAATAACCATAGATTTCTGCAACAACATATCTGAACATTTTTTGTTTTGCAAATGGTTTTTTAGAATTATAGGCTTCTGTTTGTATTTTTTCTATCATCTCATCAAGCCCTTTATCTCTGTAAGCCCTATAACTTTTAATCATATTTATTATGTGGTTTGGGTTTTCGCTTGGAATAAGTCCATCTTTGTAAAATTGGCTAGACAGTTCGGTAGCATTCTTTTCCAAATAATTTTGAAAAAGATTTTCCATACATATTGCTTCAACTTCGGGCATATTGCCTGATTTCATTCCCATTGGTTCTTTTGATGTATATCTTTCGGAAGTAGAGTGTGCAACTTCGTGAACATATGCAGATATGTCGCCAATACATGCTTTAATTTTTCCATTTGGTTGTTCAGTCCCCAATCGGATTTTAATAAGAACTTTGCCAATATCTTCATTTTTTAACAGATTATTATCAATGTCCTCTGGGAAAATTCTTCCTATATTGCCGACAGAAGTGTTTTTCCATTGATTTTCGTCTATGTTTTCGCTTGGAAGATTTACTTGTAAAACTGTGATAACATTCGGGTTTTTGGAATGGAAATTATTTAAATATGTTTTTCTTAAGTCCTCATTTGTAATTGTTTCTTCAGCGAAGTTATCAATAACTTGTGTTATTATTTTTTCATCTGTTTCAAAGAATTGAGGTTTTGTTTCAATATTTCCATTATATTTTGCGTCAAGATATGATTTTAAATGTGGTTTTAAATAATCTAGATAGGGCGAAATTTCACTCATCCATAGATTATATTCTTGTTCATTTTTATCCACAAAGTGTTGCTTAATCTCTTGAAATGAACTGTTTTCAGATGGTTTTTGAGGTGTAAGATTTTGTTCTGTCATATCTTATATCCTTTAGAAAGGTAATTTACTTTTAAAACTCGCAGTTCTTTGGAGTTCTTGGGAATGGAAGAACGTCACGAATGTTTTGCATGCCGGTGACATACATGACAAATCGGTCAAAGCCCATGCCGAAGCCACTGTGCTTTACGCTGCCAAATTTGCGAAGGTTGAGATACCACCAATAGTCTTTTTCATTAAGCCCAAGTTCATGTATTCTTTCAAGCAAAACATCATATCTTTCTTCTCTTTCGCTTGCTCCACAAAGTTCTCCAATTCCAGGCACAAGTAGGTCCGTTGCTTTTACAGTTTTGTTGTCATCATTTAACTTCATATAGAATGCTTTAATTTCTTTTGGATAGTTATAAACAAAAACTGGTCTGCCGTAAATTTCTTGTGTAAGATATTTTTCGTGTTCTGTTTGAATGTCATCGCCCCACTTAACAGGGAATTCAAAGTTCTTGTTGTTTTTGGAAAGAAGTTCTATTGCTTCTGTGTAAGTCACTCTTGCGAACTCACTGTCTGCCACATTGTGCAGTTTCTCAAGCAGTCCTTTTTCCACAAATTTGTCAAAGAATTCAAGTTCATCATGGCAACGGGTGAATAAGTGATTGATAACATATTTTATCATTTTTTCCATAAGGTCCATGTCGTCAAAAAGTTCATAAAAAGCAATTTCTGGTTCAATGTGCCAAAATTCGTTGACGTGTTTTACAGTGTTGCTGTTTTCCGCTCTGAACGATGGCCCAAATGTATAAATCTTTCCCATAGAGAGTGCAAAGGCTTCACCTTCAAGTTGGCACGATGGGGAAAGGAATACCTTTTTGCCAAAGAGTTCGTCTTTTGGGTCAAGTTTTTTGCCCGCATAAATGTCTTGTGTGCTAACTCTAAATAACTCGCCCGCACCTTCGCAGTCGGAAGATGTCAAAATTGGGGCATGCACATACACAAACCCTTCTTTGTGGAAAAATTCATGTAATGCAAAAGAACTTTCACTTCTAACTCTAAACACTGCGTTAAACAAATTTGTCCTTGGTCTAAGATAGGCTTGCTCTCTCAAAAATTCCATAGAGTGACCTTTCTTTTGAAGTGGATAATCTGTGTCTGTTTTGCAAACAACTGTTACGCTGTCCGCTTGAATTTCAAACGCTTGCTTGTTGTTTGGGGTTTCGACCAAAGTTCCAGTGCAAATTATGCTAGACCCAGCATTAAGTTTTGCAACTTCTGCATAGTTTTCAATTTTCTCTGGAGTAATAACAATTTGTACGCCTTTAAAACTTGTGCCGTCATTTAGGTCAATAAACCCAAAGTTTTTGCTATCTCTCACGCTTCTAACCCAGCCACCAACTTTAATGACTTTGCCACTGTATTCTTTTGTTTCAGTGTGCAATTTTTTAATTTCAAGTAGTTTCATATTTGCCTCTTTTAATTTTAAGCCTTATTAAACAACAAAAAAATGTTGTCCTAAATATTTTAGCACATAATTTTAGATTTGAAAATAACTTTTGAGAGATTTTGCCCCCTCAATCCAATATTTTTTATGTTTTTTAATATTTGAACCCAAATAAATCGTTGGGAGTTATGTCAAGCCGTTTGCAAAGATAGACAATCTTTTCATAATCAAGTTGAATTGACCCCGTTTCATAATTGCTATAATCTGATTGATATTTATTAAGTTCAGTTGCCACTTCACGCTGAGTCATGCCTTTGGCAAGCCGGGCGAGTTTCAAGTTTTCGCCAACGAGTCTTGACAAATTTTCTCTATTCTCATTGTAATTTTCATTTTGGCTCGCCTTGCGTCTTCCCATAAGTTACAATTTTCTCCCTTTTTCAACATATAATATTATTTTTCCCTATATTTTTCTTGACTTATAGGGAAAATAACTATATGTTTTTTATTATTTGTTTTTTTGAAAGAAAATATTTATGTTTTGGAGTGCTTTTTACATGTGCCAATAGAATATTTTATGAATATGCTTAGTTCTTCTATAGAAAATCAATAATATTTCATAAAAGAGGCTAGGATATTGTAAAATTTTCTGAAAATTTTTCTTCAAAAAAATTGACAGGGCAAGTTGCTATATATATAATATAATAAGTTTAAAAGTATAGAACATTATATATGTGGAGGAACAAATGGCTAAAAAGGAAAAGGATATTACTGCGCTTGAAATCTTAAGGACAAAACTTTCGATAAAACAAACGGCAATGTCTTGCCAAAGGTCGCTGCTTTCGTATATTAGGACGGCTTGCGTATTTGTGTCGCTTGCATTCACCTATCTCAAAATTGCCGCTTACGACAACTTTGACTGGTTCGTTATAACTATGTTCTGTATAGGTGGCTTTTTCCTTGCCTTTGGCGTGGCGGAATATGTTATTGCTAAAAAGCGAACAAAGAACCTTGAAAAACACCTCGATAGAAAATTCATTTCCGACAGTGTGGCCCATGATTTACTTGAGGAAGAAGACTAAACAACAAATCTCATTCTTTACGGGTGGGATTTTTTTATGTCAAAAAGAAAGTCTTAGGGGAAAGATAGGGTGAGTTTTAGGTGGATACTTTGAAAAGATTTCTATCAGAACAGGGGAAATGCTAAAACATTTTTTAAGTCATAAGGTAAATTTTAAGGAAATTTCATATTGTGATTTGTAAGAATTTTGACCAAAAATAGGACAAAAATGGGCGAAAAATGTAAACACTCGGCAGAGTGTTCGTAACTTTGGGCAAAAAAGACGAAAAAAGTGACAATTTTTTTAAAAAAGTTGTTGACACTATAAACTCATTATGGTATTCTTGCCATGTCGTCACCGAAAGGAACACGACCGTGCTACGGCACGACAATAGCACCATCACAACTGCATATTTAAAAATATATGAGAAGACAAATATCGAGTTAATTTTTTAACAATATTGTTAGAAGTTAAAACGCAAATTTATTCAACAAAAAGTTATCTGCTAAATTTATTTTAGCAAGTAAGTTTTTCTGTTGGAAGTGTGTAATATGTATTTTCAATTTTAAATCAAACCGATTTGAATGTAAATTCAATTACGCTGAGTAATATAACAAGAACATTGTCAAACGATTTTATCATAAAACTTTAGAAATAAAGTTACTGATGTTGATCAAATAGATCAAGCTACAAAGAGCATATAGTGGATGCCTTGGCACTAAGCGCCGATGAAGGACGTGATAAGCTGCGAAAAGCCACGGGGAGTCGCAAATAGACTTTGATCCGTGGGTGTCCGAATGTGGGAACACACTAGAGTTAATCCTCTAGTATCATAACAGGAATACATACTGTTATGAAGGGAACCCGGAGAACTGAAACATCTTAGTACCCGGAGGAAGAGAAAGTAAACAAACGATTACCTGAGTAGTGGTGAGCGAAAGGGTATGAGCCCAAACCATTTGAAGAAATTTAAGTGGGGTTAGGACCTTATAAGAGCATGAATATTGTTAGCTGAACATTTTTGGAAAGTTAGACGAAACAGGGTGATAGTCCCGTAAGCGAAAACAATAAACACTCGAAGGTATCCAGAGTAGCACAGGACACGAGGAATCCGGTGTGAATGAGGGAGGACCATCTCCTAAGGCTAAATACGACTTAGTGACCGATAGTGGATTAGTACCGTGAGGGAAAGGTGAAAAGAACCCCGGAAGGGGAGTGAAATAGAAACTGAAACTGTATGCTTACAAGCAGAGAGAGCACTACTAAGAGTGTGATCTCGTACTTTTTGTAGAACGGGCCGGCGAGTTACGGTATGTAGCAAGGTTAAGTGATTAAGTCACGGAGCCGAAGCGAAAGCGAGTCTGAATAGGGCGATTTTAGTTGCATGCTGTAGACCCGAAACCGGGCGATCTATCCTTGAGCAGGTTGAAGCAGGGGTGAAACCTTGTGGAGGACCGAACCCACGTCTGTTGAAATATACGGGGATGACTTGAGGATAGCGGAGAAATTCCAATCGAGCTCGGAGATAGCTGGTTCTCCTCGAAATAGCTTTAGGGCTAGCCTCTATGTAAAGATAGTTGGGGGTAGAGCACTGAATAGACTAGGGCGGGTCAAACTGTACCGAATCTTATCAAACTGCGAATACCAACGTATTGATAGTAGGGAGTCAGTCGGTGTGAGCTAAGTTTCATCGACAAAAGGGAAACAGCCCAGACCTACAACTAAGGTCCCAAAGTGTAAGTTAAGTGGTAAAGGATGTCTTATTGCTAAAACAACCAGGATGTTGGCTCAGAAGCAGCCACTCATT